>CAVJRM010000016.1:0-44581 GCA_963652165.1 bacterium | reverse complement strand
AATCTGTTCCATTACCTTCCATCATTCTTCTTTGTTCAGTTTTTAGGGTGCGTTAAAAACATTTGATTATTGCCCCTTCTGTGTTTTGCAGAAGGGTTTTATTTTGTCTAATATATTTATTTATCTGCAGCTGAGAAATCGGCGGCAGATATTTTTCTTGAAATATATATACAGTCTATGATAATATACATTCGTAAACAATGAGTTTATAATTTTTATCTTTCGGAGTAAAAATATGGGCACTTTTGAAATAAAAAAAGACGGATTTTATCTTAATAACGAGCCGTTCAGAATTATCGCGGGCGCTATTCACTATTTTCGTGTTCCCCGTGAATATTGGCGTGACAGACTTATAAAATTAAAAGCTTGTGGCTTTAATGCCGTTGAAACGTATGCAGCGTGGAATTTGCACGAAAAGGAAGAAGGAAAATTTGATTACAGCGATATGCTTGATATTGAAGCTTTCCTTGCACTTGCGGAAGAATTAGGCCTTTATGTCATTGTAAGGCCCGGCCCCTATATCTGCTCGGAGTGGGAATTTGGTGGCCTGCCCTGGTGGCTTCTAAAGAATGATAAAATGCATTTGAGATGTATGGATAAAGACTATCTTGCCGCTGTTGAAAGATTTTATGCTGATTTTATTCCACGCATTGCAAAGCATCAAATCACCGAGGGCGGAAATGTAATTCTTGTTCAGGTTGAAAATGAATACGGCAGCTACGGTGATGATAGTGAATATATCAGATATATTGCAGAGCTCTTAAAAAAAGGCGGAATTATAGTGCCTTTATTTACATCCGACGGAACAGAATATCAAATGCTTACAGGTGGCACCGTGCCCGAAATCCATAAAACCGCAAATTTCGGTTCAAGAGCAAAGGAAAATTTTGAAAAACTCCGTGAATATCAGCCGGATGGCCCCCTTATGTGTACGGAATTTTGGAACGGTTGGTTTGACCATTGGACAGAGGAACATCATCACAGAGATCCGAAAGAGGCGGCAGAGTGCTTTGATGAAGTTTTAGCAGCCGGAGCAAGTATTTCTTGCTATATGTTCCATGGCGGCACCAATTTCGGATATATGAATGGCGCCAATAATTATGATAAATACGAGCCTACAGTTTCAAGCTATGATGATGACGCACCGGTTGGTGAAAGCGGTAATTTAACGGAAAAATATCAGCTTATAAGAGATGTTATTTCAAAATATGCTCCTATTCCCGATGTTGAAATGCCGAAGCCTATAAAGAAGAAAAAATACGGCGAAATTGCTTTTACAAAATCCGCAAAACTCTTTGATAACCTTGATAATTTGGCAGAGCCCAAAGAAATCGTTGCCCCTGTTCCAATGGAAAAATTAAATCAAGGTTACGGATATATTCTCTATAAAACTCATGTGAGAGGCCCAAGAAACAGCCAGCCTGTTTATTTGCAGGAAGTGCACGACAGAGGGTACATTTACAAAGACAGAAAACTCCTCGGAATACAGTACAGAAACGATAAGGAAAATAATATTTCCGCCGGCTTTGATAAAGGCGGCAATGATCTTTACGTGCTTGTTGAAAATATGGGCAGAGTGAATTACGGCGCTCATCTTAAAGATTATAAGGGGGTTACAGAGGGTATTCGACTCGGTAACAGTTTTGTATATCATTGGCAGTCATATAATTTAACTTTTGAGGATATAAGTAAGGTTAAATTTAATGATGGTGTGCCTGAATTTGACGGCGAGCCCGTTTTGCTTAAAGCGGAAATTGATTTTGACGAGTGCTGTGATACGTTTGTTAAATTGCCTGACTTTAAGAAGGGAATTATTATTATCAACGGCAAAATTCTTTCAAGATATTGGGAAGTGGGCCCTCAAAAGTCTGCTTATCTTCCCGGGCCTTTCCTAAAAAAGGGCAAGAATGAAATTGTTGTAATTGAATTTGAAGGTTATGACAATGCTGCTGTGATTTTTGATGATGAAGAAGAATTAGGATAAAAATATGGCCTGTCCAAAGTGGCAGGTCCTTTTCTTTTGAAATGTTTACAATTAGAAAATAAATTTTCAGTTGACAATTCAAAACTTAGCATATAATATATAATAAATTAAAATAAGGCAGGTATGCCCCAAATGGAAAGAATAACGGCAAGAAACAATGATAAAATTAAATATGCCGTGCAGCTCAGCACAAGTTCTTCCAAAAGAAGAGAAACGGGCGAGTTCTTTTTAGAGGGTGCAAGGCTTTGCTCGGATGCCGCAAAAACAGGCGTTCGATTTGTAAGAGCTTTTTTTACTGCATCGGCACTTGAAAAATATTCGGATTATATATCCGATATAACGGATGTTTGTTCGGAGTGTTATGAAATAAGCAACGAGGTAGCAGCAAAGCTCAGTGATACAGGTTCATCGCAAGGAGTCTTTTGCGTTTGCAAATCCGGCAATAGTATTTCAAATTCCATAGATTTTAACGGCAAATATCTTGCTTTAGAAAATATACAAGATCCTTCAAATTTAGGAGCAATCAGCAGAAGTGCCGAGGCTCTGGGATTAACCGGGCTTATTGTAAGCGGCGGATGTGATATTTACAATCCAAAAGCTTTACGCGCGGCAATGGGCTCATCCCTGAGAATTAAAATTACGATTACTGAAAATTTGCCGGAGCTTTTAAAAAAATGTGAAAACAGTGGCATGCTTACCCTCGCATCTGTACCAAACCCAGGGGCAGAAGATATCCGCTCTATTGATTTTACAAAAGGAACGATTATTTGTATAGGCAATGAAGGTAACGGACTAACGGCGGAAACCATAAATACTTGCAAAAAACAAGTTACTATACCTATGGACGGCAGAGCGGAATCTTTTAATGCCTCGGCTGCTGCCGCTATACTTGCATGGGAGCTGAAAAGATGAGTGAAGCAAAATATTGGATATGGCTTTCTATGGCTCTTGGTGCAGGGGCAAGAACGGATGAGGTACTTAGCGCATACACATCGCCCGAGAATATATATAACGAAAGCCGCAGAGAACGAATAATTTCCGGTGTATTTACAAAGGCAAAGCTTGACAGGATGGAAAAGGTTCATCTCAGCGAGGCGGAAAAAGCTGTAGAACTTTGTAATAAAAATGGCTGGAAGGTTTATACACCGGATGATGAATCCTATCCGGAAAAGCTTAGAAATCTAACGGATATGCCTCTTGTTCTTTTTTGCGATGGAGATTTATCTTGTATTGACGGTAAAGTTACAATAGGCGTTGTAGGCACAAGAAATCCATCTTTTGAAAGTGTAAAAATAGCACGTAAGCTTTCCTTTGACATGGCTCAAAAGGGCGCAATAATAGTGAGTGGTGGAGCACAGGGTATAGATTCCGCTTCCCATGAAGGCGCAT
The DNA here is from genome assembly GCA_963652165.1 of bacterium. Lineage (GTDB taxonomy): Bacteria > Bacillota > Clostridia > Oscillospirales > Acutalibacteraceae > CAG-177. Next base: position 41,208 of record CAVJRM010000016.1, on the reverse strand, counting down.
TAACGGCAGGATTGCCCACTGTTTGCGTGCTTGGCTGTGGGCTTGGCACAAGATATCTTATGTCAAATGCCGCTATGAGAAGCGAAATTGCCAAAAACGGAGCTGTTATCACCGAATATCCGCCATTTGCAGAAGCAAGCAAAACAACCTTTCCTTTAAGAAACAGAATTATATCCGGCCTTAGTAACGGAGTGCTTGTAGTTGAGGCAGGTGAAAGAAGCGGATCGCTAATTACCGCAGGCTGTGCAATAAATCAAGGCAGAGATGTTTTTGCCGTGCCGGGCAGTATTCTCAGCACCGCTTATACAGGCGCTAATAAATTAATTAAAGACGGTGCAAAAGCTGTAACCTGTGCCGAGGATATATTGGAAATTTACGAAGGACTATATCCTAAGGCTTTTGAAAATCAAAAATCAGATGCAATCGAAAGCTTAAATAAGAAGCCTAACCAAAGAATTATTCCCCATGATATTGAGGGAGATGCACTTGTTGTTTACAAATTATTAAGTGAAAATCCCTTGCATTCCGATGAAATCTGTGCTATAAGCGGACTGAATCCTCCAAGAACCATGGCAGCACTTACGGAGCTTGAAATCATGGGCTATGCATCACAGACAGAAGGAAAGAATTATATTCTTTCTTAATATAAATTAGGAGCAAAATATGTCAAAACTTATAATCGTTGAGTCACCTGCAAAGGCGAACACAATAAAAAAATATCTTGGCAGCGGATATGATGTAGTTGCATCAAAGGGCCATGTCAGAGACTTGCCCGATAAAAAATTAAATGTTGATGTTAACAATCATTATGCGCCAAAATATGAGATAATTCCCGAAAAGAAAAAACTTGTTGAAGAGCTTAAAGCAAAGGCCGCAAAAAGCGAAAAAGTTTACCTTGCAACCGACCCGGACCGTGAGGGAGAGGGCATATCTTGGCACCTTGCTTACGTAATGGGCCTTGACCTTAATGACACCAACAGAGTTACTTTTAACGAAATCACAAAAAGCGGTGTTAAGGCCGGTATGGCAAACCCCCGCAAGGTGGATATGGACCTTGTTAACGCTCAGCAGGCAAGAAGAATTCTTGACAGGCTTGTGGGCTACACTCTCAGCCCCTTTGTTTCTCAAAAAATCAGGCCTCGTCTTTCGGCCGGCCGTGTGCAAAGCGTTGCATTAAGATTAATTGTTGACCGTGAAGATGAAATAAACGCTTTTATTCCCGATGAATATTGGAGCGTTGAGGCAAAACTCGCCGCAGAGTCAAGAAAAATTATCAAAGCATCTCTTGATTCCGATGAAAAGGGAAAAATCAAATTAACAAACGAGGCAGAGGCAAAAGTTTATACGGACCGTCTTGACGGCTCGGATTTCAGTGTAAAGAGCGTTAAAAAAGGCACTAAAACCAAAAAAGCCGCACCTCCCTTTACCACCTCAACCTTACAGCAGGAGGCATCCAAAAAGCTGGGCTTCCAAGCATCAAGGACTATGAGAGCAGCTCAGGAGCTTTATGAAGGCGTTGAGGTTACGGGCCACGGCAGCATAGGTTTAATCACTTATATGAGAACGGACTCTCTCCGTATTTCCGAGGAAGCTCGCGCTGCGGGAACCCAATTTATTATTGATAATTACGGCCCCGAATATGTACCTGCTAAACCTAATTATTATAAGACAAGCTCTAATGCTCAGGACGGCCACGAGGCTATAAGACCATCAACCCCCTCAATCACCCCCGAGATGGTAAAAAACGACCTTACCTCCGACCAATTTAAGCTTTATACTCTTATTTGGAGAAGGTTTATTGCCTGCTTAATGGCACCCTGTGTTCAAAACACAACCAAGCTTGAAATAATTTCTCAAAAAGCCGAAGATAAAGATAAATTCTGCATCCTTACAGCCACGGGTTATTCCGTTAAATTCGAAGGCTTCACAAAAGTTTATGAGCTTTCGGAGGAAGAGCTTGATAAGAACGTTTTGCCCGAGGTTAAGCAGGACGAAAAATTAAAGCAAAGAGAGATTATACCCACACAGCACTTTACTCAGCCGCCGGCAAGGTACACGGAAGCATCTCTTATCAAAGAGCTTGAAGAAAACGGCGTCGGCCGCCCCTCGACCTATGCTTCCATTATTTCCACAATAACAAATAAAGATTATGTGGAGCGCAGGCAAAAGCAGCTTGTTCCCACAGAGCTCGGCATTGCAATTGTAAAATTACTTAAAGACAGATTTCCGAAAATCGTTGACCCCAAGTTTACCGCCCGTATGGAAGGCGACCTTGACAGAGTTGGCAACGGTGAAATAGACTATGTTAAAATGCTGGATGATTTCTACCCCGACCTTAAAAATCAGGTTGACAAGGCAAGGGAAGATATGCGTGGCGAAAAAATTCAGCTTGAGGAAGACATAACGGATATTATCTGCGACAAATGCGGCGGAAATATGCTCATTAAGAACGGCAGATTCGGCAGATTCCTCGGCTGCTCCAATTATCCTAAATGCAACAACGTTATGCCCCTCGTGCTCGGAAAAGGCCTTTGCCCCAAGTGCGGCGGAGACATAATTGAAAAGCGTTCAAGGAAAGGCCATGTTTTCTATGGCTGCTCCGGTTACCCTAATTGCGATTTTGTAAGCTGGGATCCTCCCACAGGAGAGCACTGCCCCTTATGCAACAGCCCCATGTTTGCAAAGAAAGGCAACAAGCCCTATTGCTGCAATCCGAATTGCGATAATGCCAAAAAGACCGGTGGAAGAAAAACAAAATGACAAAGGTTAAAGTTATAGGCGGCGGATTTGCCGGATGTGAAGCGGCGTGGCAGCTGGCCCAAAGAGGCATAGAGGTTGAGCTTTATGAAATGAAGCCCAAGAAGTTTTCTCCGGCCCATTCCGCAGAAGGCCTTGCAGAGCTTGTTTGCTCCAATTCTTTTAAAGCCCTGCGCATTGAGAGCGCAGCCGGCATGATGAAAGCGGAAATGGAAATGATGGGCTCCTTGTGCGTTAAATGTGCAAAGGAAACCGCTGTGCCCGCAGGGGGAGCTCTTGCGGTGGACAGAGATAAGTTTTCATCTCTCGTAACGGAAAAAATTCTGTCAAACGATAAAATCACTCTCATAAGGGAAGAAGTCACGGGAATTCCCGAGGGAAATGTAATCATAGCGGCAGGCCCCCTTGCAAGCGAAGAATTAAGCCGGAAAATTAAAGAGCTTTGCGGCGGAAGCCTCAGCTTTTATGACGCTGCCGCACCTATTGTAACAGCGGAAAGCGTTAATTACGATAAAGTTTTTATGCAGTCCCGTTATGACAGAGGCGAGCCGGATGATTACATAAATTGCCCCATGAACAAAGAGCAATATGAAATATTTTATGATGCTCTCATAAATGCCGAAAGTGCTTCTCTGCATGAGTTTGATAAAAGAAAAGATGTTTATGAGGGCTGTATGCCCATTGAGGTTATGGCATCAAGAGGCCACGATACAATAAGGTTCGGCCCCATGAAGCCGGCAGGCCTTGTAGATCCCGCCACCGGCCACAGACCTTGGGCAAATTTACAGCTTCGCAAAGAAAATAAAGAAGGCACCATGTATAATTTGGTAGGCTTTCAAACAAATCTTAAATTTCCGGAGCAAAAAAGAGTATTTTCACTGATTCCCGCCCTTGAAAATGCGGAATTTGTGCGTTACGGTGTAATGCACAGAAATACTTTTATAAATTCACCTGAATTATTAAATGATGATTTTTCTTTCAGAAAAAGAGAAAATTTATTCTTTGCAGGCCAAATAACAGGGGTTGAAGGATATATGGAATCCGCCGCCTCAGGCATATTGGCAGGCATAAACATGGCAAATAAAATTAAGGGCAAAGAAAAATTCGTCCCAAACGAGCTTACCATTACAGGTCAGCTTGCAAGATATATTTCAGATGAAAATATTAAAAACTTTCAGCCTATGGGGGCGGCTTTCGGGTTGCTTCCTCCCCTTGATGAAAAAATCAGGGATAAAAAGCTGAGATATAAAACTCTTGCCGAAAGAGGACTTTCGGCACTGACAGCCCAACTATCCGATGACTGAAAAATTTTTAAGGACGAAATATTACAGGAGGTATGCTTTGTGATCCTTGACAAATTGATAGCATTGATATGTGACGTGTTTGCACTTGATGAGTCCGACGTAGATGAGGACACCACCCTTGAGCTTTTTGCCAATGACGAGTTTGAAATTCAAGAGCTTGTAAGTGCAATAGAAGAAGAGTTTGAGGTAACCCTTACCGAAAGACCGGCAGATGACTGGACCATTCGTGATTTGGCCGATGCAATTAACACAGCCGGTTAAGTTTACGAAAGGAAGAAACAATTATGGATGAAAAGCTTGAAGCTCTGCAGGAGAAGCTGGGATATAAATTTAAGGATATTTCTCTTCTTGAAACAGCGCTGACACATTCTTCTTATGCAAATGAAAAAAATACCGTTTGCAACGAGAGATTGGAATTTTTAGGTGATGCGGTGCTTGGCTTTATTTCGGCAAATTATCTTTATAAAAATTTGAATTTACCGGAGGGTGAGCTTACAAGGCACAGAGCCGCAAGAGTTTGCGAGGCAGCGCTTTGCGTGTTTTCAAAAGAGCTTGATATAGGCTCTGCCCTTCGCTTAGGCAAAGGTGAAGAAAGAATGGGGGGCAGAGAGAAGCCTTCCATGCTGGCAGACGCTTTTGAGGCTGTGCTTGCCGCTGTATATCTTGACGGAGGCCTTGAAGAGGCAAGCAAACTTGCTTTAAGATTTGTTGCCCGCCACGATTTTCTTGATGACAGTAAAGATTACAAAACCATGCTCCAAGAGTTTATACAGCGTAACCGTGAGGAGCATATAGAATATGTTACCGTTGGCGAAGAAGGTCCTGCACATTCAAGGAAATTCACCGTTGAAATTCACCTTAACAGCAACGTTATAGGCAAAGGCGAGGGCAAAAGCAAAAAAATCGCCGAACAAATGGCCGCCAAAGAGGCTTTGGCGCTTATGGGAATTTATTGATGAAGCATATAAACGTAGCGCTTTTTGTGGTGCATATGGGATGCCCTCATGCCTGCACATTTTGCAATCAAAGAAGTATAACGGGTTTTCAAAAATCCATCAGTGCCGAGGATGTACATTCTGCGGCACAGACCGCCCTTGCTTCTCTTGATAAAGAAACGGCGGCAGGCGGGGAAATTGCCTTTTTCGGCGGCAGCTTTACCATGGTTGAGCCCGCCTATATGATTTCTCTGCTTGAGGCAGCATATACTTATGTTCAAAAAGGGCTTTTTAAGGGAATCAGAATTTCCACAAGGCCTGACGGAATCAATAAAGAAATTTGCGAAATATTAAAAAAATACGGCGTTACGGCTGTTGAGCTCGGGGCGCAAAGCCTTGATGAGAGAGTGCTTTCTCTCAACGAGAGAGGTCACACCGCAAAGCAGGTGGAGGACGCCTGCGAAATGCTTAAAAATTACGGCTTTGAGCTGGGCCTTCAAATGATGACGGGCCTTTACGGCTCAAGGGATGAAGACAGCATTGAAACAGCCGAAAAAATAATTGAATTAAAACCTGCCACAGTGCGAATTTATCCCACGGTGGTGCTTAAAAACACAAAGTTTGACGAGCTTATGAAGCAGGGAAAATTCACGCCGAAGGGCGTGGAAGAAACAGTTGATCTTTGCGCTAAGCTCATCACTATGTTTGAAAACGAGGGTATAAAAGTGATTCGCGTCGGTTTACACTCCGGCGGCGGAGTGGAGGAAGAAATGACCGGCGGAGCCTTTCACCCGGCCTTAAGGGAACTTTGTGAGGGACGCATTTATCGTGATGCGGCGTTCAGAGAGCTCAAAAATCACAACCCGGGCAAATATGAGCTGGTTGTGGGCAAAGGTCAGATATCCAAAATGGCAGGTCAAAAACGAGCAAATATTCAATTTTTAAAAGATAATGGCTACGAAATCATAAAAGTCCTTCAAGATGAAAGTTTAGATAAATATGAGGTCAAGGTAAGGTAATAGGATGATATTAAAATCTATAGAAATGCAAGGCTTCAAATCCTTTCCCGATAAAGTTACATTTGAGCTGGGGAAAGGCATAACGGGTGTAGTCGGCCCAAACGGCTCAGGCAAAAGCAACATTTCGGATGCGGTGCGCTGGGTTTTGGGAGAGATGTCCACAAAGGCCCTCAGAGGCTCCCGTATGGAAGATGTTATTTTCGGCGGCACAAGCCGCAGAAAAGCCTTAGGCTATGCCGAGGTAACACTTCGCCTTGATAACAAAGACCGCTCGCTGAATAAAGATGCGGATGACGTGGCCGTTACAAGAAGATATTACCGCTCCGGCGAAAGCGAATACAAAATAAACGGTGAAGAATGCAGGCTACGTGACATCCATGAAATGTTTATGGATACAGGACTCGGCCGTGACGGCTATTCAATGGTCAGTCAGGGTAAAATCGCAGATTTGGTATCTGCAAAATCAACTCAAAGAAGAGATATGCTTGAAGAGGCTGCCGGTATTTCCCATTACCGTTACAGAAGGGCGGATGCAAACCGCAGGCTTGAGCAGGCAGAGGAAAATCTTGTAAGGCTTCGTGATATTCTTGCAGAGCTTGAGTCAAGAATAGGCCCTCTTAAAACTCAAAGCGAAAAAGCAATTAAATTTTTAGCCCTTGCAGATGAAAAGAAAACCCTTGAAATAGGCCTTTGGCTTCATACCATTGAAAAGGCCGGCAACGGTTTAAGAGATCAAGAAACAAAGCTTTCCATTGCCACCGCTCAGTATGCCGATGTTGAGGCAAAGCTCGCCGAAATCGAGGAGCAGATTGAAACAGCCATAAAACAGGGGCAGGATCTTACCGTTGAGGTTGAAAACCTTACAAAATCTATCTCCGAGGCGGAAGAAAAAGCTGCTGTTATCGACGGCACCGTTGCCGTTAAAAAGAACACAATCGAGCATAATATCGGCACAATTGAAAGAATCACAAATGATATGGGCTCAGATGAGCAGTCCGCTGCCGAGATAGACGAGCAAATAAATGCCGCAAAATCTGATATTTCCGATAAAGAAAATGAAATTCAAAGCCGTAAAAACGAGCTTTCAAAAGAGCTTGAAAAATTAAATTCCCTGCTCAGCCAAAACGGAAAGAATTCCGAAAAAGCAAGGCAGGTCAATGACAAGCTTAATCAGGCGGCGCTGAGGCTCAGCGATTTAAGGGTTGAAAAAACCTCTGCCGCATCCGGTGCGGAGGAGCTTAAAACAAGAATCGCCACCATTAACGAAGTGCTTGAAAATCGTGGGGGAATCATTGATACCCTCGAAAAAGAAAAAGCAGAGGCAGAGAGCAAAATTCGCTCACTGGGTGACGAAAAGCAAGAGAATGACAACGCCTGTGACGGTTATCGCTTAATAATCGAAACAAGAGAGGGCAAAGCGGAAAAGCTCCGTAAAGAGCTGGATGACCTTAACCTTGATATTTATCAAAAGAACGCCCGTATTAAGATGCTTGATGACCTTGAGAAAAATCTTGACGGTTATGCAGGCTCTGTTCAAAAAGTCATCAAAGAGGCCAAAAGAGGTGCAATGCGAGGAATCCACGGCACGCTTTCACAGCTTATCAGCACAAAGGCGGAGTATTCCGTAGCCGTTGAAACGGCCCTTGGGGCAGCAATTCAAAATATAGTTACAGATGATGAAAACGCCGCAAAGCAGGCTATTAAATATCTTAAAGATAACAGGGCGGGCAGAGCAACCTTTTTGCCCTTAACCTCCGTTAAGTCAAAGCCTTTTACCGAAAGAGGCCTCGAAAAGTGCGAAGGATATATAGATACGGCCGCAAATCTTGTGGATACAGACAAAAAATACGGTGAAATAATCGGTTCACTTCTGGGCAGAACGGCTGTTGTGGACAATATCGATAACGGCATTGCCATGGCAAAGAGCTATTCTTACCGTTTTAAGATTGTTACCCTTGACGGTCAGGTTCTCAATGCCGGCGGCTCCATGACAGGCGGCTCGAGAGGCTCCGGAGCCGGCCTTTTAAGCAGAGTTAACGAAATTGAAGAGCTTAAAAATAAAGTAGCCGCCCTTGAAAGCGAGAGAAACAAAAAGCAAAACTCTTACGATACCGTTGCCGGTGAAATAAACAATGCACAGGCAGAGCTTGATGCATCCGAAGCGGAAATTATAAAAATCGATGAAAATATCATAAGAGCTGAGGGCGAGCTTAAAGTTATTCAGGATAGGCTTGATTCCGCAAAGAGTCACATTGAAGAGCTTAAGGCAGAGAAAGAAAGATCCACTCAGCGCATTGCGGAGTCCGATAAAGCGGAAAAGCAAGCGGATGCTGAAATTGAAAAGCTTAATTCTCAAATAGATGAGCTTAATAACGAACTTTCCGGCCTGGATGAAGAAAGAGAAGCACTTGACACTCTAAGAGAGAAATCCGCCGAAATTCAAAACGAGCTTAATATCGCCATTGTTACCCTCAGTAAAGAGATCGAGGCTCAAAAGAGTATCATAGAAGCTGCGGAAATTCGCAAAGAAGCCTTGGCATCAAGAGGAGATAAGCTGAGCGAAGAAATTGCTCAAATTAAGGCAGATAACGAAGCGATCACCCTTGAAATAGAAAATCTCGAAAACGAGGCGAAAGAGCTCAGAGAGGGCTCAAAAGCCACAAGCAGTAAGATTGAAGAGCTTATTGCGAAAAGAAATTCAACAGAGGGGGAAAACGCTCGACTTCGTACTGCAGAACGAGAAAAGAATGCCGAAAAAGAAAAAATCGGCGGTGAACTTGCAAGGCTCGAAGAGCGTAAAGAAACCCTTGAAAATGAGCTTGAAAGCACCAAAAATAAGCTTTATGACGAATATCAGTTAACTTTCCGTGAGGCACAAGAAGTTGGCGAAAAACCTGATGATATAGGCAAAGCCCAGAGAACCTTGCAGGAAATCAAGAGCAAAATTCGTGCCCTCGGCACCGTTAATGTAGGTGCCGTTGAAGAGTATAAAGAAGTCAGCGAAAGATACGAATACATGAACGGTCAGCTTACGGATGTGGAAAAATCCAAAGCAGAGCTTGAAAAACTCATTGATGAGCTTACGGGTAAAATGGCCGAGAAATTCAGAGAACAATTCAGAAGAATCAACGTTACTTTCGGTGAAACATTCAAAGATTTGTTTGACGGCGGTAAAGCGGAGCTTGTGCTTGAAAATCCCGCAGATGTGCTTGAATGCAACATTAATATTAAGGTTCAGCCACCGGGCAAAAATGTTCAAAATATCGATTTGCTTTCCGGCGGCGAAAAAGGCCTTGCTGCTATTGCTCTTCTGTTTGCAATTCTTAAAATCACCCCGGCGCCCTTCTGTATTTTTGATGAGGTTGAGGCCGCCCTTGACGATGTGAATGTTTCAAGATATGCAAAATATGTTCGCAGCATGACAAATAACACCCAATTTATTCTTATCACTCACAGGCGTGGCACAATGGACGAGGCAGACGTGCTTTACGGCGTTACCATGCAGGAAGAGGGCGTTTCAAAGCTCCTTGAGCTTAAGAGCAGTGAAATGGCAAGAAAATTAGGGCTTGAAAATTAACTAATATGCATTTATAATAAAATGGTAAAAATATGAAAAGGAGAAAGACTATGGATATTTTAACTGCAAAAAACATAGTTATTGAGGCAGGCGAAAGGCTTGTTGAGGAAGGCCTTATTGCAAGAACATGGGGCAATATCAGCATGCGTATTGATGATAAGACTTTCGTTATTACTCCCAGCGGTAAGCCTTATATCGGCCTTACCCCCGATGATATAGTTGAGGTTGCCATTGAAGACCTTGCTTGGAGTGGCGATGTTAAGCCCTCCAGCGAAAAAGGCATTCATGCAGAGGTTTATAAAAAATACCCCGATGCAAATTTCGTAATTCACACTCACCAAAAAGTTGCTTCCGCCGTTAGCGTACTTAAAAAAGGTATTGACACTCTCAGCGGCGCCGCAAAATCCGTTATAGGTGATAATGTTCTTCTTGCAAGCTACGGCCTCCCCGGCACAAAGAAGCTTCGCAAGGGCGTTACAGCTGCTCTTAATGCAAGCTCATCAAAGGCTGCTATTATGGCTCACCACGGCACTGTTTGCTTCGGTAAAGACGAAGATGAAGCTTTTGAAGTTGCAAGAATGCTTGAAAAGACCAGCGAAGAATATATTCTTAAAGGCGCAAAAGAAAAATACGGCATTGTTACAGATACAATTGAAGGTTTCTGCGAGCAAATCGTAAGCAAAGTTTCAAGCAACAACAGCAAGGTAGAGGTTGACAAGTCCGCTCTTTACAACAGTGAATGTAACAGAGAAGAGGGCACAATCAAGCTCACAAACTGCGCAGACGGCAGTGAAATCAGTGTTGACCTTGCTACAGGCGCTTGTGATTCAAAGGTATACGGCACAGCCGCTGCTCACAGAGCAATTTATCTTTCACAGCCCAAGTTTAATTATATTGTTCATAACTCAGATAAAGAAACAGTTGCCGTTTCAATGATCGGCAAAACAATGAAACCTCTCCTTGATGACTTCAGCCAGCTTTGCGGCACTAAAGTTAAGGTTGCCAAGAACGAAGCAGACTGCGGCAAGAAGATTAAGGGCAAAAACGCCGTTCTTCTTAAAGACAAAGGCGCTCTTTGCTGCGGCGGAGTTGAAAGCGATGCAGAAGCAGTTAGCATGATTATGAGCAAAGCAAGCCTTGCACAGCTCGCAACCTGCGTTTATGAAGCTGCAAAACCCATCAATCCCATTGAAGCCCTCCTTATGAGAGTTATTTATCTTAAGAAATACTCAAAACAGGCAGAGAAATAAGAATTAACCGATTTTACGGCTGTAGTTATTGATGGCTACAGCCTTTTTTATATTGATAATTTTTCGCTTTATGTGTATAATAATTTTATCAATCTATCAGGAGAATTATTATGTCATCTGCACCGGTAAATATTACAATCATAAGCGGAGATGGGCCTAAGAATTATACTGTAAGCCCCGATGAAAGTTTGCTTTCTGTTTTTAGAACGGAGGGCTGTTTTGTTCGCTCGGATTGCGGCGGAAAGGGATTTTGCGGTAGATGTAAGGTGAGAGTGTCAAGAGATGCACCTATTTCAGGCCTTGACCGCAGATTTCTTAAAGAAAGCCAAATAAATACGGGAATACGGCTTGCCTGCGCCCTTAAACCCTATGAAAATTTAGTGGTATACGCAGAAAAAGAGGATAGCCTTGCGAGTGCCGATGATTATAACGAAAATGTAACAGTCGGCGCAGATGAAATTTTTATTGCCATTGATATAGGCACCACAACGGTTGCACTAAAAATGGTAAACCCAAGCGGTGAAAATGTGGGTGCTGCTGTATTCAATAATCCTCAAAGGGCTTTTGGCGCCGATGTGGTTTCAAGAATTACCGCTTGCACCGAGGGCAAAGAAAAAGAATTGCAAAAAACAATTACGGAAAAAATCTCTCTTGAATTAAATGAACTTCTTGAAAAATATGGCATAAAGGAAAATCAAATTAAAAAATGTGCCATAGCCTGTAACACCACAATGGGCCACATTCTTATGAATTACGATTGTTCAGGCCTTGGAGTGTATCCATTCAAAACGGAAAATATAAATACAGTTAAATTCGCCTTTAATGAGATTTTTACAAACAGTAAAATTACTGCCGAAACGGTACTTTTCCCCGGAATTTCAGCTTATGTGGGTGGAGATATAGTTTCCGGAATTTACAATACGGAAATATATAAGAGCGATGAACTTTGCTTGCTTATAGACCTTGGTACGAACGGAGAAATGGCTCTCGGCAATAAAAATAAAATTCTCACAGCCTCCGCTGCGGCAGGCCCGGCCTTTGAGGGAGGAAATATTTCTTGCGGCACAGGCAGCGTTCCCGGTGCAATTAACAGCGTTGTTATAGCCGGAGGCAGAGCGCAATGCTCCACCGTAGGCGGTTACCCCGTAACGGGTATTTGCGGCACGGGAGTTATTGACATAACCGCCTTACTTATCCAAAATGGCATAGTTGATAAATCCGGTTTTCTTGATGAAGATTATAGCGAATACGGTTATCCCCTTACCCGTGACGGCAAATACAGATTTATTCAGGATGATATTCGTCAGGTTCAGCTGGCTAAATCCGCAGTAAGAGCGGGAATTGAAACTCTTATGGAAAGGTATTCTTGTAAGGCGGACGAAATAAGCGAAATTTATATTTCCGGAGGATTCAGCCGAGCCGTCAATATAAAAAACGCAGTGATTATAGGCCTTATTCCCAAAGAATTTAAAGATAAAACCCGATGCATCGGCAATTCATCTCTTGATGGTGCAGTTAAATATTTAACATCTTCAAAAGGGGATGAGGAACTTGAAAAAATAAAAAATATATCATCCGAAAATGTACTTTCAACAGATGATATATTCAATGAAAAATTTATGGATAATATTACTTTTTAACAGAAAAAGCTGTTGCTTTCCTTAGGATTGCAACAGCTTTAATTACTTTCAGTTTGCTTCTGCGGTTCTGTGCTCAATATAGGGTTCAGAGCCGTTTTTGACATTGTCCTCGGTAACAATAACCTTTGAAATGGTATCATCTGAGGGCACATCATACATAATTTTCATAAGAGCGCTTTCAACTATGGAGCGAAGACCTCTTGCGCCGGTCTTTTTCTCAATTGTTTCCTCTGCAATGGCGTCAAGAGCAGCTGTATCAAAGTCCAGCTCAACATTATCAAGGCTGAAAAGCTCTCTGTATTGCTTTGTAATGGCGTTTTTAGGCTCTGTGAGTATTCTGACAAGGGAATCTTTATCAAGCTCGTCAAGAGTCGTTATAATAGGCAATCTACCTACAAGTTCGGGGATAAGACCAAACTTAACAAGGTCTTGCTGAACTGTTTTGGAAATAAGATTTTCTCTGTCAAAATCCGCTCTGCTTTTAATATCTGCACCAAAGCCCAAAGCCGAGCCGGAAACTCTCTTTTCAATTATGTTTTCAATGCCCGCAAAGGCACCGCCGCATATAAAGAGAATGTTTGAAGTGTCAATATGTATAAACTCTTGCTGTGGGTGCTTTCTACCACCCTGAGGGGGTACATTTGCCACAGTGCCTTCTATGATTTTAAGAAGAGCCTGCTGAACGCCTTCACCACTTACATCCCTTGTGATTGACGGATTTTCACTCTTACGGGCGATTTTATCAATCTCATCAATATAGATAATTCCTCTTTCGGCTTTTTCTATATCAAAATCAGCTGCCTGAATAAGCCTGAGAAGTATATTTTCTACATCCTCACCAACATAACCTGCCTCTGTAAGAGTGGTTGCATCGGCAATGGCAAAGGGAACATCAAGAATTTTTGCAAGAGTTTGTGCAAGCATTGTTTTACCAACGCCTGTAGGGCCAAGCATAAGGATATTTGATTTTTGAATTTCCACATCGGTATCTTTAACCGCCATAATGCGCTTATAATGGTTATAAACGGCAACGCTTAAAGTTACTTTTGCTTTGTCTTGACCTATTACATATTGGTCAAGAAGCTCTTTAATTTGATGTGGCTTCGGCAAAGAATCGAAATCTTTGTGCTCATGGCCGTCATCTTTAGGCATATAGGGCTCGTCATCTAGAATTGAAAGGCAGAGCTCTACACACTCGTTACAGATATATACACCGTCACCCTCAATAAGCTTTGCCACTTGATTTTGCGGCTTGTGGCAAAAAGAGCAACAGGGTACCTTCGTGTAACGCTTATCGTCATCTCTGGGCATAATAGTCTCCTGTAATATGAATTATCTGTGGTCTATTACTTTATCAACAAGGCCGTATTCCATAGCCTCCTGAGCAGTAAGCCAATTATCCCTGTCTGTATCTTTTGCGATAATATCAAGGCTCTTGCCGGTATTTGCAGCAAGAATCTGATTTAATTTTTCCTTTGTCTTTTGAATGTGAGCAGCTGCAATTTGCATATCACTTGCCTGGCCCTGCATGCCGCCGAGAGGCTGGTGAATCATAATTTCGCTGTTTGGTAAAGCATATCTCTTACCCTTTGCACCGGAAGAAAGAAGGAATGCACCCATGGATGCAGCCATACCCATGCAAATTGTGGAAACATCGCACTTAATGTATTGCATGGTGTCATAGATAGCCATACCGGCAGTAACGGAACCGCCGGGGCTGTTTATATAAAGACTGATGTCTTTATCAGGGTCTTGGCTTTCAAGGTAAAGAAGCTGTGCCACAACAACGCTTGCCGTTGCATCGTTTACTTCATCCGAAAGAACAATGATCCTGTCATTAAGAAGACGGGAAAAAATATCATAAGAGCGTTCACCACGGTTGGTTTGCTCTATAACATAAGGTACAAGTGCCATTTTATTAACCTCTTTTCAAGTTAATTATTCGGCTGCGGGTGTTTCATCTGCCTTTTTGGTTGCAGCCTTTTTGGTTGTGGTTTTCTTAGCGGTAGCTTTCTTTGCGGGAGCTTCTGCTTTGTCATCTGCTTTTTCTTCGGCGTCTGCCTTCTTTGCAGGTGCCTTCTTTGCTGCCTTCTTTGCAGCAGGCTTCTTAACCTTTGCGGAGTCAATAACAAGCTTTACTGCTGCCTGCTTATTAAGCTGCTCGGCAACCATTTCTTTTGAAACAACGGACTTAATCTTTTCAACGTCAAGGCCGTACTGCTCAGCCATCTTTGAATATTCTTCTTCAATAGCTGCATCTTCTGCTGCAATGTTTTCAAGCTCAACGATCTTTTCAACTGCAAGGTCGTATTTAACATCATTAACTGCTCTGTCTCTCATGGTAGCCTTGAAAGTGTCAAGGTCCATGCCCATGTATGAAAGATACATCTCGAGCTTAATGCCCTGCTGCTCAACTCTCTGAGCAAAGTTGTCTACGTTTTCGTTAGCCTTGTTGTCATACATAACTTCGGGAATTTCACCCTCAACATTTTCGCAAAGAGCGTCAATGATTGCATCCTCAAAGTTGTGCTGTGCGCTGTCTTCTTTACGAGCTTTAAGGTCAGCCTCTACGCCTTTCTTAAGGTCGTCAACGGTATCATAATCCTGATCTTTTGCAAATTCGTCATCAAGCTCGGGCATTTCTTTAACCTGAATACCGTGAATTTTAATCTTGAATGTTGCGTCTTTGCCTGCAAGCTCTGCTGCATAATCTTCGGGGAATTTAACGCTGATGTCAAACTCTTCGCCGATGTTGTGGCCGATGATTTGATCTTCAAAGCCGGGGATAAACTGGCCGTCACCGATGGTGAGGTTATATTTTTCAGCCTTGCCGCCTTCAAATGCTACGCCGTCAAGGAAGCCTTCGAAATCGATGGTTGCGATGTCGCCTTTTTCAACGGCTCTGCCGTCAACATCAATAAGTCTTGAGCCTCTGTCAAGCATATATTTGATTTCTGTTTCAACTTCTTCTTTTGTGATAGCTGTGTCTGCCTTTTCAGCCTCAAGGCCTTTGTATGCCTTAAGAGTGATTTCGGGCTTAACGGTTACTTTGAATGTGAAGTTAAGGCCTTCTGTAACGCTGATTGTTTTAATGTCAAGATCTTTGGGCTGATCAACGGGAGTGATTTTTGCTTCGTCATAAGCTGCGCCGACTTCTGTGGGGAAGATAGCTTCAAGAGCGTCTTCATAGAAGAAATTCTCACCGTAAAGTTTCTCAATCATGTGCTTGGGAGCTTTGCCCTTGCGGAAGCCGGGGATGGTGATGTTCTTTCTGTTCTTAAGGTATGCCTGCTGAACAGCTGCTGCGAAATCCTCTGCGGAAACAGCGATTTCAACGGTGTAAGTGTTTGTTTCTGTTTTGTTTGCTGATACTAAGCTCATTATCTTTTCCTCCAATGAGTAATTATAAATAAATTTGTGTATTTAGTCACATTCACGCACAAGCAGAGGGCAAAATTCAAGGTAATCTCCCGATACCAAGGTGAATTTAATGCCGTCGCTTATTCCGTTAAATGCGGTTGCATGGGAATATGAGTGGAGATGGCCGTAATAGCATCTCTTTATGCCTTCTTCCAAAAGCACATTATAAATTTCATCGCATTTGCGAGTATCCGACAGGGGAGGGTAGTGGAGAAATACCACAGGCTCAAGCCCTGTTTCTTTTGCGGCGGTAATGCTCATTTTGAGCCTGCCTGCTTCACGGAGAAGGACTTTTTTATCCGCATCTTTTTCAGCATCAAAAAACCATCCTCTTGTGCCGCACATTGCAATGCTGCCGCAGGTGTATGTATTGTTGTGAAGTATGTTAAGAGTGCTTAGCTCGTGCTTTTTGAAGAAGTCATCGGCTTTTTTCTTTGTGGACCACCAATAATCGTGGTTGCCCTTCATCAGAATTTTTCGCCCGGGCAGATTATTGAGAAATTCAAAATCCGCAAGGCCTTCTTCAAGACTCATACTCCAAGATATATCACCGGGGATTATGACCGTGTCATCATCCGTAACAATGGCTCGCCAGTTTTTTTCAAGCCTTTGCTCGTAATCGGACCAGCCGTTGAAAATATTCATTGTTTTGCCTGTTGCCAAGGACAAATGTGTGTCTGCTATAACAAACAGTGACATAAAAAACTCCCTTAGATTTTAAGCATATTGAATACTACGCCGTCCATCTCGGATTTTTCGCAGCAGCCGTCAAATCTGACTTTTTTATCTTTGAGATTTGCAAGCTGAGGCGGGCATTCGCTGCCGGTAACCTTTGCAAGCTCTTTAACCATTTCAAATTCGTCAAGGTTGCTCTTTTTGCCCTCAACAGCTTCAAGCACTGCGGCACCGAATTTGAAGGGGCTTGCCGTGGAGGCGATAACCGTAGGCGTTTTGTCTCCGGTGGATTCTCTGTAGCTGTTGTAAACCGTAACGGCAACAGCGGTGTGAGTATCACAAAGGTAACCTTTTTCTTTGAATGTTTTTGCTATTGTTGCCTTTGTGGCATCATCATCACAGCAGCCGGCGGCAAAAAGCTCTTTGATTTTGGCAAAGGTTTCGTCATCTACCGTATATTTGCCCTCTTTTGAAAGGAGGCTCATCCATTCTTTAACTTTTTCGCTGCCTGCAAGAGAATAAAGCAAGCGCTCAAGGTTTGAAGAAATAAGAATATCCATAGATGGAGAAATGGTTGTGTAGAATTTTCTGTTTCTGTTGTAGGTGCCTGTTGTAAGAAATTCCGTAAGCACGGAGTTTGAGTTAGATGCACAGATAAGTTTTGCAACGGGAAGTCCCATCTCTTTAGCGTAGTATGCCGCAAGAATATTGCCAAAGTTACCCGTAGGCACTACCACATTGATTTTATCACCGCAGCTTATTTTTTTATCTGCAACAAGGTCGCAGTAAGCCGAGAAGTAATAAACGATTTGAGGAGCAAGCCTGCCCCAGTTGATTGAGTTTGCAGAGGAGAACGCCATACCGTTTTCGGCAAGTTTCTTTGCTATTTCGGTGTCGGTAAAAATCCTCTTAACTCCGTTTTGGGCATCGTCAAAATTGCCTTTTATTGCGCAAACAGAAACATTGTTTCCTTCTTGGGTGCACATTTGGAGCTTTTGCATGGGGCTGACGCCGTCACTTGGGTAGAAAACAAGAATTTTTGTGTTTTCCACATCTTTGAAGCCTTCAAGAGCAGCCTTGCCCGTGTCACCTGAGGTGGCAACAAGTATAACAATTTCTGTGCCCTTTGCGGCTTTGTTTGCGGCAACGGTAAGAAGCCTCGGTAAAATCTGAAGAGCCATATCTTTGAATGCGCAGGTAGGGCCTTTGAAAAGCTCGAGTATGTTAACTCCCTCTTCAATGGTAACAACCGGTGCCACTTTTTCGCTGGAAAAACCGGTTTCGTAAGCGCCTTTTACGCAGGAATCAAGCTCATCAGCCGTAAAATCCGTAAGGAAGCGGCCGAGTATGTTTTTTGCTCTGCCTATGTAGCTTTCCTTAGCGAGATTTGCAATTTCATCAAGGGAAACCTGTGGAATGGAGCTCGGAACGAACAGACCTCCGTCAGCGGATATACCTCTTGCTATTGCCTGAGAAGATTCAACCTTAACGGAAGTATCTCTCGTGCTGACATAGTTCATTTATTTCACCCTTTCGAGTTTACAATAATTCGGCTTATTATAACACTTCTTTTTATCTTTGTAAATATATATTTTATACAAAAGACAGGCTTTTACGCTTAAAAAATCCTTGCAATAATTCCCTTTATGTAATATTATGTAGCGGAGGTGAGGCTTATGACACAGGTTGTGGCAGCTCTTATTTGGAGAGATAATAAATTTATGATTTGCCAAAGGCCCGCAAATAAAACCCGCGCTTTTCAATGGGAATTTGTAGGAGGTAAAGTCGAAAAAGGCGAAACCTTGGAGCAGGCACTTAAAAGGGAATGTATGGAGGAAATGGGAGTTCAAATCACAGTCGGCTCTGTTTTTGCGGAGGTGGACCATGTTTACCCCGATATTACCATTCATTTAACCCTTTTTCATGCTTCTTTAAACAAGGGCGAGGAGCCGAAACGCCTTGAACATAACGATATTAAATTCATTACTCCCGCAGAGATAAAAAATTACGAATTTTGCCCTGCGGATACCGAAATACTCAATAAAATTTTGGAGGAATATTGATGCCTATTTCATACGACAGCGATAAGCGGATTTTTAAGCTGGACACAGCCGGTTCGAGCTATGTTTTTCAGGTGTTTGAGCAAGGTTATCTTGTTCATTTATACTATGGTGCGAAAATCCCCGATTATAATCTCTCAAAGCATAAATACAAAGACCGTTTTGCGTCCGATGCCCCTCAAAATATCAATATTGACGACAGGCTCTTTTCTCCCGATGTAAACACCTTTGAATTCCCCTGCGAAGGCACCGGAGATTTCAGAAGCACGGCCCTCGCAATAAGAAATGCGGATTATAATAATTCCACGGATATGCGATATATTTCCCATGAAATTTACCCAGGTAAGCCCGGCATAAAAGGCCTGCCTTCTTTACATATTGATGACGATTCCGATGCCACCACTCTTGAGGTGCTTACAGAGGATAAAACCACAGGAATACAGGCGATTTTATACTACACTGTCTTTGAAAAATTCAGCGCCATGACTCGCTGTGTTAAGATTGTAAATCCCACGGATAAACCTGCCGATATTGAAAGAGTGCTCAGCTGCTGTGTTGACTATAATACGCAGGATTTTGACCTTATCACTCTTTACGGTGAATGGGGCAAAGAGCGAGCCGTAAACCGTACACCTTTTGACCACACAAGGCATATAATTTCAAGCAGAAGAGGCTCATCAAGCCATGCTCATAACCCCTTTGCGGCCGTTGTTGACCATGAGGCGAACGAAGAATACGGCAACGCTTACGGTTTTAATTTTGTTTACAGCGGTAACTTTATGTTTGAGGCTTATGCGGATTATTACGGCGGTTCCCGTGTGCTTATGGGCATAAATCCCGAATCTTTCGGCTGGCACCTTGACCCCGGTGAAGAATTTTCCGCTCCCGAGGTTGTAATGGTATTTTCAAATGAAGGCATCGGCGGAATGAGCAGGATTTTCCATAGGCTCTATCAAAAACACCTTATCCGCGGCAAATGGGCAAATATCAAGCGCCCCCTGCTTATAAATAACTGGGAAGCTACGGGTATGGAATTTACGGGGGAACAGCTTGTAACTTTCGCCGAAAGAGCAAAAGAGTTGGGCATAGATATGCTTGTTATGGATGACGGCTGGTTCGGCTGCCGTGACGATGATAAAACTTCCCTTGGTGACTGGCAGGTAAATGAAGAAAAACTCGGCGGTCCCCTCAATAAATTCATCAATAAAATCAATGCTCTCGGCCTTAAATTCGGCATTTGGTTTGAACCTGAAATGGTCTCCCGTGACAGTAATCTTTACAGAGAGCATCCGGATTGGTGCATCCATGTGCCAAACCGCGAAAAGAGCATTGCAAGGTACCAATATGTTCTTGATTTCAGCCGTAAAGAAGTGAGAGATTATATCTATTCTCTTATGTATAAAATTCTTTCGGAGAATAATATTGCCTATGTCAAATGGGATTTTAACCGTAATTTAACCGAGGTCGGCTCCGATGCTTTGCCTCCCGAAAGGCAAAAAGAAGTTTTCCATCGCTATGTGCTCGGGGTTTATGATATTATGAATCGTTTAACTACCGATTTTCCCGATTTGCTCCTTGAAAATTGTGCCAGCGGCGGCGGCAGATTTGACCCCGGTATGCTCTATTATTCCCCTCAAATTTGGGCAAGTGACAACACAGACCCCATTGAGCGCCTGAGCATTCAATTCGGCACATCTCTTTGCTATCCCGCCTCTTCCATGGGTGCCCACGTTTCCGCAAGCAAGCGCACAGGATATGAAACAAAAGGAAATATTGCTCTCTGGGGAACCTTCGGCTATGAGCTTGACCCCAATAAATTCACCGAGGAAGAAAAAGAGCTTGTTAAAGAGCAAGTAGGGGAGTACCATAAGTATTATGACATTATTCATAAGGGTGATTTGTATCGCTTAATCACTCCCGATAAAAACCCTTGGCGCGTTGCTTGGATGTTCGTTTCCGAGGATAAAAACGAAGCTCTTGTTACTCATGTGGTTATGCGTGAGCCGGAAAATGACTGCGTTTATCTTAAACTCAAAGGACTTGATCCAAACAAATTTTATGTGGAGGATGAAACCGGAGAAGTCTATTCCGGAGCTCTTCTCATGAATGCCGGTTTGAGCTTAAATGACTATGATATGGATGACGGTGAATCCTGCAAAATTTATCTTCGTGCCCTGTAAAGCAAAATGCCTTGCCGTGCGTAAATTATCAATAGCAAATATTACGAAAAAACCTTGAAAATTAAAGAAATTAAATAAACCTATCAATCTGCCGGTGCGTTAAGCTGTAATACTTTACATCGGCAGATTTTTGTTTGCCTTGCAAACAATGAGTAATGAGCAAAATCCCCGACATTACTCATTGCTCATTACTCATTATTACAATTTCCTCCAAGTTTTATTTTCCCTGCCGGCAATATAAAAGGAAATAATGAACAAATTAAGGACAAAAAAATTGTCAAAATTAACAAAAATTTTACTTGAAACTTAAAATTATTGACATCCGCTTGATAATTGATTATATTTATACTTGTAAATTAAGCTTTGGGGGTAGTGCCGCTATAAAGCGGTGCCGTTCTTAAAGCAGGATGCTCAAAGCCTATTGGCATCGTACCCTACACTCCACACCTTGAGGGTAACGATGTATTTCAAAGAGGGGTCAGCTTCTGCGAAAACGCATCAGCTCAAGGGCTGTATGGTAGCAAAAAGGCTTTAGGCGTTCAATCTTTTTTACGGGAGGTAATTAATGAAAAAATCTCTTAGAGTGCTGTCTTTGGTGCTTGCGGTTGTGATGATTTTCAGCTGCGTTTCGGTTGTGGCATCCGCTACTTACAGAGGATCTGCTTCCGCCGTTAAATCAGCTGTTACATACGATGATGTTAACACCGCAGTTTACACCACAGAGCAGTACGCAGAAATGGCTCTTGATGAAGTGGACCGTATGCTTACAGAAGCAAACCTCGGCACCATCGACATCTATGTTGCCACACTTAACCTCAGCAGTATTGACGGCGCCCTTGCCGGCATTGAGACTGCTCTTCAAAGCGTTCAAAGCCTTGTTAATTATCTTGGCGATGCTAGTACCCTTGTAACTGCACTCGGCTACCTTAACGGTGTTCGCAGGACTTCAGGCACTAACCCCAACACCAATGTAATTTATAAATTGCTTGATGTTATCGGCGGCATTGCTCCTGTTGCCCAAAAATATGTTGACGGCACAATCGGCCTTGGCATTCTTCAGTCCTTCATCTCAAGCTATGTTTTTGATGTTGAAAAGCTTGCATACGGCATGCTTATTCAGGTTGCCGGCCTTGGCGGAGAAGATTTCAATTACATTGATTCCATAAACGAGCAAACAACCATAGATCTTGTAGATACATATAAGGCAAATGGTTTAATCGCTCTCGGCCAAAAGGTGTTTAACAAATACATCCTCGGCGAATGGAAGCAGCTTGATGATCCAAGCAATTGGCTCTTCTATGATGACACACACAAGACCAATGTTAACGCTTATGATGAAATCATTTGGCTTGATGCGGACGGCAATGACGTTTCCAATCAAACTATGGATACAACCACATACGATTATTACGCATGGGTTCATCCTGATTGCTGGGTAACCAAAGGCCTCGGTAATGGCGTTCGTGTCACTAGTGGCAATGTACCCGCTGAGTCTTATGCTGCTGTTAACTTCGTTACTCTCATAGGAAATAATACAAGCGTTTATGACTTTGTTGAGAAATTGTTTGTACAGGCTTACAACGGAATTCTTGTTCCTGTTCTCAACAGAATCACAACAAGATGGATTAACGGCGAGCGCGGCTACTATATTAATGAAAGCAAGACAGAGCAGTATCTGAAAGAAAACGGCGAAACAAAGCTGGATTCCGAAGGCAAAGCAATTCCAAATGAGGACTTTGACTATATGTATATCGGCGATGTTGATTCAGATCCGGTTAAAGAGGCTACCAGCTCTGCATTCACTCTTTTTGATGCTAGAATCAGCGTTCCTTATTATACCCTTACAAAAGCTGACGGCACCGGCTCTTACTCCACCTTTGTTGCAGCATTTAATGATAACCTCGGTACCTTTGCTTCAACTGTTCTCAGAGTAACCGAAGATAAGGATGCTGCCAGCGGCAATACACATACCTATTATTATGATGATAATAATTCTTATAAATTTACATGGACTTATGGCGATAACTCCACAAACCTTGTAAATAATGTATGTAGTGTTCTTAAATTCCTCCTTCATGCAACCGGCCAAGAGTTCTTTGATTCCGGCATTATTGAAAGAGGCGAATATAAGAGTGATAATGAGGTTGACGGCCTTACTAACCAAGAGCTTCTCTCTTACGTTTTAAGAGGCGTTATGAACGCTAATGTTCCTTATATCTATATTCCCGAAAATGACAATACAAAGACCCTTGCAGGTGTTTGCATGCAGGCTTGCGTTCAGCTTGCATATCAAGATGTTCCCGAGAACACATATACGATTCCGGAGCATAGTAATTATAGTTCAGAAGAAGAATATGTAAATGCTGTTGTTGATAAGTGCCTTACCATCCTTATGGATGTAGCAGCTTACAACCTCAACGCTGTTCTTGATACTAACCTTGATGACACCACAACCGACAGCAACTACAGTGCTTCTAATACCGGTTTGCTTTCATATCAGGGAGATTCCGGCAGCTGGGAAAATGCAGCTAAAACAATTGCCGCATGGGCTGTTTACACTTGGGCATCAACAGATTACGGCTCAGGTATAAAGTGCCTTCTTAACCTTGATTTTAAATCAGATGATAAAGCAGGTAAAACCACCGGCTTAACAGTTAACGACGTTTGGTCAGATCTTGACCTTCTTGTTAATTCAATTGTTCCCATCAAGGGTAGCGACACATGGCTTGCATCGGCTATTTCAAGCAACACTTATGTAATGAAATCTCTTATATTTGATTACATTGTATATCCTGTTTTGAACCTTAACGTTTCAAAGCTTGAAACAATTCTTTCGGAGAACTCTGAAGGCACTTTGGCAAAGAACAATGTTCAAACCATATTGATTGATACAGTTCACAGAGTGTTTGACCTTCTCTTCCCCGATGTATTCAGCCACAAGGTAACCACACTTGATAGTTTCCTCAATAACACAACCCTTTCAACTATGGTTTATGACCTTGTTTCCACTCTTTCAGCTGATTACAATGTAACAGGCTTAACAAACGGCGGCACAATAGAGGGCAGAGGTAAGATCCTTACCGGCGTTGCTCTTCCCATTGTTTGCATGATTCTCGGCCTTTCCGATAAGCAGGAGTTTAAAGAGCTTGAAAACTACATTCCTTCCGCTGTATCTGCCGGCAGTAACATTGAATTCTCAATTTACAACGGCTCAAAGGGTGTTAACACGAGATACAGAGATAAGCAGAGCTTTAAGAGCGTTGTAGATGAGCTTTACTCTTACGAAATAACATCCTATACTGCTACTTCTCTTATCAAAGGAAATACACCCGCTATAGCCCCGAAGGATGGTTCATCGGCAATCGTTGCCGGTGGTGCGTATAAAGCGTATACCATAACCGGTGCTGAAGCCGGCGATATGCTTCAGATTATCTTTAAATATAAGGTAAAAGATGAAAACGGTGCATATATTCAAATCAACGGCTCTGATGCAGAGCTTTCATCCACAAGCTTCTGCTATGTAGGCGCAAGCGATAAGGGCGATGATGAAACCCTTGTAACAGATGATTTAGGCAACGATCTTCAGCTTCAATATGCTACGGATATTTATCTTGATTCCGGTGATTCTCTTTCGGATTTAGCTAACTATACATTCCGTATTAAAGATAATAAGAGCAAAGAGCATGATGGAATTGCCGTAACTCTTGACAGTATAAGCCTTAGCGGTACCACCGCAGGCTGGGTTTCGATCGGTACAACTAATAAACAAAACAGCAGCATTACAGCCGGTGGTGCAACCTACGTTTACAATCCCTTTAAGGCTAATGCAACCTTTAAGAGAGCTGCTTACACTTACGCAGAAGATACTGACGGCTCAACTAAATATGATGATTATGATAAGCCCGTTAGATCAGCTTACAATACAGAAGACGGCAAGACCATCGTAGTTAACGGCACTTACACCATTACAACAAGTTTCACAGTCGGTGGTACATCCCATACCATTAAAACAAGAGTTCACCTTTATGATGACTACGGCCTTGAATCTCTTGTAAACAGCTGTATTTCCGCTAACCGTTCACTTGATAACCTCAGCAATCCTTCCAGTGAGGCTACAAAGAATGCATGGAATACTTACTACACAGCATTGCAAAATGCCGCATCTCTTGCCCTTCAGCCCAATAATAACACCCACGGCTCACAGGAGTTTGATGCTTATATCGGCTTAACCAATGTAGGCGATGCAGCTAAAGAAACAAGTAATTATGTTACTTATTACAATGCCCTTTATGCAGCAACTAAAGCTCTTAAGGAGTATGAGACAGGCTCAGACGCAGCCAGCCTTTGGAACTATGTTAACGCAAAGCTTCCATATAACTACTCTCGTGCTTCCTATACTGTAAAGGATGCAAATGGTAATGATGTTACAGTTTACTATCAAAAGCAGCTTGAATATAATGATAGCAACTATAAGTACATCGGCCAAAGAAACTACTTAAGCCACACTTACAGAACCTTTAAGAGTTATGTAAAAGAGGCAAATAGCCTTATTAGCAAGGAATATAAGTGGTTTGTAAGCCCCGAAGATTATGAAGAACTCAGCGATGAGGAAAAACTCAAGAAGGTTGAATCATACCAGAATGATGTTAGTGAAAACACTGAGACTATCAGTGCTGTTCAGGCGGCCTATGTAATGCACATGTTAGACCTCACTTACAGCAGGCTCATTTCAAAAGATGCCAGCGCAAACGCATTAACAGCTGTTTTGAGTGATACCACAACATTCCCAACTGAAGGTTCATCCAAATATACAACCGAATCTTGGAGTAATTTCAAAGCTGCAAAAGACTTTGCAGACTCTGCAAAGACGAGTAAGAATGCAGAGATGATCACCCGCGCAATCACAGAATATATAGACGCATGGAAGAAACTTGTTAAGGCAGGAGAAGCTGTAAAGACAGCAGATCTTACTGCACTTGATGCTGACGTTCAAGCTGCGTTTAACGTTACTGTTATAAGTTATGAGGGAGAAGAACTTTCTTTGAGTTCGTTTGTTAGCTACAGTGCAGTGGTCAACACCAATAGTGATTTCAAAGAGATTACCCCTGATAATTATTACGATGAAGAAGCGGGATCTTGGGCACCTAGCGATGAAGTAAACTGGTATTATACCGAAACTTCCTTCAATGCGTTCTTAACCGCTCTTAGTAATGCAGCAAAAATTCTTCATGCTAACTATAACGGCACCGTTTACACCGCTGACCAGCAGTCAACTATTGATGATGCCGATACTGCCCTTAAAAATGCTCAGGCTGCACTTGTAGTATATACAGAAGGCGGAGACACCGGCGACGAAACAAAAGAAGTTACCTGGTCACTTGATGAAGAGGCTGAGTATGAAGGCGGCGGTGCAACCTATAATGCTAAGATCGACACTGAAATATTCAGCTACGTAGAAGTTTCTGAAATTACTTACAACGATGAGACATATACTCTTTCGGGCGTTCTTTACGGTATTCCCGGAGAAGCTGATGCCAAAACAATTGCCGCAATGTTTAATGTTGAAAACGGTTCTGTTGAAGTGGTTGCAAACAGTGAAGGCTGTTACAGCACCGGCTCATTAGTATTCATTAAGGATAGTAAAGACGATGTTAAACAGACATTCTATGTTGCCTATCGTGGTGACCTTAATGGAGATGGAGTAATCAATTTGACTGATAAAAAATTTATAAATTACTGCCTAAGTACAATTGATGGCTATCTATATAATGATAATGCTGCTAGTGAAAGATATATTTTCGTCGCAGCAGATGCAGATGGTAATGGAGCAATTGGTTTAAGTGATAAGAGCGTAATAAACTTTGCTGCGAACGGAGCTTATGGAATTAATCAAACAAATGGAAAGAGCTATGTTCAGTAAACAAGAATGATACCAAGTGAATATGGCGAGTTTAACTCGTCATATTCACAAACATAAATCATATAGGAGGCGAAGTATGCCTAATTTAAAAAGATTCCTCAGCGGAATAATGGCTTTAGTTATAACTTTGTCCATGTTCTCCTGCCTTAGTACTGTAGTTGCAAATGCTGACTACATTTCTGGTACTGTTTACGGTCCCATGACTGGTGACAGCAACACCTTAAAAAATAAAAGTGGTAATGATGTTTCTACTTGGAGAGGCAAACGTAATGGACAAAGCGACTGGATCGAATCTCTTAGTAAAGAAGGCTTTGAAGCCTTTAATGACACCTATCAAAACTACAAAAAAGGTTTTGGTATAAAAAGTAAAACAGATCTTGATAAAGAATACAGTGGAAAAAAATATTTGTATCTTGGCATAGAGGTTTACGAAAAAAATGCCGATGGTGAACTTGAACTTACCGACCATAAAGTTAAGTACGGTCAAGAATTAACTATAAAATACTATATCAAGTCAAATGTTTTTATTGATAACTGTCAGATTCCAATTGAGGCTACAAGAACTTTTTTTGACGTGAACGGTACCTTTAGTTCACTCGCTTACTATAAATCAACAGTTAAAGGTCTCAAAACGGGAGATACATTGAACAACTCTGGTTATGCTAACTCAAAAAAACCAGTTGATACAAATTCAGATAACAGTATAGTAAGCATTGAAGATGCTGGAGTTATAATTACAATGAACTGTAAGCCATGTGCTGCAAATCAGACTTGGTTTAAAGATTCTGTGACAGCACTTGGTACATACGCATTGGAAAATTGGGATTATGTTACTGCAGCAGTTGAGGTGGATTCTGCTTTTTATGAGAAAGGTGTACCTGCAACATCAGATGAATTTTTATGTAGTTGGGTAATAAAAGTTAGAAATGCAAAAGAACCATCATCAAAGGCTAGTGCCAATGATACAGCTTATTCTACTCAACAAGTTGTCTCTGTTGGTTCAATTGGCGATTTAGGATTTGACTTCCATATTTCAGGCGATTATGGTTTGGCAAGAGGAGCAGCTCAGATGAATGTAACATTAAATGAAGAAGATAATAGAGCTGCATTAAGTTATTCAACATATACTAGTGACGCCAACGTCATCACCGACACCCGTGATATGAACCACACATTCCGTCTTTACGGTACAGAATATAAATACGTAAATGACGACGGTTCAGAAATTACAACACAGGAATACGAGCCCGATGCAGCTGTTACTGCTCCTACAGATACACCTACATCCTCAAAGGGTTCATCCTATACCTTCTTAGGTTGGGACTATAACGGCGACGGCAAATATGATGCCGCAACAGACACTGCTCCTACAGTAGCAGGTGAAACCGATGTAACCGTAACCGCTATTTACGAAGAATCCACAACACCTGTAACAAAATACAACATCACTTATAGATTCAACGATGGTGAAAAAGTAAGCGATATCACATCCGATAGTCTTGAGGCAGGTGCCGGCATTGCTCTTCCCTCTATTGAAACAGCAGTTCCTACCGGCAAACAGATAGTTTGGACCTATACTAAGGCTGAGGACGGCTCTGATATCGGTACCATTACAACTATGCCCGAATACAATGTTGTGGCAACAGCAAGCTTTGAGTATATCAATTATACCCTTACCTTTAAGCAGGACGGTAAGGATGACGTAGTTCAGACCTATCACTACAATGATACAATCACAAACATTCCCACACTTGAACAGGCAGTAGGTTCAACTAAATCATGGACCTATGCTAAGGAAGACGGCACTGCACTTGGTGCTATTACAACCATGCCTGCATGCAATGTTGTGGCAACTGTTAACACTACCATCAGCAAATACAATATCTCATTCGTATGTAAGCAGGATTCAGACCAAAGCTATACTTCAAAAGATCAGGCTTACGGCACCGAATACACTCTTCCCACATTTACGGTTGACAGCGGCTTAACTCTTATCAGCTGGACTTCTTCCGATGGTCAAACAATTCTTGCAGCTGACGTTGCAACTACTAAATTAACCGTTCCCAATTATGATGTTACATGGACTGCTAACTACCAAGGCAAAGAAGTAAACGTAACATTTAATATTAAACTCGATAATAAGACCTTATGGACTGTTACCAAGGACGCTTACTACGGCGACGACATGTCACAATATGTTCCTGCCGAGGCAGATTATAAAAATAATCTTGCAATTGATGGCGTAGCTAAAGACGCTGCCGGTTACACAGCACCTACATGGAAGACTCCTGACACTGTTGCCAGTGAAGATAAAGCTTATGATGCTACCGTAACTGCAAATAGCTTTAACCTTACAATCAAGACCAACACAGGTGTTACTCTTTACAATGCTGACGTAAAATATGATGAAGACCTTACAGATATCAAATCTAAGGCACAAGAAGATGCAGCAGCTATAGCAGGTTACACTATTACAGGCGTTACAGCTGAAATTGGCAAAACTATGCCCGCAGCTGCAACTTCCTATGAAATTATTCTTACTCAGATTGATTACACTGTAACCTTCTACAAGAATGAAGGCACATTCTCAGGCGTAGAAACTGACTCAAGCGGCAACTATATACTTAAAGACCTTCATTACGGTGACACATTCGGCACGAAAGTTGTTACCCCAACCAGAACAGGTTATGAATTCGCAGGCTGGGCTACTACTCAGGAAAATGCCGATAAAGGCTCAGTAGATTACTCTGACCTTTCAAACGTTCAGGTTACAAAGTCACTTACATTCTATGCTGTTTGGCAAGCAAAGACTTACACAATCACTTATATGACAAATACCACTGATGGTACAAAATATGAGGATTATGCTAATGGCAACTTCACTTACTCAGAATATGCAAATTACGGCACACAGACCGAATCCGTTGCTTACGGCGGAAATGTAGTATTAAATGTTACTAAACCTTCAGTTACGGGCTATGAATATTCTGATTGGAAGCTCTACTATGAAGACGGCAAAGAATTCACCGGCACCACAATGCCTGCTGCAAACCTTATTGCTAAGTCAACAGGTAAACAGCTCTACTACACTGATACCTATTATGATATCAATGGCAATATAATTGAAGAAGATACAGCACATTATGTTGCAGGCGAAACAATTAATCATCCCGCCCTTCCTGAGGTTGCAGGTATGGCAGATCCGTATTGGAGTCCTAAATATACTACACAGCCAGCAAATGACCTTCAGTTCAAGTACACGAGCACCGCAGGTAAAGTTAACTATAAGGTAGAAATTTATACTCAGAACATCGAAGATAATAACTACACATTAGTTGATACTATTACAAAGGACGGCACAACCGGTTCAGTGGCTAAGTTAAACAACACTGAAAAGACGAGAGACGGCTTTACTTTAAATAACGATATGACCGAAGACAACAAGACTGTTCTCGGCACCGGTGATACCGTATTGAAAGCATACTTTGACCGTAACATCCACACCATCACCGTAACAGGCGATGCAGACAGCGCAAAGAACAAGGCTTACAGCTACAAGTACGGCGCAACTATCGAAGAGTGGACTGCTACACCACAAGAAGGTAACACAGCAACAGTAACCTACACAAGAAACGGCTCAACAATGACATTCCCGTCAGATAAGACCATGCCTGACTTTGACTTTGATGTAACAGTTGATTACGGCGCAAAGTCCTACACTGTAACTTACAATGTTGACGGCAAGCAATATGGCGCAGTTGATACCGTAGTATTCGGCAAAGATGTTACTCTTCGTACATACACACCGGCAATCGGTTATGATTTCAGCGGCTGGACATCAGATGATGTTGCAATTGCTGAGGGCGCTAAATCCTTCACAATGCCCGCAAAGAATGTTATAATCTCCGGTACAAACAAAGTTCAGACTCACAAGATTACATTTATGTCTGACGATAAACAAGTAGGTGAACTTTCAGGCGAATACGGCACAGCTGTAGATTACACCCAGATTGCAACACCCAAAAAGACCGGTTGGACATTCGTAAAATGGGATGTAACTTATTCAACATTCCAGGCAGAAGATAAGGTAATAAATGCTGTATTCAGCAAGGATAAGCATGATGCTAAATTCTTAAATGAAAACGGCGGCACTTACAAAACTGTTACAACATATTACGGTGACACTATTGTTGCACCCAATGATCCTTCAAAGGTTGGCCATAAATTCCTCGGCTGGATCATGAACGGTAATGAAACAACTGTATACACCAAAGATACAGTAGCAACTATCACCATGGGCACAGAAGATATTACCTTCACACCCAAATATGAAGCAAATAGTTACTCCGCAAAATTCTACGCAAACACCGGCGATACAGAGGCATTTGATGAGCAAGCAAATATCGTATTTGGTACAGGCGTAGTTAATGAGCCCGCTAACAAGCCTGCTAAGGACGGTTCAATCTTCCAGGGCTGGAAGCTCTACACCGATTCAACAGATACCATCGTTTCCTTCCCATACACTATGACTACAGAAGGCGTATCCTTCGTAGCTGTTTGGAAACAGGATACACAGAACTGCTCAATCGAAAGCATTAAACTTGCATCAAGCGATCCATACACCGGCAGAGCACAAAGAGAGTACACAATCACTCTTAAACCCGGCGTTGAAGCTTACAGCATCCTCGTTTACAGAGGCAATGACAGCTGGTATGAATTCAACAAGGCTTCATTTGCTAAGAATGGTGAAAACAGCTTAGTTGAATCCATTACTAAAGATGAAGTAACTAACCAGCAGATTTGGACTGTAAAGATGATTCTTCCCGAAGCAACTAACACTTACTATGCATACATCGTTTATATGAACGGTGAAGCAGGTGGAGAAAATACATACTATAACTTCGATGTTAAGTATGATGCTAAGGATGAGGATACAAAGAAAGCAGAGTACATGGGCGCAACCATCAGCGAAAATACAGTTGTTCGTGGTGAAAGCCTTGTATGGACTGTTAACACCTCTGACGATGTTTCATGGCTCAAGTTTGATTATAGCTACACATTAAAAGACGGCACTTCAAAGAATTATCAGGTATATTACAAGAATACAAATACAAGCTCTAACTTCACATATACTGATAATGGCAACGGTACTGCAACATGGTCAATTACAATGCCGTTCACCTATAGTGGCAGCGATAGCTCAGTTAAGCAGACTTACTCTGTAAGTTACAGAGTTGGCACAGCTTCAACTTACTATGAAGGCAGCAAGGATATTGTTATTACCGTTGGCTATAGTAGTGAAGCACTTATTGATACTCCTGATGAGTATGAGAAGTTCTCAGCAATTGATGCTAACACAGAAAATGCTACTGTAACCGAAGGCAAGTATTCTTATGTTGTAGTTAGGACTACAGCAGACTGCTCAAAGGTTCGTGTTGGCTATTTGAACCCAACAACCAATGCTATGAAGTACGGCACATATCAGACCACATCTAAGTATGTTACACACACAGATGAAAACGGCGTAAGAACATGGAAGATTTACATGAAGTTCGTCAAGGGTGTAACAGAGTATCAGTTTGATGCTCGTGGCTCATCCTGGTCAACACCTGTAAAACTTAACCCTGTTTTTGCATAAGACAAAGTGCTGAAAAGTGCATAACAATCGGTACTGAATAAACCACAAAAAATCCGCCCTCGGTGTAAACCGGGGGCGGATTTAAGCATAAAAAGAGCTGTAGGTAAAAATCCCACAGCTCTTAATTATTATGAAAAATTATTCAAACTCAATAGTTCCGGAGGGCTTGGGAGTAAAGTCGTAAAGCACTCTGTTTACTCCCTTAACTTCATGGGTGATTCTGTCTACAAGGTGCTGCATAAGCTCAAATGGGATATTTTCAACAGTAGCTGACATAGCATCTTTTGTGTTAACGGCACGTATAATAACGCTCCACTCAAATGTTCTCTTGCCGTCTCTTATACCTGTTGATTTGAAATCAGGTACAACGGTAAAATACTGCCATACTTTGCCTTCAAGGCCGTTCTTTGCAAATTCTTCACGGAGAATTGCATCAGATTCACGAACAGCCTCAAGCCTGTCACGAGTGATTGCACCGGGGCATCTTACACCGAGTCCTGGGCCGGGGAATGGCTGACGATAAACCATATTTGAGGGCAAACCAAGGCGGTTACCTACAACTCTGACTTCGTCCTTGAAAAGAATCTTAACAGGCTCAACAAGCTCAAAATTCATATCTTCGGGAAGTCCGCCTGCATTGTGGTGAGCTTTTATGCCGTTTTCACTCTCAAGAATATCGGGCCAAATTGTGCCCTGAGCAAGGAATTCAACGCCGTCAAGCTTTCTTGCTTCCTCTGCAAACACTTCAATAAATTCTCCGCCAATGATTTTACGCTTTGTTTCCGGGTCCGTAACTCCTGCAAGCTTATCAAGGAAGCGGTCAACTGCATCCACATAAATAAGATTTGCGTTCATTTGGTTTTTGAAAACTTCAATAACCTGCTCCGGCTCCCCTTTACGAAGTAAACCGTGATTTACATGCACGCAAACAAGCTGCCTGCCGATTGCTTTAATAAGAAGTGCAGCAACAACGGATGAATCAACGCCGCCTGAAAGGGCAAGAAGAACTTTTTTATCACCTACTTGCTTACGCACAAGAGCAATTTGCTCCTCAATAAATGCATCTGCAAGCTCAGGAGTGGTAATTCTTACCATGTTGTCGGGTCTTCTGATTTCTGCCATAAAAATTCCTCATCTTTCTTTAATTTTTCCATAATATGATTTAAATTTTTGCATGAAAATTATTTCATTTTTTTGAAAGCCCTAAAAAGGGGCTGACAGCCTGAGAAAAAGGCTTTATATGCCTCACAATAATCGGCGTGAATCCTCTGCCTTTTGCAACCTTGGGCACGGCACATGGGCATGAATCTGCATTCTTTGCATTTTTGAGGAATGTTAAAACTTTCAGTTATAAATTTTCTTGCCGTGTCACCCATAAGGGCGGATTCTACGGAAATTTCATTAACATTTCCAAGCAGCCGGTCATCTGTGCAGAAAAAGTCGCAAGGGTATAAATTTCCGTTGCCTTCCACAACCAATTGATGGCCGCAAGTTCCACCTACGCCGCATTGTTCAGGCTGCTCACCTAAATACATTCTGACAAGATTATCAAAATAACGTACGCTAACATAATTGCCGCGAATAAAATCTTTAACATACAGATTAAATATTCTTATAAGGAAATTTGCGTATTGACTGTTTGTCATATACATTTCGCTTTCACTGTTATCATTGAAGGGCCTTAAACAGGGGATAAATTGCAAATAATGAAAGCCGTTATCTCTTAAATACTTGTAAACCGTTTCGCATCTGTCGGCGCAGTAGCCTGTTAAAACAATTAAAATATTAAATTCTACTCTGTATTTTTTCAAAAGCTCTGCAGCCTTGAGAATCTTGAAATATGCGCTGTTGCCGTTTTGGTCAACACGGGATTTATTGCCTTCTCTGTCGCCGTCAAGGCTAAGGCCTATTAAAAATTCGTTTTTTCTGAAAAAATCGCACCATTCGTCCGTGATAAGCGTGCCGTTTGTTTGAAGTGAGAAGAAAATGCGGGAGTTTTTATTGTTGTTTTCTTTCACTGCTTTTACAAAATTGCGAAAATAATCAAGGCCTGCTATAAGAGGTTCACCCCCTTGAAAAGCAAAGGCAACGCTGTCTCCATTTGCAAATTCAAGGGCGCTTTTTATAAGATTTTCGGCTGTGCTGTCTGTCATTAAGCCGAAATTTGCAACATCTCTTGTTTCTGCCACGTCACAATAAAAGCAATATTTACATCTTAAATTGCAAAGGCTTGAGGCAGGCTTTATCATTATTGAAAGAGGTGGCATTATTTTATAATTCCTCTCGGATTGTTTTCAAATTCTTCTTGAATTTCATCAAGTTTTTCGTGCATCTTATCGGCAATTTCAGGGTAAACGGTTGAGCGGTTGTAGTTTTCGCCTGTATCATCCGTAAGAATGTGAAGCCAATTTTTACGATATTTATCAAAGAACGCGGAGTTATCGTTTTGAACACGGTCAAAATATTTGAATGTGATGGTTTCGTTATCATTCAAAACATCGTAATCATAATCGGGGTAAAGAGCTTTAACCTCATCGGTATCAACAGTATATTGAATTGCTTTAATATCTTTGCGCTTCATGTGAAGAATCGGGTGATCCTCAGTGTGAATTACAGTGTCGTTTTCAATTACGGGCACCATAGAAACACCGTCAATTATACGGTCGGAGGGAAGCACATTTTCTTCACCGTTATTTGTAATATTGCAAAGGGAAATAAGAGTTGGGAAAAGGTCAACCAAAGTTGCGCTCTGTTTTCTTGTTTCTCCGCTTTCAAATAAGCCGTTGTTATTATCCCAGCGAATCATAAAGGGAACTTTTTGGCCGCCTTCGTAGGCAAGATATTTACCGCCACGAAGCTCATTAACAGAGCCTTCAAGGGCAGGGCCGTTATCACTTGTGAAAATTATAATTGTGTTTTCAAGCTCCCCAAGGTCTTCAAGAGTGTTGAATATTTCGCCGAGGCCCGCATCAAATTCATTTATGCAGTCCACATAAGTGCCCATACCTGTGGAGCCTTTATATTCATCGCCTACATAAACAGGGGCGTGAGGCCACGGAGATGTGTAAACGGCAAAGAAAGGCTCATCTGTATTTGTAACCTTGTCTGTTATCCAGTTTGTGATTTCTTCGTTTATCCATTCTGTTGCTTGTGATTGATCTTTAAGCTCATCTGTGCCGTGAACGATAGTATATTCACCGTTTTCTTCACGAACATGATAAAACGGAGTCATATCATTAACATGGTGGCTGCCGTAGAAATAATCAAAGCCTTGATTTGTTGGCAGATATTCACCGTAATCCCCAAGGTGCCATTTGCCGAAAAGTCCTGTTGAATAACCGGCAGATTGGAATACTTCCGCAATGGTAA
Source organism: bacterium (assembly GCA_963652165.1). GTDB lineage: Bacteria > Bacillota > Clostridia > Oscillospirales > Acutalibacteraceae > CAG-177. The sequence goes on along the minus strand of CAVJRM010000016.1, from coordinate 5,464 downwards.
TTTCATCGCCGAGCATACCGTCGGTATTGTTGCCCATTTCTATACTGTTGTAGATACGGGTTTGAGCAAAGGGAGATACAGTTGAAATTGTGGGATATACAACATTATCTGCATATCCTCTATATGGATAACGGCCCGTGAGAGCTGCAAAACGAGCAGGGGAGCAAACGGAATAGCTTGAATAAAAATTCTCAAAATTAAGGCCGTTTTCACCGATTGAATCAATATTCGGTGTGTCATAAATTGCACCGTTAATGGAAACATCACCGTAGCCAAGGTCGTCCATAAGAACGAATAAAACATTGGGATTATCCGATTTTGTCTTATCAACGCCTTTAAGATAATCGTCCTGGCCTTCCCACATACGCTCTGTAACGGGCTTTGACCTCATATTCATAAAAAGAACGCTTGCAACGGTAGAGCCGATAAGAAATACACTTGTAACAGAGCAAAGTGCTTTTTTAACGGCAGGTTTTTCAAAAGTTTTCTTTGCAAAGATAACAAGAAGCACAAAGAAAATTATAACCGGAAGTGAAAGCAGGAAATTACCGCAAAAACGCAGCAAGATATTGCCTGCCCCTGCAAAAAGAGGGTGTTCTTCCGAACTCCAGCCGGCAAGTCCGGTTGAAAAAGCACCAAAACCTGCATCTGCGCCGAAAATTATATGAAAAACAGTCATCCCACAGAAGGGAATGGCGTAAGCCAAAAGCATAAAGAGATAAACTTTTTTCTTGAAAATCAAGGAAATGAAAATAAGGGCAGAAACGATGCAGCAATACCCTATGCAAAGCACTGCAACAAAGTTAAGCCTTGTGATAAGCTGTGCTATGGCAAGGCCTATGCCTATAACCATAAGTATGAGAGGAAATACTTTTTTGCCTTTGTCAAATTCAACATTCTTTTTCATTTTTCACACTCCCGAAAAATTATTATCTCTATTATACAGTATAAGTATATAATTTTCAAATATAAATAATGAATGAATTTAATAAAATTTGACTTTATGCCTCTGTATGTTATATAATAATCAATCGGATTTATATAATTTAAGGAGGTTATTTTTATGACTAACGAAACCCTTAAAACTCTTGAATCAAGAAGAAGCTGCAGAGCCTTTATGCCCGATATGATTACGGATGAAGAGCTTAATGCGGTTATAAAAGCAGGTACATACGCACCCAGCGGTATGGGTAAACAAAGCTCAATCATTATTGCTGTAACAAGCAAAGAAATGAGAGATAAGATTGCCGATGAAAACAGAAAAATCGGCGGATGGGATGAGGGATTTGACCCATTTTACGGCGCCCCTGTTATCCTTATTGTGCTTGCAAATAAAGATATTCGCACCTATGAATATGACGGCTCACTCGTTATGGGCAATTTGCTTAATGCTGCCGCAAGTGTTGGGCTTGGCAGTATATGGATTCACAGGGCAAAGGAAGAATTTGAGTCTGATTTCGGCAAAGAATTGCTGAAATCCCTTGGAATAGAAGGAAACTATGAAGGCATAGGTCATTGTGCTCTCGGTTATGCAGCCAAAGAAAGCGCAGAGCCTGCCAAAAGAAAAGAAGATTATGTTTACTTCGTAAAATAAGCAAAAATATATAAAGTTAACGGATTTCATATTATGGATAAAAAAGCATTTAGAGATGGACTTAGGGACGGCGTGCCCATAGGCCTTGGTTATTTTGTGGTTGCCTTTTCCCTTGGCATTACCGCAAAATCCTTGGGATTTAACTGGATTCAGGCTTTTGTGGTAAGCCTTACAAATCTTGCCTCTGCAGGTGAATATGCGGGCTTTCAGGTTATTGAGGGCGACGGTACATATTTTGAAATGGTGCTTATGATTATTGTTGCAAACTGCCGATATATGCTTATGAGCACCGCTTTAAGCCAGCGTGTTTCCCCGAAAATGAAGGGTATTCACAGATTTACAATTTCATCATTTATAACAGATGAACTTTTTGCGCTTAACATAGCAAGAGAGGGGGATTTGAACCCTTCTTATGCTTATGGCACTTATCTTGCCTCAGGCCCCGCTTGGGCAGCAGGTACGGCTATAGGCGTTGTGGCAGGCAATGTTTTGCCCGGCCGTATTGTAAGTGCTTTGGGCGTTGCACTTTTCGGAATGTTTATTGCAATTATCATTCCCCCTGCCAAAAAAGATAAAGTCGTTGCTTCTCTTGTGGTTATCAGCTTTGCTTTAAGCTATGCATCGGGAGTTTTGCCGAAAGTTAAAGAGCTTTCATCGGGAATGAGAATAATAATTTTAACGGTTATTATTTCAGCAGCGGCGGCAATTCTTTTCCCTGTTAAAGAGGAAGAATCCTCCCAAAATACAGCAGAGGAGGAAGAAAAGAATGACGCATAATATTTATATTTACATCCTTGTTATGGCGGCTGTAAGCTACCTCATAAGAGTGCTGCCTATGACTCTTATAAGGAAAAAGATTGATAATAAATTCATTAAATCTTTTCTTTACTATGTGCCTTATGTAATATTATCGGTTATGACTTTCCCGGCAATTATTGAGGCAACCGATAGCCCAATACCGGGAGCGATTGCTCTTGCAGTCGGCATAATTCTTGCAATTATAGGCGCAAATCTAATTCAAGTGGCAGGCGCTTGCTGCGGTGCTGTGTTTATCACCGAGCTTATAATGGATTATCTTATTAAGTGAATATTTATGCAATTTTATGCATTTTTATGAAATTAACTGAGTAAAATAAAACTATATTATTGCAAAAGCCTCCTTATTGTAATAAAATACAAAAAAGGGGGTGTTTTTATGTTTGAAAAAATCATAGCTTTCTTTATGAGTATCATTATGGCGATTGCTTCTTTCTTTGGTATTAACACAAACAAAAATCCCAATAACTATACAAATATTTCTTATGGCTCGGATAAAAATCAAGTTTTTGATTTGTATTTGCCCGAAGACTCCGACACTACGGATATTTTGATTATGATTCACGGCGGTTCATGGGCAGCGGGCAGTAAATCCGAATATACCGAAAGCGCTAAATGGGTGAGAGATACTTACAACATTGCCGCAGCTTCTATTGAATACAGGTTTCTTACCCAAGGCGGAGATGTTGACGGCTGGGATATTCTTGACGATATTACGTCGGCGGTTAATAAAATAAAATCTTTTGCAAGTGAAAAAGGTATCACAATAAGTAATGCCGCTTTTTACGGACACTCTGCCGGAGCGCATCTTTCTTTGCTTTATGCATATAAATACAGAGATACTTCTCCCATAAAACCTGTTGCGGTTATTGATTATTGTGGCCCTTCTGACCTTACAAATTCGGCATATTTTAAGCAGGAGTGGTTAAGAGTTACATTTTCGGAACTATGTAATCAAGAGGTAACCGAAAATCCCGATGAGGCAACACTTAATTTATTAAAAGAGCTTTCGCCCATTACTTACACCGATACAGCCGTGCCTACTTTAATAATTCACGGCGCCAAGGATTCGGTTGTGCCTTATGAAAGCTCCGTGGATTTACATAACGCACTTGATAAATCGGGAATAAAAAACGATTTTATCACTTTACCCAATTCAGACCATGATTTATCGCATAAAGCAGATAAAGAACAGAGTGATAAAGCTAATCAAACGGCTATTGAATATGTAGAAACATATTTGAATGTTAAAAAATAAATTTATCTCGGAATGAGGAAAAATAATGTTAGATAATATTACGGCAATTCTTGAAAAAATTGATGGCATTGTGTGGGGTATACCCCTTATGATGCTGATAATCGCAGGGGGAGTTCTTCTTACCGTCAGAACAGGCTTACTTCAAGTAAAACGCTTGCCTCTTGCTCTTAAATGGATGGTAAAAAACGAAGACGATACCGGCGATGAAAAAACAGGCGGAAAAAAGACCGAAGGAGAAATATCTTCTTTTGCCGCTCTTTGCACAGCTCTTTCGGCTACCATAGGCACGGGAAATATTGTAGGAGTTGCAACTGCCGTTTGTGCCGGCGGCCCGGGCGCACTGTTTTGGATGATTGTTGCCGCATTTTTCGGTATGGCAACAAAATACGCCGAGGGCTTTCTTGCCATTAAATATCGTAAAATAGATAAAGACGGGCATGCTCTCGGCGGCCCATTCTTTTATATAGAAATGGGTATGGACAAAAAATGGAAATGGCTCGGTAAAGCATTTGCTGTTTTCGGCGTTTGCGTTGGTCTTTTCGGTATTGGCACATTTACTCAGGTTAACGGCATCACAAATGCCGTCGGTAACTTCTTTGACCCTAATAAAGAAAATACAATTACCATTCCCGGAATAGGGGAGTATTCAGTTGCTGTTGTTATAGCATCATTCGTGCTTGCAATTATTGTTGCCCTTGTGCTTGTGGGAGGCATTAAGAGGATTTCCTCCGTAAGCCAGCTCATAGTGCCTTTTATGGCAATAATTTATATTGTTTTCAGCTTGATTCTTTTCTTCACAAATATTAAAGAAGTTCCATCGGCAATTGTAACAATTGTTAAAGGTGCTTTTAATCCATCGGCAGTAACAGGTGGCGTTGTGGGCAGCGTAATAGTTGCAATGCAAAATGGCGTTGCAAGAGGAATTTTCTCAAATGAAGCAGGCCTCGGCTCCGCTCCCATAGCTGCGGCAGCCGCAAAATCAAAAGACCCCGTAAGACAGGGCCTTGTAACAATGACGGGAACTTTTATTGATACGATTATTATTTGCTCTATGACAGGTATTTCAATCGTGCTTACAGGCGCATGGCAACAAGATGGCCTTGAAGGCGTTGCCGTTACCACTTATGCGTGGAATAAAGGCTTGCCAATGCCTACACGCCTTACGAGTTTTGTGCTTATGGCTTGCCTTGTGTTCTTTGCCTTCACCACAATTCTCGGCTGGGATTTTTATTCCGAGCGTTGCCTTGAATATCTTTCAAGCAAAAGCAAAAAGCATATTATGGTTTTCAGAGCTCTTTATATTATAGCTGTTTTCATTGGCCCATATATGACCGTTAAAGCCGTGTGGACAATAGCAGATATTTTTAACGGCTTAATGGCTATACCCAATATGATAGCCCTCTTTGCATTAAGCGGAGTGGTAGCAAAAGAAACGAAAGAATATTTTAAGAATAAAAGACATCTGCTAAAATAAGATTAGTAAATTAAATTTTTACGGTCACTCAAATGAGTGGCCGTATTTTTGTGTGGTTTACTGTGGCTTTTATTTCTCAAAATTTAATGAGAAGAAAACATTAATTTTGTATTTATATTTTTTGTAAAGAAAACAAATTGGGAAAAATTAATATATTCTATTGAAATATATGTAAATATATGATAAAATAGCAACGCGTTTTAGCGGAAAATTTGTGAATTTTTCAAAATGAGGGTTGACAATTAAAATGAGGAGAGACACAATTTTAACAGACAGACAGACAGACAGACAGACAGACAGACAGACAGACAGACAGACAGAC
>CAVJRM010000015.1:0-46847 GCA_963652165.1 bacterium | reverse complement strand
CCCCGACCTGCTGATTACAAATCAGCTGCTCTACCAACTGAGCTACACCAGCACGGAACGCTTAGATAATATATCATAATCTTCAGCCATAGTCAAGTTTTTTTTGAAAATTTTCAAAGATTTTTTTATATTTCTCTAAGCGAATATTTAACGGTACTTAAATGAAATTATTTTTGAAGCTTTGAAAGAGCAAAAGCAGCAATGTCTTCGTAAACTCTCTTGTTGTCTTTTTCGTTAAGAATTTCGTGCCTCATGCCGGGATAAAGCCTTATTGTAACATCTTTAACTCCCGCTTCTTTAAGCTGATTATAAACTTGTCTTACGCCCTTTCCATATTGACCTACCGGGTCATCTTCGCCGGCTGTAAAGAGAATCGGTAACTGTTTATTAACACCTTCAAACCAAGATTTAGCGGAAACAACATTAAGAAGTGTAAACAAATCTCTGTAACCTGCTGCAGTGAATAAAAATCCGCAGTATTTATCTGCAATATACTTATAAACTTGAGCTTGATCTGTGGAAAGCCAATCATATTCCGTATCTACAACGGCAACCTTATTGTTGTATGAGCCGAAAGCAAGCTTGTTGATAAATTCACTCTTATACTTGCTTCCTTTAATTTTAGCAATTGTATCCGCAAGGAAAATCGCAATTGGCGCTGCGGGATTTTTACCGCTTGTGCCGCATATAATTGCAGCTTTTATACTCGGATCCGTTCCGTAGCGGCGAATATATTCTCTGCCGATAAATGAGCCCATGCTATGGCCGAAGAAAATAATGGGGAGATTCGGAAATTCCTTTTTCATAAGTTCGGTAACGGATTTTTCATCTTCTACTAATCCGTTCCAGCCGTTTTTTTCGCCAAAATAGCCTAAATCTTCATCACTTTTTACGGATTTACCATGGCCTATATGGTCATCAACAACCACTGCGAAGCCTTTTTCACAAAGAAATTTAGCAAAGTCTTCATACCTTTCACCATACTCTGCCATACCGTGAACTATCTGAAAAACAGCTTTGGCACCATCCTCAGGGGACCATACACGCAAAAATAAATCAGCAACCCCCGATGATGAGGGAATAGTATATTCTTTTCTTTCCATATTTTACATCCTCTCATAAAATTTTCATATAAATCATATCATCATTTTATGTAAAATTCAACCGAAAAAGCAATATACAGTGAAAATATTTTGTCTGAAATTCACCTTTTTTCATTGACATAGAAATAACATAATGATAAAATATTTTATTATTTATATTGCTTTGCAGAAAGGAGAAGCCATGAAAGAGATATTAGAAGGTATCGGCTCTCAGGTTACTGAGGATTATATTTATGTTTTAAGGATGCTTGTTGCTGCTTTGTGCGGTGCGGCAATAGGATATGAAAGGTCAAGGAGACAAAAAGATGCCGGAATAAGAACTCATGTTCTTGTTGCTATGGGTGCCGCCCTTATGATGCTTGTTTCAAAATACGGATTTTTTGATGTTGTCGGTATTGAGGGCATTAGGCTCCAAGCAGATGCTTCACGTATTGCATCACAGGTTATTTCCGGCGTAAGCTTCCTCGGCGCAGGTATGATTTTTGTTAAGGATGTTTCAATTAAAGGCCTTACCACTGCCGCAGGAGTATGGGTAACCTCCGCCGTAGGTCTTGCTATCGGAGCAGGGCAGTTTGTTATAGGTGTTTCGGCTACATTGATGATAGTTATTCTTCAAATTGTTCTTCATGGCTTTTTCCAGCACGTTGAAAATACGGTAAATGAATTTTCCGTAGTCCTTGTTGATGAAGTGGATGCCATTGAAAAATTCAGAAAGCACCTTGATTCCAAAAAAATCAGCATGGAAAACTATAAAATGCACAGAAACAAAAAGGACGGCACTATCACCCTTGAAGTTACAATCAAAAAGCAAAAATCTTTGCACATGAGAGATATTCTCGGCGAAATAGCTGAAAATCAAGATGTTATTTCCATTGAGATGTGAATTTTATTATTCATTATTACCAAATTAAATAGTTCTTTTTTGACATTTATCACAATAAAAATGAACAAAAGTTTAATTTTGTACTTTAGTGTAAAAATCTCTTTACAAAAACATTTTCATATGATATAATTTAGGCACAATGAATATTTTGCCTATGGGGAGTGGCTATGGAACAGAAAAAAAGACAATATCGAAAGAAAGACAGAACACACCACATCCTTATGCATAGCGCAAAAATGCTGTTTGAAGAAAGAGGCCTCGGTAATGCTACAATTGATGCTATTACCGAACATGCGGATGTTTCACGCTCCACTTTTTTCACACACTTCACTTCTGTTGATGATTTGCTTAATCAAATAGCAAACGAAGAAATAGATGATATTATTTCTGCCGCAGGTGAAGATGGAGAAGTTGATATCGAAGCAATTTTCTCTCAGCTTACAAAGGATACTTATCCATATCCTTACCTTATGAGCGAGCTTGTAACCCGTAACATTATTTCATCCGGTAACAGCTCCGTCGCCAAAGTCTTTTCTCTTATCAGTGATGAGATTGAAAAAGAAGGGTATGAGATTCCTCTTAAAGAGTTTTCTTCAGAGGATATTTCCGCATTTATTTTCGGTGCATATTTTGGCTTGATTTTTCAGAAGTTTCTAAATCATGAATCTTTTGATGATCCAAACGAAACTTATGACAAAATCCTGCACTTCATAAAGTATATTAAAAAACAGGAGGACTAAAAAATGAGTAACGGTTACGCAATTCAAGAGTGGAAACCCGCAAAACCCATTAACGACAAGCTTCACAATCTTACTGCACAGCCCATCTACTGTATTTCCGATGATGAGCTTAAAAAGACTCTTGACCACTTTGAAACAAAGTGCGCAAAGTCAAAGGAGATTACCACTGAAGCTAAAAAGTACATCCCCGGTGGTGTTCAGCACAACCTCGCATTCAACTATCCATTCCCCATCTGCATGGTAAAGGCAGATGGCGCATATCTTTATGATATCGATGGAAATAAGTATTTTGACTTCCTTCAGGCAGGCGGCCCCACAATCCTTGGCAGCAACTATGCTCCTGTTCGTGAAAAAGCTATTGAGCTTATTAACACTTGCGGCCCTGTTACAGGTCTTTTCCATGAGGCTGAGCTTCTTCTTGCAAAAGAGATTAACAAGCATATGCCCAATGTAGAAATGTTCCGTATGCTCGGTTCAGGTACAGAATCCGTTATGGCAGCTATCCGTATAGCTCGTAACGCTACAAAGAACAAGAGAATCATCAAGGTTGGCGGCGCATATCACGGCTGGTCAGATCAGATGGTTTACGGCCTTAAGATTCCCGGCTCCAGAAACTTCCTTGAGTCCTTCGGTATTCCTCACGGTGCACTTGCTACTACCGATGAAGTTAGACCTAATGACCTTAACATGCTTGAGCAAATGCTTAAGATCAATAAATTCCGTGGCGGCACAGCAGCAGTTCTTGTTGAACCTGTTGGTCCCGAAAGCGGTACAAGACCCGTTGACTTTGATTACAACAAGGGCGTTCGTGAACTTTGCGACAAATACGGCGCACTCTTCATTATGGACGAAGTTGTTACAGGCTTCCGTATCGGCCTCGGCGGTGCTCAGGGTTACTTCGGCGTTGTTCCCGATCTTACCATCTTCGGCAAAATCGTTGCCGGTGGCTATCCCGCAGCAGGCGGCGTAGGCGGTAAGAAAGAATATGTTAGCGGCATGGCTGCTGGCGTTGGTACAATGATGAAGAGAGCTTATGTTGGCGGTACTCTTGCTGCTAACCCGCTTTCAGCTTATGCAGGTTACTGCGCAATTCAAGAAATCGAAAAGACAAACGCTTGTGAAAAAGCCGGCCGTGCAGGTGACAGAATCACAAACGGTCTCCAAGGTCTTATCGACAAGTATGGTCTTCCCTTCGTTGCATACAACCAGGGTTCAATCTGCCATCTTGAGTGCTCTGCAGCAATGAGCTATGACTTCTCATCTATGTTCCTTCCCGGTTCTGTTATTCCTATGCTTAAGGCTAAGCCCGAAATGCTTCGCCGTAAGGTTGCTATGGAGCAGATGGGCGCTGCATATATGGCACACGGTATCGTTACCCTTGCAGGTTCTCGTCTTTACACCTCTCTTGCTGATACAGATGAGGTTATTGATGATGCTCTTAACCACTTTGAAGATGTTTTCAAGACTGTTACAAAGTGCACAAGAAACCTTGATAAATAATCACCTTGATTTTTACGCAGACACCTTAGAAATAAGGTGTCTGTTTTTGCTTTCTATGTTTTAGGCTCTATGTCAATAGTTGGGGTAGAAAAAACCAAATAAAAATAGAAGATCGGCAGCAACAGCAAAAAGTTGCTGCCGATAAATTTAAATTAATTGAGACTGTTGCACAAGCGGCAGTCTTTTTTATAAAACCCCTTTATGAATTGAAAAATATATGGTATAATCAACAAAACCAAACCAAAGGAAAAATCTATGAGAGTAATTAAACCCGGTGAGAAAATTTCTACCGAAGAAATAAGAAACTTTGCAAAAATGGCAGGCCGTGCTTACGTGAATGACCCTGTTCATTCTTATGCTACAAAAAATCCCGAAAGGCGCATAAAATTTGTTTACCATTTTATGATGGAACGCTTGAATACATCCAACGGAGAAGATTATATTTACATCGACGAGGAAAATCGCGGCATTTGCGTTTGGAGAAAAGCCCATAACGAATATGGTGTTTTGGATTTTTTAAAATGTCCCGATTGGCTTTATCTTTATTGGTTTTGGCCGAATACTTTACGAACTCTTAAAGCATACAGCCATCTTGATGTTAAAGTATTTGACGAAAACACTTGGATTATTTCTCCTGTTTTTGTTGCACCTGAATATCAAGGGCAGGGAATAGCTACCAAGCTCATTATGCAGGGAATTAAAGATTTATCTCCTCTCGGTTATAAATTCGGCCTTGAAGCACAAGATGAAAATAATGTGAAATTCTACGAAAAATTAGGATTTAAAATAATAAAGCACGATTATTTTAAGAAAGAAAACGTACACCACTACTATATGGCGTATGAGTGCTGATAGGGTTTAGTGAAAATCCCTTGAAATAATTTTTTGCAAGTGTTCGAAAAAACACTTGCATTTTTTATGTGACGGTGCTATAATTCAATCGGATGGACAATGCGTCCAATTATTGCAAGGGTGGTGTAATAATGGTAGATTCATCTTATGAATTAAAGAAAAAGATTGTTAAGTATGCAAATAAATATTTTCGCCTAAGGGGCTATTCTCCCTCTGTTAGAGAAATTTCAGCAGAGCTTGGCATCAGTAAATCCACAGTCCATAATTATTTGGTTGAAATGGATGAGGAGGGAATGGTTGAATATAATGGCAAAGATATTGTCACTTATCAATTCACTCACTGCTGTATGAATTATTTTTCCGCTCCGGTTGTTGGCAATATAAATTGCGGTAACCCTGAAGAAGAGGAAGAAGAAGTTAAAGAGTATGTCAGATTGCCGGAGTCTATTTTCGGCCACGGGGATTTTTATATTTTAATTGCAAGTGGCGATTCTATGGTGGATGCCGGAATTGACGATGGTGATTATGTTGTAATTGAAAAAACTCCTAATTGTAAAGTAGGGGATATTGTTGTTGCTATGAACGGTGAAAATGAAAACACCCTTAAATGTTACACGGGCGTTCACAATGGCAAAGCTATACTTGAATATATGAATGAAGCTGTTTACCCGGGCGAATACATTGCCGTTGATAAACTTATTGTTCAAGGTGTTGCTCGCACGGTTATTAAACAAGCTAAGACAAAACTTTCCTCTGACTTTGTCTTTGCAAAAAAATAAAAAATTGCACCCCGTATTTTCGGGGTGCTTATTTTCTATAGACCTTTTACCGATTTGTATAGTATAAATTCGGCTGAGCTTCTGTTTTCCATTGCATTATCATAATCAATTTTGCCCTCATATTGATTTATCAATTCAAGCATTTTTGATTCATATTCTTCAATATAATCATCTACACTGCGATAAAAGTGTAAAACGTTGTCTGGAGTGTACTTATTGATTACAACAGAATCTATTTTATTTAAGCTTTCATCTATTATTTCAAAAATCACAAAATCACTTGTATTTGATACATTTGTTCTATACATTTTCATCACCTGTAGAATTATATAAAATATTTATATATTTATCAATAGTATTACTTGAAATAAATTTACGGTATTGGTATAATTTTATCAAGAAAATAAACGGAGAATAGATATGATTGATAAAGATTTTAATCCGATTTTAAGATTTATGGTTTGCAGCGATGTTCACTATAAGGATGAAAATAGTGTTGAAAGAGAACGTATGGTTCATGCAATTCAAAAAGCCTACGAGCTAAGTGAAGCTCAGCAATATAGTGCCCTTGATGCGATTTATGTTGTGGGAGATTTTGCAAACAGTGGCAGTCCCACTCAAATGCAAGCTTTTAAAGATACCCTTGATAAGAATGTAAAAGAGGGGACAGTTTGGAATGTTTCTCTTGCTTCCCATGAGTTTTTTTATGATGGTGAAGAAAATGCAACAAAAAGATTAAGAGAAATTTTCAATATAGCTCCAAACACCCACAGGGTCATAAACGGTTTTCATTTTATTTCCGTAGGCTGCACAAGAGGATGCCATTTTGATGAGCCTCAAAGAAAATTTGCAGCCGAAGCGCTTAAAAAAGCTGCATCTGACAGCCATACAAGGCCTATATTTTTCTTTCAACATCCTCATGTTACCAATACCGTTTATGGCAGTATAGCATGGGGTGAGGATGAGCTTTATGATATTCTTTGCAATTATCCTCAAATTATCGATTTTTCAGGCCATTCTCATGCTCCTATTAACGACCCTAGGTCAATACATCAAAAACATTTTACTTGCCTTGGAACAGGCTCTTTAAGCTATTTTGAAAGTGATGAATTCGATAAATATTACGGCACTTGCTTCCCAAATAATGATAAAGCTGCTCAAATGCTTTTGGTTGAAGCAGATAAAGAGGGCAGAGTAAGAACATATCCTTATGACCTTATTACCGATAATTTCTTCCCTTATGTTTGGAAAATAGATGAGCCATGGAATCCCCAGTCATTCATTTATACAGATGAAAGATATAAAACCACGGAAGCTCCATGGTTTGACGATAAATCGGAAATTTATGTTTCAGTTACAGATAATAATTCACTTCATGTTAAATTTTCACAGGCTTATGTTAAATCCGATTATGTAAATGACTATAATGTTTATGTAAAGCGAAAAGATGGTACCGTTGCCGCAGAAAAAAATCTTTGGAGCGATTACTATTTTTACAATATGCCGAAATATCTTGAATTGGAATTTGAAAATCTTGACAGTGGTGAATATTATATTGAAATTTATGCCGGTTCATTCTGGAAAACCCTTTCCGAAAAGCCTTTGAAGAGTAATTTTGTGAAAATATTATAAATTATTATAAAAAAACTTGCAAAATCCACGGTTATCAGGTAAAATAAACTGTATAATTTTTTACCCTGGAGATGTATAGTTTATGCCCATTAAAGTTAATTTCAATTATGCAGGTAAGTATGCAGAGGAAAGCAAGCTTCTTGCAATGCAGTCAGAGGTTACTGCAGCACACAAAACTCTTCGCGAAGGCACAGGTGCAGGCAGTGATTATCTCGGCTGGTTAGATTTACCTGTTAATTACGATAAAGCCGAATTCAGCGAAATTAAGGCTTCTGCCGAAAAAATCAAAAAAGATTCGGAAGTCCTCGTAGTCCTTGGCATTGGTGGCTCTTATCTCGGCGCAAGAGCGGTTATTGAGTTCATTAAATCAAATAATTACAATCTTGTAAAAAAAGATACACCCGATATTTATTTTGGAGGCAACACTCTCAGCTCCTCCGCTATATCAGAACTTATTAAGCTTATAGATGGCAGAGATTTTTCAATCAATGTTATTTCAAAGTCAGGCACTACCACAGAAACAGCTGTTGCTTTCCGTATTTTCAAAAAGATTATTGAAGATAAGTATGGCAAAGAAGAAGCAAAGAGCAGGATTTACGTAACAACAGATAAGAAAAAAGGCGCTCTTAAAGCTCTCGCAGATGAAGAAGGTTATAAAACTTTTGTTGTTCCCGATGATGTAGGCGGCAGATATTCTGTCCTTACCGCAGTAGGTCTTCTTCCCATTGCAGTTGCAGGTATTGATATTGATAAGCTTATGCAAGGCGCAGCTGTAGCAAGAGAAAAATATACTGATACGGATATTTCAAAGAATGACTGCTATAAGTATGCAGCACTCAGAAATATTTTATACAGAGAAGGCAAATCTATAGAAATGATGATTTCTTATGAGCCTTCACTTACCCTTTGGAATGAGTGGTTTAAGCAATTATTCGGTGAAAGCGAAGGCAAAGACGGAAAAGGCCTTTATCCCTCATCCGCAATTTTCTCCACAGACCTACATTCTCTCGGCCAGTATATTCAACAGGGCGAAAGGCTTATGTTCGAAACTGTGCTTTGGGTTGAAAACCCAATCAATGATGTTGAAGTTCCCTTTGATGAAGCAAACGGTGACGGCCTTAATTTCCTTGCCGGCAAAACAATGCACTATGTAAACAGCAAGGCTCTTAAAGGCACAATGCTTGCCCACACAGACGGCGAGGTTCCCAACATCCTTGTTGAGATTGAAAAGCAAGACGAATTTAATCTTGGCGAGCTTATTTATTTCTTTGAGCTTGCTTGTGGCATCAGTGGATACATTCTCGGCATAAATCCCTTTGATCAGCCGGGTGTTGAAAGCTACAAAAAGAATATGTTTGCACTTCTCGGTAAGCCCGGCTATGAGGCTGCCAAGGATGAGCTTGAAGCAAGGCTCAAATAACACAGAACATCAGAAAATTTATATATATTTGGAGGAATAAACATGGTTAATCTTATTATTGGCAACAAAGGCTCAGGCAAAACAAAAAAACTCATCGGTCTTGTAAACAGCGCTGTTGAAAAATCAAATGGCAATGTTGTTTGTGTAGAGAAGGAAAGACTTCTTACCTACGATGTAAACTATCGTGCAAGGCTTGTTGAAACCGACCATTTTAAAGTTTCCGGTTACGAGGCCTTTTATGGTTTCCTCAGCGGTATTGTTGCAGGTGACCATGATATAACAGATATACTTGTTGATGCTACAATCAAAATTGGTGGCAAAGATCTTGAGCAGCTTGCTGATTTCCTTAAGAAAGTATCTGAACTTAGCAAAATTGCAGAGCAGGATTTCACATTTACAATTTCTGCAGACGAATCAGAGCTTCCTGCAAGAATTTTTGATTACTGCGAAAAAATCTGATTTTGAATAAATTTATATTGACAAAATCGGCTTTTAATTATATAATATTACACGCGTGATTTTTGGTATTTAATTATGATATTAGATTTAAAACCAATTTTTAATATTGAGGGCAAGTCTCTTGAGTTTAATTATGAGATTGATTTGTCCGGTGAAGAACTTAATGGAGCTTATCCGTTCACCTCACCTGTAACGGTTAAAGGCAGCATATTCAATAGAGCGGGCATTGTTGAAATGCAAGCCGATGTTGATTGTACGCTTGATATTAGCTGTGATAGGTGTGCAAAGGCCTTTAAGTATCCTTTTGATTTAAATATCAATCACACACTTGTTTCAAGCCTTGAAAATGAAGATAATGATGATTTGATTCTTATTGATGATATGAATTTTAATCTTGATGAGCTTGTAACAGATGATATTTTTCTTAATTTACCCGTAAAATTCCTTTGTAAAGAGGACTGCAAGGGCATTTGCCCCGGCTGTGGTGTTAATCTTAACGAAGGGAAATGCAGCTGCAAAAAAGAGGTTGACCCAAGGTTAGCCGCATTACAGCAGCTTCTTGATAATTAATAATAAGCACATATTAAGGAGGTGCTTTTCACATGGCAGTACCTAAGAGAAGAGTTTCCAAGGCAAGAAGAGATAAGAGACGCTCAAATGTATGGAAGATGAATGCTCCCCAGCTTGAGAAATGCTCAAATTGCGGCGCTTACAAAAGAAGCCACAGACTCTGCCCTGAATGCGGTTATTACAACGGCAAGCAGGTTGTAGTTAAGGAAGCATAAGCATCTGCAATATATCGGTTGCAGAGCCCGTTTGCCTTTTGGCAAAGTAATCGGCAGGGTTCTCCCTGCCTTTTATTGTAATATAACGCAGTGACCGGAAGAGTAGGTATTTCGGCTGTATTTCAGAGAATGTTCGTCACCGGCTGAGAGCGAGCAATACAGCGCTTTATTGAAGTTCATCCGCGAGCGGCAGCAGTGAAGTAACAGTAGTTGCTGACGGTGGTTCCGTTATAACTTATTAAAGTGTCCGACTTTTGTCGGAAACGCAGGGTGGTACCGCGGATATTATTCGCCCCTCATTACCGTAAGGTGATGGGGGATTTATTATTTTTGAAAGGATTGTTTAACTATGTTTGAAAAACCCGAAGAGCTGAGAAAACTCTTTGCAGAAAAAGCAGAGCAGGTTAAAGCCTCAACAGATGTTGAACAGCTCAGAATTGAATTTCTTGGCAAAAAAGGATTTGTTTCAGGCCTTATGCAAGAACTTAGGAATGTTCCCAATGAGCATAAGAAAGAAGCCGGTCAAAAGATTAACGAAGTAAAGCAATATATCGAAAACTCCATTGCAGAAAAAATTGAAGAAATCAAAAAGATAGAGGAGCAAAAGCTCATTGATGCAACAGAATCTTATGATGAGTCTATGCCTATTTCCGTTGATCTCGGTTCTTATCATCCTATTACTCTTGTTCGCAGAGAGGTAGAAAATATTTTTCTTTCCATGGGCTTTACAGTAGAGGATTACTCGGAAATAACAGATGATTATAACTGCTTTGAAGCGCTTAATATTCCCAAATACCATCCGGCAAGAGATATGCAGGATACTTATTATCTTTCTTCAAATCAGCTTCTTAAAACTCATACTTCTGCCGCTCAAAATACCATTCTCAGAAAATATAAGAGCAATCTTGAAAACGGCAACCCCATTAGAGCTATATTCCCCGGCAGATGCTTCAGAAATGAAAAAATTGATGCCTGCCATGAAAACACCTTCTTCCAAATGGAAGGAATTATGGTAGATAAGGATATCTCTATTTCAAACCTTATTTATTTCATGAAAACAATGCTTTCCGAGGTCTTTCAAAGAGATGTAACCGTAAGGCTTCGCCCCGGTTTCTTCCCATTTGTTGAGCCTGGTTTTGAGCTTGATATTCAGTGCGAAATTTGTGGTGGTAAAGGTTGCCCTTCATGTAAAGACAGTGGTTGGCTCGAACTTTGCCCCTGTGGTATGATTCATCCAAATGTTCTTATTGCAGCCGGAATTGATCCTGAAGAATACACCGGTTTTGCTTTCGGCCTTGGCATGACTCGTCTTGCTATGATGACCTACGGTGTAAAGGATATTCGTCTTTTCAACAGCGGCAATCTTAAGGAACTTTCACAGTTTACGGATAAGTCTTTTACAAGACCTGAAAAAGATTCTAAGGAGGCATAATAGATGTTTGTTTCAATAAATTGGATTAAAGATTATGTGGACCTTAGTGGCCTTGACATAAAAAAGCTTATAAATAATTTTACTCTTGCCACTGCCGAAGTTGAAGAAATTTATTATAAAGGCAGTGACATTGAAAACGTTGTTGTCGGTAAAATCCTTTCAGTTGAAAATCATCCGGATTCCAAAAAGCTTCATCTTCTCAAAGTTGATGCGGGTTCCAAAATTTGTAATATAGTTTGTGGCGCTCCCAATGTAAGAGAGGGGATGAAAGTAGCTCTTGCAGTTGCTCCGGGCAGAGTCCCAGGCGGCGAAATTTCCGTTACTAAAATTGCCGGCTATGAATCCGAAGGCATGTGTTGCTCTGCCAAAGAACTCGGCATAAGTGATGACCATTCCGGTATTATGGAGATTAAAGAGGATGTTCCCTGCGGAACTGATATTAAAGATGTTTATCCCATTGAGGATGTGATTTTTGAGGTTGATAATAAATCTCTTACCAATCGCCCTGACCTTTGGGGCCATTACGGCATCGCAAGGGAATTTGCTGCACTTACCGGCAGAGAACTTAAACCTATGAAAATGGGTGACCTTTCTTATGACGGCGATTATGAAGTACCTGTTACCATTGACAGAGAAGATCTTGTTTACAGATATACCTCTTTCAAAATGGATAATATCACAGTTAACGAAAGCCCAATGTGGATGCAAATTCGTCTTTATTACTGCGGCATGAGAGGCATAAATCTTCTTGCTGATGTTACTAATTATATTATGCTTGAAGTTGGCCAGCCTACTCACGCATTTAACGCCAATATGATTGACCATATCAGAGTTACAACGCCAAAAGAAAAGATGCAATTTACAACTCTTGACGAGGTTGAGAGAACAATTGATGAAGATACCCTTATGATTTACAATAACGACACTCCTGTTGCTATTGCGGGTATTATGGGTGGCCTTGACAGTGAAATTATTGAGGATACAGGTTCTGTAGTTTTTGAATCTGCTTGCTTTGACGGTGTAAGTGTTCGTAAATCTTCTTCAAGGCTCGGTCACAGAACAGATGCAAGTGCAAGATATGAAAAAATGCTTGATCCAGAGCTTACCATGGATGCAGTGGGCAGATTTGCACAGCTTGTTATGAGTATAGATAAGGGCGCAAAGGTTGCATCAAAAATTACGGATAAATATGTTAAGAAATATCCTCATATTTCTCTTGAATTCGATAAGCCTTACGTTGATAAATACACTGGTATCGAAATTTCAGACGAAAGAATTATAAAAACTCTTACCACTCTCGGCTTTAAGGTAGATTATAATAATGGTGTTTTCAAAGTTGATGTTCCGTCATGGAGAGCAACCAAGGATGTTACAATTAAAGCTGATATAATTGAAGAAATCACCCGTATTTACGGCTATGATAACTTCAAAATTACCACCACAAGAAGTCCTCTTAAACCTGTTCCCGTAGATTACAGTAAATCCGAGGACGAAGAAATTAAAGATATTCTTGTTAAGAAGTTTTCTTTCCATGAGGTTAACTCATATATTTGGTGCGATGGCAGGAAATTCAAAAAGCTGGGTATGGATGTTGAAGATAATGTTAAGGTTCTCAATATCGAAAACTCCGAAAACGGCGTTCTTCGCAATTCCATGCTTCCTACACTTATTTCAATTGCAAGTGAAAATAAAACCTTTGCTGACTATTATGGTTTGTTTGAAATAGGCAGAGTGGTTGACGGAACTAAGGAAGATGGCACCTGCAATGAAAGAAAGCACTTAGGCATTGTTCTTTATGACAAGAGCGGTGATGAAAAATCCCTTTATTTCAAAGCTCTTGAAGTTGTTAATACTATTGTTGCCGAGATTAAACAGGCTAAGGCTTGCTATAAAAAAATTACACCTGTTCATAATTGGCAACATCCTAAAAATACAGCTGAGATCAGTGCAGAGGGTAAGACATTTGGCTCAGTCAACACCCTCTATCCTTCTGTAAGAATAAAATTTGACAAAACCGCTGCTGTGGTTTGCGTTGAATTTGATATGAATGATTTTAATGAAATTCAAGCTAATGCCATTCAGTTTAAGGAAAGCAGCGATATGCAGCCGATTTATTATGACCTTTCCGTTGTTTTGGGTGCTGATACTAAATTCTCAGATCTTGAAAAGTGCTGGATTAAAGAGAATATTGCAGAGCTTGAAAGCTATAAGGTTATTGATACATTTGAACGCCTCGGAGTAAAGAGCATAACAATCAGATTCAATTTTGTTGCTATGGATAGGACTCTTGAAATGGAAGAAGTACAGAAAAATATTGATAAAATTCTTGCTAATCTTTCAGAAATCGGCGTTGTCCTTAAGGCTTAAAAGTTAAGATTCTCTTAATTTTTATAAAAACTATTGTAATATTTTCCATTTAGGGTTATAATTTAAACAAGGAAATGTCAGTTTGGAGGTGGCAATATGACAGATAAGACCATTAAATTTTCAATTAAAGACGAAAATGAAGCAGAGATGAAACGCACTCTTCTTACTGTTTATGAAGCACTTAACGAAAAGGGCTATAATTCAATCAGTCAAATTGTCGGCTACATTCTTTCAGAGGACCCCACATATATTACCACGCATAATAACGCAAGAAGCCTTGTCAGAAAGCTCGACAGAGATGAGCTTCTTCAGGCTATGGTAAAAACATATTTGGGCATAAAATAATAACAGGAGAATATATAATGGCAGAGAATTTTTTGATGTATAAGGGTAAACCCCTTGTCAGAAGCGGCAGCTTTATTTACTACGGATATATGGACCAGCCCTTTGTTGCTATCCTTAAAGTGGCAAGCACAAAAGAGGTTAACGGCGAGCAGATTGCCGACAAAGTGAGTGTTCAGCTTGTAAAAACAGATCCTACTATTACAAGATTAAAAGACAAAGTTGTTAAACAAGCTGAAAGAATCGGCCTTTCAAGTGCTCTTGAAGTTGGCTCCATTTGGCTTGAAAGGGAGCTTAAGGCAGCTGCTAACTGATAAAATTAATTTTTTAAAGAGTCGGCGTGATTTATTCACGCCGATAATTTTTGCTGTAAAGAAATTGCCGGCATTATACCGGCGCTGATTGCTTTTTTTGTAAGCAATAGTTTGTCTTTAGCAGCTATCATTTAATACAATAAAAACTAAATTTTACGCAAAAAAACCGCAGCATAACAATTTAGCTGCGGTTTTTAGTTTACAATTGAAAAGACGGAAATCAGTCTTTGTTAACTTCTATTTTACCATAGAGTGAACCGGCTGAATCGCTTCTTGGCTCTCTTGTGGGAGCTGAAACAGATGAGCTATTGTGATTATAACCTCTGCCACCACGGTTTCTGTTATTGTAACCGCCATGACTTCTGTTGTTATATCCGCCGTTTCCACCGTTAAGAGGTTTAACACCTTCTTCAAGAGTAATAACAACCTTACGGTCATCATCGCTGCCCACTGAATGAGATGTAACGCCTTCAATTTCCTGAATAGCGGTGTGAATAATGCGGCGTTCATAAGGATTCATTGGCTCAAGCACAACATTTCTGCCGTACTTTCTAACCTTTGAAGCGTTCTTTTGAGCAAGAGCTTTGAGAGTAGCCTCTCTCTTTTCTCTGTAATTACCTACATTGATCGAAACGTGCTTGTAATTATCAAAATCTCTGTTTACTACAAGACGAACAAGGTATTGAATTGCATCAAGAGTTTCACCTCTTCTGCCGATTACCGAGCCGTAATCATCGCCACAGCTGATGTTAATGCGTAAATCTTCGCCATCTTCATTAACTGCTATATCGGCATTTTCAATGCCGAGGTTTGAAAGAATAACATTAAGATAATCTTTAACCTTTACAAATTTATCTTCTTCAAATTCATAGAAAGCTCTCACTTTTGCAAGAGAACCTCCGAAAATACCGAGAGTCTTTTTCTTAGGCATTTCAAGCACTTCAAATTCGGGCTCTGCGCCTTCGGGAGCGTTAAGCTCTTTAAGTGCAGCTTCCTTTGCTTCATCAACCGTATTACCGGTGCGTATTGCTTCTTTAATCAAGAAATTCACCACCTGAATTACTTTTGTTCTTTGTTTTCTGTTGCTATAATGATGCTCTTTTCTCTTGAACGGCGTTCAACCGTTTCATCAATCATATCTCTTGCGAGCATCTTTTTGGGGCTGTATAAATGGCCGATAACTATGCTTGAAATGAGGCCGAGTACACTGGATGTAATCCAGTAAATACCGATACCTGCAGGGAAGCGAATAACAAAATAAAGTGAAAATGCTGCCATAAATACAGTCATACAGCCCATAGACTTTGCAGCCTGAGGATTGGTTGTGCCGGACTGTTTTTGCTTAACTGTAGAATAAACACTTGATCCGATAGTTGAAACTGTTGAAAGAATGGGAATAAGCCAAATAAGGCTTGGGAACGGACTTTCTGATGGAGTTGTGCCAAGAGAAATGCCAAAGGCTTTAAAGCCAACACTTTCAATAAGTTCAAATGTTTGAAGAGGAATGTCTTTAATAAGCTCATAAACGTCAACAGGATTTTCGCCCGTGCCCATGTGAGCCACACCTGCAACAAATATTTCCTTTAATTCGGAAATATGCTCAATAACAATAAGCTCATAAAGCCTTGTATTATTTGAA
Source organism: bacterium (assembly GCA_963652165.1). Classification (GTDB taxonomy): domain Bacteria; phylum Bacillota; class Clostridia; order Oscillospirales; family Acutalibacteraceae; genus CAG-177. The sequence continues at coordinate 30,600 of CAVJRM010000015.1, read as the reverse complement.
GGCGCCGAATATCCGAGAGCTTGTACTGCTTCCGTAAGCGCAGTTATGTAAGTTTCATCAATATGAAGGAAGTTTGAAAGAGGGTAATATATAACACCGATAAGACCAAACAGCAAAATAAACTGAATAGCCATAGGCAAGCAGCCTGCATTCATAGGGTTATAACCTTCTCTTTGATATAAAGCCTGTGTTTCTTCCTGAATTTTTCTTTGGTCACCTGCGTACTTTTCCTGAATCTTACGGATTTTGGACTGCATACGCTGAGTTTTTGCCATACCCTTTTGCTGATTGATTGAGGTTGGAATCATAATCAATCTAACAATTAAGGTGATAATGACAATCAGGAGAGCATAGTTGGTAATACCGAGCTTAAAAAAGCCGAAAAGTAACCAGCCAAAAGGCTTACCTAACATTTCGTACATTATTTTTCCTCCGAGTGTTTCTTTTTCTTTGGAGGCACCGGATCATAGCCTCCGGGGAAGAGAACATTACATCTTAATAACCGAAGTATTGTGAGAATTGTGCCTTTGAGAGCACCGTGTATTTCAATAGCTTCAATGGCATATTGTGAACAGGTTGGGTAATACCTGCACATAGGCGGTAAATGGGGAGAGATATGTTTTCTGTAAAATCTGACAAACCCAATAAGAAGTTTTTTCATTCTGATTGTGCTCCCTCACACCTTTTGATGACACCTAAATTTTCGAGATGTTCTCTCATTGCCAGAGCAATATCTTGAGTTTTAACCTGTTTTGTTTTGAACCTTGCAACAAATACTATATCATATCCGTCTTTGCATTCATTCTTCATAGCAGAGAAAGCCGCCCGTATAATACGGCGGCATCTGTTTCTCTCTACTGCGTTGCCGATTTTTTTAGATGTGGTAATACCTACACGGCAGCACTGACATCTGTTACGAACAACATAAGTCACCAAAACGGGAGAAGCGCAAGATTTGCCTCTACCGTAGGCACGATGAAAATCAGTATTTTGCTTTAAGGTTACTTTTTCAGACATTGATAGTTGCCTTATTAGTAGCTAAGCTGCTTTCTGCCCTTTGCTCTGCGACGAGCGAGAACCTTACGACCGTTTCTGTCTGACATTCTTTTGCGGAAACCGTGTTCCATCTTGCGATGACGCTTTTTTGGCTGATAAGTTCTTTTCATTGAAATGTACCTCCGTTCACTGTTGAGTTATAGAATCAAGCACGGCATTTTACCCATTGGCCTATGCCTAATTTACAAAATTGTGAGAAAAATGGGCATAAATCACCCATATCCCTCGGAGTACCAATTATAATACGAAAGTATATAAAAAGTCAATAATTTTTTATAGAAACTAAAATAATTCATTTTTTACTTGAAAACAGCCCCTATATGTGATATATTTCTTTAGAATATTATACAATGGCATATGTTGCCCTCGGTAAATTGTAATTACTTTGATTTTGGAATTTTACAGCATTAGATGCGAGGAGATTTATAATGGAATCCTTAAATGAAATGTGGAGTTTGGTTTGCGAAGAACTAAAACATTCGTTAAATGATGTTATTTATAACATCTGGTTTGAGCCTATTGAAATCATTAGCTTTGACGGTGCAAAAGTTGAGCTTTCCGTCAGCGATTTCAAAAAAACCACAATTGAAAAACAATTTGGCGACAACCTAAGGGAAGCGTTTAAAAATGTTTTGGGATTTGAACCGGAAATCGTATTTGTAACTCAGCCTAAGCCTTCAAATAATGCGGCAACAACAAACATCGACCAAGGCTTATCCGAAAGTGAAAGCAATACTTTTGAAACATTCGTTGTGGGTCCTTCTAACAGATTTGCTTTTAATGCTGCAAAAGCCGTTGCGGATGAGCCTGCTTTTAAATACAGCCCGCTTTTTATTTACGGATCATCCGGCCTCGGCAAAACTCATCTTCTTTGCGCAATTAAAAATGCAATGCTTAAAAGAAATCCAAATTACAATATTATACTTACACGCGGTGAAGATTTCGTTAATGTTATTGTTGAAGGTATTCGAAGAAACGATATGACAAGCATACACGATAAATACAGAAATTGTGATGTATTGCTTGTTGATGATATTCAGTTTATAGCCGGAAAAGAGCAGACGCAAGAAGAATTTTTCCATACATTTAACGCACTTTCGGCAGAAGGCAAGCAAATTGTGCTTGTATCCGATTCAATGCCCAAAGATATTACAGGCCTTGCAGAAAGGCTGCGTACAAGATTTGAACAAGGACTTATTGCGGATATTCAGCCGCCTGATTTTGAAACGAGAGTTGCAATAGTTCAGCGTAAGGCAGATGCTCTCGGCCTTGAAATGCCCCGTGATGTTGTGGAATTCATTGCCGAAAAAGTTAAAACAAACATTAGACAGCTTGAAGGCACAGTGAAGAAAATTCATGCTCTTACAAATCTTGAGGGCTCTCCCATAACAATAGCAATGGCTCAATCTGCCATTAAAGATATTGCAAGCCAAGGCTTGCCCACAGAAGAACTTGTAAACAAGCTTATTGCAGAAACGGCAAGAACTTTCAGCGTGCCTCAAGATGATATTATATCAAAGAAAAAGGATGCAAAAACCGCAAAAGCAAGGCAAGTTGCCGTTTATTGCATAAGAGAGTGCACAGACCTTACTCAGCAGGAAATCAGTGAGTATTTGGGCGGACGTGACAGAACGGCAATTCACTATGCTATTGAAAAGGTTGCCGAAATGGCTGAAAGGGATTCAAGCCTCAGAAGGACAATTGATAACATAATTAAGAACGCCAAGGAGCAGTAATGGGATTTTTTAACAAACTTAACAAAGGACTGAAAAAAACCAGAGACAGTATGTCCGGCGCAATAAACTCAGCTCTTTACGGAAAAAATGAAATAGATGACGAATTTTACGATGACCTTGAAGAAATACTCATAATGGCAGATGTAGGCGTTACTACCGCCGAAGAAATAGTTTCAAGGCTCAGAGATATCGTTTTTAAGAAAAATTTGCACAAAACAAGCGATGTTAAAAAAGAAATTCAAAATATTGTAACGGATATACTTTCCGGTGGTCAGGAAGTTGATATGATTACCGTCCCATCCGTTATACTTGTTATAGGTGTAAACGGAGTTGGTAAAACCACATCAATCGGAAAGCTTGCCGCAATGTTTAAGAGCGAAGGCAAAAAGGTAATCCTCGGTGCTGCGGATACTTTCAGAGCCGCTGCCATTGATCAACTTCAAATTTGGGCTGACAGAGCAGGCGTGGATATTGTTAAGCATAAAGAAGGGGCCGACCCTGCAGCAGTTGTTTACGACACCATAGAAGCAGGTAAAGCAAGAAACGCAGATATTATTATCTGCGACACTGCCGGCAGACTTCACAACAAAAAATATCTTATGGATGAGCTTAATAAAATCTATCGTGTTATGGATAGACAGCTTCCTTATGCAGACAGAGAAATATTACTTGTGCTTGACGCAACAACCGGTCAAAATGCAGTAAATCAAGCTAAAGAGTTTCTTGAATGTGCGGAAATCACAGGCATAATTCTCACTAAACTCGACGGCACTGCAAAGGGTGGCGTTGTGCTTGCAATTAAAAATGATTTAAAGGTGCCGGTTAAATTTATCGGTGTAGGTGAAGGCATTGATGATATGAGGCCTTTCATACCGGAAGATTTTGCCGAAAGCCTTTTTGAAGCAAAGGAAAAAGATGAATAACAGTATGGATTATATAGTAGCAACTCACAATTTAAAAAAGAGAGATGAGCTTTGCAGAATTCTTGAGCCCTTGGGTATAAAAGTTCACCTTGCTGAAGAACTTGGAATTGAGCTTACTGATATTGAAGAAACAGGAACAACATTTGAAGAAAATGCTCTTTTAAAAGCCGAAAGCGGCTGCAAAGAAAGCGGACTTCCCTGCATTGCAGATGACAGCGGCTTAGCCGTTGATTATCTTGACGGTGCTCCCGGAGTTTACTCTGCAAGATATTCCGGCGGTCATGGAAATGATGATGCAAATACCGCCCTTGTTCTTAAAAATCTTGAAGGTGTACCCGATGAGCAAAGAGGTGCAGCCTACGTGAGCGTGGTTTGTCTCGTTTATCCAAACGGAGAAAAGATGGAAATCAGAGGCGAATGCCGTGGAAGAATAGGATATGAACCTATCGGTGACGGCGGATTCGGTTATGATCCTGTCTTTTTGCCGGAAGAATACGGATATAAAAAGACAATGGCTCAGCTGACAGCAGAAGAAAAAGATAAAATCAGTCACAGAGGCAAGGCTTTGCGTGAACTTGCCGAAAAATTGGAGATAAATAAATGACAGGAAAAGAAAGAGCAGCATTCAGAGCACAGGCAAACACTCTTGAACCGGAGTTTCAAATTGGCAAGGGTGGAATGTCCGAAAGCCTCATTAAACAAACTCTCGATTCATTCAGAACAAAAGAGCTTATAAAAATTAAAGTTTTACTTGACTCCGCACCGGAATCTCCCAGAGAATTTGCAAACAAGCTCTCTGAGGCAACAGACAGTGAAGTAATCCAGGTAATAGGCGGAGTTATTGTGCTTTATAAGCAAAATCCGGACTTGGGAAAAGAAAAGAAAAAGGCAAAAACTCCCAAAAAATCAAAACCTCTTTCAAATGTTAAAGCCAAAAGGGCAATAGCAGAAAAGAAAGAAGCCGAAAAAAAGAAATCTAAAAGAGATTTTTACGCAAAAAAGAGAGATTATTCTTCTAAACAGGGTAAAAAATATTAATATATTATTTTTAAGTGCAACATTTTTACGTTTTACAGTTACTTATTTGTGAGAGAGTGTGAAAGAAAGGATATTTTATGAATAAAAGCGAAGGTATAAAGCCTGTTGCTCAAAACAAAAAAGCATATCATGAGTATTTCATACTTGAAAAAATAGAGGCCGGTATTGAGCTATTCGGAACGGAAGTTAAATCCGTAAGGCAAGGCAAAGTTAATCTTAAGGATTCTTGGTGCTCTATAAAAGATGGCGAAATGTTTGTAAACGGTATGCATATAAGCCCTTATGAGCAGGGAAATATTTTTAACCGTGACCCACTCAGAGTTAAAAGGCTACTTCTTCACAAAAAAGAAATTCGCCAACTTTTTGCAAAAGTTAAGCAAGACGGTCTTACGATTATTCCTTTGAGTTTATATTTCAAAAACGGCAGAGCAAAGCTTGAAATAGGCTTATGCAAAGGTAAAAAGCTCTATGACAAGCGCGAGGTTGCTGCAAAAAAAGAAGCCCAGCGCAATATTGAACGCTCCATGCGTAATCATTAAAATACATGGGGATGAAAGGATTTCGACGGGGAATCCGAGCTTAGATAAGCGAGTAGCGGTGCGGGACCGCTATAAAATCCGCAATTTTCAAAATTAAACGACAACAATACAGTTGCTCTTGCTGCTTAACTAAGCAGCCGTCTTTGTGCGGAATACTGCGGCCGCATAAAAGGCGTCGATTAGCAGTGAACGTGAACAGGTAATGGCGAATAGCTTGTCATGAATAATTCGCCTACTGAAATCCCAAGCTCGTTCATCGGCGTGGGACAGAGGGAACGTTAAAAGGTGAAATACACTCGTAGAAAGTCTCTGCAGAGGTTTTTCGGACGCGGTTTCGATTACCGCCATCTCCACCACTCCTCTGCTCTTTACAGAGCAGATAATTCACAAAAAATTATTTCATATATGGAAAGGAAAGATGTCTATGAAAAAAGGCGTAAATGTGCCCGCAATAGTAACTTCTGCTGTTGCTGTATGCCTCATTGCCATTGTTGCAGTGCTTGGCATCAAAGTAAAAAACAGCTCTACTACGCAGGAAACAAATCAAGTAGGCTACGAAAACACACTTAATTACGGCACCGTAACGGCTGAGGAATCAACCACAGCCTACAATTACAATAATTACAACTACACCGAGAGCACAACGGCTCCCACATCAACAGATGTAATTACCACTGTTCAGAAAAAAATCACAACCACATTGACCACTGTCAAGCAAACTGTTACCGCCGCAAACGGCAGCACAGCAAAAGTTGTGGTTGAAGAAGATGCAACAGTGCCTGTAATCGAAGACGCTAAAAAAGGCAGTGCGGCGAAAGTTGACACCACAGTAGCTTCATCCGAACTTCCCAAGGATATGTATTTTTCAGGCCTTTACAGCTTAGGCTATGACGTTATCGGCCCGAAAGAGTTTATTTATAACGATGATACAAACCCCAACAATATGCAAAAGAACTTCGGTTATAATGTTCTTTATGATGCCGGTGCAAAGCTTATAGATTTCAGCATTGAAACCACAAGAATTAAATTTGACTATGATTCAAAATCATATATGCTCCAGCTTTGGAAAGGCCAATATATTTCCGGCGATATAGGAACAGTCGGCGGCGAAGTTGGCTTATATACAAGAAATCAAAATAAGACCTCAGCAATAGGCCATTATAACTGTGCAAGCGAAGATGACTGGCTCAACATGGAAATGACAGTTCTTTGGGATGAAGACGATAACGGCGTATACAAGGCACAGCTTACAAGAAAATATGCTCTTCACTGGTGGGAAACAGGCTATGTTGACGGTCAGCTTAAAGATAAAAACGACTCCAACAGTCTTAAGATCCTCAGCAGAATCACTTTTAAGACTCAGGAGCAAGCTACTCTTTGCGTAAATGCAATGGTAAGCAACGGATTTAAGAAAGTATCCACATTTGACCCGACGGCAAGTGACACAGTTAAGCAATACGGCAAAGATGTAATCTTTGTTTGGCATAAGGTAAGATAAATACAGAGGAGATTTGATATGAACAAAAAAATTCTTATTCTGATAATCGCTGCAGTAGTTATTATCGGCGGTGCCGGTGCAGGGGTTGCATTACTCAGAAATCAGCCGGAAACCGAAGCTGAAACAACAGTTGCAGATTCTACCGTTACACTTGATGAAAGCACCGATTATTACTATGAAGAATCCACAACCGACGACAGCCTTCTTACAACAATTATTGATACAACAAAAGATGTTTTATCAACCACAAAAGCAGTAGCTACCAACAATCAGGTTGCTACATCAAGGCGTTCATCAAACGCTAAGACTACTACCACTAAAAAGTCAAATGCAAAAGCAGCAACCAAAAAAGCAACTGTCTCTCAGTCAGTTTCAGGTATAGTTGCAGATGCAATCGGTGATGACGGCACTGCATTCCTCGGTTACAGATATTCAAGCGACGGTTACTACTATTGCGATGATAAAGATAACTGGCAAAGAGGCACAGGCTATAACGAAGTTTATGATAAATGGGCTCCCGTTGCGGCTATGTACATTGACCAGGTTCGTATCCGTTTCAGATATGAAGATAAAAACTGGATGATTCAGCTTTGGAAAGGCCAGTACGGTTACCTTCTTATCGGTGCTGAAATCGGTGTTTATACTTGCGACCTTGATGAATATACAGGCGGCACAGGTGATATTAACCACTTTAATGTTGCCGATAAAGAAGACTGGCTTTATATGCAGCTTGATTGCTATTACTGCAAGGGCGGCAACGGTCAGTATAAGAAAGTATTTACAAGACCTTATGATAAATATTGGTGGGCGACAGGCTTTGTTAAAGGACAGGTTACAAAGTACACAGCTCCCAGAACAGAAATCAAAACAAAGAACAGAATTACCTTTAAGAGTGAAGAACAGGCAAGCATTTTCGTTCAGGCTCTTAAACTTTGCGGATTCCGCAGAGCTGCAGGCTCAGACCAGCTTGTAGATGACTCATACTACGCAAACGGCAAGGATGTTTGGGTACTTTGGTCAACCCTCAATAACGATAGTTTCGTAGGCTATGAAAAAAGCTAAATAAAGTCAAACAAGACAATTAAGAGTACTAAAATCCACCCCCGATGGTTACCACTATGGCTATCGGGGGTGGAGTGTATATAAATATATGGCTGCGGCTAACATGGATGAACAGAAAAAACTCCCGCTAAAAAGCAGGAGTTGAGTTTATGATTATCTAAACAAGCCTTTTTGTGCAACATTTGGGTTGATTTTTTCCCAAGTACGTCCGCAATTTTGACAAGTACACATAGTCTTATATTTTATATGATTAACGGTGTGAGAAACGGATTTTGTTTTACCTTTATACTTTTTATTGTGGAAAAGTTTAGTGAGGAACATAATCGGAAAAGCAACAATCCAAAGGCAGAGCTCTATCATCCACCACCACGAACCGATACAAATCCACCAAAGGACGCTATGACCTTTTTCTTTATATTTAGATTTTCCTTTTGTGATAGTAGTGCTGCCTCTTTCTTCTTGAAATACCTGTGTTGATACATTGGTGCTGCCACATGATGGACATACTAATCCTGCAGGAGCTACGGAATTTCTAACTTGAGTCGGTGCTCCGGCTACAATGCTACCACATGATGGGCAAAATTTGTTTTCACCTGCGTCTTTGCCACAGTTTGGACAATACATTTCATTACCCCTTTCAATGTTGTGCAAAAAGCACATTTTTACACGAACCATTATATATATATATTCTGTCAAGTACTTTTTATTGTACATCAAAAGGAAAATTATGTGGTGTGCTACCGGCATACTAAATGCAAATATTGTAATGAACAAATTTTTGGGCATACCACAGTGCTTAACTTATTAATTGTTATAAAATAAACTTCCAAACAGTTTTTTAACATTCCTACATTTATCTACAAAATTACCACCCCCGATGTTACCGTTATGGTTATCGGGGGTGGAGTGCTTGTACTGTATTACTACATGAGTGTCTTGCTTGACTTTTTGATATTATTTAAAAAAATCCGAACCAAGTACCAAACGGTACAAGATTCGGATTTATTCATTGGCTGGGGAATAGGGATTCGAACCCCAACAGGCAGAGTCAGAGTCTGCAGTGCTACCATTACACAATTCCCCAATATTTCGGGCTACGAACATATATTATACACAGATTTTATCAATTGTCAACTGCAAAACGGAAATTTAACCCCAAAATTCTGAAATTTTTATAAATTTGAGAAATAAAATGTAAAATTTTGCAAAATCAAAAAAGCTGCTGCTTTTTGAAGCAACAGCCATTTCAAGTTACCAGTTATACATTTCTTCGGGATGGTTAAAAATTTCTTCCATTCTCTTAAGGAATGGAACAAGGTTACCGAAGTCAAGGGCTCTGTGGTCAAATACAAGCTCCATCGGCATAATTTGACCGGGCACAATTTTGTCCTCACCGTTTTCATCTGTAACAACTACGGGCGCTTTTTGAACGGCACTCATGCAAATAACAAATACTTCCGGTGGAATAACAGCAAGCATTGTGCAATGGCCGCGAATACCTCTTGTGGTTGAGCCGATATTTGAAACGCAAACTGTACCTTGACGAATATCCTCTTTGGTAAGACGGTCTTCTTCGGGAATTGAGTAATAATCTTTCTTTTCCTGACCGCTGAGGGTTTCAATCTTGTGCTTGCCTACTTTTGCGCCTATAAGTCTGTTTACGGCTTTACGAACGTGGCCTTTTTTAAGCGCGCCGATTGTATCGTCAAACGAAATTGAATACATAACCTCATCAAGATTTGTGTTGCCGATTTTACGGGCGGTGTCGCCGATGTAATCATTAAGCTCGCTGAGGCTCTTGCTGCCTATATCGTGAAGGTTAATTGTCATCATTTCACCATTAGGAAGCACCCAAGTCATTGAAGCGTGTATGTCTTCATACTCTGTAACATAACCCTTAACTCTTTTTGGGTCAAAATGTATTTGAGCATTAAGGGAAGGCGCGGCTTTAAGACCTTCGCTGATTGCTTTTAGCATTACTGTGTTAACGGTAATTTTTGAGGAAAATTTGCCTGATGCATTTAATTTCTTTACTGTTTCCATAAATTTGGAAACTTCAGGCTCATAGCTGTAGCCAATGTGAGGAATGGTTTGCCAGCTCTCGGTTGTCATATTGGCAACAATCTTTCTCTGAATGCCGAACCATGTGGTTTTAGTTGGTTTCATGAAATCATCCTTTCCTTTTTTGTACTATGTTGCAGAATTTTAGCAGAAAAATTAACTGTTGTAAATAAATTTAAAGAAAAATTCATAATGTTTGTAAACTTGCTTAAAAACAGCCTTGAATTGAAGTATTTTATATGTTAAAATTTATACAAATTTATGTTAAGGAGCGATTTTATGCTTTCAAGAACTCCCCCCATGGGCTTTAACACTTGGAATACCTTTGGTGAAAATATCAACGAAAATGTCATTAAAGAAACAGCAGATGCAATGGTAGATTTGGGCTTGCTTGATGCAGGTTATAAATATCTTGTAATTGACGATTGCTGGAGTGAAAGAGAAAGAGATGCCGTTACAGGAAAAATCGTTCCGGACCATATTAAATTCCCCAATGGCATGAAGGTTGTAAGTGACTATGTTCACAGCAAAGGCCTTCTTTTCGGTATGTATTCTTGCAACGGCACAAGAACCTGTGCAGATTATCCGGGTTCTTTTGACCATGAATTTCTTGATGCACAAACCTTTGCCGAGTATGGCGCAGATTTCCTTAAATACGATAATTGTTTCCAGCCTGCACATTATCACGGAGACCTTCTTTATAGGCGTATGGGCTTGGCTCTTAAAGCCTGCGGCAGAGAAATTCTTTTCTCGGCTTGTAACTGGGGAAGTGATGATGTTCATAAGTGGATTCGCTCAACCGGTGCTCACATGTATCGCTCAACAGGCGATATTAACGATTCCTTTGCATCAATGAGAGATATAGCATATAGCCAAATAGATAAGCTTCCTTATTCTGCTCCCGGTTGCTTTAATGATATTGATATGCTTACTGTAGGTATGTACGGTAAGGGTAATGTTGGCTCAACTGGTTGTAATGATACAGACTATAAAACACAATTTGCAACTTGGTGTATGTTCTCCGCTCCGCTTATGCTTGGCGGTGATATCAGAACATTCAGCGAAGATACCCTTAAGCTTGTTACAAATAAACATCTTATTCGCATAAATCAAGATGAAGAAGCAAGGCCTGCTTTTGCAACAAAGAGTTTTGTTTCACTTGACCCGGAGAGAAATCCCGTTTATACTATTATTCCAGATAAAACCAAAGTATTCGTTAAACTTCTTTCAAATAATGAAATTGCTGTTTTATTTGCAAACTTTGATGATTGCGATAGACTTATTGAGTTCTATTTTGAGGATATGGGTATTCAAGCAAACTCCGGTTACGGACTTGAAATGACCGATGTATTTACGGATGAATGTATCGGTGTTAAAAAAGAATTTATGCGTTTACCCGTAAAGGCACACGATTGCAGCTGTTATATTTGCAAACTTGCAAAATAATGGAAGATAAATGCTTTAAATGCGGTGCCGTGCTTACTCACGATGATATAGGCTTTCACAAAAAAATGGTAAACAGGGGAGCGGAAAAATTTATGTGTATTGACTGCCTCTGTGAGCATTTTGGCCTAACCCGTGAGAAAGCCGAAGAAATGATAGCACATTTTAGGAGTATGGGCTGCTCCATGTTTACTTAATAGAAGGTGATTTTAATGGCTCATGTAAATGTTATTTCTCACAGAGGTGCAAATAAATATGCTCCTCAAAACACTGTACCGGCTTTCAAAAAATCTCTTGAAATCGGTGTTGACGGCTTTGAAACAGATGTTCATTTCACATCCGATGGCCATATCGTTATTTGCCATAACTATACCGTTGATGAAACGTCAAACGGCTCAGGCAAAGTTTCCGATATGACTCTTGAAAGGCTTCGTGACCTTGACTTCGGTTCATATTTTTCAGAAAAATTTGCAGGCACTCAGCTTCCGACTCTTGAGGAATTCCTTGATTGCTGCAAGGGCGACGATATCAAAGTTATGAATATTGAAATTAAAGAGCCTCTTAACGGCGATAAATCAATTGCCGATAAAACTATTGAAGAGGTTAAGAATTTCGGACTTTATGATAAATTGCTTATCTCATCTTTTGACCCTGAAATTCTTGTTCAGTGCAAAAAGGTTGACCCCACCTGTAAAACAGGCTTCCTCTATAGCCCTGACAGAAAAATAACATACTATAAGATGCTCTTTAACTATATTGGTTTTGCCAAAGAAATCGGTGCAGACTATCTTCATCCTCATTATTCTCTCGTAAGTGAGCATTATGTAAATAAATGCCATGAAAACGGCATAGGCGTTAATCCTTGGACTGTTGACGATGATGATACCGTTCGCAGAATGCTTAAATGCGGCGTTGACGGCATTATCACAAATTGCCCCGATTCCGTTAAAGTTATCGTTAACGAATTTGAAGCATCTAAATAAAGAATTTTTAGTTCTATGTCAATAGTTGGGTTAGAAAAATCAAATAAAAACAAGAAGATCGGCAGCAACAGCAAAAAGTTGCTGCCGAAAATTTTTTGAAAATAATATATTTTTCTTCCCTTTTTCTTTAATATAGGTTACAATATTCTAAAGCTGTAATGAATGGAGAGGATAATATGCATTATGAAATAAAGCGTGGCTTTGAAGGTGCGGAAAAAGATACTAAAGTTATTTGGAATGAGAGCGAAACAAGATTTACCGCTCTTACCAAATCCAATGATGCTGCCTATTGGGTTGATTTTGAATTGAATGCTCCGATAAAAGATACTTACATAATGATTCCTGCCTGTGCCTATAACGGTAATAGGTTTGAAGCAGTTGAAAGGCATTACCCGCCAATGTTTTTGGAAAGCGAAATGGGTTCAGATGTTCCTATTCGTATGACAGAGGTGCCCCGCTTAGCTAAAGAGGGCGATTCCTTTATGGATGTAACAACCGGAGATATGGCTGTGCCCTGCGTTTGTGTATTTAACAAAAAACTGAAAAAAGCTTTTATGGTATTTTTCAATCAAGGCGACCACGGCTTAAATCACGGTGTAACCCTTGAGCAAATAGGGGATAAGCTCTTAATTCGTCTTCGTGCTCCGGTAAAGCGCCGTTTGATATATCATTGGTACAGCGGTATTCCCACTCTTCGTGAAGATCCGTCTGTTGATGAACCTTTAAAGGTAAAAAAAAGAGAAGAAACAGTTATTCCTCACCACATTTTCACATTTGATTGCGAAGATATCCCCGCTCTTTACCGTGAATTTTTTGCAAGAAGGCATCAATTTGTCAGCGGTGCCGCTCATGCTAATTTGCCTTTCTCTGCTTTTTGGAAAATGGCTGAGAAAGAGCTTAATGCAACTCATTATTTAGATAATTTGGAAATGTATACCCTTGATGCCCAAGACGGCCGCCGTACATCTCATTTCGGAGTGTGGCAAGCCGGATGGGTAGGCGGAGGAATGAACTCTCTTGCCGGTATATTTGAAGGCAGTGAATTAACCCGTGAACGTTCTGTAAAAACTTTGATTTTTGCCGCAAATCACCAAAGCAAGGCCGGCTGGTATTACGGCTGTGCAGACAGCGAAGGCAAAGTCCGCCACGATTGTTTTTCACATTATGAGGGCAAATATAATATGGTGCTTATTCGTAAGCATGTGGATTTGGTGTTCTTTATGTTCCGCCAAATTATCGCCCTTCAAAAAATGAATATTCAAGTTCCTCAAATTGTTTTTGATAGTGCTGTCAGCGGCGCAAATGCCGTCATTGAACTTTGGAAGAAGTACGGTCAACTCGGCCAGTTTATAAACGCAGAAACCGGTGAAATAGTAGTAGGCAATTCCACAAGCGGTGCTATGGCTCCCGCTTGCCTTTGCGCAGCTTATAATGTAACCGGTGATGAAAAATATGCAAAATACGCTCGAGAAATCGGTGATTTCTATTATTGTACAGCCACAATGGAAGGTGTAACTACCGGTGGCCCCGGCGAAATTTTACAAGCTCCCGATTCCGAAAGTGCAACCGCATTAGTTGAAAGCTTTGTTGCTCTCTACGAAATGGACGGCACGGATAAATGGCTTAGCTGTGCCTGTGATGCGGCAAATCAGCTTTCAAGCTGGGTTGTTTCCTATGATTATATCTTTCCCGAAAACAGTGCAATGTGTAAACTTCATGTTAAAGCTAACGGCAGCGTTTGGGCAAATGTTCAAAATAAGCACTCCGCCCCCGGCCTTTGCACCGCAAGCCCCGTTTCTTTACTTAAAATTTATCGTGCTACAGGTGATGAAAAATATCTTGAGCTTATGTGCCATATTGCACATTTTATGCCTCAAACCGTATCTTATTTACAGCGCCCTGTAATTACAAGTTCCGGCAAGCCTCTTAAAGATTCGGAAATTTGCGAAAGAGTAAATACATCCGATTGGGAGGGAAAAGACAGAGTTGGTGGCAACATATTCGGTGCTTGCTCCTGGCCTCAGGTTTCAATGATGCTCACTTGGACGGATATGCCCGGAGTTTATGTAATTCCTTCTCGTGATATTGTTTGTGTTTCAGACCATGTAAATGCGTGGGTAGAGAATGATAAACTTTGTATTCAAAATACAACAGAATTTGATGCAATAGTAAAAGTTCTTGTTGAAAACGAAGAAAACATAAAAGAAAAATTAGGCTTCTATTGGCACAATAAATTCCATAGAGTGCCTGTAAAAGCAGGGGAAACAGTTAGCGTATGCTTAAATATCCTGTAAATTTTCTATAATTTTATTTTTAGGTATTGCATATTTTTTGACTTTCTATTATAATTGTAACACTATTGTTTGGAGGTTATCTCAATGATAAATGCTTTAAGCCTTATGGCTACATCAAGTTCCACCGCATCAAGCTCAACTGCAAGCTCAGGCAGCTCATTTAGTATGATTATACTCATGGTTGCACTTTTCGCTGTTATGTATTTTGTTATGATTCGTCCTCAGAAGAAAAAACAGCAAGAAGAGCAAAGTATGCGTGACAACATTCAAGTTGGCGATGAAATCACTACCATCGGCGGTATTATGGGCAGAGTTGTTACTGTTAAAGAAGACGCCCTTATTATTGAAACCGGCGCTGACAGAAACAAAATGAAAATAGCTCGTTGGGCTGTTTCTCAGAATAACACCGCTAACGAAAAAGCAGAGGCTGAAAGACAGGCTGCAAAAGAAGCTGCAGAAGCTGAAAAGAAAAAGAAGCTTGAGGATGCTGCCGAAGAAAGCAAATCCAAGAGAAAAAAATCAAAAAAGAATAAAGACGATACTTTTGATGCATAAGGAGATATATAATGGCTAAGTTAAATGATATTGACAAGGCTGCCGCATCAAAGGGCAAAGGCCTTGAAACACTTTGGCAGTTTATAAAATTTATTGTAGTTTCCCTTGGCGCTTTTGTAATTCAAACATTTTTGCCCTATCTTATTAAAGCTCCTATGAGT
Source organism: bacterium (assembly GCA_963652165.1). Taxonomy (GTDB): domain Bacteria; phylum Bacillota; class Clostridia; order Oscillospirales; family Acutalibacteraceae; genus CAG-177. Next base: position 15,251 of record CAVJRM010000015.1, on the reverse strand, counting down.
GATGAGTTTCTTCACAGAGCATACAGCTTTTGGATTTTCCAGAGCGAAGCCCCGGATGCAGAAACAGGAATTATTGCTGCCGGCCTCGGCGTGTTTATTGCAGCAAATGCAAGTAACGTTATTGCTCAGATAGTTTCTTTCTTCATTAACAGAGATAAAACTTTCAACAGCGATGCTAATGTTGCAATTACTCTTCCTATTTACATTATCTTCACTATTGCTCTTATTTGCTTCTCAGCATGGCTTTCACCTACTCTTATTACATTCTTTGTAGAACATAATCTTGAGGGCGCTTCCCTTGCTCTTTCAGGCGCAATTTGCGGAGCTATTCAGTTCTTCCTTTATTTCCCTGTTGATAAAATTCTTTTCCACAAGAAAAAGGAAGAAAAAGCAGAATAATTTACTCATAAAACTAACGGCGTAACCCAATCGGGCTACGCCGTTTTACTATGCTTAATAGTTTTATCTTTCTTCTCTGAAATATGTAAGGCCAAGGCTCTGCGGAGGTTGATGCTCTTTCTTCTTCCTTGCACTGATTACAATAAGAACAAGTATTGTGACAAGGTAGGGGAGCATCTTTATAATTTCTTTAGCACTTGATGAAAGGCCGGGAATGTACACACAGATGATATAAAGGCCACCGAATATAAACGAGCTGAAAATGGCTGATTTCGGCTTCCAAAGGGCAAATATAACAATTGCAACCGCAAGCCAGCCTCTGTCACCAAAGCCGTTATTTGTCCAAGCTCCTGCAGTGTAATCCATAACGAAATAAAGTCCGCCAAGGCCCGCAATCATTCCGCCGATAATAGTTGATAAATATTTGTATCTTGTAACATTTATGCCGGCAGCGTCAGCAGTTGCGGGGTTTTCACCGATAGCTCTTAAATTTAAGCCCACTCTTGTTTTGTTAAGAATAAATGAAGAAATAATTGCAATGATTATTGCTGCATAAGCAAGAAATCCGAACGAAAGAAAAGTGTTACCGAAGAGCCCAAGTTTACTTGCAAAGGGAAGGCTTGTTTTATAAGCAAGTCCGGTATCAAGAAGTGAAATTGAACCGCTTTCATTAAAGAGCTTAAGCAGCGAACCACCGAAGAAGTTACCAACACCTACACCGAATGTTGTAAGAGCAAGGCCCGTAACATTTTGATTTGCTTTAAGTGTTTGAGTAAGAAAAGCATAAATCAACGCCATTAAAGCTGAGCCTATAAGTGAAGAAACAAGGGAAATTAAAATACATAAAATCGGAGTTGTGGTTTCAACACTGTGTTCGTAAATATATCCGCCTATAATACCGGAAATACCACCAACATACATTATGCCCGGAATACCAAGGTTAAGGTTACCGGATTTTTCGGTAATAATTTCACCTGTTGCGCCAAAGAGAAGGGGAATACTTTGTATAATTGCGGCATTAACAAATGAAGCAGCAGTTTCTAACATTATTTACCCTCCTTTTTTGTAGCTTTAATTTGATAGTTAATAAAGAATTCACAGCCGATAATAAAGAAGATTATAATACCGGTAAGAATATCCGAAATGCTTTCATTAAGATTAAAATTCATGGCAATTTCGCCTGCACCTCTTTGAAGAAATGCAATAAGGAAAGAGGTGAATACCATCATAAACGGGTTGAATTTTGCAAGCCAGGAAATCATAATTGCCGTAAATCCATTACCGCCTGCAAGGTCTTTTGAAATTGTGTGGTTAGTGCCTGAAACGAGAAGGAAACCTGCAAGTCCGCAGATAGCGCCGGAAAGAATCATTGTGCGAATTATAACTTTTTTAACATCAATTCCGATATATCTTGCCGTGTTTTCACTTTGACCTACAACTGAAATTTCGTAGCCGTGTTTGCTGTATTTAAGGTAAATAAACATTACAACCGTAAGAACAGCAACAATTAAAATGTTCAATAAATACTTTTGACCGAATAACTCCGGAAGCCAGCCGGCTTTTGTTGTGGAGTTTACAAGGCCCATAACACTTGAACCGCTTGGAACCCAAACCATAATCGCAAATGATACAAGCTGAATTGCAATGTAGTTCATCATAAGGGTGAAAAGGCTTTCGTTAGTGTTCCATTTTGCTTTGAAAATCGCCGGGATAATTCCCCAAATAACGCCACCTAAAATAGAGGCAACAAGCATTGCAATTATTAAAAGTACATTTGGGATTTTATCGCCTACCATAAACATAAGCACCATACTGCAAAGTCCGCCGATTACGACCTGACCTTCAGCACCCAAATTCCAAAACTTCATTTTAAAAGCGGGAGTTACTGCAAGTGAAATGCAAAGTAAAATTGCAAGGTTTTGAAGCAAAATCCAAAACTTTCTTGTGGAGCCGAAGCTGCCTTTAATCATTGCTGCGTACACTTCAAGGGGATTTTTTTTAGTTAATAAAACTATTATGAATGCACAAACTATAAGTGATAAAATTATAGCTACTCCTCTGATGAGCCATGCCTTCCACCAAGCTATAGCAGGGCGTTTGGCTATGTGAAAAAGAGGCTCTTTTGCTTCTTTATTTTGTTTACTCATTAATCGAACCTCCTTCTGATTTTGTCATCAGCAGACCAATTTCACTCTTATTTGCCGTTCTGCCGTCAACTATGCCGGAAACTTTACCGGAGCTTATAACAAGTATTCTGTCACAAAGCTCTATAAGAACGTCCAAATCCTCGCCAACGAAGATAACCGCAACGCCTTTCTTCTTTTGCTCATTAAGCAAATTGTATATCTGATAGGATGAGTTAATATCAAGTCCTCTTACAGGGTAAGCAACCATAAGGACTGTGGGTGAAGCTGCAATTTCACGGCCAACAAGAACTTTTTGTACATTGCCGCCGGAGAGTCTTCTAACAGGTGTTGTTGCACTTGGAGTTACAACTTCAAGGTCGTTTATAATTTTATCCGCAAGGTCTTTAGGCGGCTTTCTCTCAAGAAATACGGATTTACCTTTTCTGTAGCTTCTGAGCATCATATTATCTATGATGTCCATGTTCCCTACAAGGCCCATTCCGAGTCTGTCCTCAGGAACAAATGAAAGTCTAACGCCAAGCTCTCTTATTTGAAGGGGAGTTTTATCTCTTAAATTATCATCGGTGTTAGTTTTGGGGTTATGGTAAATAACTTCACCGCTGTCGAGCTTTTGAAGGCCTGCAATAGCCTCAAGCAGTTCTTTTTGACCGCTGCCTGCGATACCCGCAATGCCGAAAATCTCGCCACCCTTAACATTAAATGATATGTCATCAATAACTTTTATACCTTCTTGATTTGTGCAGTTAATATTTTTAATATCAAGTCTGTCAACTGCATTTGAACAATCTGTTCTGTCAATATTAAGGCTGATTTTTTTGCCTACCATCATTTCCGTAAGCTCAGCTTCGCTTGTCTCGGCCGTTACAAGAGTGCCGATATATTCGCCTTTTCTCAAAACGGAAACTTTATCCGAAATGGCAAGCACTTCGTGAAGCTTGTGAGTGATAATAACGATGGATTTGCCGTCTTCCTTCATTTTACGCAAAACTTCAAATAGCTTTTGGGTTTCCTGAGGAGTAAGAACGGCCGTAGGCTCATCAAGAATAAGAATGTTTGCGCCTCTGTAAAGCACCTTGATTATTTCAACGGTTTGCTTTTCAGAAACGGACATTTCGTATATTTTTTTGGAAGGGTCAATTTCAAAGCCGTATTTAGAGCTGATTTCTGCAACTCTCTTTTCTACATCTTTAATATTGAACTTGCCTTTTTCTTTAAGACCAAGAACAATATTTTCGGCAGCCGTGAAAATATCAACGAGCTTGAAATGCTGGTGAATCATACCGATTTTGTGGTCAAATGCGTCTTTTGGGGATTTAATAACCACTTCTTTACCATCAATAAAGATTTGACCTGCATCAGGAAAATAAATACCTGAAATCATATTCATCAGTGTTGTTTTACCGCTTCCGTTTTCGCCGAGAAGGGAAAGAATTTCGCCCTTATCAACAGTAAGGTTTACATTCTTGTTTGCAACAATACTTCCGAAGGTCTTTGTTATATTTTTTAGCTCAATTGCAGGTGTACCCATGACATACCTCCGTTTTATTTTCTGAAAACAATTTGCATATTGTAAACTCTTTTCAAAAAGTAAATTAAAAATTTTTAGGGCGAAGCGAAAAACGCTTCGCCCGATTAGTGCTTATTGATTAGTTAATGGTAATACCGTCAATATCAACATCAAAGTAAGGAGCTGATCTGTATTCACTTTCATGGAAGTAACCGTCTGCAATAGCCTCAGTATCCTTCTCATAGTTAGCATCGGTATCAACATCAGCCATATAAGTTGTAAGTGTTTCGCCACCTACTGTGAATGTAGCTGTGTCAAATACATGAAGTGTGCCTGCCTCAAGCTGAGCCTTAACTTCTGCAACTTTTTCATCTGTGCCTTCTGCTGCAACAGCTTCGTTGATTTCAAGAAGCTCTACTGAACCTGTCTCGATTGAGCCTGTCCAGTCAGTATCAATTGTGCTGCCTGTTGCTACTGCTTCAATAGCATATTTGTAGTAAGGAGCCCAGTTGATTCTTGATGAAACAAGAGCGGTGTTAGGAGCGATAGAAGCGGTGTTGATGTTGTATGCAACATTGGGAACACCTTTTTCTTCACAAGCCTTGGGAGCGCCTTCTGAGTCAGCGTGCTGGCTGATAAGAACGCAGCCGTTATCGATAAGCTTAAGAGCTGCTTCTCTTTCAAGAGCTATATCAAACCAAGAGTTTGTAAATACAACTTCCATAGTTACATTCTCAATAACGGAACGAACGCCGAGGAAGAATGATGTGTAACCTGATTTAACTTCTGCATAGGGGAATGCGCCAACATAACCGATTTTAACTGCGTCAGCACTAACATCGCCTGCATCAATCATAGCCTGAAGTTTGCAGCCTGCAACAACGCCTGCAAGGTAACGGCCTTCGTAAATTGAAGCAAATGCATTGTGGAAGTTAGCTACGTTTTCTGTGTGAGCAGTTGTACCTGTAGCATGGCAGAACTGAACCTCGGGGAATTCTTTTGCAGCCTGAAGAACGTAGGATTCATGACCGAAAGAGTCTGCAAAAATTACATTACAGCCTTCTTCAGCAAGCTCAGCTGCAGCATTGTAACAGCTGTCATCTTCGGGAATGTTTGTCTTAATGAGTACCTGATCGTCGGAAAGACCGAGTTCGGATTGAACCTCTTTAAGAGCACTGATGAAGTTGTTGTCGTAAGTTGAGTTTTCATCGTGAAGGCAGATAAGACCAATCTTAATTGATGAATAGTCAACGCCTTCTGCTGTGCCGGCTTGTGTGGTTGCTGTTGTGCTCTCATCACTTGATGTTGAACCGCAGGCAGCAAGGCCAAGTACAAGTATCAGTGAAAGAACGATTGCGAGTACCTTTTTCATAATGATTACCTCCAAATATTTTTATTAACCAAAGCTGATGACACCATCATCAATGGAATTAATAACCGCAAGGGATTCAACGTGGTAGCCTTTTGCTCTCAGCTCTTTGCCACCGGGCTGAAAACCTTTTTCAATGCAGATGCCAACACCTTCTACTGTTGCACCTGCTTGCTCCGCAATGGAAATAAGTCCGTTAACGGCACCGCCGTTAGCAAGAAAATCATCTATAATAAGTATATGGTCATCAGGCCCTAAATATTTACGGGAAATACCTATTTGAGTTGTTTCACCTTTTGTGAAAGAAAAAACCTCACCGGCGTAAATATCGTTGCCGACATTACGATGAATACCTTTTTTGGCAAACACCACAGGCACATCAAAATATTGTGCCGTTATGCAGGCTATACCTATACCGGAGGCTTCTATTGTGATAATTTTGTTGATTTTTTCATTTGCAAAAAGTCTTTTGAATTCTTTGCCGATTTCGTTGAGCAATTTAACATCGATTTGATGATTAAGGAACATGTCAACCTTAACAATATCTGTGCCGATTATTTGACCTTTTTCCTGAATCATCTTCTCAAGAATTTCCATGTTTAAACCACTCCTAATAAATATGAAAAAAATCACAAAATCATTATAATAAATAACAAGATAAAAATCAATAGCAAAACATAAAAATGTTAAGACTTTGTGAATGATATTTTTTGTAAAAATGAACAGAAAAAGCTGTTTTATATTCTTTCTGTCAGCTCGCATATTATTGAATTGGAAATAAGAAAGCCTTTCGGTGTTAAATGTATATGTTTGTCATCAATAATTGCAAATTCGGCTTTCATCAGCATCTTTCCATAATCAAAAAAATCATTTGACAATTTATAATTATATCTTTTCTCGAATTCTTGAAAATTTATGCCATCTTTAAGCCTTAACTTTAGCATTATGTATTCTTCTTCATCTCCACCGACTCCGTCATCGTATGGCTTATTACCGCCAATAAAGGCGTTAATATCAGGTGAATAATAAAACCTTTTACCACCGATATATGAATGCGCATCAGGGCCGAGACCGAGATATTCTTCTAAATTCCAATATTTTAAATTGTGTTTGCTCTCAAAGCCTTTAAGAGAATAATTTGATATTTCGTATTGATTAAAGCCTTTATTCTCAAGAGCTTCTGTTGTTAATAGGTACATGTTTGCCGTTTCATCTTCATTTGGCAAATTGTATCTGTCAATGTGCTTTTGAAGAAAGGTTCCTTCCTCGACTTTTAAAATATAAGAACTGATATGCTTTGCACCCGATGAAACACAAAAATCAATTGATTTTAACAGGCTTTTTTCGGTTTGGTCGGGGATACCGATCATAAGGTCAAGAGAAATATTTTCTATTCCGGCTCTATATGATTTTTCAATAGCCCTCAAAACTTCATTTTTGCCCGAAATCCTGCCGAGCTTTTTTCTTTCATCGTCAACTGCACTTTGAAGTCCCATGGAAATTCTGTTTACGCCTGCATCTTTAAGCTTTTTAAAAGAAAAATTGCTGTTTTCGGTGCCCACATCCGAAGGATTACACTCTACCGTGATTTCACAGTCATCGGTACGATTTATATTTTTCAAAATATCAGCTAAAGCGGTGGAGCCGAGTAAACTCGGCGTACCGCCGCCAAAATAAACCGTATCAAAAAGTAAGTCGCTTTCATTCAAATGCCTTTTCAGTGATTTTATATATCTTTCTTTTATGTCGTCTTTTGGAACAAAAGAATAAAAATCACAGTAAGGGCATTTGCTTTTGCAAAAAGGAATATGAATATACAGGCCAATGGGCTTTTTATCAGTTATCATCATCAAGCTTAAGAACTGCCATAAATGCTTCCTGGGGTACTTCCACAGTGCCGAAATGACGCATTCTCTTTTTGCCTTCCTTTTGTTTTTCAAGAAGTTTTTTCTTTCTCGTTATATCACCGCCGTAGCACTTTGCAAGCACGTCTTTACGCATGGCTTTAACGGTCTCACGGGCAATAATTTTTCCGCCGATACCTATTTGAATAGGTATTTCAAACATCTGCCTTGGAATGTTTTCTTTTAATTTTTCGGCAATTTTTCTTGCTTTATTGTAAGCATTATCGGCGTGAATAATAAACGAAAGGGCGTCAACTATATCACCGTTAAGCATTACATCCAGCTTAACAAGTTTTGATTGTCTGTATTCGCTTATTTCATAGTCAAATGACGCATAACCTCTTGTTCTTGATTTAAGAGAATCAAAGAAGTTATAAATTATTTCATTAAGAGGAAGTTCATAATGAATATCGACTCTGTCCGGAGTTATGTAATCCATATTTTTGAAAACGCCGCGGCGTTCTTGGCATAAATCCATAATTGTGCCCACATATTCAGATGGTGAATAAATATGAGCATCCGTAAACGGTTCTTCGCATGAAACAATATTTGCGGGATCCGGATAGTGGGTAGGGTTATCTATGCTTACTTGTGTTCCATCCGAGAGGTTGATTTTATATACAACGCTGGGAACGGTTGTTACAAGGTCAAGGTCATATTCTCTTTCAAGTCTTTCTTGTATGATTTCAAGGTGAAGAAGTCCGAGAAAACCGCATCTGAAACCAAAGCCCAATGCTCCCGATGTTTCGGGCTCAAAGCTTAAAGCCGCATCATTAAGTTGTAATTTTTCAAGTGCATCACGGAGATTTTCATAATCTGCACCGTCAGCGGGGTAAATTCCGCAGAATACCATTGGGTTAACCTTACGGTATCCAGGCAAAGGCTCTTTTGCAGGATTTTGTGCTGTGGTAATCGTGTCACCGACTCTTGCGTCACCAACGGTTTTAATGCTTGCGGTAATATATCCAACTTCACCGGCTGTAAGTTCACTGCAAGGCTCCGGCATTTGAGCTCGCATATATCCGGTTTCAACTACCGTAAATTCAGCGCCCGTTGCCATAAGCCTCATAGTGTCGCCGGGCCTTATTTTGCCTTCTTTGATTCTTACATAAACAATTACGCCCTTGTAACTGTCATAAACAGAGTCAAAAATAAGGGCACGGCAGGGGAGACTGTCATCTGCCACCGGAGCGGGAATGAACTTAACAATTTGCTCAAGCACCGCTTCAACATTTTCACCTGTTTTAGCGGAAACTCTCGGAGCTTCGGAACAGTCAAGCCCTATAACATCTTCAACCTCTTTTGCAACTCTATCGGGGTCTGCGGATGGCAAATCTATTTTGTTTATGACAGGCACTATTTCAAGGTCGTGATCAAGGGCAAGGTAAGTGTTTGCAAGAGTTTGTGCTTCAACACCCTGGGTTGCGTCAACAATTAAAATTGCGCCTTCACAGGCTGCAAGCGACCTTGAAACCTCATAGTTAAAGTCAACATGACCGGGGGTGTCAATTAAATTTAAGATATATTCTTCACCGTCATCGGCTTTATAGTTGAGCTTAACGGCGTGAGCTTTAATGGTGATACCTCTTTCTCTTTCAAGATCCATATCATCAAGAAGCTGGTCAGTCATATCTCTTTTGGCAACTGAATTTGTTTTTTCAAGAAGCCTGTCTGCAAGGGTTGACTTGCCATGGTCAATGTGTGCAATTATGCAAAAATTTCTGATTTTATCTTTTTGTACGGACAATTTAAATACCTCTTACTATATTAATTCATCAATGTTTCTATTAATATCGGACATGCCTATCCACATATCTTCCCATTTGCGGCCGGCAATCTTTTCAATTCTTTTCTTTTCTGAATCGGTGATTTCACATGAGCCGGTTTCGTGCTTTTCTTTTATCACTCGCTTTATCTCTTCATGGTCTGCCTTATTCATTTTGTATTTGAATATTGACAGAACACAGAAAAATGCGAGTATTGAAGGAATTACAGCATAGTTAAGCCTTAATCCGAAAGTTGTAAGCTTTGATTGCATTGTGGGATGCTTAACATTCGGGTCATAGCCGAACTTTTCAAGGGAAATTCCCACAGCATAACCCATAAGGCTGCTGATGGTCTTTTTGAAAAATGTGTTGAAAGTTGAAATAACTCCTTCACGTCTCTTGCCGGAAATGAGTTCATCCACATCTGTTATATCGGGTTGTATATTTTCTGCCACAAATCCCGGGCCGCTGAAACCGAAGTTATAGCAAATGGCTGACAATATAATCACAATATATTTTATAACCGTTGGTGTTTCATATGTTAAAAATCCGTTTGCAGCTATACCGAATACCATAAATGGGCCGAGAATTTTGCCACAGGCTGTTTTACCTTTGTATCTTGTAATAAAGTAGTTAAAGGGAGAACCTAAAAATTCCGCAATGCCGGAAATAATATTCATTGATATAAATATGTTATATGTGTCTGTAACGCTTACCATAAAATATTGATCTGCATAAGAGCAAAAATACCTGCTCATGGAGAAAAATAATGAAATTATAAAGTATTGCCTAAATGCTTTTGAAGAAAATACGCTTTTATATTCTTGCATTAGATATTTGTAATCAATTGGGTCGTTCTTTTGATCTAAAGAAGAAGGCTCTTTTGTTTTGAAAAAGCAAACAATAGGCGCCCACAAAAACCAAACGGCAAGCACTATACCAACTAGGGTATATTTTGATTTATCATCTGCCGATGGCGTTGGCAGTGCTGTCAAGGCTGTTTTTATATTGAAACTGCTGAGCACCAGTGCCGTGAATACATAAGACGAAACCTGACCTATGGAGTTCATGGCGTATTCAACTATTTTATACTGGGTTCTTTCAAAATACCCGGGTGCTACAGTCGGTAGCATGGCTGTATGGGGAATGCTCATAACTGTCATAAATGTGCAGTAAAGTATTGCAGAAAACAAATACCAAAGCCATGTGCTTGTAGCATTGCCTGTGGATGAAATTCCGAAAGAAGTCCACTTGAATAAGTATGAAATTGCAAAGGGAAGGGCACTAATCAAAAGATATGGTCTGTGGCGGCCGAATCTTGATTTTGTTCTATCGGTGATAATTCCCATTATTGGGTCACTTATAGCATCCCACAAGCCGGAAATAAGTGTGATTCTGCCTGCCATACCGGTGGACATTCCTTCAACATAAGAAAGAAACTGCTGGTGAAATTGATTTATTGGGTAACCGGCACCACCTATAGTGATATTGGCGCAGGTGTAATTCACCATCGGTCTTATATATTCGGTTGTTTTCCCTTCAATGCCAACGGCGTCTTTGATTTTTGCACCAAGGCCCAAATTAATCACCTCAATTATTTGATTTGGTTGTTATAAGCATCTTTAAGCGTTTTGAAATTTACAGAACCCTTGAAGAAATCAAAAACATTTTTAATTCTCTTGATAGGGCTGAGGCTCCAATCACTTACGGGTACTATCTTTATGCCCATTTCTTCAAATGATTTTCTCAATGCTTCGTGGCGTGAAACAAAACTGTCGTAATCTTTGTTGCTGCTGCTTGTCCAAGCACTTTCTGCCATAGCTGATATTCTCGGATAGAATTTTTCGCAAATATCATCAAATGAACGAACATACTCAGTCCAAAGCTCAGCCTCAACGCCTAAGGTATTCTTACAATTACAAGCAGGGTCGTAATTATAAGTTTTCTTTACTGGAGTCATACCATAAGGATAATCGCAGTAATAATGGAAAAAGTCCGCTTCAATAACTTTTCCGCCTTTTTCCGCAAAGGCAATGCTTAAATTCTGTTTATCATCCCATCTTTGAACAATAACATCATCTTTTCCTAAAACATTGCCTTTAAGGCTTTCGTTCCAAGTAATTGCAATTTTACCTTTTGTTTTTAGATAATCCGCGACATCTTTCATAAAGTAATCTTGCAGCTTGTTAATATCATCTGTTCCGAGAGATTTGAGTTTCTCTTGACACTTAGGACATTTTGACCACTTTTTACGAGGTGCCTCATCTCCGCCTATGTGAACATATTTTCCGGGGAAAAGCTCGCAAACGGTGTCAAGTATATCATGCACAAGGCTGATTGAATCGGGATTGCCGAGGCAAAGAACGGTATCATATATGCCTTCTTTCATACCAACCTCAACTTTTTCTCCCGTGCAGCCGAGATTTGGGTATACGGCAAGTATGCTTGTGGTGTGTCCCGGCATATCTATTTCCGGAATTACATTTATAAATCTTTCTTTACAGTAGTCAACAATTTCTTTGATGTCTTCCTCTGTAAAAGCTGCCGCATATTCGCTTTTTTCGTCATGACCGCCGAATATTGAATTTTTCCTCTTACCGCCGATTTCGGTTAATAATGGATGCTTCTTAACGGGTAATCTCCATCCTTGGTCATCTGTAATGTGCCAATGAAAAACATTAAGCTTAAGAAAAGCGGCGGAATCAATAACTTTTTTAATATCATCAAGTGGGAAGAAATGCCTTGCACAGTCAAGCATAAATCCACGGTGGCTGAATCTCGGATAATCTTCAATCTTAAGATTATCACAAGTGCCGTTGCAGGTTGCTTTTATTTGCTTCAAAGTCTGTAAAGCATAAAATTTTCCGGCATCATCCGAATAGGTGATCTCTATCTTGTTATCATCTATCAAAAGATTATATCCCTCGTGCTTGATTTCCGGATTTTCTATGTAATTTACGGGAGTAGTATTGTCAATTTTACTTGCCCCGGATAAATATTTTACTTTTTGCGGAATAGGTATCAATGACGGTTTCATAATATATCACCTCATTTTAACTATAACATATAAAAAATATATTTTCAAGCATACTTGACACTGAATATTTATAAATGATATATTTATCTTGAGGAGTGATAGTATGAAAAAAGCAGCGAAATATACCCTCTGTGCAGGGGCAGGTGTTGCCGGTATAGTTTTGCTGTCAGCGGCAATTTATATGCCCTTTGTGATTTGTGATGCAAATAAATTATACTGTGATAATTGTGATTACCTTCTTATTCTCGGCGGAGATATTATAGGCGCAGATTCACCATCGCCACAATTATTTGAAAGAATGAAAAGAGCGGCTGATTATTTAAAAAATCATCCATATACTGTTGCAATTCCCTGTGGCGGATGTTTCAGAAAAGAGCAAAAAAAGAGTGAAGCGCAGGTTATTGCGGATTATCTTATATCCGAAGGCATTGAAGAAGACAGAATTGTTTTAGAAGATAAATCAACTACTACTTTTGAAAACTTTTTGAACGCAATAAATATCATTGAAAATATTAATTCAGGCAAGAATAAAAATCCGAAAATTGCTTTTTTATCAAGCAGTTACCACATTCACCGAGCATCCGTAATTGCATCTATGTGCGGCATTGAAAATATAGGCAAGGTTACGGCAAAAACTCCCGGAAGTGCTGCCAAAAGATATGTAAGAGAATATTTTGTAGCGTATGAATTACTGCTTAAAAAGATGGGGTTAAAGAAATGAAAGAAAGTAAAATTGCAAATAATAAAATTTTAGGAATAATCCTTTTGATAATTGCCATATTCGGCACACTTGTTATATTTCACAGAATCGGTTGCTATTTCTATGAATATGATCCCAAATTTGCTCCTTACGATTACGGCAGATTTAATTTCTTTTCATACTTTACCGTCCAAAGTAATATTTTTGTTTGTATTTACCTTTATTTTGCAAGCTTTGCAATCTTAGGTAACAAAAAAGCTAAAAAGATTGCATTCAATTCCACGATAGGTGCCCTTGTCACAACATACATAATTGTAACAGGCGCTGTTTATTGCTGTGGAATTCCCATGGAATTTACTCCGCCCTTTACATGGGATACACCTGTTCATGCAATGTCATCATTTATTCAGGTTTTTCATCATATGATTATTCCGCCACTTATGATTTTACTTTGGCTTTTTCCTTTTACAGATGAAAAAATCAGTTACAAAAAATTGCCGATTTTCGGAATTTATCCCTTTGTTTATTCAATTTTTTCAATTATCAGAGGTGCAGTAAGTAACCCGCAGTTCTTTGCTTACCCATTCTATAATCCCGAGTTTGATTACGGCTTATTTTCATCGGAAGGATATACAGTAATAAAGGGTTATCTTTCAATGATTCCCTTGCTTATCGTGGGAATAGGCTTATTTATATTAATCGCGGCATTGGTAATATTAATCCACAATAAAAGAACTTCAAAAATTTAAAAATAAAAGAGCAGTAGATGAATAACCTGCTGCTCTTTAAACTTATTTATGTTTATTTCTTTGCGGATTTTCTTTCTGATTTATCGTTTTTCTTAACTGTTGATTTGTTCTTTTCGCGTTTTATTTTTTGAGCTGTTGTTCTTTCAAAATCCTTATCTCTAACGGTAAAGCTTCTAATTCTCTTGAAGTCCGGCAAAACGGCATTTACAGAACCCACATTGCTTTTAACTGCATCATAAATTTCTTGCTGTGTAGGCTTTTTGCCGAGCACCTCTTCAATTTCTTCAACGGCAGGGAAAATTTGTGCGTGTACGGTTAAATCACCGTGATTATTATCAATTCCTTCTACCATTGAAGCAGCAATAAATGAGCTGGAATCAAGGTGATATTCAAGCTCTTCCGGATAAATGTTTTTACCGTTTGAGGTAACAATTACATTCTTGCAGCGGCCGGTGATATGATAATGACCTTTTCTGTCAATATAGCAAAGGTCTCCTGTGTGGAAAAAGCCGTCTTTATCAATTACTTCTGCGGTTGCCTCGGGATTCTTATAATATCCCAGCATAACCATTCCGCCCTTAACGCAAAGCTCACCAATGTTATTTTCGTCTTTATTGATGATTTTTGTTTCAACGCCGGGAAGAGGCTCGCCGATTGAATCGGTTGTACGCAATCTATCATGGTTTATAACGGCAAGGGGAGCACATTCCGTAAGGCCATAGCCGTAAACTATTTGAATACCGAAAGCGTCAAAATCTTTAATAATTTGCGGGTCGATTGCCGCACCGCCGCAGATTATCATTCTCATATTTCCGCCAAAGGTTTCCTGTATCTCTTTGAAAAATACCTTTTTAAAATCCAATCCGAATTTGCTGCCGGCTTTGCAAATTGCTTTGCCGATTTTGAACATGGTTTTGCCGTGCTTTTTCTTGGCAATCTCTTTCATAATCCTTCCATGCACTATTTCAAGCACAAGGGGAACAGCAACAAAAATCGATGGGTTAAATTCCTTCATATTGCGAAGAACATACTTAAATCCTTCGCAGAATGTAACTTTTGCGCCGCAGTACGGAGCAAAGAAAAGAATAATTGAGCTTTCAAATGTATGATGGATGGGAAGAAGAGAAATTCCGCAGTCCTCAGGGTAGATCTTAAGCACGCCCATAGCCGCTTTAACCTCAAAAACGAAGTTCCTTTGGCAAAGCATAACGCCTTTTGATACTCCTGTTGTGCCTGATGTAAAAAGAAGAGTGCAGAGCTTATTCACATCATATTTTACATCCTTGTACAAGGGTTTACCTTCATCAATTAAAGCTTGACCTTCTGTCATAAAATCTTTTAACGAAATAACATTTTCGGTAGGCTCTTTAAGATCAAAGCAAATGATTTTAATGCCTTTTTCAGCTAATTTATCAACCTTGATTTTATCTATATGGTGAGTATCGCAAAATACAAATTTTGCATCGGCTGTTTTAATTATTGAATAAATATCTTCTTGATGTAACTCTTTATCAATCGGAACAATAACTCCGGATGAACAAATTGTCGAAATATAAGTCAAACAGTATTCATAACAGTTATCACCAACAGCGGCAACAGCTGCATTTTCGGCTCCGTATTTAAGTAATGCCGTTGAAAGAGCATTTATGTCTTCTCTGTATTCAATATATGAG
>CAVJRM010000014.1:0-47689 GCA_963652165.1 bacterium | reverse complement strand
ATGAGAAGAGGCACAATTTTACATACATACATACATACATACATACATACATACATACATACAGACAGGCATAGTTCTGTCCCGTTATGCCTGCAATTTTATACTCATTTTCCCGTTTAAAAGCTAAGTGCGTCTATGGCTTTTGAGCGGGATTTTTGTTTTTCGGTCATTCATATCGTCACGTGCGATAGTTGATAATATTTAATAAAAAAGCGAGGAGGCTTATTCAATGAAAACAAAACTCAAAATGGCATTATCCCTAATTCTAAGTGCGATTGTTATTTTCAGTTCAATAGCAATCGGCGGAATGTTTGCATCGGCGGATGATGCTGTCACTTACGACTTTAACAGCGAAACCGGTGTTTTAACCATCAGCGGAAAAGGTGAAGCAACGAGTGAGGGCGTAGATAGTTGTTCGGATTATAAATACGATTATCAGCTTAAAGAAATAATAATTAATGAAGGTATTACAAGTATTGCAGATAATTTTCATAGCAATCATTTAGATTTAAACTTCACAAAAGTTACTCTTCCGAACGGCCTTCTATCCATAGGCGAATACGCTTTTAGCGGATGTAATTATCTTAAAGAAATAAATATTCCCGACACTGTCACAAAAATAGGTAAATATGCATTCTATCGTTGCACATCACTTACTGAAATTTCTATTCCCAAAGGCGTTGATACCATAAATGAGGGAACATTTTGTGCCTGCACCTCTTTGAAAACAGTTACAATGACCGACAGCGTTACCACAATAGGTAATGGTGCTTTTCAATATTGCTGTTACTTGTCAACTCTTGCATTGAGCAAAAATCTAACTTCTGTTGGCGAAGACGCTTTTTTGTGGTGCGCTTCACTAAGCGAATTGCATATTCCCAAAGGACTTGACTTAATTGGTGATTGGGCATTTTATGGTTTGGAATCACTTGAAAATATATCTGTTGACCCTGAGAATAAAAAATTTACAGTTGTTGACGGTGTATTGTTTAATGCGGATAAAACAGAGCTTATTCTTTATCCGGCTTATAAAGAAGGCACTTCATACAAAGTTCCCGATACTGTTACAACCATTTGCTATGGTGCTTTTGACCTTTTCACTGGTAATGTGAAAACAACCTATAACGGTTCTAAAGCTCAGTGGGAACAGATAGAAATTGTTGGAGGGTTCAATAGTGGTATACGTAATTATGTTGAATTTGCTAATGATTGCAAGCACACCGAAACCAAAGCTGTAAATGCCGTACCCGCAACCTGCACAGCCGGTGGATACTCCGGAGATATATATTGCGCAGAATGTGGCGAAAAGATTAAAGATAATGCCGAAACTGCTGCCCTCGGTCACGATTTGAAAACAGAAACAAAAGCAGCATCATTCTTTAAAGACGGTTTGAAAACAACCAAATGCGCCCGCTGTGGTGAAGTAATAAAGACAGAGGTTCTTCCCTCTACCATTCACAGAATACTCAATTGGTTTAAGAATATATTTAAGTTTGCCTTCTGATAAAGTTATCTCCCGGCAAATATCGGCTCCTCATTTGAGGGGCCGATATTTATTCTACATTGCAATTTTTCCCACTACTTTATCAGTCTTGACAAATTGGAAAATTAAGTTATAATATAGGTGTAAGGCATAGCCGATAGACGGTTACGCCCTCACACAATTGGTTTATGAAATATACCGCTCATGTTGGGAGACGTCGGGCGGTTATTTCTTTTTTATTACGATGATAAATCCTAATTCCAGAGTTAAAATAACTACTAAAATAACAAGATATTCCATACGCAACACCCCCTTGGGCAGTACAGCATAGGGATAAGTCGCCCTGTAAAGAGCCTTTTGCCCCGCAGCTGCGTTAAAAATGCTCAAAATAAATCAATTATTTTTCCGCTTTTTGCCTTGCTGCAAAGCAAAATTCAAATTTACAGGGTGCTTTGCAGTTTTGTGCGAGAGATTTTTCGTTCAGACAAAATGAAAAATCTCGGCAATACTTGATGTATTACTGAGATTTTTTGTGAAGTATGGGCGGAAAAGATCCGCTCAAAACCGACTTATCCTTATGTTGTACTGCCCTACTGAGGGCTGAGATTGTAACCGCCTACCGTTTAGGCTATGCCTTACTTGTAGAATTATAACAACGAGCAGATATTTTGTCAATAATAGAATCGGATCGTAATTTTGTTCATTTAGTTAATAAAATGTTCAATTGTTATTACAAAATTGTCAAAATAAATCTTTTATTTTATATATAAAAGTGGTATAATATCTCGGAATATATGGATATTGTTCCAAAATCAAAAATAAACGAAAATTTATTCGTAAAAAAGCGGGGGCTTAGATTGTCAGAAATTATAACTCTTAACAATTTGAGCAAGTCTTACGGCAGCCATAAGGTGCTTAACAATGTATCTTTCAGCCTTGAAGAAGGTCAAATTATCGGCCTCCTCGGCCCAAACGGCAGTGGTAAAACTTCTCTTATTAAAATTCTCACCGGTCTTATTAACGACTATACTGGTGATGTTCGTGTGGCAGGGTTAAAGCCGGGAGCAAAAACCAAATCCATGGTTGCATACCTTCCCGAAAAAACTTACCTTGCAAGCTGGATGACAGCAGATGACTCCATCAAGTATATTGCAGATTTTTATGATGACTTTGACCTTAACAAAGCCATGCACATGCTTGATACCTTCCAGCTTCCCCACAACCAAAAGGCAAAAACCATGTCAAAAGGTCAGCAGGAAAAGCTGCAACTTATCCTTGTAATGTGCAGAAACGCAAGAATTTATATTCTTGATGAGCCGATGGGCGGCGTTGACCCGGCAGCAAGAGATTTTATCCTTGATTCAATTATCAAAAATCGTCCCGCAGGCTCAACAATTCTTATGTCAACTCACCTTATTCATGATATAGAGGGAGTTCTTGATTCAATTGTAATGATAGGCAGAGGTAAACTCCTTATGCAAGATACCGTTGCTCATCTTACGGAGTCAGGCAAAACAGTAAACGAAGTGTTTAAGGAGGTGTTTGCAAGTGACTGGCAATTCTGATAAAGTTAAGGGCAAGATGCTCAAACTTATTAAAAACGACTTTCTTGCAAGCGTTAGAGTAATACCTCTTTTCTATCTTATTGAAATTGCCGCTTTGGCAGCTTTCTATATAGGTCAAAAGATAGATAACGCAAAAGTGCTTGCCATAGGCCTTACGGTCAGCCTTCTTGTATCATTCCTTCTTGTGTTTGTTACATTTTTCTTTGTTATTTACGATTATCAAAAATCCCTTTTCGGCCAGCAAGGCTATTTGAGCTTTACTTTACCCGTAAACAGCAGGCAGCTTCTCGGCTCAAAACTCATAGTTTACGGCTTTTGGATGCTTATTTCCTTTGCAAGCTTTGTGCTTGTAATTGATATTTTAAGTAACTACGCCACATCACAATACGGTGATATGATAGATACCGCTTCGGGTTTGCTTACAATGTTTGCGAACTTCCCCTCAAAAGCACAAATCATCGCTTATGCAATTTATTTCATAATTGAATTTTTCGCCCTTGTGCTTTCGTTTATTATTATGATTTATTTTGCAATCGCGGCATCCCACATTCGTCAATTCCAAAAAGCAAATGTGCTTTGGGCTATTGTGATTTTTATCATCACAGGTATAATTTATGTGACAGTTATAAACTTCCTTGAAAAATATTTCGGAATTTATCTTGTGCTTTGTGAGGATAAATCATTTACCTTTAATTTCGGTGACCCCACTACTCCCGGCACACAGCTCACCCTTATGCCATTTGTATTTATGCTTGTACAGGATATTGTTTATTTCATCCTTACCGCAGATATTATGCATAAGAGAGTTAATATTAAATAATTATGAAAATCGGAATTTTCGGGGGTACTTTCAACCCCCCGCATTTAGGTCATATACGCCTTGCAAAAGCGGCGGTTAATGCTTTGGGGCTTGATAAAGTAATGATTATCCCCTCAAGCATACCTCCCCACAAAATAGCAGGCTCTCCCCTTGATGCTCATATAAGGCTTGAAATGTGCAAGCTCGCTTTTGATGAGCCTATATTTGAAGTGTCGGATATAGAGATAAAAAGAGGAGATAAAAGCTACACCGTTGACACTTTGAGGCAGCTTAAAGAAATATATCCGAATGATGAGCTTTGGTTTATAATGGGCTCGGATATGCTCAGTACCTTTACTCAGTGGTACCGCTGGGAAGAAATACTTTCCCTTGCAAAGATTTGTGCGGCATCACGCAAAGAAGGCTATAAGCCCGATTTGTCAGTATTTACAAATGAGCAAAAAGACAGAATAGTTTTTCTTAATGAAGAGCCTTTTGAAATAAGCTCCACGGAGATAAGAAGTCTTGTTAAGAGCAATTCCGACGGCAATGGGCTTATACCTGAAAAAGTTTTAGAGTATATTAAAAGCAAGAAACTTTATGATGATGAGTTTGACCGTTACAGAAAAATTATGCATGATATGCTTGATGAGGCAAGGCTTTATCATAGCGAGTGTGTAAGCGAAGCGGCGGAATCTCTTGCCAAAAAGTACGGAGCAAATCCCGAAAAGGCAAAGCTTGCAGGCTTGCTTCATGATATTACAAAACGTATGCCAGGCGAGGAGCAACTGAGGCTTATAGGCGAGGTTACTCCCCTTGAAAGAGAAAATTATAAAGTGTGGCACCAAATGTCAGGCCCCGCATTTCTTAAAGAAAAAGGGCTTGTTGAGGATGAAGAAATCCTTGATGCAATCAGGTGGCACACAACAGGCAAGGCAAATATGTCTTTGCTTGCAAAAATAGTTTACACGGCAGATTTTATTTCGGCAGATAGGGATTATCCCGATGTTGAAGTAGTCAGAAGGCTTGCTTATATCAGCCTTGAGCATGCAATGCTTTACACAGGCAGATACACAATAAACAGCCTTGTTGCACTGGATAGACCCGTGCACCCCTCAACCCTTGAGTGCTATAATGACACACTCAGACATTTTGGCTTATAGGAGGTACATTATGGTTAATTCAAAAGACCTTGCACTTGAAATAGCAAAAGTTCTTGATGAAAAGAAAGCAATGAATATAGTTGCCATTGAAACAGAAGAGGTTACCATAGTTTCAGACCTTTTTGTTATTGCAACAGGTACATCAAACACCCATGTTAAATCCCTTGCAGATGATGTGGAATACGAAATAAAAGAGCGTCTGGGAATTGAGCCCGATCACATTGAAGGCAGAACAACAGGTTGGATTTTAATTGATTACGGTGTGGTGCTTGTGCATATTTTTGATAAAGAAAACAGAGAATATTACAATCTTGAGCGCTTGTGGACTGATGCGAGCACCCTTGACTTGTCAAATATTATTACGGAAGATTAACTTATACTAAGGAGTTGCTATCGGTTATGGCACAGTATGATTTCAAATCAGTTGAAAAAAAGTGGCAGGATATTTGGGATAAGAATAAAACTTTTGAATGCAGCGAAGATTATTCAAAGCCCAAGTTCTATGGCCTTGTTGAGTTCCCATATCCAAGCGGAGCGGGAATGCATGTTGGTCACATTAAGGCTTATTCAGGCCTTGAAGTAATTTGCAGAAAGAGAAGACTTGAGGGCTACAATGTTCTTTTCCCCATCGGCTTTGATGCTTATGGCCTTCCCACAGAAAACTATGCAATTAAAACAGGTATTCACCCCCGTAAAGTTACGGATATGAATATCGAAAAGTTCACAAGCCAGCTTCGCAGAGTAGGTTTTTCTTTTGACTGGTCAAAGGTTATTGATACCACTCAGGAAGAATATTATAAATGGACTCAGTACATTTTCCTTAAACTCTTTGAAAACGGCCTTGCTTTCAGAGATAAAACTTATGTAAATTACTGCCCCAGCTGTAAGGTTGTTCTTTCAAATGAAGATTCACAGGGCGGTAAGTGCGATATTTGCCACAGTGATGTTATTCAAAAGTCAAAAGATGTTTGGTATTTGAGAATTACCGAATATGCGGATAAACTTCTTGAAGGTCTTAAAGAGGTAGATTACCTTCCCAACATCAAACTTCAGCAGGAAAATTGGATTGGTAAATCCACAGGCGCATTTGTAAACTTTGAAATTAAGGATACAGATGAAAAACTTAAAATTTACACCACAAGGCCCGATACTCTTTTCGGCGTAACCTTTATGGTTATGGCTCCGGAGCATCCTCTTATTGATAAATACGCATCAAAAATCGCAAATATGGATGCTGTTGAGGCATACAGAGCAGAGTGTGCTAAAAAGACAGAGTTTGAAAGAACTCAGCTTGTTAAAGATAAAACCGGCGTTAAACTTGATGGCTTCAGCGCAATCAATCCCATTAACGGCAAACAAATTCCCATTTACATTTCAGACTATGTAATGATGGGTTACGGCACCGGCGCAATTATGGCTGTTCCCGCTCATGACCAGCGTGACTATGAGTTTGCACATAAGTTCGGCATTGATATTATTCAGGTTATCAAAGGTGGAAATCTTGATGAAGAAGCCTACACCGGTGAGGGAGAAATGATTAACTCAGGATTCCTTAACGGTATGACCAACAAGAAGGACTCTATTCAAAAGATGGCAGAGTACCTTCAAGAAAAAGGCATTGGTGAAAAAGGTGTTCAGTATAAGATGAAAGACTGGGCATTTAACCGTCAAAGATATTGGGGCGAGCCTATTCCCATTGTTTATTGCCCCAAGTGCGGCATGGTTCCCGTGCCTTATGAGGAGCTTCCTCTTAAACTTCCACCGGTTGAAAACTTTGCACCGGGTACTGATGGAGAAAGCCCTCTTGCAAAAATCGATTCATTCGTAAATTGCAAATGTCCCAAGTGCGGCGGCGATGCAAGGAGAGAAACAGACACCATGCCTCAGTGGGCAGGCTCATCTTGGTATTTCCTTCGCTACATTGACCCTCATAACGATAAAGCTATTGCAGATAAAGATAAGCTTAAATATTGGATGCCTGTTGATTGGTATAACGGCGGTATGGAGCATGTTACAAGGCACCTTATTTATTCAAGATTTTGGCACAGATTCCTTTATGATATAGGCGAAGTTCCCGTTAAAGAACCCTACGCAAAGAGAACCGCACAGGGCCTTATTCTTGGGCCTGACGGTGACAAAATGTCAAAATCCAAGGGTAATGTAGTAGACCCCAATGAAGTTGTTGACCAGTACGGCGCAGATGTATTAAGGTCTTATGTTCTCTTTATGGGTGACTATGAAAAAGCTGCTCCTTGGAGTGAAACAGCAGTTAAGGGCTGTAAGAGATTTGTTGACAGAATTTGGGGCCTTACCGAAATTCTTACCGATGGCGACACATATTCAAAAGAGCTTGAAAGTATTATGCATAAGACCGTTAAGAAAGTTTCAAGCGACATTGAAAATATGAAGTATAATACAGCTATTGCCGCAATGATGACTCTTACAAATAAGATTTACGAAAAAGGCTCAATCAATAAGGCAGAGCTTAAAACATTTATCACCATCCTTAACCCATTTGTACCTCATGTTACCGAAGAAATTTGGCAGGTTGCAGGTTTTGAAGGTATGCTTAACGAAACCTCATGGCCTACATACGATGAAGCAAAATGCGTTGATGATGAAATAGAAATCGCTGTTCAAATCAACGGTAAAGTCAGAGAAAAACTTGTTATTTCCGCTGAGGCTTCAAATGATGAAGCTATTGCAGCAGCAAAGGCAAGTGATAAGATTAAATCTGCTCTTGAAGGTATGCAAATAGTTAAAGAACTCTATGTAAAGGGCAGACTTGTAAATATTGTTGTTAAACCTCAGTAAAAAACAGTTGACAAAATACCCCTTTTTGTGATATCATTTCTTCATAAATGGTTAATAGTATTAGTCCCTGTGTAAAACGAGGGGAGGGAATATAATGAGTACCACAATCAAAGTTAAAGAAGGCGAATCACTTGAAAGCGCTCTCAGAAGATTTAAGAGACAGACCTCAAGAGATGGCGTTATTCAGGAAGTTCGTAAAAGAGAACACTATGAGAAACCCTCTGTTAAGAAAAAATTAAAATCAGAGGCAGCTCGTAAGCGTAAGTACAAATAATAAGTACAAACACAAAACCACCTGTTATTTAACGGGTGGTTTTTTCATAGTTAAATAAATTGTGTAAAGTAAACGGGTAAGCAACAAATATTTGCTGTTTGTAAACGCTTACTAAAAATATTTGACAAGAAATAAAATTATAATTACAATAAAAGCAGAATAAAATATTTATGGAGATGTAAAAATGTTTCATAATATAAAAGAGGTTTTTCCTTTAAAAAATTACAAATTGAGAGTAGTTTTTATCAACGGAACAGAAAAAATTTATGATGTTTCTTTTTTATTTGATGTTATTCCATCTTTCTGCTATCTAAAAGATAATCCTAAATGTTTTTTTGATGTTCATCCTGATACCGGTGGGTACGGAGTTTCGTGGAATGAAGACTTGGATTTATCTGCTGAGGAGCTATGGAATAATGGCAAAGATAAGTTGTATGTTGAAGATTAAAAGCACTATATACTACTATAAAAAGCCGACTTATATACAGGTCGGCTTTTGGTGTTTATTAAAGATTAAATATTCACTTCATCAATGGTGAAATTTTTAAGGTAATTATCTACCGTTTGCTGCCAGTCTGCAGAATACATTTTTTCTATACAGGTGTCACGGTAGTTTGAATATACCTCATCTCCAAGGGAAGAAAGGCTTTCTTTTCTAATGCAAAACACACAGTCATCATAGCTGAAAACTCTTACGGTGTTCGGCTCCATCGTATAGACTTTAAGGAAGAAACCGGAAGGGTAGCCTTCGGATTCTTTTTCGATAATAACGGTGCTTGATGCGGAGTAACCTGCATCTGAACAGGCATTTGTAAAGCCCTCGGCACTTTCACCGGAGTTTTGAGCGATATTTTCAAAAGATGCTATAAGATTTTGTTTTTCTTGCTCGGTTAAGGTAGTTGAGCCCGTTGTGAAATAAGCACAGATATTGAGAAAGGCAGTGTAGTTTGCATAAAAATATGCTTGAATTTCGCCTTCTGCCTCTGTGTCATCCATTCCTTTGTCATATATGGATGAGAAAATTGCGTCTTCATATTCATTTGCTGTAAGAATTTTGCTGAGAGTTTGCCTGCTTACGCCGATTTTTTCGTAATGCGCTTCACTTCTTATCCAAAAGTTGTTCACATTATCAGCAATTTCAATTTTTTGCGCATTTGTGAGCTTAAGATTTCTTTCCTTAAAGCTGGTGTTTATTGCCAAATATCTTTTGCATTGCTCAATGGCGGCATCTTTTATTGCATCTTCGTCCTTTGAACTTGAAATGTTATAATCCCCTGGCCTTTGTGTAACCACATCAAGATAGTAATTGTAAATTTCTTCGTTTATTTCCGTACCGGATATAACGAGTGCGTCTTTTTTGGTACGGGATATTTTTATATCACAGCCACATAGGGATAGCATCAATATTGAAATAACAAGAAAAACGGAAAATACTTTTTTCATACCGATAAAATCCCTCCTAAAGTAATATTTTATGTTATTTTATCACAAGCATATACAAATTACAATATTATGCCTTTGCGCCGGCAACTTTTTTATTGAGAAGCTCTGTTGTGATTAAAATTATCACTGCCACGGAAAATACGCCGTAGGGGAGTATAGAAATTGAAATGTACTCTGCGAGTTTACCGAAAATAATCGGAGTTACTGTCATGCCCACATAGGCAAATGCCATTTGCACGCCGATTATGGATTGAGAATATTTTCTGCCAAAATTAGAGGGAGTCGAGTGAACAAAAGCAGGGTATATAGGGGAGCAGCCAAGTCCGATTATAACAAAACCGATTGCGGCACAAATGTAGCTACCCACAGGAAGCACGGATATAATCGCTCCAAAAAGAATGATGATAATTCCCGTTCTGATTAACTGCTTATCTCCCAGTTTGTTTGCGAAAATTCCGCAAATTGCTCTGCCGCCGGTCATTCCTATGTAAAATAACGAAGCCAAAGAAGCGGCTTTTTCCGCATCTAAAGAATAAATGCTTGAAAAATAGCTGCTTGCCCAAACAATAGGCATATTTTCAATGGCACAATAAAGAAGAAAAGAAACAAACATTAAAACCGTGCCGGGAATTTTGAAAATCTGACCGATGGAGAGAGAAACGGATTCTTCTTCTTCCTCACCGCTTTCGCGTGCTGCGGCTTTATTCCACATGGGAATTGCGAGAAACATTATTACGGTAAGCACAAGCTGAATTACGGATACTGTTCTGTACCCTCCTTGCCAGCCGAGTCTTGTAGATATGGCATAGCTCATTATATATGGGCTTGCAACTGCTCCAACGCCCCAAAAGCAGTGAAGCCAGCTCATTTGCCTCGGGGAAAGATGAAGGGCAACATAATTGTTAAGGCAGGCGTCTATTGCTCCTGCACCGAGTCCGTAAGGAACAGCAAGAATGCAGAGCGTTGCCAAATTTTTCCCGAATGAAAAGCCCATCATTGCAAGGGCTGTTAAAAGCACACTGAATGCAGTTACCTTGCCTGTGCCGATTTTTCTTGTGATTTTATCTGAAAAAAGAGCCGAAACAATGGTTGATGCGGAAATAATAAAAGAAATAATACCTGCCGAAGAGAGAGAAGCACCAAGCTCCACGGACATAACAGGCCAGCCGGAGCCTAAAAGAGAATCCGGCAAACCCAAACTTATAAATGCAAGGTAGATAATTGCTACTAACAAACTCATATTAGTGCCTCCGCCCAAAATTTACAGTATTATACTATTTTTTTACACAAAAATGCAATAAAAATAAAAAACTATTTACTTGATAAAAATTTTGTTTTAAAATATAAAATGTAAAATTATCTCTATGAGGTGAAATTATGGAAAAAATAAAACTTACCATAGCAGGAGAAACCTATAATCTCAGCACCGATGAAGACCTTGAATATTTTTCTCAGCTTGGAGAAGAAGTAAACGGAAAAATCACGGATTTATTAAGCGGTAATGCCAGAATTTCCGTTACTCAGGCAGCCGTGCTTACTTCTCTTGATTATGCGGATGCTTATAAAAAGTCCGAAGCAACTTGCGAAAATCTCCGCACTCAAATTCAAGCATATCTTGAGGATGCCGCAAGGTCGAGAACGGACGCAGAGCTTGCAAAAAGAGAAGTTGAAAAATTGAAAAAAGAAATCAAAAATCTTAAAACAGACAAATGAGCCTTGAAATACTTGCTCCCGCTGGGAGCCGTGAAG
Source organism: bacterium (assembly GCA_963652165.1). Taxonomy (GTDB): domain Bacteria; phylum Bacillota; class Clostridia; order Oscillospirales; family Acutalibacteraceae; genus CAG-177. The sequence goes on along the minus strand of CAVJRM010000014.1, from coordinate 36,399 downwards.
CATTAACCGCAGCTGTTCGTTGTGGTGCAAATGCAGTATATTTCGGCGGAAAAGCCTTTAATGCAAGGCGTAACGCCTCAAATTTTTCAGACGAAGAAATTGCCGAAGCCATTGATTACTGTCATAGACATGGGGTTAAAGTTTATGTAACTCTCAATACCCTTGCAAGTGACGGTGAGCTTTTTGATGCATCAAAAGAGATAGAAAAAATCTGCCTTGCAGGTGTGGATGCTTTTATAATTCAAGATTTGGGCCTTGCTGAAATGGTAAAAGAAATTTGCCCGACTGTTGCCCTTCACGCCTCAACACAAATGAGCGTTCAAAGCATAGAAGGCCTTGAAATTCTTAAAGAAATGGGATTTTGCAGAGCTGTTTTGCCGAGGGAACTTTCCGAAAAAGAAATTTATAATATATCTCAAAAAACGGATATGGAGCTTGAGTGTTTTGTTCACGGTGCACTGTGTATGTGCCTGTCCGGTCAGTGCCTTATGAGCAGTGTGCTCGGTGGCCGCAGCGGTAACAGAGGCCTTTGCGCCCAGCCCTGCCGACTTCCTTTTGGTGTAAACGGAAAGGGCGGAAATAATTTAAGCCTTAAAGATTTATCTTTGATTGATAAAATTTCACAGCTCGAAAAAGCAGGAGTAACATCTCTTAAAATTGAAGGCAGAATGAAACGCCCTGAGTATGTGGCAGCTGCGGTTACAGCCTGTAAAAATGCAATAAACGGTACACACAATAAAGAAATTGATGATGCGCTTGGTGCTGTTTTTTCCCGTTCCGGCTTTACAAAAGGATATTTTGAGGGAAAACTCGGTAAGGATATGTTCGGCATAAGAACAAAAGAAAATGTTGAAAAATCTGCAAGCGTTCTTTCTTCCTTGAGCCATCTTTATGATAATGAGAATCCCCTTATTCCCGTAAATATGCATTTTGAAATGAAAAATGATAAACCGGCCTGCTTAAAAATAAATTCCGGAGATTTTAATGCCGAAGTGCAAAGTGATATTTTGCCCTCACAAGCCATAAATAAGCCTATTACTCCCGAAGATGCCGCAGCAAGGCTTTCAAAATGCGGTGGCACACAGTTTTATGCAGAAAATATTGAATGTAATATAGATGATGGCTTAAATATGCCCGTTTCTGCCTTAAATGCTTTAAGGCGCGATGCAATGAACAAAATTGAAAATAAAATTTCCGAAAAAAAGCCCGTAAAAATAAATTCATTTAATTTCGTTGCGGAAAAGCATAAATCTTCAATCAGAGAGCTTCATGTAAGATTTCTCGATAAAGAGCAGATTCCAAATGAAATTAACGCTCAAAGAGTGATTATTCCTCTTGATACAGATGATGAAACCGTTTTAAGGCTTGTTAAGACTAATGTGCAGGTGGCTGCAGAAATACCCATTAATGTATTTTCTCTTGGAGAATTATATTTGAAAGAGCTTAACAGACTAAAAAATCTTGGGGTAGAGCTTGCATGGGCGTGTAACATAGATGGTATAAAAATCGCAAAAAATGCCGATATGAAATTTGCCACAGGTTTCGGAATGAATATTTTTAACTCCGAGTCTCTTAAAATAATTGAGAAATTCGGAGCCGAGGATGCACTTTTATCTTCAGAACTTTCGGTAAATAAAATTTCAAATATTGGCACAGACTTAAAGAGAGGTGTCCTTGTTTACGGCAGACTTCCTCTTATGGTTACAAGAAATTGCCCCATAAAAAATAAAATCAGCTGTGCGGAATGTGGCAGAAACAGCGAACTATGGGACAGAATGAATATAGAATTCCCCGTCAGATGCAAATACGGTTGCAGTTATATATTAAATTCCCGTCCGCTTTGCGTGTATGACAGAAAAAATGAATTCAAAAATATAGATTATGATTTGCTTTATTTCACCACTGAAAGTGCAAGTGAATGCGTGCATATAATAAACAACTACCATAAAAATATGCCTCCGGAGTACGAATACACCAGAGGATTATACTATAAAAATGTTTTGTGAGGTAGCTAATGAGCAGAAAGCCCCCAATGGGCCAACCGCCCCACGGACCGATGAACAAAAGGGAGAAATTTCATCCGAATCTTTTGACAGAGCTTAATAAAGCAGGCCTTAATACAGACGGTTTACTTTACACTGCCTCTGCTGATATGGATAATTCGGAGTGCTATTGCAGCACTTGGATTTCTTTTGACAAAGACGGTCTTTATATTGCCGAGGGTGAGGAGGAGCTTGCAAAGCCCCAAAAACACAAACACCGTGGAATTGAGCCTAAATTCACGGTAAATAATATCAGAGCCATACCTGCTGAAGATATTGATTCCCTTGAAACAGAGCGATATGTATCAACGGGCAGGCTTATTGCTGTTAAAAACGGAGTGCAGGAGCCTCTTACATATTTTTCCATAGGTCTTATAGGCGAAATGGATAATTTCGTAAAAGCCTTTAATTCATATAAAGAAACGGGAAAAGTTAAATTACCTCACGATGACGACCGGAAAGAAAATAAATGTAAAAAATGCGGTGCGCCCTGCCCACCGGATAAAGAATTTTGCCGAAAACACAATAAAACTTCCGGCACAGCCATAAGACTCATAAAATTTTTCGGTGGTTACGGCCCCCAAATTGCAGCCATAGTTCTTGTAATGGTAGCAAGCAGTGTTGCACAGGTGCTTGTGCCTCAAATCAGCACTCGCACCCTTTATGATGAAGTTCTCGCAAATCCCGATGGCAGTCAAGGAGCAGAAACGGTTAAAGCCCTCGGCGTGCTGGTGTTGACGGTATTCTTATTAAAAGCTCTTAACACAGTTTTAACTATGATACAGGAATATATGTCCGCTACAATTATGCCAAAAGTAATGTATGGCATTAAACTTAAAATCTTCAGCGCTATGCAAAGGCTTTCCGTAGGCTTTTATTCATCAAAGCAAACAGGATCTCTTATGGACAGAGTTATGCGAGATGCCAATAACATTTATTGGTTTTTTACCGATGGTGTGCCACGCCTTATTATAGATACGGCTACCCTTATAGGTGTGCTTATCATAATGTTCCGTATGAGCGTAAAGCTTTCTTTAATTGCCGTATTTTTTGCCCCCATTCTTGCCCTTACTCTTGTGCTTGGGGATAGACTTTTCAGACGAATGAACCACAGCGTATGGGTTCACAATGCAAAGCTCGGCTCAATGCTCAGTGATAATATTAACGGTCAAAGAATCATAAAAGCCTTCGCTAAAGAAGATGAAGAGTTTGAAAAATTCAGTAAAGAAAGCAAAGATGTAAGAGATGCGGAAGTTCATCTCGGTGTAACGGAAGCCACTCTTTTCCCTGCCCTTGAAGTGTTTGTATTTCTTCTGTCAACACTTGTGCTTGGGGCGGGCGGAATTATGGTGATAAAAGGTGACAGTGATATGACCGCCGGCACTTTGCTCACTTTTATTGTTTACTTAGGAATGCTCAGCGAGCCTTTTGGATTCTTATCGTGGATTTCAAATTGGTGGTCAAGATGTGCAGATTCTGCTCAGCGTGTTTTTGAAATTTGTGACGCACAGCCGGATATTACCGAAAAAGAAAATGCTGTAGGCTTTGAAAATATCCGCGGCGAAATTGATATAAAAGAGCTGGAGTTTGAATATGAGCCCGCAAGGCCGATTATAAAAAAATTATCTCTCCACGTAAATGCAGGGAATATGCTGGGTATAGTAGGTAAAACAGGGGCAGGCAAAACCACAATAGCCAATCTTATTGCCCGCCTTTATGATGCCAAAGAAGGTTCCGTTTCAATAGATGGTATTGATGTCAGAGATTTGAAATTGCAGGAGCTTAGAAAAAATATCGGACTTGTATCACAGGATATTTACCTGTTCATAGGCTCCATTGCCGATAATATAAGATACGCAAAACCGAACGCGACCATGGGAGAGGTTATAGCAGCTGCAAAGGCAGCTTGCGCCCATGATTTCATAATGAAACTACCCGATGGATATGAAACAAGAGTAGGCGCAGGCGGGCAGAAACTTTCCGGCGGTGAAAGGCAAAGAATTTCTATTGCACGAACCATAATTCAAAACCCGAAAATTCTTATTTTGGATGAAGCAACTGCCGCTATGGATACGGAAACAGAAAGAAATATTCAACATTCTTTATCTCTGCTTACAAAAGGGCGCACCACAATTGCTATTGCTCACAGGCTTTCAACCCTCAGAGATTCCGATTATCTTGCAGTTATAGATGAAGGTGCCATTATAGAGTACGGCACTTATACGGAGCTTATTGATAAAAAAGGTGAGTTCTATAAGCAATATCAAATTCAAATGGAAGCCCTAAAAACAATAGGTATAGGCGAAGATGCCCCGGCACATCACCATAACGAGGATTCGGAGGAGGAAGAACATGAGCACGGATAATAAGCAAACCATTTCACCCGACAGCTTAAAAACGGAATATATTACCGAGGATGAATGTTCATTTTTTCTCACGGATTTCGGATTTCTCGGAGCAAAAATCAAGGGAAAAGAGTATAAAAGGGTAATTCTAACAAGAGCTATGCCTTTAACATTTCCAAATGAATATATTTGCATTTCCGATATAGAAAAAAACGAGCTTGGAATCATAGAAAATATGAACGAGTTTAGCTCGGAGCAGCAAAAACTTATAAATGATGAGCTTTCACAGCGATATTTCAGCCCCGTAATTACTGAAATAAAATCCGTAAAAGAAAAATTCGGTAATTTCTATTTTGATGTAATGATAGGGGAGCATAAAAAGAGCTTTACGGTAAAAGACTTATCCAAAAACATTCGTTACCACGGTGAAGGCTTTGACTTAATTGATGTGGACGGCAATCGATACCGTATTATAGATTTTGATAAAATCCCCAAAAAGAGCAAAAGAAGGCTGGAGCCTTATCTTTATTGATGAAAAATATTTTCAAACGGAGGTGAATTTATGTTTCTTACGGCTCATTTTGATATAAACGAAAAAAATGAAATATGCACCGGCACACTTGAATTTAACAACAATATCATTACAGCCACAGCTGATGGTGAAACAATATTTACTGCCTGCGTTGAAAGAGATAATGAGCTTGTGCTTCGCACTTATGTAGGGTGCGGAAGCCTTGAAATCACAAAAATAAATTCATCATCCGATATGAGTGATAGTCTTTCTGTTTGCCGTTTTTCAATGAGCTGTGCCGAAGAAATAGGGGAGTTTTGCAAAGTTATAAATTATTATTTGCACACGGGTGAAGAAACGGAAATGTCCACTGCCGATTTCAAAACTTGCCCGAAATGCGGCCGCCATTATGCCAAAGGAATGAAAACCTGCCTTTTTTGCGCGAAGAAAACTTATCTCGCCAAAAGGCTTGTGGAGATAGCAAAGCCTTATGCACCATCTCTTTTGTTTTCGGGCATATTTATAATGCTCTCATCGGCTTGCTATTCACTTTCTCCGGTTGTTAATCAGTATTTAGTTGATAATTATCTTTACAACACTGATATTTCAAAAGAAAGTGCTCTTCACGGCATAGTTATTTGTGCCATTGTGTTAGGACTTACGCAAGTTGTCAGCAAAATTTTCGGAATTATAAGCCAGCGAAAAGCCAACCGCACAAGCGGTGACATTTCAAATGATTTAAGGCTTATGGTTTATGACAAAATTCAAAGACTTTCAACAGCTTCCGTATCCAAAAAGACCTCCGGTGACCTTATGAAAAGAGTTTCAAGGGATACGGAAACAGTTAAAAATTTCATAACAGAGCAGGGTATTTATGCCGTTGAAAAACTTGCCATGTTTATTGTTATTTTAATTATTCTCATAAATATAAGCCCTGTTTTAACCTTGATAATATTTGTGTCTGTTCCTTTCGTTGTATACGCCATAGGCAAATTTTGGAGCATTATCAGAGTTCGCTATGAAAGACAATGGCGATGCGGTTCAAGAGAAAATTCCATTCTTCACGATATCATAAAGGGAATAAGAGTTGTAAAAACCTTCGGCAGTGAAGAAAGAGAAATAGCAAAATTTTCATCTGTTTCAAAGAAGCTTGCGGATGTATCCACAAGCAATGAACACCTATGGGCATTGACTTTTCCTGTGCTTATGTTCTTTATCGGCATAGGCGAATTTCTCGTTTTGTATTTCGGCGGCAGAATGGTTATAAACGGCAGCATTACCGTTGGTGAGCTTTTGGAATTTAACCTGTTCCTATCATATATTTACAACCCTCTCAGATGGGTTTCCACCATTCCGAGAAAATTGGGTGAGGTTGCAACAAGTCTTATTAAAATATTTGAAATCATTGACGAAAAAGATGATATTGAAAATACAAATACCCCCGTGCCGGCAAAGCTTGACGGGGATATAGTGTTCACAAATGTTCAATTTGGTTATAAGGCTTATGAGCCTGTGCTTAAAGATATAAATCTCACTGTTAAAAAAGGTGAAATGATTGGCCTTGTAGGTCATTCAGGGGCAGGCAAAAGCACTCTCATTAACTTAATAATGAGGCTTTATGATACGGATATGGGCAGTATAACCATAGGCGGAAATGATATTCGCAGCATGGATCAGCAGGAGTTCAGAGGGCAAATCGGAGTTGTATTTCAGGAAACATTTCTCTTTACAGGCAGTATTTATGATAATATAGCTTATGCAAGGCCTAATGCAGAGCCTTGTGAGATAATTGCCGCTGCAAAAGCCGCAAATGCCCATGATTTTATAATGAAACTTCCCGACGGGTATAATACTATAATCGGTGAGGACGGTCATACTCTTTCCGGCGGTGAAAGGCAAAGAGTTTCCATTGCAAGAGCCGTGCTGAGAAATCCTGCAATTTTAATTCTTGATGAGGCAACAAGTGCCCTTGACCCGGAAACAGAGGAGGCAATTCAAAATGCGCTCAGTAAGCTGGTAAAGGGCAGAACAACTTTTGCCATTGCCCATAGGCTTTCCACATTAAGAAACGCCGACAGGCTTGTGGTTATTGAAAAAGGTAAAATTGCCGAAACGGGAACCCATGATGAACTTTTGTTGGAAGGCGGTATTTACGCTCACCTTGTTTCCGCTCAAAGACAAACATCAAAACTTGTGGGAGATTAAATTTAGTAAAGTTTAACTCCCGATACAACTTCAAAATGATATTTTACTATGCCGAAATCAAGTTTGGTATAAAACCCTTTGCCGTGAGAGGCTTTCACAGAACCGTCAGGCTTTAATTCAAAATAGAATTTTTGCTGATTTATTGCGGTGGGGGCAAGCAAAGCGGCGCTTACGCCCTTTTCAAACCATTCCGGCATAGTTTCTTTATAGTTAGAAACATCTGCTATGCTTTTTGATTTATGGGGAACTCCCTTTGTTTTACCGTAGCCCAAAGCAATTACGCAAACTTGTTTTTCGCCTTTGTTGATTATAGCCTTGCTTTTGCCGTGATTTAAGGCTACCCAGCAGGTATTTAAGCCAAGCTCTTGAGCTTTAAGCACAAGCTTTTCTCCGTAATAGCCGAGGAATTCATCTAAATTTTGCGTTTTTTTACCTACAAGGGCAATATAATTATTTACACCGGTAAAGCTTCCATAATGTGCCACCATGGAATCAAAGCATTTAGGCTCATCAAAAAACACCTGAATGTGCAGTCCGGTATCTTTATTGATTTTTTCTACCAGATTATTTATAATCGCACGTTTTTCAGGCTCAATTGCTTTATCTGTATATTGCCTAACGCTGTGCCTTTCTTTCATTATTTCAAAAATATCCATTATATGTTCACCTCTATTACTTGCTCTTTAACGGTTAAGTCGTGATTAACAAATACGCCTTTACATTTCGGGTCGTTTTTACATTCAATAAGAAAATCAAGAGATTTTTCCGCAAGTTCTTTATTAACGGTAAATCCGGGGAGCTTATGCTGTGAAAAAGATTCCGGCAGATATGCAGCATCATTACCCAAAACGACAAATTCGTTTTCGCCTTTTATTAAAACGCTGAAAAGGCCTGCGGTATGGCCCGGAGTATGCACAAGCTGAACAGTACCGTCGGAAAACACATCATAGCTTCTTCCAACAGGACCTATACCCGTTTGCTCATATTCGAAAGTTTTAACATCGCAAAATCCACTCCATGTGTCAATATAGCGAAAGCTTGGCTTGTTGCAGGCAATCCATTCTTCTTTTGAAGTGCGAATATCGGAAATATCTTTTACAAGCCTCAATCCGCTTGTATGATCAAAATCCATGTGACTTATAAAAAGATGGCTTATGTCTTTTGCCGAAAATCCGGCTTCTTTCAGTTTAGTGTCTATGCCCTCGTTTTCCGAAATGATCGGGCCGCTGATTTTATTAACGATTCCGAAAAATTGCTTTGGTCTCTCATGGGCATATTTTGTATCCCATCCTGTATCAATTAATACATTTCCTTTGGGATGAACAATTAAATATGCCGAAACCGGTAAAATCAATTTTTTATCTTTTCCCCTTAAAAATCCCGTTAATGCAAGGGGATTTTTCTCACGGAGGGGAATTGCTCTGTCAACTTGCACCCTGCCTGTGTGAAAAATATATACTAAAATTTTGCTCATTTTTCACCGCTCCTGTCCGGTAACAATTTCGTTATCATAATAATCAATTTCAATGCTTCATCTACTTGTTTCAGCATTTTAATCATCCTTTCGTTCAAGCGTTTAAACCATTATACCATATATTTTTCCAAAAATCACAATATTTTTCCAAAAATCACATTGGTAAAGAAAGTTGAGATGAATAAAATGTTTTCTCATTCAAAAAATAACAATAAAATCTATTGTAATTTGAAGATAATAATGATAAAATAACAGCGGTTAGCAAAAGCTAACTTTATGCTTATGATTGGAGGTAAGCGATTTGATAAAAGTTTGCTTAATTATAGGTTTATGTCTTTTTTGGTGGCTTATGTGTTATATCAACACAGGTGGGGACGAAAGAAATCTGCGAGGCCTTCGCTCATATCCGAAGGAAGTGCAGAAGATGGTGAGAAATGATAAAGCCTTAGGAGAAAAAGCACCTGCCGAGGCTAACATTCCCAAAGTGTTTACGGAAAATCTCATTCTTTTTACTGTTTTGTTTTTGATTATCGGCCTTGTATTAAAATATACAATAGGTTTTAAGGGCTTTTTTGATATATTCATTTACTTTTTAATAATGGGCGAATCCTTAAACTTTTTTGATTTGGCAGTAATTGACCTTTTGTGGTGGAGAAATACAAAAAGAATCCGCTTTTCTATTATTCCCGATAAAGATTTATATCAAGATCCGTCAATGCATATCAGCTCATTTGTAAGGGGGCTTGCTATGTATGTTATTGTCGCTTTAATTGTAGCAGGCGTTTTGACTTTATTACCGTAAAATAGAATAGGCAACCGTAAATTTTTGAGCATTTGAATTTCAGATTTTATATATTGTAACATCTTTTTATCTGTGATAAGCTTAAGAAAATAACGGAGGGCACATATATGAAAAAGTTTTTATTTCAGGGTGATTCGATAACAGACGCAGGCAGAAACGATAATTACGATGACGGCAGGGAGTCCTATGGTTACCCTACATTCGTTGCAGGCAAGCTGGGAGTAAAATATCCCGGTAAAATTGAATTTATCAACCGTGGAATCAGCGGAAACAGAATCGTTGACCTTTATGCAAGAATAAAAACAGATTTTATAAATGTTAAACCGGATGTTATAACCATTCTCATAGGAATAAATGATGTGTGGCATGAATTCGGCGATGATCCGAACGGCGTCGCAAACGAAAAATTCTTCAAAATTTATTGTATGCTTATAGAGGAGCTGAAAGAGGCTTTGCCCAATACCACAATTATAATTTTAGAGCCTTTTGTTTTGAAGGCTTCCGGAACAAAGGATAATTGGGACACCTTTAGATTAGAGGCAGAAAAGAGAGCCGAAAGCGCAAAAAGAGTTGCTGAAAAATTTTCACTTCCCTTTATTTCTCTTATGGATAAATTTGATTCCCTTGCAAAGATTGCCCCCGCAGAGCATTGGCTTCTTGATGGCGTTCATCCCGCTCCGGCAGGTCATGAAATAATTGCAGAGTCTATTGTAGATAAATGCGAAGAACTTAAATTGTTCTAATATTTACAGATAAGAACCAATAATAACACACGGGCTGCTCTAAAGTATGGCAGCCCGAAATTTTTTAAAACAAATTTTCTGAAATTTACTATTGACATCAATATTCGTTTGTGGTAATATACTCGCAACTTAATAAATAAAAGCTATGACGAAGACGGAAAAAACAGGTAGCTTTCAGAGAGTCGGGGGTGCTGTGATCCCGGCAGTGTATGTTTTATTCTTATCCCTTCTGAGCCGAGGGCCCGAAAGCAAAGGCAAGTAGATACCCTCCGTGACTGCTACGTTAGTGCATAGGGTTTGTTAGAACCTGAAGAGTGGCACAGAAATGTGCAAATTGAGTGGTACCGCGGGTATCGGAAATATAAATTCCGGCTCGTCTCAAGTAAAATGCTTGAGACGGGCTTTTTGTTTTGTCTGAAGCAATTAACAAAAAGGAGGAAAATCAAATGGACGCAAAAGTAATCAACGAAGCAAGCAGGTTAACGGAAATCGCTGCAAGAATCAAGGAAATGAGAGACATTCTCGGCTATTCTCCCGAAGAGATGGCGGAGAAAACAGAGGTTACCCCCGAGGATTACGTTAAGTATGAAAAGGGTAATTCAGACCTCCCCTTTACTTTTCTTCATAAGTGCTCAATAGTTTTCGGTATCACCATTACCGAGCTTCTTGAAGGCAGCACCGCCCGCCTTTCATCCTACACCGTTACCAGAAAGGGCAAGGGCGAAGTTACCGCAAAAGAAGAGGGCATCACAATTCAAAATATGGCTCCTAAATTTAAAGACAGGATCGGCGAGCCCTACTATGTAACATATGAATATAATGAAAAGCTTCAAAATCAGCCCATTCACCTTACAAAGCATGACGGTCAGGAATTCGACTTTGTTGTTTCCGGCACTCTTCTTGTTCAGGTAGGCGTAAAGCAAGAGCTTCTTCATGAGGGCGACAGCATTTTTTATAATTCCTCCACACCTCACGGCATGATAGCTGTTGACGGCAAGGATTGCACATTTATAGCAATGATTCTTCCCGGCGAAAAGAAAGCTCAAACGGAAACCCGTAAAATCATTGAAGCGGCAAGAGACGCCAAAGATCTTATCGTTGATAAGTATGCAAAGTGCGTTGAGGATGAAAACGGCTGCCTTAAGAGCATACATTTCGAAAATACCGAAAAATTCAACTTCGGCTATGATATTGTTGACGCCATCGCAAGAAAATATCCCGATAAGCTCGCAATGATTCACCTTGACGTGAATAAAGTTGAAAGAAGATATACATTCAGACAGATTATGCAGGAGAGCGACAGAGTTGCAAACTACTTTGCATCCCTCGGCATTAAGAAGGGCGACAGAGTTATGCTTGTGCTCAGACGTCACTATCAATTCTGGCTTGCAATGGTAGCTCTTCACAAAATGGGCGCAGTTGCAATCCCCGCAACCTATCAGCTTAAGGATCACGATTTTGAATACAGATACAATGCCGCAAATGTAAGCACAATAGTTTGCACTGCTTTCGGTGACACCTGTGAAATAGCGGAAAGAGCTGCCGAAAAATGCCCATCCGTTGTTAATAAAATTCTTGTTGGCGGCAAGAGAGAGGGCTGGCATGATTTTGATGAAGAATATCCCCGTTTCTCCTCTCACTTCCCCAGAACAGAAGACACTCCCGGCGGAGACGAAACAGCACTTATCTTCTTCTCATCCGGCACAACCGGCAACCCCAAGATGGTTGAGCATAAGCATACCTACGCTCTCGGCCATTTCGTAACAGCTAAATATTGGCATTGCTGCGAAAAAGACGGCCTTCACTTTACAATTTCCGATACAGGCTGGGGCAAAGCTCTTTGGGGCAAGCTCTACGGTCAGTGGATGTGCGAGGGCGCAGTATTCGTTTATGATTTCGACAGATTCCATTCCGCAGATATCCTTCCTCTTTTCGCACAGTACCATATCACCACTTTCTGTGCACCTCCCACAATGCTCAGAATGCTTATAAAAGAGGATATAACAAAATATGATTTCTCATCCGTAAGGCATATGACCACTGCCGGCGAAGCACTTAACCCTGAGGTTGCAATCCAGTTTAAGAAGGCAACGGGCCTTGAAATCATGGAAGGCTTCGGCCAAACCGAAACCACTCTTGTTATCGGTAACCTTGTGGGCACCACACCTCGCCTCGGCTCTATGGGCCTTGCATCACCTCAGTATGATGTTGATATTATCGATCCGGACGGCAACCCCGTTGCAGACGGTGAAACAGGCGAAATAGTTATCAGACTTAAGGACGGCGACCCCGTCGGCCTCTTCAAACAGTATATTGACGAAGACGAAAAGAACGAAGAATGCAGAAGATTCAACGTTTACCACACCGGCGATACCGCATGGCGTGATGAGGACGGCTATTATTGGTATGTGGGCCGTGTTGATGATGTTATTAAATCCTCCGGCTACCGTATAGGGCCCTTTGAAATTGAAAGCGTTATCATGGAGCTTCCTTATGTTCTTGAATGCGGCGTTTCAGCTGCTCCCGATGAAGTCAGAGGCCAAATAGTTAAGGCAAGCATCGTGCTTACCAAAGGCACAGAGGGCACGGAAGAGCTTAAAAAAGAAATCCAAAACTACGTTAAAGAGCATACCGCTCCTTACAAGTACCCAAGGCTTGTTGTGTTCCGTGATGAACTTCCCAAGACAATCAGCGGCAAAATCCAGAGAAATAAGCTTTAATTTTGGGAATTTTGCAATAAACCCGGCACCGGATTATGTTGGTTTTGTATAAAATTAAATATTGACAAAAAAACAAAGTTGGTTTATTATATGAACAATTAAAGGCTTTGACGAAGAGAGCTTGTGTGAGCGACTTTGCAGAGAGGCAGCGGTTTGGTGTAAGCTGTCAGCCCGCAGCATAAGATTGTAGCTTCTGAGCCGGGAGGAAGAAAACGAAAGTGAGTAGAACCTCTCCGTGATTGCTGCGTGAATGCATACGGCTTGTCAGAGCCTGAGTGGTGCGAATTGCACAATTTGAGTGGTACCGCGGGTAATGAAATATCATGCTCGTCTCAAAGTATATCAGCTTTGGGGCGAGTTTTTTGTTGTCCCAATCAAAAGAGGTGTTTTTGATGGAAATATCCGGTCTTGATACCAAGATCAAAGAAATGGCGGCTCGTATTAAAGAGCTTCGTGAAATTGAGGGCTTCACTCCCGAGCAAATGGCAGAAAAAACAGGGGCCACGGTTGAAGAATACCTTGCCTGTGAAAACGGTGAAAGCGACCTTAACTTTGCATTCCTTTATAAATGCGCATCCGCTTTTTCGGTAGACGTTACAAATATTATTGAGGGCCAAAGCCCTAAGCTTTATTCATACTATTTGAGCCGCAAGGGAGATGCTCCCAAAATTTCCGATGCTCACGGTATGACTTATTACAACATGGCTTACGGCTTCAGAAACAGAATATCCGAGCCACTTTATGTTGTAAGTAAATACAGCGAAGAATCCGAGAAAAAGGGCATTGAGCTTACAAGCCACAGCGGCCAAGAGCTTGATATAGTTATTGACGGCAGCCTTATGGTTCAGGTTGGGGAGCACAAAGAAACTTTAGGCCCCGGGGACAGTATCTATTACGATTCCGGTACACCCCACGGTATGATTGCCGTAAACGGCAAAGATTGTAGTTTCTATGCAATAGTTCTTAACCCGTCGGGTGAGCCTATTCCGGAAATTACGGCAGCCAAAAAGGTTGATGCTCCTCACAAAAAGAGCACAAAAGACACCAAAGACCGTGTTTATAAGAAATTTATCGATACGGTAGAGGACGAAAACGGCACTCCTGTTTCCGTTAAATTCAAAAATGATGAGCATTTTAATTTTGCCTTTGATATTATGGATGAAATTGCAAAGAAAGATCCCGACAAAATTGCAATGCACTATGTTTCAAACAGCAAAGAATATAAAACCTTTACTTTCAAAGAGGTTATGCAAAACGCAAACCGCTGCGCAAACTACTTTAAGAGCTTGGGCATCAAAAAGGGCGACCGTGTAATGCTTGTGCTTAAGAGGCATTATCAGTTCTGGTTTGCAACTCTCGGACTTGAAAAAATCGGTGCAATCTCAATCCCCGCAACAAATCAGCTCCTTGTGCATGATTTTGATTACAGATTCAAAGCCGCAAATGTTACCTCTATTATCTGTACTGCAGACGGCGAGGTTTGCGCAAATGTTGACGAAGCTCTCAAAAATTATGACGGCATGGTCAACAAGATGATTGTTAACGGCGAAAGGGAAGGCTGGAGAACCTTTAACGATGAGTATGTTCTTTACTCTTCTCACTATCCCAGACCGGCAGATGCACCCTGCGGTGAAGATTATATGCTTATGTACTTCACCTCCGGCACTTCGGGTTACCCCAAAATCGCAACTCACAACTATTTATATCCTCTCGGTCAGTTCCATACCGCAAAGTATTGGCACAACGTGGACCCTGACGGTATTCACTTCTCAATATCCGACACAGGCTGGGCAAAGGCAGCTTGGGGCAAGCTTTACGGCCAGTGGATGTGCGAAACATCGCTGTTTATTTATGACTTTGACCGTTTCCATGCCGAAGACGTTTTGCCTATGTTTGCAAAATACAATATTACCACTTTCTGCGCACCACCCACAATGCTCAGAATGCTCATAAAAGAGGATATAAGCCATTACGACCTCTCCTCAATCCAGCACATGACCACTGCCGGCGAGGCACTGAACCCCGAGGTTTACCGCCAATTTGAAAAACTTACGGGCTTACAGATTCTTGAAGGCTTCGGCCAAACGGAAAGCCCTGTTTTGCTTGCAAACTTCAGAGGTGCAGAGCATAAAGTCGGCTCAATGGGTAAACCCGCTCCTCACCTTAACATTCAGTTGCTTGATGCAGATGATAAGCCCGTTCCTCCCGGAGAAAACGGTGAAATTTGCGTTGATATCAGCCACGGTATTCCTCACGGTATTGCCGTTTGCTATTACGGCTCGGAGGAAAAGACCGCGGAAACTTGGCGCAACGGCTGGTATCATACCGGCGATACAGCTTGGAAGGATGAAGACGGCTTCTTCTGGTATGTGGGCCGTGTTGATGATGTTATCAAGTCCTCCGGCTACCGTATAGGGCCCTTTGAGATTGAAAGCGTTATTATGGAGCTTCCTTATGTGCTTGAGTGCGGTGTTTCAGCCGCTCCGGATCCCGTAAGAGGCCAAATTGTTAAGGCAAGCATAGTGCTTGTAAAGGGCAAGGAAGGCACGGAAGAGCTTAAAAAAGAAATCCAAAATTACGTTAAAGAGCATACCGCTCCTTACAAATACCCAAGGCTTGTTGTTTTCAAGGATGAGCTTCCCAAAACAGTAAGCGGTAAAATCATGAGAAACAAACTTTAATATACAATTAATCAGAAAGGAAGATTTATTATGGAAATCAAGATTACAAAAACCACAACCCCAAAGGCAAAGCCCACAGATGAATCCAAGCTCGGTTTCGGCAAAGTATTCACAGACCACATGTTCGTAATGGATTATTCGGCAGACAAGGGCTGGCACGATGCAAGAATCGTACCTTTCGATTATATCCCCATTCATCCCGCCGCAAGTGTTCTTCATTACGGCACAGAGATTTTTGAAGGCCTTAAAGCTTACAGAACAGTTAACGGCGATATTGCTTTATTCCGTCCTATCGAAAATATCAGAAGAATGAATAACAGCGCCGAGCGCCTTTGCCTACCTCAGATTGACGAGGCAGACGCAATGCAGATTTTCGACACTCTTGTTGAGCTTGAAAAAGATTGGGTTCCTCATTCGGAGGGCACATCCCTTTACATCAGACCTTTCATGATAGGCAACGATGAAAACCTGGGCGTTCACGCAGTTCACAACGCAAAGTATGTTGTAATTCTTTCCCCATCAGGTGCTTACTATGCAGAGGGCATTAACCCCGTTAAGATTGCCATTGAATCCGAAGACGTCAGAGCTGTAAGAGGCGGCACAGGCTATGCTAAGTGCGGCGGTAACTACGCAGCATCTCTCCGTGCAGGTCAAAAGGCAGAAGAAAAGGGCTTCACTCAGGTTCTTTGGCTTGACGGCGTTGAAAGAAAGTACATCGAAGAAGTTGGTTCAATGAATGTTATGTTCAAAATCAACGGCGAAATCGTTACCCCCAAACTTACAGGCTCCGTTCTTCCCGGTATCACCAGAAAGAGCTGTGTAGAGCTTCTTAAGCAAAAAGGCTACACTGTTTCCGAAAGACTTCTCTCCGTTGACGAGCTTGAGGATGCGGCAAAGAACGGTACTCTTGAAGAGGCATGGGGCACCGGCACCGCAGCAGTTGTTTCACCTATCGGCTGGCTCAGCTACAAGGGCGATGAATTTGAAATCAGCAACGGTAAAATCGGCGAAGTTACACAGATGCTTTATGATGAACTCACAGGCATCCAGTGGGGCAAGCTTGAAGATAAAAACAATTGGATTCACAAAGTATGCTGAATCATAAGCGTGTAACTCTATTCTGCGGCCACTACGGCAGCGGCAAAACAAATATTGCGGTGAATTATGCTTTATGGCTTAAAAGCATCGGTGAAGAAACGGATATTGCGGATATGGATATAGTTAATCCATATTTTCGCACAAAAGACAGTGAAAAGGAGCTTAATGAGGCCGGAATACGGCTCATAAGCCCTCACTATGCAAACACCAATGTGGATTTGCCCGCTCTTCCCCAAGAGCTTTACGGTTTATTCCAGCAAACAAAACGCTGTGCAGTGCTCGATATAGGCGGCGACGACCGAGGCGCTTATGCCCTTGGCAGATTTACCCCCTATATACTTGAGGAAAACAACTATGATAACTTTTTCGTGGCAAATTTCTTCAGGCCTCTTACTCAGAATGCCGCAGATTCTTTGGAAGTTATGCACGAAATTGAAATTGCAGGTAAAGTACCTTTTACGGGAATCATAAACAATTCAAATTTAGGAGAAGAAACCACCGCTAAAGACATAGAAGGCACCTATGGGCTTGCCGAGGAATTATCAAGGCTTTCCGGCCTTCCCATTGTTATGACCACCGTAAAGGACTCTATAGCAGGGAGCGTAAAAGGAGAAAACATCTTCCCCATTAAGCTTCAGGCAAAATATTATTAACGAAAGGAATGTGTTTTTATGAACAAAGTAACCTTTGACACGGATTTATGCAAGGGCTGCGGGCTTTGCGTTTCAGCTTGCCCCAAACAGATACTTGTAATCGCAAAGGATAAAATCAATAAAAAAGGACATTCTCCCGCCGAAATGACTGACCAAAGCAAGTGCATAGGCTGTGCTTTCTGTGCAACCATGTGCCCTGACTGTGTTATTACAGTAGAAAAAGGAGTGTGAGATAAATGTCTGAAAAAGTTCTTATGAAAGGTAACGAGGCTATTGCAGAGGCCGCTATAAGAGCAGGTTGTATGCATTATTTCGGTTACCCTATTACTCCCCAAACCGAGCTTGCCGCTTACATGGCAAAAAGAATGCCTAAAATCGGCGGCACCTTCCTTCAGGCTGAAAGCGAAATCGCCGCAATCAATATGGTTTACGGTGTTTCCAGCACAGGTAAGAGAGTTATGACCTCTTCCTCAAGCCCCGGAGTTTCACTTAAACAGGAAGGTATTTCTTACATTGCAGGTGCAGACCTTCCCGCACTTATCGTAAACGTTCAAAGAGGCGGCCCCGGCCTTGGCGGTATTCAGCCCTCACAGTCCGATTATTTCCAGGCAACAAAGGGCGGCGGCCACGGTGACTATCACCTTATCGTTCTTACCCCTGCATCAGTTCAGGAAATGGCAGACCTTACAGGCCTTGCTTTTGAGCTTGCAGATAAATACAGAATGCCCGCAATGCTTCTTGCAGACGGCACAATGGGTCAGATGATGGAGCCTGTTGAGCTTCCCGAAACAGCACCTAAGATGATTGAAAAGCCCTGGGCTGTTACCGGCACCGAAATGAAGAGAAAGCACAATATTATCAATTCTCTTTACCTTGTTCCTGAAGAGCTTGAAAAAGTAAACTTTGAGAGATACGAAAGATATAAGACCGTTGAAGAAAACGAAGTCAGATACGAAGAGTTTATGATGGACGACGCAGAGATTTGCGTTGTTGCCTTCGGTATCGCTGCCCGTGTTTCAAGAAATGCCGTTGTTGAGGCAAGAAAGCAGGGCATTAAAGCCGGCCTTATCAGACCTATTACAATTTGGCCCTTCCCCAAGGCACCTATCGCAAAGGCAGCCACACATTGCAAGGAAATCATCTCCGTTGAGCTTTCAATGGGCCAGATGATTGAGGATATTACCCTTGCGGCAGAATGCAAGGTCCCCGTAACTCTTTGCAACAGAGCAGGGGGTATGATTCCCGCACCGGAGCAGGTTCTTGAATCAATTAAAAAAGCAGCAGGAGGTAACAAATAATGGCAGTTGTTTTTGAAAAACCGAAAAGTTTGACAGATGCTCCCCTTCATTATTGTCCCGGCTGCACTCACGGCATTATTCACCGTCTTGTAGCACAGGCTATTGATGAGCTGGGCATAGAGGGTAAAACCATCGGCGTTGCACCCGTTGGCTGTGCGGTTATGGCTTATAATTATTTCACTTGTGACATGGTAGAGGCTGCCCACGGCAGAGCTCCCGCAGTTGCAACAGGCCTTAAAAGATCTTTACCCGAAAATATTATTTTCACCTATCAGGGTGACGGCGACCTTGCTTCAATCGGTATGGCAGAAACCGTTCACTCCGCCACAAGAAACGAAAATATCACGATTATATTCGTAAATAACGCAATTTACGGTATGACAGGCGGCCAGATGGCTCCCACTTCTCTTCCCGGCCAGGTTACTCAGACCTCTCCTTACGGCAGAGATGTTACCACGGCAGGTTACCCCATCAGAATTTGCGAGCTTCTTTCAACCCTTGACGGCCCCGAGTATATCGCCCGTGTTGCCGTTAACAACGTAAAGAACGTTAAGCAGGCTCAGAAAGCTATTAAAAAGGCTTTTGAAAACCAAGTTAACAACAAAGGCTTCTCCCTTGTTGAGGTTGTATCTTCCTGCCCCACAAACTGGGGTATGACTCCCGATGCAGCTCTCCAATGGATTGATGAAAAGATGATTCCTTATTATCCTCTCGGTGTTTATAAGGACAGAAGCGCAGCAAAGGAGGCCGAATAATATGACTACTGAAATTCTTATTGCCGGATTCGGCGGTCAAGGCGTTCTTTTCGCAGGCAAATTCCTTGCATATAAAGCACTTCTTGAAAATAAGCAGCTCAGCTGGCTCCCTTCATACGGCCCCGAAATGAGAGGCGGCACCGCAAATTGCAGCGTTATAATCAGCGATGAACCCGTTGGCTCACCCATCGTTTCAAAGCCGGACGTGCTTGTGGTTATGAATCTTCCTTCCCTTGATAAATATGAAGATGCGGTTGTTCCCGGCGGCAAAATTTTTGTTGATTCCACTCTTATTGAGAGAAAGGTTAAGAGAACGGACGTGGATGTTTATTACATTCCCGCTACCCGCCTTGCAGCAGAAATCGGCGCTCCAACCCTTGCAAATATGATTATCACCGGTAAACTTATCAAAGAAACAGGTGTTTTGCCCTACAATAATATTGACAAGGCCCTTGATAAGATCGTTTCCGCAAGAAAAGCAAACCTTAAAGAGATTAACTTTAAGGCCCTCGATACAGGATATAACTCATAAAATTATCATAATCAAAAATCTCCGCTTCCTTAATGGTGAGCGGAGATTTTTTCTCTAAAGACGTATTTATTCTAGTTCAAAAGCACCGGTATATAAGCTGTAATATGTGCCTTTTTCGGCTATGAGCTGTTCGTGATTGCCACGCTCAATAATACGGCCGTGGTCAAGCACCATGATAACATCGGAATCTTTAACGGTTGAAAGCCTGTGAGCTATCACAAATACCGTTCTGTTTTCCATAATTTTATCCATACCTTGCTGAATTATTGCTTCGGTACGGGTATCGATGGAGGATGTGGCTTCATCAAGGATCATAACCGGTGGGTCCGCAACGGCGGCTCTGGCAATAGAAATAAGCTGTCTTTGACCTTGGGAAAGGTTGGAGCCGTTATTTGCAAGCTCTGCATTGTAGCCACCGGGCAAACGGGTAATAAAATCATCTGCGCCGGCGAGCTTAGCTGCTTCAATACATTCTTCGTCTGTTGCGTCAAGGCGGCCGTAACGAATATTATCCATAACCGTGCCGCTGAAAAGGTTTGTATCTTGAAGTACAAGGCCTAACGAACGCCTTAAATCAGCTTTTTTGATTTTGTTGATATTTATACCGTCATAGCGAATTTTGCCATCGGCAATATCATAAAATCTATTTATAAGATTTGTGATTGTGGTTTTACCTGCACCGGTTGCACCTACAAAAGCAACCTTTTGGCCGGGCTCCGCATAAACGGAAACATCATGGAGAACATCTTTGCCTTCAACATAAGCAAAATCCACATTGAACATTCTTACATCGCCCTTAAGCTCCGTGTAAGTAACGGTGCCGTCGCGATGAGGGTGCTTCCACGCCCATTTGCCTGTGCGTTTATCGGTTTCCGTGATGGTACCATCCGGAGCAATTTCCGCATTCACAAGGGTAACATAGCCATCGTCTGTTTCGGGCTCTTCATCAATGATTGAGAAAATTCTGTTTGCACCTGCCATTGCCATAACAACGGCATTTATCTGCTGTGAAAGCTGATTTACATTGCCGGTAAATTGCTTGGTCATATTAAGGAAGGGAACAATAATACTCACACTCATTGCCATGCCGGAAATACTGATATTTTTAGTTCCGGTAATCATAAACAAACCGCCTGCAACGGCAATTAAAACATAAAGCAAATTGCCTAAGTTCATAATAATGGGGCCAAGGGTGTTGGCATAAGCGTTTGCTCTGAATGCATCGTGGAAAAGAGCTTCATTTACTTCATCAAAATCCTGCTGGCTTTTTTCTTCATGATTGAAAACTTTAACAACCTTTTGGCCGTTCATCATTTCCTGAATATAGCCTTCTGTTTTACCAAGGGAAATTTGTTGACGAAGGAAATATTTTGCTGATCCTCCGCCGATTCTGCCGGAAATAAGCGTCATTAAAACAACGCTGACAAGCACTATAGCCGTAAGCCAAATGCTGTAGTAAATCATAATAAACAGAACAGCTATTACAATAATTATTGCCTGCACAAGAGTGGGAACAGACTGGGAAACGAGCTGACGAAGAGTGTCAATATCATTGGTGTAGTAGCTCATTATATCCCCGTGCTTATGGGTGTCAAAATATTTGATTGGCAAGCTTTGCATCTTTTCAAACATAGTTCCTCTCATTTTGCAAAGGAAGCCCTGAGTGATATATGCCATAAGCTGGTTATATGCAGTGGCTGAAAGAATGGAAAGTATATACATTCCCACAAGTAAAACGAGTTTAGAAATAATAATTTCTCTTGCACCATCCCAGTCGCCTGTTTTGCTCCAATCCTCAATAACCTGAGTTATATTTTGAATGAATATCGCCGGCACTGCAGCTGCAACTGCCGTAAAGGCAATACACAAAAGAGCAATGGGGAATAAAACCGGGTAAAATTTGAAAAGATATTTAAAAATTCTGCCAAGAACCTTTAAATCAAGGCTTGGCTTTTTACTGCTTTTTTTAGGCATCTTCTTCACCTCCGCTTACAGTTTGCTGTAGGTGAACCTCACGGTAAATTTCGCTTCTTGCAAGAAGTTCTTCATGAGTGCCCATATCCACAACGGCTCCGTTATCCATAACAATAATCATATCTGCATCTTGAACGGAAGAAATACGCTGTGCAATAATTATTTTTGTGGTTTCCGGGATAAACGAACGGAAACCTTCACGAATTAAAGCATCAGTTTTGGTATCAACGGCACTTGTGGAGTCATCAAGAATAAGAATTTTAGGTTTTTTAAGAAGGGCTCTGGCGATACAAAGTCTTTGCTTTTGGCCGCCGGAAACATTTGTACCTCCCTGTTCGATTTTTGTATCATATCCATCGGGGAAGGTTGAAATAAATTCATCTGCCTGGGCAAGTTTGCAAGCTTCAATCATTTCTTCATCCGTTGCATCGGGGTTACCCCAGCGAAGGTTATCTTTAATGGTGCCGGAGAATATGACATTCTTTTGAAGCACCATTGCAACCGCATCACGAAGTGAGGCAAGATCATACTCTTTAACATCTCTTCCGCCCACCTTTACAGTGCCCTCGGTAGTATCATAAAGACGGGGAATAAGCTGAACAAGAGTCGATTTGCCGACGCCTGTACCGCCGAGAATGCCTACCGTTGCCCCTGTGGGAATATGGAAGGTTGTGCTTGAAAGAGAATATCTATCTGACTTTTCGGAATATTTGAAAGCCACATTTTCAAAATCAACACTGCCGTCGGGAATTTCATAAACGGGATTTTCGGGATTTTTAAGGGTTGATTCTTCTTTAAGCACTTCGCTTATTCTGTTTATGGATTCCGCACTCATTGTAAGGATAACAAAAATAAGTGAAAGGAACATAAGTGACATAAGAATCTGGAAAGCGTAAGTAAGCATTGCACTGAGCTGGCCTACACCGATGGTAATTTCACCACCGAAACTTTTCGTTATACCGTTGTCTCTGAGAATTATCCTTGCGCCTACGTACATAATAAACACAAGGTTAAAGTTTACGCAAATTTGCATAAGGGGGTTATTAAGTGCAACAACTCTTTCCGCAAAAGTAAAATCTTTGCGAATATTTTCAGCAGAAGCGTCAAATTTTTGCTTTTCGTATTTTTCGCGAGCAAAGCCTTTAACGACTCTCATGCCTCTGATATTTTCTTCAATTGATTCATTGAGAGCATCGTATTTTTTGAAAACTCTGCGAAATGCGGGGGTGGCAATTCTTATGACTATTGCAAGGCCTATTACAAGCACGGGGATAATAAAAACGAATGTCATTGCAAGTGAGCCTGCCATTCTGTAAGCCATAACAATACTGAAAATTACCATAAGTGGGCAACGTATAGCCGATCTTATGAAATTCATATATGCAAACTGAATATTTGCGATATCTGTTGTAAGACGAGTTACAAGGGATGATGATGAGAATTTATCCACATTACCAAAGGAAAAATCCTGAACTTTCGCATAAACATCGTGCCTTAAATTCTTTGCAAATCCCGCTGCAGCTTTTGAGCAGGTGTATCCGGCAGCGCCGCCGCAGCAAAGAGAAATACAAGCCATTAAGATGAGTTTGAGACCTGTTTCCAGCACACCTGTAAGAGCATCTTTTGCAGCATCGCCGGTAAGGCCTGAGAAAGCTTTAATATTATTAACAAGATCTGCTGTGAGCGTGGGAATTTGGCATTCCATAAAAGCTTCGCCTATCATAAATAAGAAAGTAATAAACGTGGGAGCTTTATATTCACGCAGACACTTTAGAAGTCTTTTCAAGCAGAGCACCTTCCTTTCTTGCGTTATAGATTTATTGACGCATTATTATATATTAAATCTTAATATAATTCAATGTGAAAAATACATAAATTAACAGGGTGTATATCTTGATTTTTTTTAAGAATTAATGTAAGATTAAGGCTGTAATAAAGTCCTGTAGGGACAATGAGTAATGAGTAATGTCGGTCGCTTCGCTCCATTTGTATAATTGACAAAGTGGAAAAATTATACTTCTGAAATATACAGAGTGGTAAATGTAAGGGCGATTATAAAGTTTTTTGGCACGAAGTGCCATATACAATCGGGCGTTAACCCCCTTCATTCCACATTTAAGCGAAGCAACTTCTCATCATATAGATTGGAGATAAATTTATGGTTTATGTAACCGGAGATATGCACGGGGATTATGCAAGGTT
Source organism: bacterium (assembly GCA_963652165.1). Classification (GTDB taxonomy): domain Bacteria; phylum Bacillota; class Clostridia; order Oscillospirales; family Acutalibacteraceae; genus CAG-177. Next base: position 12,364 of record CAVJRM010000014.1, on the reverse strand, counting down.
TGAAAACCCTGCTTTCAAAAAGTTTACAAAAGATGATATCCTTATAGTTTGCGGAGATTTCGGCTTTTTATGGGATGGCAGCAAAGAGGAGCAAAAGCGTCTCAGAAAGCTTGCTAAAAAGAAATTTACTATTTGCTTTATTGACGGTACCCATGAGAATTTTGAAATATTAAATTCTTTCCCCGAAGAAAAATGGAACGGCGGCAAGGTGCATAAAATCACAGATAACATTTATCACCTTATGAGAGGCCAAATTTTCCGAATTGACAACATGACTTATTTCACCATGGGCGGCGGAGAAAGCCCTGATATAGATATAAGATTTGAAGAAAATGCTTGGTCGAAGGATGAATTTCCCACAAGGGAGGAAATGATTGAGGGTGCCAACAATCTTGAAAAATTAGATTGTAAAATAGATTTTATAATTACGCATGAGCCCCCCGTGAAGGTTAAATCATTCTTACAATTAAAAGATGGCGAAAGTGCAACGGTAAATGGACTCAACACTTATTTTGAAGAACTGTCCGGAGTTTGCACTTACAGGCGCTGGTTTTTCGGATCCATGCATCTTGATAAATATATTTCATCATCACTTTTGGCAGTGTATAAAGACATTATAAGTGCAGTTACCGGAGAAATTATGTAAACTTAGGTGCTTGCTACATCATTGCCGAATTTTAATTGATAAATGGAAAAAGCTCCCAAAAGGGAGCTTTTTGTTATTTTTATTCTTCTTCTGCGTTGGCTTTTGCTTCTGCAATAACTTTCTGAGCAACATTTTCGGGTGCTGTCTCATAGTGGTCAAATTCAAATGAGAAGTAGCCTCTGCCGATTGTGATTGAGCGAAGAACGGTTGCAAAGTCGCCCATTTCGCACATTGGAACTTCAGCTGTAAGCTCCTGCATCTTGTGGTCTTCTTCGCTTACGCCCATGTTAAGCACACGGCCGCGTCTCTTTGTAACATCGCCCATAATATCGCCTAAATTATCGCCGGGCATGTAAGCTTTAAGGATTCCGTAAGGCTCAAGAAGTTTGGGGCCTGCCTGTGCCATACCGTTTTTGAAAGCAATTCTTGCTGCGGTCTGGAATGCCATATCGTTAGAGTCAACAGGGTGTGATGAACCGTCGTAAAGAGCGGCTTTAATGCCTACAACGGGGCAGCCTGCAAGTGGGCCCTTAAGGATAGCTTGACGAAGGCCTTTTTCAACTGAAGGAATGAAGTTTCTGGGAACTGCGCCGCCGACAACTTCATCAACAAACTCAAATCCGTCACCCTGAAGTGGCTCGAAACGAATCCAAACATCACCGAACTGGCCGCTGCCGCCGGACTGCTTCTTATGACGGCCCTGAACAGATGCGGTCTTGCTGATGGTTTCTCTGTAAGCAACCTTGGGAACGGTAAGCTCAACCTCAACATTGAACTTATTCTTAAGTTTATTTACGATGGAATCAAGATGCTGCTCGCCAAGAGTGGAAACAATCTGCTCATGGGTTTCAACATTTGATTTATATGTAACTGTGGGATCTTCTGCGCAAATTCTGTTAAGAGCAGCTGCAACTTTATCTTCTTCGCCCTTCTTCTTAGATCTGATAGCCATTGAAAGACAGGGAGCGGGATAATTTGTTTTTGCAAGAGTAATGCTCTGCTTGGGTGGGCAAAGAGTGTCACCGGTCTTGAAGCCATCAAGCTTTGTGAGAACACCGATGTCGCCTGCGGGAATAACAGAAGTATCTTCCTGCTTTTCACCTTTAACAAAGAGCATTTTGCCGATTCTTTCCTGCTCTTCGGTGCGGCTGTTATATGCGGGGATTTCCGTTGTGATTTTGCCGGAAATAACCTTGAAGAAATACATTCTGCCGAAACGGTCATCAACTGTCTTAAAGCAGATAGCTGCAACAGGGCCGTTTTCGTCAACCTTAATGTCACCCTCTGCTGCACAAGTTGCATCAGGAGCGGAAGATGCAAGAATATTAAGAAGAAGGTCTACGCCGTCGGTATTGTAACCGGAGCAGGCAAATACAGGGTAAATGTCCCCTGCTGCGATGCCGGCTTTAAGTCCTTTTGCAATTTCATCGGCTGTAAGAGCCTCATCATTGAAGAATTTTTCCATGAGCTCTTCATCGGCAGAAGCAACAGCCTCTGTGAATGTGGCTTTAAGATCTTCAAGCTCTGCGGGGATAGCTGTTTCTGTAGCCTTGCCCCCTGCATAAGTATATGCTTTACCGGTAGTGAAATCAGCATAACCGGTAACATTTCCGCCGGATGTAATGGGAACTACAACAGGGCAGATAGGTGCGCCGTATTCGGCTTTAAGAGCATCAAGAGTCTTCTGGAAGTCACCGTTTTCTGTATCGCAACGGGTAACAGCAAACATTTTTGCAATTCCTCTTGCACTTGCTGCCTTAAAGGCTTTTTCTGCACCAACGTCAATACCGGAGCCGGAGCCGAGAACGATAAGAACGCTCTCTGCCGCACGAACGCCTTCATATAAACCGCCGGCAAAGTCAAAAAGACCCGGAGTGTCAAGTATATTAAGCTTTGTATTATTCCATTCAAAAGCAGCTATTGCTGTTTGAACACTTGTTTTTCTTCTCTTTTCCTCGGCTTCATAGTCAAGAACGGTGTTGCCGTCTGCAACTCTGCCAAGTCTGTCAGTGGCTTTTGCAAGGTAAAGCATAGCCTCTGCAAGTGTGGTTTTGCCTCTGCCGCTGTGGCCGGCAATTGCTATGTTTCTAATGTCTTTTGCTGCGTAAGTTTTCAAAGTTTTGTTCCTCCTTGTATATTAAACCCATTGTATAAGGCCTATCTGTACTAAACCCATCAAATGAGCTTAATAAACGATATCAACGGAATTGTACCATACAGAAAAGGGTATTTCAACAATTTTTTGGTAATTTTGTTAAAAAAATATCACCCGATTCATAAAAATCGGGCGATATGCACAAATATAACTATTCTTTTTTATGTAATGTGACAAAGGACGCTATTTGTCCTCTTTGTTTTCTTCAATTACTATATTGATTTGATTGTTTTCATTAATCTCAACGGTAGGAGTTTCTTCTTTTTTATTGCCGTGATTTCTGCCCCAAACCTGAATAATATCTTGATCGTTGAGAGTTTTGATAATAACAACGGTAATCGGCAAAATAATAAGTCCGATAAATCCGAAAAGCTGAAGGCCTAAGTACATACACATAAGGGTAATAACCGGGTGCATATCCACGTTGGCAGAAACAAGCTTCGGCTCTAAAATCTGACGGATAACGGTGATAAGAGCATAAATTACAACAAGTCCGATGCCAAGGCCCACTTTATGAGTGAAAAGGCTTATAACCGCCCAAGGAATCATAACGGTACCTGTGCCGAATACGGGGAGAATGTCAAGCAAAGCTGTGCAAACGGCAATTACGAAAATATATCCGCCGGTGTAAAGGCCTGCCCACTTGAGAATTGTAAGTCCTATTGTAATTTCACAGAAAGTGATAAATAATATAAGAGCATAGGATTTAACCCATTTGCCGAGGACGTCAAACATAATGTGCTTTGTTTTTACAAGCTTCTCTTCGTGTTCTTTGGAAACGGCATTTTTGATTTTGCCGACAAAATTATCATAATCCGATGTCATAAAGAAGCAGGAAACAATGCCGATAAGTAAAGCCGTAAGAATTGAGGGTATTTGCTTTGCTCTTGTGAGAATCCCCGAAATAGGTGTGCTGAGAAGGGATACAATATTAGTTGATGATGAGGACTGTGCCTCAGCTGCTGCTGTTTCGGATTTTTCCGCAAGGTTAAGAATGCTTGCCGTAACATTATCTATAGCAACTTTTGCTTTATCGCTTAAAGCTGTGGGAAGATGGCTGAGAACGCCCTCAATCCAGTCTTTTATTTTTGCGATGATTTCAGTATAATTTCCGAATTTAGCTATAATATACTGATAGAAATTATAGAATTCATCACCAATCCAGTACCCTGCAAGGACCAAAACTCCGATTAAAACCGCCACAATCAAAAGAACAAACACAACGGATGTCAGCTTTTTATTAAGAAAAGTTTTACGGGCTAAAAATTTAATGGGCTTTTGGAGTGCCATGGCGATTACAAAAGAAATCAAAAACGGTGCAACCATCCAAAAGGCGTATTTCATAAACAGATAATACAATACAATAAACACTGCAAAGTATGTTAATGAAATTAAGGTGTCTTTTCTTTTCTCCGAAATATTCAACAATAATTCCCCCTATATGTTCATTTAGAATATATTATATCAAATATACTGAAAAAACAAGGAGAGATAGCAGAAAATAAAAAAATTTACAATTTTAAAAATTTTCTTTGTAATTTGTTATATTATATGGTATTATAAAATATACTTTATTACGTAAGAGGAAGGAGTTGTCAGAATGTTTGTTGCGATTATGGGCTATGGCGTTATCGGCTCAGGTGTTGCAGCCCTATTAAAACAGAACAGAGAACTCATTTGTAAAAGAGCTAATACAGACTCAATAGAGGTTAAATATATACTTGACCTTCGCACCTTCCCCGGTGACCCAAATGAACATCTCGTTATCAATGATTTTCAAAAAATAGTAAGCGACCCGGAGGTTAAGATTGTTGTTGAAACCATGGGCGGCCTTAAGCCCGCTTATGATTTTGTGCTTGCCTGCCTTAATGCAGGTAAGAGCGTTGTTACCTCAAATAAAGAGCTGGTCGCGGCAAAGGGCAGTGAACTTCTTGCAGCAGCAAAAGCAAATAATGTGAACTTTATGTTTGAGGCAAGCGTAGGGGGTGGCATTCCCATTATACGCCCCATCACAAGATGCCTTGCGGCAAATGAAATAATCGAAATTGCCGGCATACTTAACGGCACCACTAATTTTATTCTTACCAAAATGATTGAAGAGGGTATGGATTTTGATGATGCTTTGGCTGTGGCTCAAAAGCTTGGCTATGCAGAAAAGAATCCTTCCGCCGATGTTGACGGCATTGATGCCCTCAGAAAAATTTGCATACTCGGTTCCCTTTGCTTCGGCAAACACATTTACCCCGAAAATATTTATGCAGAGGGTATCAGAGGAATAACAGTAGAAGATGTTGCCTATGCAAAGAGTTATAATTCCGTAATCAAGCTTATTGCTTCCGCATCAAAAATCGAGGGCAGCGATAAGATAAATATAATGGTTTCCCCGGCTATAATCAAAAACGGCAGCCAACTTGCCAGCGCAAGAGACGTTTTCAATGCGGTGCTTGTAAGAGGTAACGCCGTAGGCGATGTGGTATTTTACGGCAAGGGCGCGGGCAGCCTGCCTACAGCTTCCGCTGTTGTGGCCGATGTTATGGATTGTGCTCTCCACAGTGATTGCACAAAGCTCTTCGGCTGGGAAGACACAAAAGAAAATATTACGGCAGATCATGCTGAGTTTGTTGCACCTTTCTATGTTAGAGCAGATTGCGAAAAGTCAAAGATTGATGCTTCTTTCGGCAATACCGTAACATATATAAACTGCGAAGGCGCACCTGCCGGTGAAATTGCATTCGCAACAGAGCCTATAAAGGTTAAAGACCTTGAGGCAAAGCTTGCATCCATCGGAGTGCAGGCAAAATCCATAATCAGAATAACTGATTATTGATTAATCGGAGGTTAAATATGGCACTTATTGTTCAAAAATTCGGCGGCAGCTCAGTTGCAGATGCCGAAAGAGTTATGCGTGTTGCCCGTAGAGTAACGGATACTTACAAGCAGGGCAATGACGTGGTGGTAGTTGTTTCCGCCCAAGGCGACACAACAGATGATCTTATTGCAAAAGCAAAAGAGATAAATCCAAAGGCCACCAAAAGAGAAATGGATATGCTTCTTGCAGCAGGCGAGCAGATTTCAATTGCACTTCTTGCAATGGCTATTGAAAAATTAGGCTACCCCGTTTGCTCCCTTTTAGGCTGGCAGGCAGGCTTCTCAACAAGCTCCGCTTACGGCTCCGCAAGAATTAAAAAGGTTAATCCCGACCGTATAAGACAGGAGCTTGACAGAAAGAAAATCGTTGTTGTTGCAGGCTTCCAAGGGGTTAATAAATATGACGATGTAACCACTCTGGGCAGAGGTGGTTCAGACACCAGCGCCGTTGCAATTGCCGCAGCAATGCTTGCAGACCGTTGTCAAATCTTTACGGATGTTGAGGGCGTTTACACCGCAGACCCACGCAAGGTTAAAAATGCAGTTAAGCTTGACGAAATCACCTATGATGAAATGCTTGAGCTTGCAACCCTCGGCGCTCAGGTTCTCAATAACCGCAGTGTTGAAATGGCAAAGAAATATAATGTTATTTTAGAGGTGCTTTCAAGCTTCACCGTTGCACCCGGAACTTTAGTTAAGGAGACAGTTAAAATGGAAAAAATGCTTGTAAGAGGCGTAACAAAAGATACAAATGTAGCAAGAATTTCAATTATCGGTGTTCCCGATGTTCCCGGTATTGCATATAAAATTTTCGGCAAGCTTGCAGCTGAAAATATCAATGTTGATATTATTCTTCAGTCCGTAGGCAGAGACAATACAAAGGATATCGCTTTCACAATTTCCAGCGATAATGCAGACGAAGCTATTGAGATTCTTCACAACCTTGAGCTTACAAGCGGCCTTAAAATCGAGTGTGACAGTACTAACGTTGCAAAGGTTTCAGCTGTTGGCGCAGGTATGGAAACTCACCCCGGCGTTGCCGCAAAAATGTTCAAAGCTCTTTTTGAAGAGGATATAAACATTCAGATGATTTCCACATCCGAAATCAAAATTTCCGTTCTTATCGATAAGAAGGATGCAGATGCAGCCGTTGCCGCAATTCACGCTGCATTTATCCCGGAAGAAAAATAAAAACAAAAAGAGCCGAAAGGCTCTTTTTTATTGAGTGAGGCATATATGGACGAAAAATTCATGAAAAAAGCCATTGAGCTCGCAAAATCTGCAGTAGCTTACGGCAATGAACCCTTTGGTGCCCTTCTTGTAAAAGACGGCGAAATAGTTTTTACAAACGAAAATCAAATTTACACAAAGCATGATCCAACCTATCACGCAGAGGCAGGGCTTATAAGAAATTTTTGTGCCGAAACGGGAATTACGGATTTGAGAGAATACACTTTATATTCAAGCTGTGAGCCCTGCTTTATGTGCAGTGGGGCAATGGTTTGGGCAAAGCTGGGCAGGTTGGTTTACGGCGCATCAAATATAGATTTGGAAAAAATTCTAAATAAAGAGGGTTCAAAATGCTCTGAAATAGTATTTGAAAATTCCTCTTGGAAGCCTCAGGTTACGGCAGGAGTTATGAGAGAAGAAAGCATTGCCGTTTTGAAGGAATATTTTTTAAATCACGAAAAGAGATAATAAAATGACAAAAAAGAAAAAAGTAATGGCCATAATCGTCGCAATTCTTATTGTTCTTATGGGTGACGTTGCTGTTTATGCGAATGATTATTACAAAGCAACAGATGAAATAAATGTTTATTTACAGGGAAGCGACACTGTCAGCGTTAACGAAACCGGTTTCGGCTTGTTTCTGGACGGCGACGGCACGGAAAACGCCATAATTTTTTATCCCGGTGCAAAAGTTGAATACACGGCATATATTCCCTTGCTGTATAAGCTTGCCGAGGACGGAACGGATGTGTTTTTGGTTAAAATGCCCTGCAATCTTGCCTTTCTCGGAATGAACACCGCAGACGATATTATATCCGCCTATGATTATGATAATTGGTACCTTGCCGGCCATTCCCTCGGGGGTGCGATGATCGCAAATTATGCCGCGGGAAAATTGGAAAGCGGAGTTACGAATATCAAAGGCCTGCTGCTTTTGGCAGCTTACCCTACAAAGAACCTGGATTACGATGATCTTTCCGTTTTGACAATTTACGGCTCGGAGGATAAAGTTGTGAATTTATCCAATATCGAGTCCGGCAGAGAATTAATGCCCCAAAATGCAAAAGAGTTTGTTATTGATGGGGGAAATCACGCTCAATTCGGATGCTACGGAGCTCAAAAAGGTGATGGAGAAGCGACAATTTCAGCCGAAGAGCAGTGGAATGAAACGGTAAAAGAAACAGAAGAGTTTTTAATCAATCACGATTTTGATTTAGACTCTTGAATTGAATTATAGACATTTTGTAAATTAAACATCGGCTCTTATTTTGAGGAGCCGATGTTTTCGCGTATTATATATATTTATTCATTATATGGTACTGTAGTGGATTCTTCTGTGTACCCATAGTCCTGATTTGACTCGCTTTCGGTAGGCGGAAGTGTGGTATCTTCATAAACAGTAGTAGATGTTAAATCCTTTATCCTGTCCACTATGCTTGTGGATGAGGTTTCGCCCGTATCGTTGTTATCGGATCTGCCGAAAATTGACCACCTCGTTGTGGTATCCTCATAAACGCTTGTGGATTCGCCCTCATATATTTCCGAGGTTTCGCTGTTACTTGAATTGCTGTTGCTTCTTGAACTGCTGTTGTAATCATCTGAGCTGTAAAGCATATCAAGAGCGGAAACATGGTCTGCGCCTATTTCGATATTTGTGGTGCCGTAAAGAGCATTTTGAACTTCCTGAGCAGCCTTTACATAGTCAATAATCCAAACAAAAAGATTGCCTGTGTAGGTTCTGTAGCTGTTAACGCCTACACGAAGATTTTCGGAGGGTTCAACCATACCTACAATTTCATAATTGAACCAGCCTTCACTCAGGGCCTGTGAGCCGAGAGCTATTATTTCCGAGGATTTATAATTTGTTGTAACATAGGGTAAAAATGTTTCAACAGCTTTGTTAAGATCGCTGATTGATGATGCTTTAATGTTGTGAACCACTGAAGCAATAAGGCTTCTTTGGCGGCGAGTTCTTTCAACCTCACTGTCAAGCTTTCTTATACGGGCATAAATAAGAGCTCTTCTGCCGTTAAGCTTAACATTATCTCCGGCTTCAAAACCTTTAACACTTGTAGTACGGTTCATGTATTTGGCTTCGCTCTCGGTTATGGGGACTGTAACGCCGCCCAAAAGGTCGATAACTTTTTCAAAGCTCTTAAAATCTATTGAAACATAGTGGTCAATTGTAACCTTGTAGTTATCCGAAAGAGTTTGCATTGTAGCGGAAGCACCGCCCCAAACGTAAGAATGGTTAGTCTTATCATATCTTTCGGATCCTTTGATATTCATATATGTATAGGAGTCCCTGAGGAATGAGCAAAGTGTAATGGTCTTTGTTTTTCTGTTAACGGATGCAAGGATCATTGTATCCGAACGGCTTGAGCCGTCATCATTATCCTCACCTATAAGAAGAACATTTATAACATTCTTGCTGTAAAGCTTTTCACCGCCGTTGGTTGCCCAAGACTTAAGAAGCTCTTTAATGGACTCGGCATTTTTAACATCTGACATAGATGCGTAATTGAGATCTTCTTCTTCGGTGGAGTCTGCAAATGTAGCCTCAGGATCGCCGAGAGATCCATCATCATAATTGATTAAGTTAAGCATTTTGCGCACGTAGGCACCGCCCATTGCGGCAACCACAAGCACAAGGCAAATTACAATGCTTAAAAGAGCTTTCAAATTTCTTTTGCGATTCCTTAAAAAGAATGTTTTTATTTTTCCGCCGAAGTGCCTCATTTTTTCTTTAAATCCGTCCGGAGCACTGGAGCTGGAAATATCTTCATATTTTTTAGACATATTAATCCTCCCTAACCGTTAGCCGGGCAGGCAAATTGATTTTGCAATCGTAAACGCAATTATAACACAGGTATGTTAAAAAGTTAATAACAAAAAACAATTAAAATAAATAATAATGAACAAAATTTTTAAAATTCTTTTGTGATAAATAAATAAAAAGCGAGTTTTTGACCCGCTTTTTGAAACTTATTTTGTTGTTGCGTTTTCTGAGCGCTTGATTTTCGCTGTAGTTGTCATAATAAATTCTTTGTCTCGAATAAAATAGCTTTTTATACGCTTGAAACCGGGAACGGCATCATTGACCTTTGCAATAACATCTTTGATTATTGCATTGATTTCATCACCGCTGGGTTCTTTATCAAGATACTCCTTAATCTCGGCTTTATCCGGTAAAATCTGAGCGTGAACTTGAAGCTCGCCCTTTGCATCCTCTTTGCCCTCTACCATGGCAGCAGCTACAAAATTGCTTTTGCAAAGGTGATATTCAAGCTCTTCAGGGTAAATATTTTTACCGTTTGAGGTAACAATAACATTTTTACAGCGGCCGGTAATATGATAATGTCCTTTTTTGTCCACATAAGCAAGGTCGCCGGTGTGAAAGAATTTATCTTTATCAACAACTTCATCTGTGGCGATTTTGTTTTCATAGTAGCCAAGCATTACCATTCCGCCCTTAACACAAAGCTCTCCTACTCCTGTTTCGTCTTGATTTATAATTTTTGCCTCAACTCCGGGAAGGGGAACGCCAATTGAATCCGTGGTGCGAACTTTGTCGTTATTAAGAATAGCAAGGGGGGCACATTCCGTTAAGCCGTAACCGAAAATTACCTGAATGCCGAAAGAATCAAAATCTTTAATTATTTGCGGATCTATTGGGGCACCTCCGCAAACGATAAGGCGCATATTTCCGCCGAAAGTATCTTGAACCTCTTTAAATATAACTTTTTTCAGATCGATTCCCAGTTTGCTGCCGGCCTTGCAAAGAGCTTTGCCCACTTTGAATTTTGTCATGCCGTTTTTCTTTTGCTCAATTTTTTTAATTATTCTCCTGTGCACTGTTTCAAGCACTTGAGGAACTGCAACAAAAACGCTGGGGTTAAACTCTTTCATGTTGCGAAGAACATATTTAAATCCTTCACAAAATGTAACCTTCGCACCGCAGAATGGAGCAAAAAATATCATTATGGAGCTTTCAAAAGTATGGTGAAGAGGAAGCAGCGAAATCCCGCAGTCCTCGGGGTAAATTTTAACAACGCTCATAGCGGCTTTAATTTCAAATATAAAATTATTTTGGCAAAGCATAACACCCTTTGAAACGCCTGTGGTTCCCGAGGTGAAAAGCAAGGTGCAAAGTTTATTTACATCCTGTTTAACATTCTTGTAAAGGGCCTTACCGTTTTTATTCATTTCAATGCCCTTATTTACAAAATCATCAAGATTTTCAAGGTCACCAAATTCACCCTCCGGCTTGGAAATGCAAAGAATTCTGATGCCGTTGAGCTTGTTTATATCAATTCTCTTAAGAAAATATTTATCACAAACAAGGATTTTTGACTTTGATACTCTAAGTATACCCAAAATATCATCAATTAAAAGCTCTTTATCTATCGGAACGATTACATTGCCGGAGCAAATAACCGAAAGATATGAAAGGCAATATTCATAGCAGTTATTTGAGCAAATTGCTATGGAATTATCGGACATATCTGCATCCAAGAGAGCGGTGATATATCCGTTTATCATTTCTATATATTCAGAATATTTAATTTCGAAAAAGCTATCGCCCTTTTTTACCTGAAAAGCAGGTCTGTCTTTGTAAAGCTCGGCACTTTGGTCAAGCATTTCTTTTAAATCATTAAATTCTCTTACCTTATATATTGGTTCCATCTTTTCCCCCTAATTTATATAAAAGAAGTAACTTATACCTAATATAAGTATTAAAAATATATGAAAATGTTGCATAAATTTTTTATATTTTACAAAATCAAAGCCCCGTTAAAAAACGGGGTTTTAACATGGAGCAGGGTACGGGAGTCGAACCCGCCGCTGAGGCTTGGGAAGCGTCCGTATTACCGATATACTAACCCTGCAAAATCTAATGTATTTTAGCATAATAACATTATGCAGTCAAGAGAAAATCATAGGATTTGAAAAGTTAACACAAAAGAGATTGATATTTTGAGGAACCAATAATATTTGTGCTAACGGTGATGAGGGATAGGAAAAGTGACGAATATAATAATGTAATAAGTAAATTAACAGCATGGAGTTAGGATTATGAATTACATAAATCCTCATTGCACACGCGGCTTAGTTGATAAAATGGAGAAAAAAGAGGAAAAAAGAAGAAAAAAGTTCTTGACAATGGGAGGAGGTATGTGATATATTAGTCAAGCGCTCCGGGAACGGAGCAAGCGACGCACCTTGAAAATTAAACAACGACGAAAAGAAAAAGCAAGGAACGAAATAAAACCCTTGAAGATTTTTTTGAGAATGTACTTTCAAGTACACAGTAATGTCTGTGAATAACAGAGAGATGTCAGATGACATCATGAGCGATTAAGCTCTAAGATTGATTTTAAGGCCGAGAGGCTTTGAGATACAATATTTAGAGAGTTTGATCCTGGCTCAGGATGAACGCTGGCGGCGTGCCTAACACATGCAAG
>CAVJRM010000013.1:0-48175 GCA_963652165.1 bacterium | reverse complement strand
GTCTTTCTGGCACGCAGTGCCATATACAATCGGATTTTGCACGGCAAAATCCCCTGCAGTGTACCCAATGTCAAGTACAATTTTGAATTGTAGTGTTTAAAAATTTAATATGTTTGGTATAATCTTGATGCTTTACCAAAACGGAGGATAGGACAACGCTGGGGAGCGATCCGAGCGCCGTTCTGGATTTGCAAGAGACAGAGTACCAAGTGTGCACTGTCTTTTTCTTTGTCTCTTGGAAATTAAAGCGTTAAACCCCGGGGTTTGGGGCAGAGCCCCAAGTCTTTATCGGGTAAATTCCGGTTGTGATATATTGATAATACTCATTTGGTGAAAGTTTTACCAAATCCCATTGATAACGGTCATTGTTGTAGTAATCAATCCAATCATCAATCTTTGCTTTTACTTCATCAAATTTTTTCATCATTGCGATTTCGTACTTGATTTCGTCTTTCATATGTCCAAAAAAATTTTCCTGCGGTGCATTATCCCAGCAGTTGCCTTTGCGTGACATTGATTGTACTAAATTATTGCTTTTTAAGGCCTTAATGAAAGCCTTGCTTGTGTAATGACAGCCTTGGTCACTGTGAACAATCGTTGTATCATCCAATGTGCTGCCGTGTTGTTCCGATAAATCTTTTATGGTACGCAAAACAAAGGAAACATCCAAAGATTGACTTAATTCATACGCCAATATTTCTCTCGTAAAGGCATCCAGCACAGTTGAAAGATAACATACACCGCCATTGTAGAAAATGTAGGTTATATCGGTAAGCAAAACCTTTCGCACCCCTCCGGCGAGAAATTCTCTGTTTACTCTGTTCGGAAATACTGCGTTTGTACGAATTGCCTTAGCCATTTGACGATAAGGATTCGGGCCTCTGTATGGGCATTTTAACCCGTATTTACGCATAAGGCGACGAATTTTCTTGATATTCATCACTGTGCCGATATGGAGTAATCTCATGTAGATACTTCTTGCACCTTTTGCATATCCTCGGTACTTGTATGCTTCCAATATCTTTTCAAAATCCGTTCTGTCGTTTGCTTCACATTGTTCACGATATGGCTTTGCGTTTATCCATGAATAATATCCGGAACGGGAAACACCTGCAATTTCGCACATTCTTGAAATGCTTAAAAGATTATTATCTTGAGATACGGCATTATGAATGATCTCATATTTTCCGGCGGTAATCACTTCTGCTTTCCCGCTTTCCCACTGTATTCCTTTTCCAGATGCTGAATTTTTTTAAAAAGTCATTTTCTTGTTGAAGGTATGCGTTGCGGTGTTCCAATTCACGAATTTGTTTTGCCATTTGTGCCTCGGTGCTTTGCGGTTCTTTGCGGCTGTTGGCTTTTCGGCCGTCCTCAAAATTTCCCTTTTGTTCTGCTTTTGCTATCAATTTGTTTCGGAAATTTTGAATCCTTTTATCACCGATTATGTTTACATCAAGCCCGTTTTCGGTAAATATCTGACGCATGCTTTTTCCGTTGTAATATTCTCTGTATGCGATTTGTTTAAATTCCGGTGTAAAAGTTACAGTCCATTCCGTTACCTTTGACACGTACGGGTTTTCTTGCAATTCCTTAACATATTCCTTTGGCATTGGCAATCTTTGCATTTGTATCCGACCTTTCTTTCTTGACCGGATACGATTTTATCATAAACTATCCCTTTTTCCACTGTCCTATTTTCAGGGTTTTGTCTCTTCTTTTCTGTCCTTTTTTTAGGGACGTCTCGACAAAACACTTAAATACAACTGTCCGATTTTATGGGTATAGTTTACCCTTCATTACTCATTACTCATTACTCATTGTCCCTACGAGACTTTCATTGCTAATTGAGCGAAGCGACTGCCGGATATTTTAATAAAAAATAAAAAACTGTTTATTTATTTAATTATATCTGCTATAATATATTCTGTATAATTGAGCGCAGTGACTATACTATCGGATTTTACACTGCAAAATCCCATTCATTGCTAATTGAGCGAAGCGACATACAATCGGATTTTGCACGGCAAAATCCCCTTCATTACTCATTACTCATTACTCATTACTCATTAAACAAGAAAGGGCTATATTATGGAGAAATATTTAATTAACCCGAATCACAGAATTTCAAAGATCAGTAAAGACATTTACGGCAATTTTTCCGAGCATTTAGGCAGATGTATTTATGAAGGCCTTTTTGTGGGCAAAGATTCATCCATTCCCAATGTAAACGGTATGAGAAAAGATGTGGTTAACGCCCTTAAAGATATGGGATTGCCTGTTCTTCGCTGGCCCGGCGGATGCTTTGCGGATGAATACCACTGGAAAGACGGTATCGGCCCCCTTGAAAACAGAAAAAAGATGATTAACACCCATTGGGGCGGTGTGGTTGAAGATAACAGCTTCGGCACTCATGAATTTTTTGAGCTTTGCTCCCAGCTTGGCTGTGATCCTTATATCACCGGTAATGTGGGCAGCGGTACCGTTCAGGAAATGAGCGAATGGGTAGAATATATGACCTTCGGCGGTGAAAGTCCCATGGCAAATCTTCGCCGTGAAAACGGAAGAGAAGATCCTTGGAAGCTGACTTATTTTGCTGTCGGCAACGAAAACTGGGGCTGCGGCGGCAATATGGAGCCTCAATTCTATGCAAGCATGTATAGGAGATATGCCACATTCGTGCGTCAGTATTCCGGAAATAATCATATTTACAAAGTTGCCTGCGGCCCAAACGGTGAGGATTATAATTGGACCGAAGAGCTTATGAAGCATGCCCTCAGGCACATGGACGGTCTTGCACTCCATTATTACACCGTAACTCACGATTGGAGCAAAAAAGGCAGCGCCACGGAATTTAATGAAAGCGAATATTACACTTGCCTTCGCAAGGCATATAAAATAGATTCAATTATCACCCGCCACCTTGAAATTATGAACAGATACGACCCCGCAAAGAGAGTTGATCTCATAATTGACGAGTGGGGCACTTGGCACGATGTGGAGCCGGGCACAAATCCCGGATTTTTATACCAGCAGAATGCCATGAGAGATGCAATTGTTGCCGCAATTCACCTTAACATTTTCAACAAACATTCAGACAGAATCAAAATGGCAAATATTGCCCAGACTGTCAACGTTCTTCAGGCTGTTGCACTTACAGACGGCGCGGATATGCTCCTTACCCCCACATATTACATTTTCAAGATGTATAAAGACCATCAGGAAAACACTTTGCTTGATTCTTACATTACAAGCAAACTTGTGGGCACAAAAGAGGATTCTCTCCCCAATCTTACGGAAAGTGCATCTGTTGATGAAAACGGAATCATTTATTCCACAATAGCAAATACAAGTGCAACGGAAAGCACGGAAATCTGCTGCCAAATTGCAGACAGCACCGTTAAAAGTATAAAAGCGGAAATTCTTACAGGTGCTATGGATGCGTATAATTCATTCGAGCATAAAGACGCCGTTAAAACCGAAGAATTTACAGACTTTGCAAAGACAAATGACGGCTTTACAGCTGTTTTACCACCTTGCAGCGTTGTTAAATTTATTATTGAAAGATGACGGATGATGAAAACTTTTGCCGCAAATGTTTACTCATCGAAAGCGGTAAAGAAAACATAATGGAGGATATTCGGCAAAGAATCGAAAAAATTTTGCCGAAAGAAAAAACTCCCGAATCGGCGTATGAAAACAGACTCACGATTTGCAAAAATTGTGATTTTCTTGTGGGAGGTACTTGCCTTAAATGCGGATGTTATCCTGAATTCAGGGCTGCTTTCATAAAAAACAAATGCCCTGTAAATCTTTGGCAAAACGAAAGGACTAAGCAAAATTAAAATGAAAAAGCAAATTATCGCCGCAATTTTATCGGCAGTGCTCGTGGTATTGAGCTTATCTTCCTGCTCAAAGCTTGAAATAAAAGATGATGTTACGGAAACTTCCGGCGAAACAGAATATATAAGCGAAACAACAGAAGAACCGGCAACCGTAAATTTGGAAGATGAGGTTTTAACAGAGCCTTCATCCGAAGAAGCTACCACAGAGAGCACAACAGAAAGCACCACGGCAGCAAAAATTACTGAAAAAGTATCAAAAATTTCTACAACGGTTGCCACAACCGTAGCAAAAACCACCGCTAAAGTTACAACCACAAAAGCAAAGGTTACAGAAGGCGGCACCGTTACAAGCACAGCTCCCTCCGAGGGCACAAAAAACAGATACGGTGTAATAGTTTACACGTCCTCAAGCGGTAACACTACCGTGAGCCGTTTTTGGTATACGGGCACTTATGATGAGCTTCTTCCCGAGGCTAAGAAAAACAGAAAAACCTATGCAAGTTACATAAATCAAATTCTCGCTCTTACCAATGAAATGAGGGCCGAAAAGAATTTGCCTGCCCTTAAACTCAGCGAAAAGCTTACGGAGCAAGCCTGCGTAAGAGCAGAAGAAATTGCTTGGAGCGGCAAACATTCTCATTACAGGCCGGACGGCACATTTTTCTCCGAGCTTTTCAAAATCAACGGATTCACAAAGGGCAATGCCGGCGAAAATATCGGTTGGGGCTATGATACGCCCTCTGCCGTAAGTGAAGCGTGGAAAAATTCCGAAACTCACTACGCCAATATTCTTGATGAAAGATTTACCACTATCGGTATCGGTGTTGCAGCGGATGCAGATCCCTCCGGCAAACTTTGCTGGGTTCAGCATTTTTATTCCGAAAGTGTGGATTAAGGTAGGTAATAAAGCAACTATTTATTTAAGGTGGTATTAAGATGGATCTTAAGGTCGGAGACGAACTTATAATGAAAAAGAATCACCCTTGCGGATGCAATAAATTTCAGGTTTTACGCATCGGTGCGGATATAAAAATAAGATGTTCCTCCTGCGGCCGTGAGGTCATGCTGGAGCGTGTAAAAGTCGAAAAGAATATTAAGAAAGTTTTGCGTGAAGAATAATGCTTGAAAAGCTTAAAGAAGTAGAGATGAAATATGAAAAACTCAATGAGCGCCTTTGCGACGGAGATATTTCATCCAACATTGAAGAATACAAAAAAATCATGCAGGAGCTGAAAACAATCACTCCCGTTGTTGAAAAATACAGAGAATACAAAAAAACAGAATCCGATGTAAACGAAGCAAAATCTTTGCTTGACGGAGGTGGCCTTGATCCGGATTTCAAAGAAATGGTAAAAGAGGAATTTGAGGAATCCACCGAAAAGCTTGAAAAATGCAGTGAAGAGCTTAAAATTTTACTTCTTCCCAAAGATCCAAATGACGATAAAAACGTTATCGTGGAAATCCGCGGCGGTGCCGGCGGCGAGGAAGCCTCCCTTTTTGCCGGTGTTCTTTACAGAATGTACTCCATGTATGCGGAAAGCAAGGGATGGAAAACGGAAGTCGTTTCATCAAACCCCACAGAGCTTGGGGGATTTAAAGAAATCAGCTTTATGATTGAGGGTGATGGGGCATATTCCCGCCTTAAATTTGAGAGCGGTGTTCACAGAGTTCAAAGAGTGCCCGAAACGGAAAGTCAGGGCAGAATTCAAACTTCAACCGCAACCGTTGCCGTTCTTCCGGAAGCAGGGGAAGTTGAAATTGACATAAATCCCACAGATTTGCAGATTGATACTTTTCGCTCCAGCGGTGCCGGCGGCCAGCACATTAACAAAACAGAGAGCGCCATTCGCATAACCCATTTGCCCACGGGCCTTGTGGTTGAGTGCCAAGACGAGCGAAGTCAATATAAAAACAAAGATAAGGCAATGAAAGTCCTCCGCTCAAGGCTTCTTGAGGCCGAAAGGGAAAAGCAGCAAAGCGCCATCGCCGGGGAGAGAAAAGCCCAAGTAGGCACCGGCGACAGAAGTGAAAGAATCCGCACTTATAATTTCCCCCAGGGCAGAGTCAGTGACCATCGCATAAATCTTACTCTTTACAAAATCGAGTCCATTGTAAACGGAGATATGGACGAAATCATAGATGCCTTAATCACGGCAGATACAGCAGAAAAAATGAAAGCAGGCAGTGACCGGTAGAATGAATACCCTTTATCTTAAATCAGAGGACAAAAACGCCGTACCAAAGGCGGCGGAAATACTGAAAAACGGCGGCCTTGTGGCAATCCCCACGGAAACCGTTTACGGCCTTGCGGCAAACGCCCTTGATGCTGATGCGGTTAGAAATATTTTTCTTGCAAAAGGCAGGCCTCAGGATAATCCTCTTATTGTGCATATTTCTTCTTTGGAAGAATTGCCTCCCCTTGTGGAGAAAGTAGATCCAAGGCTTTACGATTTGGCCGAGAAATTTTGGCCCGGCCCTTTAACGGTTATAATGAAAAAGTCAGACCTTGTGCCGGATGAAGTTTGCGCAGGGCTTCCCACTGTGGCGATTCGTATGCCCTCCCATCCGGTGGCAAGAGCAATTATAAAAGAATGCGGTTTGCCCCTTGCGGCACCCAGTGCCAATGCCTCCGGCAGACCAAGCCCCACAAAAGCAGAGCACGTGCTTGAAGATTTAACAGGCAAAATCGATGCGGTGGTTGACGGCGGAAGCTGCAGTGTAGGTGTGGAATCCACTATTGTTACCCTTGCAACAGAGCCTCCCACTTTGCTCAGGCCCGGCGGAATCACTCCCGAGGAATTAAGCGCCGTTTTAGGTGAAATCACCATTTCCCACGCAGTTTTTGAGCAGCTTGCCGAAGGGGAAAGGCCTCAATCCCCGGGTATGAAATATAAGCACTATGCTCCAAAGGCGGAGGTTTTCATAATCAAAGGCAGTTTAGAGCAATTTGAAAAATTCTTAAAAGGTCAAAAAGAAGAGGTTTGTGCCGTTTGCTTTGAGGGGGAAGGAAAACGATTTGATAAATACATAGAGTACGGCAAAGGGGATAACAGTTTAACTCAGGCTCAGCACATTTTCGATGCTTTGCGTGAGGTTGATGCCATGGGCTGCACCAGAGCATTTGTAAGGTGCCCCATAACCACGGGAGTTGGCCTTGCCGTTTATAACAGACTTCTCCGCTCGGCAGCTTTCAGAGTAATTGACCTTGATATAAAAATCCCCGTTTACGGCTTAACCGGCCAAACGGGAGCAGGGAAAAGCACCATCGGAGAAATTCTCCATAAAAAAGGAATATACGTAATAAACACGGATATTCTCGCAAGAAAAGTTACCGACAGCAGAGATATTAGAGACAGGCTTCAAAGAGCTTTCGGCGAAGATATATTCGAAAAAGGTGAGCTTAACCGCCGTGAGCTTGCAAGGCGGGCTTTCGCAAGCGAGGAGAAAACAAAAATTCTTAACTCCATTACTCACCCCGAAATCGTAAGGCTTACCATTGAAGAAATACACAAAGCCGAAAACGAAGGCTTTAAGGGCGCTGTGATTGATGCTCCTTTGCTTTTTGAAACTGCTATGCCCTGCCTTTGCAAAAAAATTATCTGCGTTACGGCAGATGAAAATTCGAGGCTAAAAAGAATTATGGAGCGGGATAATATAAGCGAGGCGGATGCAAAAATCCGTATGAACGCCCAAAACAGCGAAAATTATTACGCTGAAAAATCAGATGTTATAATAAATAACACAAATCTTGATGAGGCGGAAAAAGAAATAAATCAATTTTTAACGGAGGAAAAGTTATGAGCAAAAAAACAGAAGCTGAGCTCCTTAAAGAAGAACTCTTCTATTCACCGGAACACGCAAATTATGTTTGCGATGAGAAAGAAATTGCCAATGCAGATGATTTCTGCGTTGACTATATGAAGTTTTTAAATGCCTGCCGTACTGAGCGTGAGGCTAATGCTTACACCATCGCCCTTGCGGAAAAACAGGGATATACTCCTTTTGACAAGAGCAAGAAATACAAGGCCGGGGATAAAGTTTATGTAAACATTCATAACAAAGCCTTAATCCTTTGCACCATAGGCAAAAAGAGTGCAAAAGAGGGAGTAAAAATCCTTGCCGCACATATTGATTCACCTCGCCTTGACATTAAACCCAATCCTCTTTATGAATCCGATGACTTGGCACTTTTCAAAACCCACTACTACGGCGGAATTAAAAAATATCAGTGGCCCACAATTCCCCTTGCCCTTCACGGCGTGGTTTATAAGAAGGACGGCAGTTTTGTAACCGTTCGCATAGGCGATGAAGACGGCGACCCCAGATTTGTTGTTACGGATCTTTTGCCTCACCTTGATAAGCAGCAGGCCGACCGCACAATGAATAAAGTAATAAAGGGGGAAGAGCTTAACATTCTTGTGGGCAGCAGACCTTTCGGCAAAGAAAAGGGCGATAATCTTGTAAAACTCAATATTCTTAAAATTCTCAATGAGAAATACGGCATAATCGAGGCTGATTTCCTTTCCGCAGAGCTTGAAATCGTGCCTGCATTCCCTGCAGTTGATATCGGATTTGACCGCAGCATGATCGGCTCTTACGGCCATGATGACAGGGTTTGCGCTTATCCGTCACTTATGGCTGCTTTTGCAGTTAAAAAGCCTGCACATACCACTGTTACGGTGCTTACGGATAAAGAAGAAATCGGCTCCGACGGCAACACAGGCCTCCAGAGTGCATATCTTAAACAGTTTATTGCGGATATCGGCGAGCTTGAAGGCGTGCCCGGCAGAGATGTGCTTAGGGCAAGTGAATGCCTTTCTGCCGATGTTAATGCGGGCTATGATCCCACTTTCGGCTCCGTTCACGATAAGATGAACGCCTGCTATCTTAATAAGGGCATCGTGCTTACAAAATATACAGGCTCCGGCGGAAAAGGCGGCACAAATGACGCAAATGCGGAGTTTATTTCAAAAGTTCGCACAATCTTTGATAAAAATAAAGTTGTTTGGCAAATCGGCGAGCTTGGTAAAGTTGACGAGGGCGGCGGAGGAACCGTTGCAAAATACATTGCCAACTTAGGCGTTCAGGTGGTTGACGTGGGCGTTCCCGTTCTTTCAATGCACGCTCCCTTTGAAGTAGTTGCAAAAACAGATGTTTACATGGCATTTAAGGGCTTTAAGGCATTCTTAGAGTAAATTATTTTTTATATTGAATTGGGAGGAACGATTATGACTAAAGTTTTACTTGTTGTGCTTCTGGTGGCTGTTATATTGTTTATAACAATTGAAGACGTAGTTGACGCTGTTGTTGAAGGTGCGGTTAAAATCGCAAAAGAAATAGCCTCCATATTCAGAAATGATGACGATTAAAGGAAATTAATTTACAGTATTCGGCGAAACTGTTGTGAAAAGAGTAAATGTTAACAGATTGTTCATATTTGTGCAACAGAAGTGAAAAAAGGTAAGAGTAAAATACCACAAAAGGACATCAATGTCCCGACAAATATTGACATCTTCTTTTTTCATTTTTATTTTCTCTTTCCCCAACACACAACGCTGAATGCTGCACACATTTGGCGTTGTGTGCTTTTTATTGTTTAGCTTTTGCTAAACAATAAAATAAATAATCGGATTTTGCACGGCAACCCCCCCTTCATTCCCCATTCCACATTTGAGCGACAGCGATACAATTGTTGCAAAGCAACTAAACATACCGGAGTTATTATGAACAAAAGAGATTTTCCAATTGTAACCGTTACTCCAAAGGCGGAGGCCTCATTAAGAAAAGGCCATCCTTGGGTTTACGGCGAAGAAATTATATCCTCCTTCGGAGAGCTTAAAAACGGCGGCCTTTGTGACGTCCTAAGCAAAAAAGGCGCATACCTCGGCACCGGATTTGTAAGCCTCGAAAGCAAAATCCGTGTCAGAGTTTTATCATCAAATGCCAACGAAAAATTTACCCGTTCCTTTTGGGAAAGACGAATTAAATACGCCATAGATTACAGAAAAACCGTTATGGGTGATGACTTTTCCTGCTGCCGCCTTGTTTTCGGTGAGGCAGACGGCCTGCCCGGTTTAACGGTGGATCGCTTTTCCGATATACTTGTTACTCAGGTTTTATCCTACGGCATGGAGCAAATCAAAGGTGAAATTTACGAAATCCTTGTAAATACTCTTTCCGATATGGGCGAAACCGTAAAGGGAGTTTATGAAAGAAACGATGTGGCAATTCGTGAGCTTGAGGGATTAGAGCAGTATAAAGGCTGGTATGAGGGAATTCCTCACACGGACAAAACGGTTACGGAAATTTGCGAAAACGGCATAAAATATTCTGTGGATTTTGAAAACGGTCAAAAAACAGGATTCTTCCTTGATCAAAAATACAACCGATTGGCAATTCAAAAAATCGCAAAAGGTAAAAAAGTGCTGGATTGCTTTACCCACACGGGCTCTTTTGCTCTTAATGCCGCTATTGGCGGGGCGGAGCACGTAACAGCAGTTGATATAAGTGAAACGGCAGTGAAAATGGCTGAGGAAAATGCAATTAAAAATAATCTTCAAGACAGAATGGATTTTATTGCAACGGATGTTTTTGATTTGCTTCCGGAGCTTGATAAAAAAGGCGGAAAGCCTTATGATTTTATAATACTTGACCCTCCTGCCTTTACAAAAAGCAGAAAAACCGTAAAAAGTGCAGAGAGAGGATATAAAGAAATAAATTACAGAGCAATGAAATTGCTGCCCCGTGGCGGTTACCTTGCCACTTGCTCCTGCTCCCATTTTATGCGGAGTGATTTGTTTGAAAAAATGCTTGTTTCAGCTGCTGCGGATGCGGGAGTTCAGCTCAAACAAATCGAAGTGCGCAGGCAGTGCGCCGATCACCCCATTTTATGGAATGTTCCCGAAACCGATTATTTAAAATTTTATATATTTCAGGTGGTATGAGTATGTTTTATGAAAATTGGATGACCTACATTAAAGACGATGTAAAAATCACAAAGGTTGTTATGCCCGGTGCTCACAACGCAGGCACAAAGGGTATGATTTTCCTTGGCAGATGTCAAGACGGCACTATGCTGGAGCAGTATGAATACGGTGTGCGTAAATTCGGCATTCGCCTTAAATCAAAGCACGGCAAACCCTATATCGGCCATGGTATTTCAACAGGTATGCCTGCCGAAGAAGCCTTTGCATCTCTCGGCGAAATTTTAAAAAAATATCCCGATGACTTCTTTATCCTTGATATAAGAAGCTACCCGAATCAGCCCGTAGGCCCTATCACTCTTAAATATGATTGCGATCCGAAAGTTGTTGATGCTCTCATTGAAAAATATCTTGAGCCCGAAAAATATGCCCTTACGGATTTTGACGATATTAAAAACGTTACCCTCGGGGATATAAGAAAAAGCGGCAAGAGATATGTAATTCACCATGCAAAAGAAATTTATAAATACAGTAGAAATGTTAATCTTCTTGAACCTTGGGACCCGAAAGTGTTCGGCTTAAAGCCCGAAAAGTTTGTTGAAGAAGATTTGAAATATCTTAAAAATCTTGAAAGTGACGGCTTTTTCTGGTTTCAAACTCAGCAAACTCCCAACGCAGGCACTGAAATGGGCCTAACAAAATGGCCGCCTGCTCTTGATAAGCTGGATAGGCCTCTCTTCCCCGGCATGATGGCAAAAATCGCAGCAGATCCTGTAATGCTTGAAAAAGTTAATATTGTTGCCGGCGACTTTATGACCTTTGACCACATGAAAGAGAATGAAATTCTTTATCTTAATCTTTGTAAAGATACCGTTAAACCGGAGCTCAGAGAAGAATTTGCAAAGGCAATAGGCAAAACAATATGAAAGTAACGGTAATAGGTAAATACGGCCCTTACGCAAAAGAGGGCAATCACGCCGCAAGCTGCTATCTCGTAAATTCAGGCAAAACAAATCTTGTGCTTGATATGGGCCCGGGCACGCTTTCAAGGCTCAGAGAAGTGATTGATGTAAGAGAGATAAGCGCAATATTTATTTCTCACCTTCACTATGACCATACGAGCGATTTGCTTTGTTTCAGATATTTGCTTGAAGATTTGAATGACCATAAGGTTACAATTTACACTCAGCTTGAGGATTCCCCTTGGTGCAATCTCCTTTTTGACCATCCGGATTTTAACGTAATAGGTGTAACCTCAAAAAGCAAAGTACAGGTAGGGAATTTGAACTTATCTTTTTATGATATGAAGCACACCGTGCCTTGCCTTGCGGTTAAAATAAATGACGGTGAGCATACCCTTGCATATACGGGTGATACTCTGTATAACGAGAATATTCCTTCATTGATTGACGGCGCGGATGCGGTCATTATGGATTGCTCCAAGCCTTTAGGATTTAAAGGCCCTCACATGAATGTGGGTATTGCAAAGGAAATCCATGAAAAAACAGGGGTAAGGATTATTTCAAGCCACCTAAGCCCGGGTTACGATCCTACGGAAGAATATAAAAATATCCCCGGCATAGAAACTGCCGAGGAAATGAAAACATACGAAATATGAGGTAATTAAAATGGCAAAATACAGCTCAATGATTATCGGCCACGCAACCCTTGATAAAAACACCGACCACCTCGGCAATACCGTTGAAATAGTAGGTGGAGCGGTTATTTATTCATCTGCATCGGCTTATGCACTCGGCCACAGGGTGCTTGCAGTTACTAAAATCGCAGAAAAAAATATGGATAGGCTCAATTATTTCACCATTCCCAAAGAAGATATAATTTGCCTTCCTTCCGAAAAAAGCACGGATATGGTAAATATTTATCATACGGCAGATAAAGAAAGACGCACCTGCTATAATCTCTCAAAGGGTGATCCATTCAAAGCTTCCGAAATTCCCGAGGCAGATTGCTCAATTTATCACCTTGCGGGCCTTGTTTACGGAGATTTTGACAGAGAACTTATTCTTTCCCTTGCAAAAAGAGGAGATGTTGCTCTTGATGTTCAGGCAATGCTTCGTCATGTAAATGATGACGGCACCATGCATTTTGAGGATTGGGCAGAAAAGAAAGAGTGCCTTCCTTATATCAGATATCTTAAAACAGATGCTGCAGAGGCTGAAATCATGACCGGCTGCACAGACCGTAAAGAAGCCGCAAAGCACCTTTATTCTTGGGGCGCACAAGAAATTTTAATTACCCATAACACCGAAGTTTTAGCTTATGACGGCAAAGAATTTTATACTTGCCCAATTAAAGCAAGAAACCTCAGCGGCCGTACAGGCAGAGGGGACACAACTTTTGCCGCATATATTAATGAACGCCTCACGGAGAGCATCCCCGACGCCCTTCTTACCGCTACCGCAACCGTATCACTTAAAATGGAAACACCCGGCCCATTCAAAGGCACAAGAGCCGATGTTGAAAATTATATTAAAGAGCTTTATTAAAGGGAAAAATAATGAAAAAGTTTCTCAGCATAATTTTAATAACCTTTTTGCTTTTAACCGCTGTGTTTTGTGTTCCCGCAGGGGCTTATTATAATGAATATCTCGAAAATGATTTATATGCGGAGTGTGCAATTTTGCTTTGCACGGACAATAACGAGGTCATATTTTCAAAAAGCCCCAACAAACAGGTGAAACCTGCCAGCTTAACCAAAGTAATTACCGCAACGGTAGTGCTTAATGAGTGTAAAGATCTTGAGGAATTATATACAATTCCCGAGTCTTGCATTACCGAGCTTTCGGGAACAGGCAGCTCCGTAAGCGGATTCAAAGCGGGGGAGCAGGTAAGTATTTACAATCTACTTTGTGCTTTGCTTATTCAGTCTGCAAACGATGCCGCAACGGCACTTGCAACATATATATCGGGAAATGATAGGCAGGCTTTTGTGGATAAAATGAACGCCCTTGCGGAAGAACTCGGCTGTACAAATTCACACTTTGTGAACGTCCACGGCCTTGATGATGACGACCAATATGTTTCCGCAACGGATATGGCCACATTCTTCCAAAATGCCATGAAAAATGAGACTTTTGCCGAAATCGTCGCAAAAACGTCCTATACTCTCCCCGAAACGAATATGCAAAAAGAGCGCAAAATTCTTACAACGAATTTCACACTCAGCGCAGGTTATAAAGAATATTACTGTAAATATTCCATAGGCGGCAAAACCGGCAGCACTTCCGGGGCAGGCCATTGCCTTGTTTCCGCTGCGACAAATAACGGCTATAATTACATTGCCGTTGCCCTTAATGCGGTTAAAGAAGATTTAGATGGTGACGGAGTTGACGAAAACGGTTCATTCATAGATGTTAAAGCAATGTATGATTGGGCTTTTGATAACCTTCGCCTTGTGCCTGTTGCCCGCTCGGCGAAAATTGTGGGTGAGGTATCCGTAAAATACGGCAAAAATGCAGATCATGTATCTCTTTGCCCTGCGGAAGATGCCTTTGCTCTTTTGCCTACCGGAAACGATGAGGACAGCCTTTTAGTGCTTGTAAAATCGGACACTTTGCCGGATGTTGTAAAAGCTCCGGTGAAAAAAGGAGATGTAATTTGCAAGGGTGAGGTTTATTATGCCAACGATGTGGTGGCGGAAATTGACCTTGTGGCATCGGAAGATGTAAGCAGAAGTTTTGCCTCTTATTTTGCAACCCTTGCGGAGAATATTGCAAGCTCCACTGCATACAAAGTAGTCTTTCTTTTAGCTTTTATCTTGCTGATAGCCGTGATAGTTTTGTTTGCTATGAGATTTAAGAATAAGAAGAAAAAAACAGAAGATAAGTAAAAAAACTCCCTTCGGGGAGTTTTTTGGTAAGAGAAATCAATTACCATTCTTTAACGAAATTTCTGATAATGCCTGAGGCGATTTTTGCGGCTTTGGGAAGAAAATCCGAATAATCCATGTGGGATGAGCCGTCTGCACAGTCGCTTATTGCTCTGACAACCCCAAAAGGAACCTTTGCGGAGTAACAGGTTTGAGCTATGGCAGCCCCTTCCATTTCACAGCAAATGGCACCGAAATTTTTTACGATAAAATCTTTCTTACCGCTATCGGCAATAAATTGGTCGCCGGAAGCTATTTTGCCTCTCACAACTTTGCAGCTTGATTTTGCCTTTTTCGTTGCTTTTTCAAGCAAATCGTTAACTTTTTTATCAGCGGGAATGTCAATAATTCCAAGGCCGGAAATAAGACCGATTGGGTCACCGATGGGCGAAGTATCCATATCATGCTGCACAAGAGTTTCGCCCAGCACAACATCACAAATTTTAAGCTCTTTGGAAAGAGAACCGCCGACACCGGTGTTGATTATGCAATCCGGTTTGTATTTAAGAATCATGGTTTGAGTGCAAATTGCGGCAGCAACCTTACCTATACCGCATTCGGCTATTACAATGTCTTTGCCGTCGAGAGTGCCTTTTACAAAAGTAACTCTTCCGATTTTTTCCGATTCTTTATTATCCATAAGGTTGATTATGGTTTCAACCTCAATTTTCATAGCTCCTATAACGCCAACCATTCATATCCCTCCGAATATTTTTATATATTTTATCATAAGTTGAGATGTTGTGCAATGAAAAAGAGAAATTTGGAACAGTAAGGAGTTTATGACACAAATTTTCGGCTGAAATCGCAAAAAAAACATATTCAATATTGAAAAACAAAATTCCTTGTGATAAAATATTTAAAATCGCATAATATGGCGAAAATTATGCGAAGTAATTTCATTGGTATTTTTTACTTGAATGAAATCAGGAGGAAAATTTCATGTACAAGATTGTCAGAAAAAGAGTACTCAATCCCACTGTTTCTCAAATGGAGATTGAAGCTCCTTTGGTAGCAAAAAAGGCAAAGCCCGGCCAATTTATCATCCTTCGTGTTGATGCAGACGGCGAGCGTATACCTCTCACTGTTGCCGGCACAAACCCCGAAGAGGGCACCGTAAAAATCATATTCCAAGTAGTAGGCGGCACCACCGAAAAATTGAACCACAAAAATGAAGGTGAGTTCATTCAGGACTTTGTAGGCCCTCTCGGCGTTCCCACTCACACTGAAGGAATCAAAAAAGTTTGTATCGTAGGCGGCGGCGTAGGCTGTGCCATTGCTCTCCCCATTGCTCAGGAATTCCATCGTCTCGGAGCAAACGTTACAAGCATAATCGGCTTCAGAAACAAAGACCTCGTTATTCTTGAGGACGAATTCAAAGAAGCTTCCGATAACCTCATTGTTATGTCCGATGACGGCTCTTATGCCCGCCAAGGTAACGTAACGGTTCCCCTTAAAGAGCTCCTTGAAGGGGGAGAAACTTTTGATGAAGTTATCACTATCGGCCCAATTATCATGATGAAGTTTGTTACCCTTGCAGTTAAGCCTTTCGGCATCCCCGTAACCGTTTCCATGAACCCGATTATGATTGACGGCACCGGAATGTGCGGCGGCTGCCGTCTTACCATCAATCAAGACGGTAAAAAGGTTACAAAATTTGCCTGCGTTGACGGCCCTGACTTCAACGGCTATGAGGTAGATTTTGATGAGGCTATGAGCAGAGGCACAATGTATGCGGAATATGAGCGCCACGCTTATGAGGAAGCATGCAATCTCTTCAAGAAAGCAAAGGAGGCTTAAGTGATGGCTATTGTACCAAAGAAACATGAAATGCCCAGCCAGGCTCCGGAAGTAAGAGCTCACAATTTCAGTGAGGTTGCTCTTGGTTACACAAGAGAAATTGCTCTTGATGAGGCAAACCGTTGCCTTAATTGTAAAAACAGACCTTGCGTTTCCGGCTGCCCCGTTAATATCAACATTCCTGATTTCATCTCTAAAATAAAAGAAGAAGATTTTGAGGGCGCTTATCAGATTATTTCAGAAAGCTCTTCTCTTCCCGCAGTATGCGGCCGTGTTTGCCCTCAGGAGAGTCAGTGCGAAAGCAAATGCACTCTCGGCATTAAGTTTGAACCTGTTGGAATCGGCAGGCTTGAAAGATTTGTTGCCGACTGGCACAATGCTAACTCCACAGAAGCTCCCAAAGTTCCCGAATCAAACGGCCACAAGGTTGCTGTTGTAGGCTCCGGCCCCTCCGGCCTTACCTGTGCAGGAGATCTTGCAAAGAAGGGCTATAAAGTATCTGTTTATGAAGCTCTTCACACCGCCGGCGGTGTTCTTGTTTACGGTATCCCCGAATTCAGACTTCCAAAATCCATAGTTGCAAAAGAGGCAGATACTCTTAAACAGCTTGGCGTTGATATTGAAACAAACGTTGTTATAGGCAAAACTCTTACCATTGATGAGCTTTTTGATATGGGCTATGAGGCTGTATTTGTAGGCTCAGGCGCAGGCCTTCCCAACTTTATGGGAATCCCCGGTGAAAGCTATAAAGGCGTTTATTCCGCAAACGAATTCCTTACAAGAAGCAATCTTATGAAGGCTTATCTTGACGAACCACAGACTCCCATTATGAAGGGCGGCAACGTGGCTGTTGTAGGCGGCGGCAACGTTGCTATGGATGCTGCAAGAACTGCTCTTCGCCTTGGCGCAGATAAAGTTTACATTGTATATCGTCGTTCCCTTGAAGAGCTTCCCGCTCGTAAAGAAGAAGTTGAGCACGCTATGCAAGAGGGCATTGATTTCAGACTTCTTTGCAACCCCACCGAAATCCTCGGCTATGAAAATCCCGATGACCGCCGTGATCCCAAAAACGGATTTGTTACCGGTATTAAGTGCATTAAAATGGAGCTTGGCGAGCCCGATGCCAGCGGACGCCGCAGACCTGTTGCAATCCCCGGCAGCGAATTTGTGCTTGATGTTGATGCTGTTATTATTTCCATCGGCACTTCACCTAACCCCCTTATTAAGGATACAACAAAGGGCCTTGAGGTTAACAAGCGTGGCTGTATAATCGTTAATGAAGACGGCCTTACCTCTCGTGACGGCGTTTATGCCGGCGGCGATGCCGTAACAGGCGCCGCAACGGTTATTTCCGCTATGGGTGCAGGCAAACTTGCCGCAAAATCCATTGACGAATATCTTTCAAAGAAATAAAACCAAAAAAGTATAAGAAAACCGTCCATTGGGCGGTTTTTCTTCTTGAATATTCCCATTATAAATGGTATTATAAAGCATACTTTGAAAAAGAAAGGGAGTCAGTATGAAGATTTTATCAAAATTTCTCGCTCTTTTGATTGCAGCACTCTCAACCATCATTCCACCGCTGCAGCAGAGCTATGTAACAGAATTTGAAAAGGGCTGGTGCATTGACAATAACGGTTATGACGCAAACAGCGAAGAAGTTGACCGCCTTATTTCCGTTGTACCAAGTGCAAATCAGCTTGCATTTAATGACCTTGAATATTATAATTTTATTCACTTCGGTATGAATACTTTTACCGATAGTGAATGGGGTACAGGTGATGAAGACCCATCTCTTTTCAACCCCACAGAGCTTGACACAGACCAGTGGTGCAGAGTGCTGAAAGCCACAGGCTCAAAGGGTATTATTTTTACAGCAAAGCATCATGACGGTTTCTGCCTTTTTGATTCCGCTTACACAGACCACGATGTTATGAGCAGTCCTTTCGGTAAAGATGTTGTTGCTTTACTTGCAGAAAGCTGTAAAAAATATGACCTTAAACTCGGCATTTATCTTTCCCCGTGGGATAGGCACGAGGAAACTTACGGCACAGATGCTTACAACGATTATTTTGTAAATCAGCTTACAGAACTTTGCACAAATTACGGTGAAATTTTCTGTTTCTGGTTTGACGGTGCTTGTGGCGAAGGCCCCAACGGCAAGGTTCAAACTTATGATTGGGACAGATACTATGAAGTAATCCACACACTTCAGCCAAACGCAATTATCTCAAACTGCGGCCCCGATGTTCACTGGATTGGTAACGAAGAGGGCAAAGTTCGTGACAGTGAGTGGAGTGTTATCCCCGCAAGCACAGTAAGTGTTGATGCTGTTATGGATGGCTCACAGAAGGAAGACGGCGTTTTGCCTGAGGTTGACTCTTACACAGAGGATATGGGCAGCCGTGAGGTTGTTGCACAATATCGTGACCTTAAATGGAGCCCTGCGGAAGCAGATATATCCGTAACTACCGGTTGGTTCTATCACGATAATTCTTATTATCTCAAAAATAACCCATTCGGTGTTCGCTCTGCAAGAAAACTTGCAAAAATTTATTTCAACACCGTAGGCGGCAACGCTTCAATGCTTCTCAATGTTCCCCCCGATACTCGCGGACTTATTTCCGACAGGGAAATTGAAACTCTTGAAGAGTTTGCAAAGCTCATTAAAGAGCCTTTCGAAAACGAAATCAGCTACACGCCTTCACTTATCAACACATCCGGCGAAAACAGAGCAACAGACACTGCTGCCGTTAAGCTTGCAGATGATGAATACGGAATCAGCTTAAAGCTGGATTCAAAGCAGAAGGTTTCAACTATCGTTCTTCGTGAAAATGTTGCCTTTAGCCAGAGAGTTGAAGATTTTGACATTTATGCAAAGAAGGGTGACGGCTATGTGAGAATCAGCGATTGCACCGTTATCGGCTCAAAGAAAATCGTTAGACTTACCGTGCCTGTAAGGACAGATGAAATAGTTGTTATTTTCAGGCAGTCCAGAAGCAACCCCGTTATTTCCGAAATAAGCCTTTATTCATAAAAGCATGGGTAAGTTTAACTAAAATATAAGCTTACCCTTCATATCACACAAAAAATCTCGGTAGTACGTTCAGTATTGCCGAGATTTCGATTTATTCTCCTGTATAAACTCTTTTTACCTGTAGGCTCTCTGAGCCGTCGTTTTCTCCGAGGCCTAAAAATTTCCCTGCCGGGCTGTAAACTCTGTAAATTCCGAGCTGCTGACAGCCGTGTACTCTTTCAAGAGCAAGCTCACCGCCGTTTGAAAATCTTTTTGCTTGTGCGTCGGTAACGGTGATTTTTTTGTATTCTTCAAGAGCTTTATCTATCGGTATGATTTTATCGGTAATTCTATTTTCTTCTGCAAGGGCTTTAAGCTCTTCAAGAGTTAGGGCATCTTTTTCCGTGAATCCGTTAGCTTTAGTTCTTCTTAAAGACGTAAGCACCGCTCCGCAGCCGAGTTTTTCACCGATATCCGCAATAAGAGTTCTAATGTATGTGCCGGAAGAACATTCAACACGGATTTTATATTCATGCTTATCTTCGTTTTCTTCAAGAATATCAAGGGAATATACAGTAACTTTTCTTTCGGGCCTCTCCACCTCAATTCCTTGCCTTGCAAGGTCGTAAAGCCTGCGGCCGTTTACGGAAACCGCCGAATACATAGGCGGCACCTGGGTGATTTCGCCTTTGAATTTTTCAACTGCCTTGCGGAAATCTTCGTTTGTTGCTGTTACTTCTCTTTTATCGATTATATTTCCGGTAATATCAAGAGTATCTGTTACGGTGCCCAGTAGAAGAGCTGCCTCATAGGCTTTATCATGGCTTGGCAAAAGCTCACAGAATCTAGTGGCACTGCCTCCTACAAGCACGGTCATAACCCCTGTTGCCATAGGGTCAAGAGTTCCGCTGTGGCCGATTTTTTTCTCATTTAAAATTTTTCTCAGCCTTGATATAACGCCGAATGACGTTATTCCCTCCGGCTTGTCAATAATAATTATTCCGGTCACATTATCACCTCTTTTGTTATCTAAAATGCAAGTTAAGGGGGTATTTTTTGCAAAAACTTAAATTTTTGCCCCCTTAAAAGCAGATTTGAAAGAATTTTCCGGGGTTTTATTATCAAGCAAAATTATATATTTGCCGCGGGAAAATGTCAACGAACAAATAATTATCGTTGATTTTTAATTATTCCTATAATATAATAAAAAGCGAAATGTGAAACAGTGTCGCTCTGCGACTAAGAAAGGTGATAAATATGAAAAAAGGAATTAAAGCAGCAGCTCTCGGCACTATTGGGGCACTTTCTGCCGCAAACGCTTACAGAGCCTACAAATTCGTACCCGAAAAAGCCGATTACGGCAAACTTTCGGAGGAAAAAGTTGACGCCCAAAGAGCTATGGAGCATTTGAGCACGGCTATTTCAATCCCTACAATCAGTTATCCGGAAAAAGAAAAAGTGGATTTCTCTCAGTTTGATAAATTCCATGATTTTCTTGACGAAGCTTTTCCTCTTATCCACGAGAAACTTGAAAAAGAAGTTGTGCTTGAAGCAAGCCTTATTTATCATTGGAAGGGCACAAGAAGTGACCTTGATCCCATAGCTTTGCTTGCTCACCAAGATGTAGTTCCCATTTCCGAGGGCACAGAAGGGGATTGGACTCATAAGCCCTTCAGTGGTTTTAATGACGGCGAATTTATTTGGGGCCGTGGCGCTCTTGATATGAAAAATCACCTTATGGGAGTTATGGAAGCTGTTGAAACACTCCTTGAAGAAGGTTTCCAACCCGAAAGAGATGTTTATCTCCTTTTCGGCCAAGATGAAGAAGTTGTTGCCAACCAAAACGGTGGCGCAAAAAATATAATGAAAGTTCTCAAAGACAGAGGCGTTCACCTTGATGCTATTATTGACGAGGGCGGCGCAATTCTCCCCGTAAATGTTAAGGGAGTTATTGAGGGCAAGCAGCTTGTAGGTATCGGCATTGCGGAAAAAGGCTATTGCGATTTTGAAATCAGCGTAAGCGCAAAGGGCGGTCACTCATCTCAGCCCCCGAAACATACAGCCATAGGCCAGCTTGCAAATGTTATAAGAGATCTTGAAAATCATCAGTTCAAGGCAGAATTCAGACCTTTTGTAATTGACCTTTTCTCCTCCATTGGCAGAAACTGCACTTATCCCGTAAGGCTTGCAGCGGTTAATTTCAAATATCTTACACCGATTATTAAGCCCATTATGTGCGCAATTCCACCGGCAGCTACATTTTTAAGAACAACTACCGGTATTACCATGGCAGAGGGTAGCCCCGCGGCAAATGTTTTGCCACAAAAAGCAAGCATCACAGTAAACTTCAGACAGATGCCCGGTGTATCCGTTGAAGATGTTGAAAAACACATTCGCAAGGTTGTAAGAAATAAAAATATTGAGATTAAAGCCCTTAAAACAAAAGAGGCTTCATCATTCTCACCCACAGACACAAGAGTATTTAAGATTATCAATGAGCTCTGTATGCAGGAAGACAGCAACAATATCGTTGCCCCGTATCTTGTTATGGGCGGCACCGATGCCTGCAACTATGAGCCTATTTGTGAAAATATTTATCGTTACTCTCCATATAAAGCAGGTGTTGACCTTCTTCTTTGCACTCACGGCACAAATGAAAGAATACCCTGTGCCGCAATAGGCCCCGGTGTGGCATTCTTTAAGAGATACATAAGAAGAGCATCTGCCGAATAATATGAAAAATATACTTATTGCTCCCGATTCTTTCAAAGGCACTCTTTCCGCAGAGCAGGTTTGCAATATAATCGGGAAAGCCTTTGAGGATGAAATCGGTGAAGTGAATATAAAAAAGCTCCCCCTTGCAGATGGAGGAGAGGGCCTATGCGATTGTATGAAGCAAATCTGCGGCGGCAAAACTCTTTCAGCAGAGGTCAGCGGAGTATTCGACAAAAAAATGCAGGCGGAATATTTGATTTTGCCTGACAATACAGCGGTAATAGAAATGGCAGCCTGTGCAGGGCTGCCTCTTGCCGGTTCTGATAAAAACCCCGAGCTTGCCACCACAAAAGGTGTTGGCGAGCTTATTTCTCATGCCATTTCAAACGGAGCAAAGTCCATATTATTGGGCCTCGGAGGCAGCGCAACCAATGACTGCGGTATCGGCATGGCCTCTGCCCTCGGCTATGAATTTCTTGATGCCGGTGGGAACATCCTTGAGCCTATCGGCAAAAATTTAAGTAAAATAAATAAAATTAAGTGCCCCGAAAATAAAATCCCCGTGCCCGTATTTTGTGCCTGTGATGTTGAAAATCCCCTTTACGGCGAAAACGGTGCGGCTTATGTGTTTGCACGCCAAAAAGGTGCAGATGATGAAATGATAGCCCGCCTTGATGAGGGCTTAAAAAACATCTCGGAAGTCATAAAGAGAGATTTGGTCAAAGACATTTCTTCCCTTGAAGGCGCAGGAGCTGCAGGAGGCCTCGGCGCAGGAGCCGTTGTATTTCTTAATGCTAAGCTTCAAAAGGGAATTGAGCTGATTTTGAATAAATCCGGCTTTGATAGTTTGCTTACAGATGCGGATTTAGTTATAACCGGTGAAGGCAGGTTGGACAATCAGTCGGTTCAAGGCAAAGTTATCTCCGGTGTTGCCAAAAGGGCAGTAAAAAAGGGAGTAAAAGTAATTACAATTTGCGGCTGCAAAGGTGACGGAGCCGAAAAAGCCCTTGAAATCGGGGTTAGCGAAATGTATTTTTCCTGCAATGAGCCTAAACCTTTTGAAGAAATACTAA
Source organism: bacterium (assembly GCA_963652165.1). Taxonomy (GTDB): domain Bacteria; phylum Bacillota; class Clostridia; order Oscillospirales; family Acutalibacteraceae; genus CAG-177. The sequence continues at coordinate 24,917 of CAVJRM010000013.1, read as the reverse complement.
AAACCTGTGAAATGGATTTATACAATGCTGCAAGGTGTGCGGCAATTAAATATAGACAAACAAATTAAAATGATTATATAATCTGCAAAGCATAAAGAATCGGCGTAACATTTACGCCGATTCTTTTAAAATTATTGACTTTCATGAAGATTAGGCGTTCTTTTGAAAAACGCTGTGTAAAACTCGTTCATGAGCAGTCTTTTACGGTTACGAAATTAGCCAACAAGGCCGCCTACAAGGTCAATAATGCCCTGAAGGTTCTCTGAAACCCAAGAGAAAGCGGATGCAATCCAGCTTGCAAGGCTAACACTAACGCCTGCAAGGTCGGCACCAAGCTGAAGACCTGAGCCAATGTAACCAAATGCTTCAAGAATTGTTGAAAGATCCATTGTTGTTCTCCTTTCTTATTTCAGTAAGCTACGGCTTACTCGTTGACCACATTATATATAATAGTTTTTTGAGTGTCAATATACAAAAGTAAAAAAATGCTATAAATTTCCCCTAAAATATGGATTTTTATGCAAAAAGATTGCAAAATATTCATAATACGAATTAAATCTGCGGATTTTACTTAATTTTTACATTGGGATTATTGACAAAAAAGTAACAATATATCATAATCAATTAAAAGGCAAAAGAGGTGTTTTTATGCTGAAAATTGAAAATCTCACCAAAAAATTCGGTAATAAAGTGGCTGTGGATAATTTAAGCCTCCATATCCAAAAAGGAGAAATATACGGATTTATCGGCCATAACGGAGCAGGTAAAACAACCACTCTTAAAAGCGTTGTGGGCATTTTGCAAATTGACAGCGGAAACATTTTTATTGATGGCATAAACATTAAAGACAATCCCATTGAATGTAAGAAAAAGCTTGCCTATATCCCCGACAATCCGGATTTATATGATTTTATGACCGGTATAAAATACCTTAACTTTATAGGCGATATTTTCGCCGTGCCATCAAATGAAAGGGGCAGACAGATAGCGAAATACGCTGATGCTTTTGAGCTTACCGCAAATTTAGGCCAGTCCATTCAGTCCTATTCTCATGGTATGAAGCAAAAGCTGGCTCTTATTGCCGCTCTCATGCATTCCCCAAAACTTATAATTATGGATGAACCTTTTGTGGGCCTTGACCCTAAGTCTTCCCACACCCTTAAGCAGATTATGAGGGAGCATTGTGATAATGGTGGAGCAATATTTTTCTCAACTCATGTTTTGGAGGTTGCTGAAAAACTCTGTGACAAGGTTGCAATAATAAAAGAAGGAAAACTTATTGTTTCAGGCACGATGGATGAGGTTAAAGGAAACGAATCTCTTGAAGAAGTATTCCTTGAATTAGGTGAATAATTATGCTGAAAGCTCTTATAAAAAAACAGCTTACAGAGCTGTTTAAAATGTATTTTGTTGACAGCAAAACAGGTGCCGCCCGTGTGAAGGGCAAAACAATCAGTTTTTTTACCTTTTTTGTTGTGGTGCTTTTAGGTTTGGCAGCATTTTTCTATAAAATCGCAGATAGTATGGCCGCTCCTCTTTATAACTTGAAACTCGGATGGTTTTTCTATGCTTTGATCGGTTTAATGGCCGCCGCCCTCGGCATTTTCGGCTCTGTTTTCAATACTTATACAAGCCTGTATAAAGCAAAAGACAACGATTTACTTCTCAGTATGCCCATAAAGCCCTCTGTTATTCTTTTGTCAAGAATGATTACCACCTACATTATGTGTGTTCTTTATGAATCAGTAGTGTTTGTGCCGGGAATATTTGCATGGTGGAAAACCGGAATTTCAAGCCTTACCGGAATAATTTATCCGATTTTGCTCGTTTTTATTTTAGGCTTTGTTGTCCTTGCTCTGACTTGCCTTTTCGGGTGGATCGTTGCGTCGGTAAGCTCAAAACTGAAAAATAACAAAATTATCACCGTAATTTTATCCCTTGCTTTTATGGCGGCATATTATTTGGTGTGGGGAAATTTAAACCGTATCACCGCAAAATTCGTAACGGAAGCAGAATCCACAAGCGCCGATTTTCGTCAAAAAGCATATATAACTTACATTTTCGGAAAGGGAGCAGAGGGAAACAGCCTATATACGCTCATTTTTTCGGTAATAGCTGTTGCTTTACTCCTTTTTACCTGCCTTGTAATGGCACGTTCTTTTATGAAAATCGTTACAACAAACCGGGGCGAGAAGAAAAAATCCTATAAGCAAAGCGAAATAAAAACGAGAAGCGTAAAATCCGCACTCCTTCACAAAGAATTTGCCCGCTTTTTCGGCTCCGTAAATTACATGCTTAACGGTGGCTTTGGCGTGATTTTAATGATTGCGGCAGCGGTGGCAATTTTGATAAAAAATGATTTGCTTTCAAAGGAGCTTAAAACTTTTCCCCTATTTGCCGATATGATTCCGGTTGCGGGAGTTGTTATGACTTGCGCCATGTGCAGTATGAGTACGATTTCATCCCCCTCGGTTTCTCTTGAAGGGAAAAATCTTTGGATTGTTAAATCTCTGCCTGTAAGAGCTTATGATATTCTTATCGCAAAGGCAAGATTGCAAATTTTTATGAATATTTTACCGGCAGAAATTTTAACCCTTGCTATCGGCATTATAAGCGGAGAAAACGTTGCAACAGTGATTCTTATGTGCCTTGTTGTAGGATTTTACAATATGTTTATTGCAAGAGCGGGAGTACTTTTCAATCTCAGGTATCCAAACCTTGTGTGGACAAATGAATCAATTCCTATAAAACAGGGAATGTCGGTAATTATAACAATGTTTACGGGCATAATTTTATCGGCATTAATCGGAGCGGTTTATTATTTGGCAGCAAAGAAAATAAGCGTATTTTTATTTCTTGCTGTTACTGCTGCCGCTTTTGCACTGCTTACCTTCATATCCGATAAGCTCCTGAAAAATCGAGGAGAAAAAGCACTGTGCGAGCTTTCAAATTAATAAAGAATGCTTTGTGCATTTTTGCAAAAAATCGGCTCTAAGGGAATTCCCAAAGAAGCCGATTTTAATTTTATTTATTTGGTATAATGTCAATTGTTCTTGTATATAAATCTTTGCCGAGGGCAGGCTTTATATAACTTATTTTTAACCCTTCATAACCTGTGGGAAGCGAACCGGTATAAGAAATTTTGATGCTTTCACCGGGTTTTATAATTCTGTTTGCGGGCATTTCAAAAGTAATACCGTCCATCTCGATTTTTCTTATGTAAATTGAAGATGTTTCGGAAAGGTTTGTAACTATAAGATTTCCTCTTGTTTTGCTGATGTATCCGGGATTTTCATTTTCAAAATCCGCTGCGACGGTGCGATATGGGGCACGGGAATAATTAAACTGAGGATAATCTTTGTCGGAGTATATATCCATTCTCTTTTCCGCAAAGAGCAAAGTTTTTACAAGCTCAAAGCCGTATGGGTCTTTTGCATAGCAGCCGTGATACTCATCTTTTATAAACCAAGTGTTTTCGGGCAAATAACAGCTTGAAGCATCTATTTGCATTGAGGGAGCAATATGATTATGGCTCTTTTTATTGCAGGTTGTTCCCACAGCTTGATAACCGTCGCTGAATTTTTCATTCGCAAGGGCGCAGGTGGCTCCGCTGGTTTTATCTGCATCAAGGAGCATGTCTGCCAGTTTTTCGCCGCCGAAAGCAGTGTAATCAACATAATTGCAAATAATGGAAATATTTATTCCTCTATTCATACAGTAAAGGAAATTTTTGCGGTAATTTTTCATAACATCATTATGAATTATATCACTTTTGCGGATAAGCTCCGCATTTTCTTTTCCATCAAGGAATTGAGGCTTCAGCTCTTCATAATCTTCGGGAGAAAGTAAATCCCACATACTGCCCCAGGTAAGAGGTAATTCTCTTATTTCCTTTAAAAATGCAGAAGCAAGAGGTTCAACTTTGCTGAGTTTTGTGTTTTTGAAAATAGGCGCAAGGTTTGTTTCTTTACCTATAAGGCTTTCCGCAAGAGAAACAAGGCTTGAAATGGGGAAATCAACTTCACCGAGGAAAAATCTTTTTGCAAAAGATGTGCCGCCGAGAGCGGGAACGTCAAGCACCGCATTATTTACCGGAGCGTTTTCTTTATAAAGGCTTAAATATGAGCCGAGAATAAATCCGCCGAAGCTTATGCCGAACATGTTAACTTTTTTTGCACCGGTATATTCAAGCACGGCTTTAACGTAATCATTCAGCTCTGTTGCAGAGTCATAAACGCCCATTCTGAAATCATATTGGAATAAAAATACATTCTCACCGCCCACTTTATCGGCACAGGCTGCGCAAAGTTCTTTTTCATTGACTTCACCCTGCTCACCTTTAAGCAAATAGGCATAATTTGTGATTTTAGGATCATTGGGATAGTGAGTTACATTATATTTTGATGTGCCGTCAGAATTAGTATACATTTTCTCGAGGATAATTTCTCCGCCTTTTGCGATGGATTCGCCGGCGGGAACACCGTTACCAAGCATAAATAAAAACATACATTTGAGGAAATTCGGCAAATCATCAAGAGTTTGATTAAGAGCATCGCTTACTTCAAAGGGCCAAACGGTTTCTTGATTTTCCGTGCCGTAATTTTCGTAAAGGTCACAGGAAGAATAGCCGGAAATAACAATAACGGGGCACACCTCGTCATCTGCTGCAAGGGCAGGCATGGCAAGGGTAAACACTATAACCGCCGCAAGAATTATGCTTATTATTTTTTTCATAAATTTCCCTCCGTTAATTTGTATATTTTCATTTTATGATAAACAAAATTCAATGTCAACAGATGAATCGAATAAATTGTACAAACAAAAAGCAGAGCCCGATTAAGGACTCTGCCGTAAAGCTGCTTTGCTCAAAATTTTTACAAATTACAAAACAATAAGCTTTTTTTCTGCCTTTGTAAGGTTTTCAAAGCCTGTTTCCGTAATAAACATCATGTCTTCTATCCTTACGCCGAATTCCCCGGGAATATAAATGCCGGGCTCGTCTGTAACAATATCTCCGGCCTCGAGAATTGCCGTGCTTCTTGTGGATAAAGAGGGAGCTTCGTGGATATCTATTCCCACGCCGTGGCCTGTGCTGTGGGTAAAATATTGGCCGTAGCCGGCATTTTTAATTACATTTCTTGCGGCGGCGTCTGCGTCAACACAAGGCACGCCGGCCTTTACCACATCAAAACAGGCTTGCTGAGCTTTAAGCACCGTTTCATATACCTCTGCCTGTTTTCCGCTAACCTCGCCCAAGGCAACGGTTCTGGTCATATCGCTGTGATAACCTTTGTAAAGGGCGCCGTAGTCCATGGTGATAAAATCACCTTTTTCTATCTTTTTGTCTGTGGGCACGCCGTGGGGCATGGAAGTGTTTTTGCCGCTGATGGCAATAGTTTCAAAAGAAAGGCCCTCTGCACCGTGCTTGAGCATATAAAATTCAAGCTCCAAGCGAATGTCATTCTCGGTTACACCTTCTTTTATGAAGGTGAGAATATGATTAAATGCGCCCTCGGCAATTCTTTGAGCGGCAATTACTCTCTCTTTTTCGGCTTCGGATTTTTTTCGTCTTAAAGAAATAAGCTCTTCATCCAGCTTTTCCGCTTTAACTTCACAGCCCGCCATATCCGAAATGGCATTAAAATCCGCAACGGTGAGTTTTTCCGCTTCCGTGTATAATACTGATATATCAAGCTGTTTCAAAATCTCAGGCAGCTGCTCTGATGCTCTTTGAAGTAAAACAATTTCATCACAATTTTTGGCCTTTGCCTCTGCGGCTTCTATGTATCTGCCGTCTGCAAGTAAAACACTTTTTGAGCTTGTGATAATTAAAAATCCGTCTGTAAAATCAAAATCCGTTAAATAAAATCTGCTTCTGTCGGAGGTTACAAGGAAAGCCTCGTCCTTTGACAGTTTGGATTTAAGAGATGAAATTGACATTTTCAGCCTTCTTCCTGAAATCTTTTAAGTTCTTTAACAACTTTTGCAATGGGTAAACCAACCACATTGTAAAAATCACCGTTTATACTCTCTACAAACACGCAGCCTTTGCCCTGAATGCCGTAAGCGCCGGCTTTATCCATAGGCTCGCCGGTTTTAATGTAACGAAGAGCCTCACTGTATGTAATTTCATAAAATTTAACTTTAGTGGCAACATGAAAAGTTTTGCTTTTTTTGCCTTTAACGAGTGAAACGCCGGTAATAACTTCATGCTCTCTGTCGGAAAGTGCCAAAAGCATACGCAGGGCATCTTGCTCGTCTTTAGGTTTACCCAGAATTTCGTCATCGAGCACCACTATTGTATCCGCACCGATGATAATGGCATCCTCGTTTATTTGCGAAACGGCCTGAGCCTTTGCCTTTGCAAGATACTCAACGGCTTGCTCCGGTGTGTAGCCCTCGGGGATTGTTTCATCAATATTTTTAATGCAAAGAGAAAATTTTACATCTGCCTTTTCAAGCAGTTCCCTGCGCCTCGGGGATGATGACGCAAGCACAATCTTACTCATTTTATTTCTCCTCTCCTCATAAGTTCATTAACCTTCAAAATTATTGCCATAGTTTTTCCGTCGCAAATTTCTCCGCTCATAACCATTTCAACGGCTTTATCAATGGGGATTTTTACATCTTCAAGAAATTCGTCTTCATCAAGATGCATGTGGGTTTCGTGCAAATGGTTTGCTGCATAAAGATAGATTACTTCACCCGTATAACCGGCAGATGGGTAAAATTCCCCCAGATTATAGTAATTATCCGCAACCATTCCCGTTTCTTCTTCAAGCTCTCTTTTGCCTGCCTCAAAAGAATCTTCACCCTTTTCAAGTTTTCCCGCAGGGAGCTCAAGAATTACCTTGCCGTAAGCATAACGAAATTGACGCACAAAAATAAGCTGGTTATCTTCCGTAATGGGAGCAATGCACACTCCCCCATTGTGCTCAACAATTTCTCTGAAAGATGTGTTGCCGTTCGGTAAAGCTACTTTATCGCAGCGAACATTCATTATTTTACCGTTGTAAACATATTTTTTTTCAAGAGTTTTTTCAGTTAAATCCATAATTTTATCTCCCCCAAAAAGGTCAGTTAAAGGAATTCCCTTCGCTCAATGTGGAATGTGAAATGAAGGGGACATCTTAATTAGCAATTAGCAATTAGCAATTAGCAATGGTGGGTCGCTTCGCTCCAAATATATAGCAAACCTAACAGAGGGCTTTATACAAACGGGCGTATGCCCCCTGCATTCCACATTCCACATTTCTAATTCCACATTGTCGCTTTGCGACCCGACATTACTCATTACTCATTACTCATTGGGCGTCAGCCCCTTGTTTTCAGTGAAATAAATCCTTACGGATTTGTGAAATTCGCCTTACGGCGAGTGAAATTGCCTTAGGCGGTGAAATGTCTGCGGACGTGGGAGGATTTATTTTTTGTTTCATTGCTAATTGCTCTCTGTCAGTTCCTGCAAAATTATACAATCGGATTTTGCGCCGCAAAATCCCCATCATTCCACATTCCTAATTCCACATTCCACATTGGGCGTCAGCACCTTCATTACTCATTGTCCCTTCGGGACTCATTGCTAATTGCTAATTGCTAATTGCTAATTGCTCATTGCTAATTAATTTATATCACATTCCCGTATTTTAGTCAATCCATACAAAATGTTTGTTGTTTTTTAGTTTATAATGTTGTATTTTAAATTGGCACGCAAAATGTTATAATATAGAATGTATAGGCACGGTTTGTGCCAAAAAAGGAGAAAGATAAATGGATAATCATTACTATTGCGCTAAGGCGAACGGCAAGCTGAATTATCTTCACACTGCCTTTACCGGTTTCGGATTTATGGCTGTTCAGATCGCGTGGATAATTTACAACGCCCGTGTTCCCCTTATCCTCAAAGAAAACCCCACTATTGCAAACCTTGCATGGTCCAGCACCGCAGTCGGAATTATCATGGTTATTGATAATATTTTCGGCGTTATTTTCCAGCCCTTATTCGGCAGAATTTCAGACCGTACTCACACCCGTTTCGGCAAAAGAACACCTTTCCTTATGTACGGCATTCCCCTTTGTGCTTTACTTTTCATTATGATTCCAAGAATCAGCACCCTCGGTGTTTTGATGCTTGATATTATCGTTTTTAACTTTATAATGTCCACATGGCGTTCACCCGTTGTTGCCCTTATGCCGGACTTTACACCTTCCGAAATCAGAGGCGAAGGCAATGCGGTTATAAACATTATGGGCGGCATCGGTGTTGTTCTCGGCACAGTATCGGGTTCAATTATTCAGCTTATTATTCCCAATGCGGATGACATTGCCATCAGAAAAGATGTTTTCATCTTCGGCGCAATTATAATGGTAATTTGTATGTTTGTGGTTCTTTTTGTTGTAAGAGAGCCGGATAACAGAATCTCCAAGGAAGAATCTGCCCGCCTTAAAGCAGAATACCTTGCAGCTAAGAGAAATAAAGACGGTGCCGCCGTTGACGGCCATAAGCTCAGCCTTACAAAAGGCGAAAAGAAGAGCCTTTTATTCATGCTCGTGGCACTTTTCTTTAATTCAAACGCAACAGATTCAATTCAGACCTATGCCACAACTTTTGCAAAATATGAGCTCGGTATTGATGAATCCACAGCATCTCTTATTATAACCCTCTTTGCAGCTGCAACGGTTATAGGTGCAATTCCCGCCGGTAAACTTGGCCAGAAATTCGGCCGTAAAAAGACTATTATGTCCGGCTGGGTAGGAGTGCTCGTTCTCTTCCTTGCCTATGCAATTACTCAGTGGAATCCTCTTCTTTACATTGCAATCATTTGCGGCGGTATCCTTATTGCCTTTGTTACAATCAACACTCTTCCCCTTGTGCTTGAAATCGGCGGCCCCGAAAGAGTCGGCACATTCACAGGCTATTATTATACAGCTACTTTCTCGGCATCTATTGTGGGCCCCGTGCTTGTTGGTGCAATGTTTGACCTTACAAAGAAATTCACTGCAAACGGTGAAATCAACTACTGGTCACTCTTCTATTATGCACCACTTTGCTTCGCCCTTGCCCTTATCTGCATGAGTCAGGTTAAGCACGGCGAAACTCAAACAATTTCCGCAGAAACAATTGACCAAATCAGAGACGAAAACGAAGACTGATTTAGAAACGAAAAGCTCCCTTCGGGGAGCTTTTTTCAATGAGTAATGAAGGGGCTGACACCCAATGTGAAATGTGGAATTGGGAATGTGGAACAATCCTTCGGAAATGTGGAATGTGGAATGTGGAATGATGGGGATTTTGCCCTGCGACTTCATTGCTCATTGCTAATTGCTAATTGAGCGAAGCGACTGCCGCCTCCCCTACTGCCTTTGCAACGGCTTTACCTACTCTGCTGTCAAAGGCTTCGGGCAAAATGTATTCTTCGTTTAATTCTTCATCGGAAATAAGGCCTGCGATGGCATAAGCTGCGGCAAGTTTCATTTCTTCGGTTATGCTTTTAGCTCTCACATCCAGAGCTCCGCGGAAAATTCCGGGGAATGCAAGCACATTATTAACCTGATTAGGGTAGTCACTTCTGCCGGAGCAAACCACCGTTGCCCCTGCGGCTTTCGCCTCTTCGGGCATAATTTCCGGGGTTGGATTTGCCATTGCCATAACTATGGATTTCTCCGCCATGGAGGCTACCATCTCTTTTGTGACAAGGCCGGGAGCGGAAACGCCGATAAATATATCTGCGCCTTTCATAGCATCCCCAAGGCTGCCGTGAATGTGATTTTTGTTTGTAAACTCCGCAAGCTCGGCAAAAGCGGGGGAAAGATCGTCTCCCTTGCAAATAATTCCGTTTTTATCGCTCATAATGATATTTCCCACGCCGCTTGCATTCAAAAGTTTTGCGATTGCACTGCCTGCAGAGCCTGCTCCGCTCATGGCGATGGTAATATCTTCAATCTTTTTGCCCACGCATTTAAGGGCGTTAATTACAGCGGCAAGCACCACAACGGCTGTACCGTGCTGGTCATCGTGAAATACGGGAATGTCGCATCTTTCTTTTAATTTTCTTTCAATTTCGAAGCAATCCGGAGCGGCAATATCCTCAAGATTTATTCCGCCGAATGAGCCGGAAATCAGAGCGATTGTATTAACTATTTCATCAATATTTTTTGATTTTACGCAAAGAGGAATGGCGTCAATGCCCGCGAATTCCTTAAAGAGCAAGCATTTGCCCTCCATAACGGGCATACCTGCCTCGGGGCCGATATCTCCAAGGCCTAAAATTGCGGTGCCGTTGGTAATAACCGCTACTGTGTTCCATCTGTTTGTAAGCTCAAAGCTCTTCTCCGGATGTTTTTGAATTTCAAGGCAAGGGGCTGCAACTCCCGGGGTGTAAGCAAGGGAGAGCTCCTCTCTGTTTGATGCGTGAGTTCTTGTTTCTATACCGATTTTTCCCTTCCACTCATAATGGAGCCTAAGGGATTCTTTCATATAATCCATTATTCTGCCCATCCTTTAGCTCTTTCAACTGCTTTTAACCAGCCTGCATAAATTTTATTTCTCTCTTCAAGACTGATTTGCGGCATAAATTCTTTATCAACCTGACGGTTTCTCTGTATATCTTCTTTGCTCTCCCAAAAACCTGTGGCAAGGCCTGCAAGGTATGCGGCACCAAGAGCAGTGGTTTCAACGGTTTTAGGTCTGTTGATTTTGCACTGAATCATATCCGCCTGAATTTGGAGCATAATATCACTTACGGATGCACCACCGTCAACACGAAGCTCTTTGAATTGAATATCTCCGTCGGCTTTCATGGCCTCAAGCAAATCAGTCATCTGATAGCAAATAGCTTCAAGCACACTTCTTGCAATATGCGCTCTGTTTACGCCTCTTGTTAAACCTACGATTGTGCCTCTTGCATACATATCCCAATAGGGTGCGCCGAGGCCTGTAAATGCCGGCACAAAGTAAATGCCGTTTGCATCGGGAACGCTCTCTGCAAGCTCATCACAGCGGCGGGCGCTGTCTATAAGATGAACTTCATCACGAAGCCACTTAATAACCGAACCTGCGTTGAAAGCAGAGCCTTCTATTGAATATTCAACCTCATCACCAATGCCCCAAGCAACGCCTGTAAGCAAATTATGTGATGAATGAACTCTTTTAGTGCCTGTATTCATAAGGAGGAAACAGCCTGTGCCGTAAGTGTTTTTAGCCTGACCTACCTCAAAGCAAGCCTGGCCGAAAAGGGCTGCGGGCTGGTCACCGATTGCACCTGCAATGGGGATTCCTTCAAGGGCTTCAAGGCCTAAAATTCCCTTTGATACACGGCCGTAAATTTTACTTGAAGGCACAACCTCCGGAAGAATTGACATGGGGATTCCCAGCTTTTCGCAAAGGAATTCATCCCAGCAAAGTTTATCCACATCAAAAAGCATGGTTCTTGATGCGTTTGAATAGTCCGTTACGTGCACACTGCCGCCGGTAAGGTTCCAAATGAGCCAAGTTTCAACAGTGCCGAAAAGCAATCTGCCCTGATCCGCAAGTTTCCTTGCTCTGGGAACATTATCGAGAATCCACTTGATTTTTGTGCCGGAGAAATAAGCGTCAATCAAAAGGCCCGTATGCTCTTTAATGTAATCTTCAAGGCCCTCGGCTTTAAGCTGTTCGCAATAATCGGCAGTCCTGCGGCACTGCCAAACGATAGCGTTATAAACGGGTTTGCCCGTTTGCCTATCCCATAAAATAGTGGTTTCACGCTGATTTGTAATGCCGATGGCTTCAATCTCTGTTGGGGAAATTCCGCTGGTCATCATACAGTGGGAAACGGCCTGAAATTGGCTGTAAAGAATTGACAAGGGGTCATGCTCAACCCAACCTGCCTCGGGGTAAATTTGCTCAAACTCGTTTTGAGCCTTGCAGATGATGTTGCCTGCTTTGTCAAAGATAATCGCTCTTGAACTGGTGGTGCCCTGATCTAATGCCATTATGTACTTTGCCATAAGTTTAACCTCACTTTACACCAAAATATTTTATTGCGTTGTTATATGAAATATCCTCTGCTATCTTACAGAGTGTTTTCTCGTCATTGGGGTACTCCCCTTTTTCCACAAATTCGCCAAGTAAATTGCACATAATTCTGCGGAAATATTCATGCCTCGGATAAGACAGGAAAGACCGGGAATCCGTTACCATTCCTATGAATTTGCCCAGCGCTCCCAAATTGCCGAGAGCTTTCATCTGCTCACGCATACCGTCAATATTGTCATTAAACCACCATGCAGAGCCGAATTGAATTTTGCTTTCCGCCTCTTCGGTTTGGAAGTTGCCCAGCATGGAGCCCAGCACGTAATTATCCTTTGGATTAAGGGTAAAGAGAACGGTGCGAGGCAAATTATCCTCTGCTGCAAGGGAATCGAGAAATCTTGAAAGTTTGCGGGCGATGAGCTGATCATCAAGGGAGTCAAAGCCTGCATCTGCACCGATTTTTTCAAACATTTTTGTGTTGTTGTTTCTCATTGGGCCAATGTGAAGCTCCATTCCCCAGCCCCTTGCGGCGTATTCTGCTGCAAGAAAACGAAGAAGTGCGGTTTTGTATTTATCCGCCTCAAGAAGGGTTACTTCATTGCCGTTTTTTGCCTTTTGGAAAATTTCTTCAAGTTCCTCGTCTGTTGACGTCTCATAAGGAACATAAGCAAAAGCGTGGTCACTTGCCCTACAGCCCATGCTTTCAAAGAAATTGATTCTCTCTTTAAGCACAGCGCAAAGAGTTTTGTAGTTGTCTATAGTTTTACCTGCTGTTTTTTCCATATCCTTAAGCCAAGGGATAAAAGAGGGCAAATCAATGCTCAATGCTTTATCCGGCCTGAATGCGGGAAGGACCTTGAAGGGCAGATTTTCTTTTGCAAGGAGCTGATGATACTCTAAAGAATCCGCCGGGTCGTCGGTGGTGCAAACATAGGTAACATTGCTTTTTTCAATAAGTTTTCCGGGAGAAAAATCACCGTTTTTAATTGCGTTTTCTGCCTTTTTCCAAATAATATCAGCCGTTTCCTCGGAGAGAATATCATTTATACCGAAATATCTGCGAAGCTCAAGATGGCACCAATGATACATGGGGTTTCCGATAAGATAGGGCATGCAGGCGGCAAAGGCTTTGAATTTCTCATAGCCTGTGGTTTCGCTTCCTGTAATGTATTTTTCTTCAACGCCGCAAGAACGCATGGCGCGCCATTTATAATGGTCTCCCCCAAGCCAAAGCTCTGCTAAATCCTTCGGCTGTTTATTTTCGTAAATTTCTTTTGGAGAAAGATGACAATGCCAATCAAAAATAGGCATCTTGTTTGCGGCGGCAAACATCTTTTTTGCACTTTCGTTTTCAAGGAGAAAATCTTCTCCCATAAATTCTTTCATATTAATACCTCCGGTTCAATTAGCAATGAGCAATGAGCTTTATTTAATGAGTAATGAGTAATGTCGGGTCGCTGCGCTCCGATAATATTGCTTACGCTCAAATGTGGAATGTGGAATGAAGGGAACATTTTAATTAGCAATTAGCAATGAAGGGGATTTTGCCGTGCAAAATCCGAATATATAGAAAAGTGGGAATTGACAGAGAGCGGTTTCGCCTCTCCTGTGTAAGGAGAGGCTTTTATCGTGCTTTGCACGATTGTCCCTGCGGGACTTTCATTGCTAATTTATTGTAGCGCCTGCGTCTGTTATTTTTCCGTTATCGTCTATTTTTACCCCTGTTTCCGCAGGGTAACTTTCAATTAAATCATATACTTTTCTTTGATCTTCAAGGCTTGTGTACATTCTTGTTTCACGGTTTTCCTGAATTCCGGGCACGATGCCGGGTTCAATCCCCTCTTCGCTTATGGTAAGCTGTAAAATCCCTGTGGGTAAAGTTTTGCTGTTAAACCAGAAGTTTCCGAGAGAATATGCAATAAATTTGCCTTTATAAAAATCCATGCCCTGAAGGCAGTGGGAGTGATTGCCTATAATCGCATCTGCCCCCGCGTCAATCCACTGCCTTGCGTTTGAGGTTTGGGCAGAGGATAATTCCGTGGTGTTTTCGTATCCCCAATGGGGATAAACTATAACATAATCGCATTCTTTTTTGGCGGATTTTACGGCTTTTGTTACCGCCTCTCCGTTATCGTAAGAGCCCATGATTCCGGCAGAATCTTCCGTTGCCACGGGAGTATGAATAGGATATTCAACACCGCTGCAGGCTATATATCCCACTTTGTAGCCGTTGATAATAAAGGATTTTACTGCGTTTGCTTCATCGCTGTTCATCCCTGCGCCCACATATTCAATGCCTGCATTTTCAAGGGTTGAAAGGGTGTCTGCAAAAGAATCGTAACCGTAATCAAAAGTGTGATTATTGGCAAGGGAAACGATGTCAACCCCCATATCCGTAAGGTAATGCACATACTCCGGGTTTGCCCTGAAGGTGTATTTTTTGCCCTCGGTGGGAGTTCCACGCTCAGAATAGGTAAATTCGTTATTCACAAGCATAATATCGGCGCTTTTCATTACATTTTGGAAATTTGAGTCAATGCAATCCAGCACTTTATTTTCTTTTTCAAGGGCATGGCACATAACATAGTAAGATGTTTCGTCAAAATTTATATCCCCGGTAAAGGCCAGCACAAAGCTGTCTTTGCCGTTATTGCCCATATCTTTGCTTTTTTCGGAGCCGAATTTATCCGTAAATGCGTTTAAGGTGTAGCCGGTGATCTCGTGAAATCGGGAAGAAGCAATTTCTCCCCCCTGCCCTTCTGTTTCAAGGGTTTTGAGAGATTCTTCGCTGAGATTCGCTTTCTCTAACATTTCTGCGCTTATCTCGATTTTTTCCGATGAAGTCAGAATTTGACTTAAATTATCATAATCATATTTCGTTGTCGTTTCCGTCAGATTTTCTTCGGTGCCCGTTTGAACTTCAATGGAATTTGCTCTGCTTTTTATTACGTTCACCACCGTGAACCCAAGCACCGTGACAGCAACAAGAGACAATAAAATTGTTATAATCGTAGTTTTCTTTTTCAATTCAAACGCCCCGTTATTCAAGTGTTGAAAGAGCTTTTACAAGATTTTTAAGGTCCTCAACGTCATAAAATGCAAGCTCAAGAGTGCCGCTCTCTTTTTTGCCTTTGGTTATAACTTTTGCCTTGCGCCCGAGGGTGTTGTTTATGGAAAGCTCCACCTCGTCAAAATAGCTGTTTCGCCTTGTATTCTTTGGGCTTGCAGGCTTTTTCTCTGCAGTGATATTCTTAACGAGCTTCTCTGCCTCTCTAACAGAAAGGCCTTTTTCAACTATCTCTTTTGCCGCTGCGATAATCTTCTTTTCGTCGTCAATGCCGGCAAGAGTCTTTGCGTGGCCTGCGGAAAGCGTGCCCTCCCTGATCATATCAATAACAGGCTCCGGGAGCTTTAAAATTCTTAATGCGTTGGCAACGGCGGGCCTTGATTTGCCCACTCTTTTTGCCGCTTCTTCCTGAGTCAAGCCGAATTGCTTAATCAAATCCGCAAAGCCGTAAGCTTCTTCAACGGGATTTAAATCCTCTCTCTGCAAATTTTCAATAAGAGAAATGACTGCCGCCTCTTCGTCTGTAAGGCTCTTTATAACTACGGGAACTTCCGTAAGCCCTGCGATTCTTGAGGCTCTCCATCTTCTTTCGCCGGCGATGAGCTGATATCCGCCGCCGATTAAGGGCCTTACAAGCAAAGGCTGAAGCACGCCGTGCTCTGCTATTGAATCCGCAAGCTCAGTAAGGGCTTCATCATCAAAATGCTTTCTTGCCTGCTCTTTATTGGGCTCTATTTCAGTTAATTTTAATTTTACCGCTGAGGAGGCTGCGCCGTCCTCCATTGCATTATCCATAAGCAGAGAGTCGAGTCCCCTGCCCAGTCCGCCTTTTTTAGCTGCCATATTTTTACCTCTTTTTCTTCTTTAATCCGTTATTTTTAAGAAATTCTTCCGTAAAATCGTCGTAGGCTTTAGCGCCTTTTGAGTTTTTATCATAGTAAATAACCGGCTGACCGAAGGAAGGAGCTTCAGAAAGCCTGACATTTCTGGGTATAAATGTCTTATATACTTTTTTCGGAAAGCATTTTTTAACTTCATCCACAACCTGTTGTGTCAAATTAAGCCTGCCGTCATACATTGTGAGCAAAACTCCCTCAATTTCTATGTACGGATTATATAATCTTTTAACCGTTCTCACTGTGCCGATAAGCTGTGAAAGGCCTTCAAGAGCATAAAATTCGCACTGAATGGGCACTAGTAAAGTGTCTGATGCGCACAGGCAGTTAAGAGTCAGCAGTCCCAGTGAGGGCGGACAATCTATGATTATAAAATCATATTCTTCATTTATAAGGGCCAAGGCGTTTTTAAGCCTGCTTTCTCGCTTGTCTATATCTGCAAGCTCTATTTCAGCCCCTGCCAAGTCCATACTTGAGGGAATTACCGAAACATTTGCGTAGTCTGTATCAATTACACTTTCTTTTGCCGGGCACTCCCCTATTATTATCTCATAAGAGTTCTTTTCAAGGCCTTTTTTGTTGATTCCAAGGCCGCTTGTGGAATTTCCCTGAGGGTCTGCATCCACAAGCAAAGTTTTATATCCCCTTGCACCGAGGCAGGCCGAAAGATTAACAGCCGTGGTGGTTTTACCCACACCGCCTTTTTGATTAACTATTGCAACACATTTTGCCATAATCTATCTCCGAATTGTTATTTTTTAGTTTGTAAAATGTATTATATCACGGGGCTGTGCAATTAGCAATTAGCAATTAGCAATTAGCAATGAAAATTTTATTTTTATAATGTTTCACGTGAAACAGGCGCTGAGCTCAATTAGCAATTAGCAATGAGTCCCGCAGGGACAATGAGTAATGAGCTTTATTTAATGAGTAATGAGTAATGAGTAATGAATGGGCTTCGCCCAATGTGGAATTGGGAATGTGGAATGTGGAATGAAGGGGATTTTGCGGTGCAAAATCCGATAGTATAATTTTGTGGGAACTGACAGAGAACTGCGGCCCCTTTGTGTAAAGGGGGCTGTCAGCGATAGCTGACTGAGGGATTGCTATAAAATGGCGGTGGTGGGATTGCAACAAGGATGTAAAAGCTGACTGAGAGGTTGTCCTATACAAACGGAGCGAAGCGACCCACCATTCCACATTCCACATTCCAAATTGTCGTTTTGCGACACTATTCCACATTCCACATTCCACATTTCACATTAAAAAAGAGGAGCATTGCTCCTCTTTTTTTACAACTTTTTCTTTGCAATTTGTGCGGATGGTCTTGGATATTTTGCGTTTGTTTCTGCAATTTTTTCTATTATTATAATGCTTCTTTTGCCGTCCGTCAGTTCAAAATCTATTTTAGCTGTGATTTTGCCACCTAATATTCTTAAAGCGTTCCCCGCTTGTTTTATTTCTTCATCTGCAAGGGAGCCTTTCATTGCGGCAAATTTTCCGCCGACTTTTACGAATGGCAGGCAGTACTCGCACAGCACATTTAATGCCGCTACCGCTCGAGATACAACTAAATCGTATTTTTCTCGATACTCCGGATTATGCCCCAGCTCTTCGGCTCTGGAATGAACCACCTCAGCATTAAGATTTAAAGCTTTAACCGTATCTTTAACAAATCCAAGTTTTTTGGCGGTTGAATCCACAAAAGTCAGATCAATATCATTTCTCGCTATAAGCAGGGGAATGCCGGGAAATCCTGCCCCGCAGCCGAGATCCATAACTTTCGCGTTTTCTTTTATATTTATTTTAAGAATACTTAAACTGTCTGCAAAATGCTTTACCGCTATGCCGTCTTCATCAAGAATTGCGGTTAAATTCATCACCTTGTTGGTTCCTATAAGTCTTTCAGCGAATTTATCAAGGAAATCTATTTTATCTTCTGCTATTTCAATGCCCAGTGAGTTCATATTTTCAAGGAACAAATTTTTATTGAATGTCATTTTCTCTGTTCCTTTCAAGATAAATTATAAGTACGGAGATATCCGCAGGGGATACACCGCTGATTCTTGAAGCCTGCCCCACGGTTTCGGGCCTGATTTTAGTAAGCTTTTCCACAGCTTCAAGGCGTAGGCCGGTAATATCTTTATAATTTATGCCTTCGGGTATTTTTTGAACTTCAAGGCGCTTTATCTCGTTAATTTGGGCCTGCTGCCTTTTAATATATCCCTCGTATTTAATATCAATCTCAACTTGCTCAAAAACTTCTCTCGGATAATCGGGCCTGTCGGGGTCAAAGGGAGCAAGGCAATCGTAATCAACTTTGGGTCTTTTTAAGAGCTCAGCCATTTTCAAGCCTTTTTCAAGGGGGACTGTTTCACGTGAAACAAGCATTGCATCTATCTCCGGGGTTTTGCGGATTGACACATTTGCAACCCTTTCTCTTTCGGCCTCTATCATTTGAAGCTTCTCTTTGAATTTTGCATATCTTTCTTCGGATATTAAACCTGCTTTGTAACCGATTTCCGTAAGCCTGCGGTCTGCATTGTCTTGGCGAAGTATAAGCCTGTATTCTGAGCGGCTTGTCATCATCCTGTAAGGGTCGGAGCAGCCCTTTGTGGTAAGGTCGTCAACGAGAGTGCCGATATAAGACGTGGTTCTGTCAAGAATCATTGGCTCTTTGCCTAATATTTTGAGGGCTGCATTTACGCCTGCCACAAGACCTTGTGCGGCAGCCTCTTCGTATCCGCTGGAGCCGTTAAATTGACCTGCGCCGTAAAGCCCTTCAAAGTCTTTAAATTCAAGAGTCTGTCTTAAAGAAAGAGGATCAACGCAGTCGTATTCTATGGCGTAAGCCGTTCTCAAAAATTCCGCATTTTCAAGGCCGGGAATACTGTGCACAATTTTTAATTGCACATCCTCGGGCAAAGAGGAAGATAAACCCTGCAAATACATTTCATCTGTTTTCATTCCGCAAGGCTCAACAAAAATCTGGTGCCTGTCTTTCTCCGAAAAGCGAACGATTTTATCCTCAATACTGGGGCAGTATCTGGGGCCGATGCCGTCAATTTTTCCCGAATAAAGAGGGGAGCGGTGTAAATTATCAAGAATAACCTGTTTGGTTTCAAGGGAAGTGTACGCTATATAGCACGGCTGTTTGTTTTCAACGGTGCAATCTTCCGAAAAAGAAAAATGCACAATATTTTCATCACCGTATTGAGGCTCAAGCTCGGCGGTGTTTACGCTCCTGCGATTAACTCTCGGGGGAGTGCCTGTTTTGAATCTTCGGGTAGGCAAGCCCAATTTTTTAAGGGAAAGGGCCAAATCTGTGGCGGGGAACATACCGTCCGGGCCGCTCTCGTAAGAAACGTCGCCTATATAAACTTTGCCCCCAAGAAATGTGCCCGTGGCAAGAATTACGGCTTTTGCCCTGTGAACTGCCTCAAGGCGAGTGGTCAAAACCCATTCATTGCCGTCTTTTTCGAGATTTACTATCTCAGCTTGCCTTAAAAAGAGATTTTCCTGCCTTTCAAGAGTGCCTTTCATATAATCCGAATAAGCACGGCGGTCTATTTGGGCCCTAAGGGAGTGAACGGCAGGGCCTTTGCCCATATTAAGAATACGGCTTTGAATAGTATTATGGTCCGCCGCTTTGCCCATTTCCCCACCTAAAGCGTCAATTTCTCTTACTAAATGGCCTTTTGATGTGCCGCCGATTGAGGGATTGCAGGGCATATTGCCAACCCAGTCAAGGTTTACGGTAAATACGGCGGTTTTGCACCCGAGGCGCGCAGCGGCAAGGCCCGCCTCAATTCCGGCATGGCCTGCACCGATTACGGCAATATCAAAATTTTCTCCGTTATATTTCATAAGTATGCTCACAAACTTCTTTTATTTTATCTCTCAGTGCCAAAAAATCTTCCAGCGCCGCAGGTCTATTATTGGGATTTCTCAAAAGGGCGGCCGGATGGAAGGTGCCCATAAATAGAATACCGCCTTTTTCTGTGAATTCCCCATGCTGCTGAGTAACCCGAAAATCTTTTGAAATAAGCCTTTGGGCAGAGATACGCCCAACGCAAACTATAATTTTAGGCCTTAAAAGCCTTGTTTGGCAGCGAAGCCACTCAATGCAGCAATCCTGCTCTTTTTCGGAAGGGTCTCTGTTTTCGGGAGGCCTGCATTTTACCATATTGGCAATATAAATATTTTTATTACGGTCAAGATCAATGTGTTTAAGATACTTGTCAAGGAGCTGTCCGCTTCTGCCAACGAAAGGCTCGCCCTTCAAATCCTCATTGGCGCCGGGGCCTTCACCCACAAAAAGAACTTCCGCATTTTCGTTTCCTATGCCGAAAACTAAATTTGTTCTTGTTTTGGCAAGGTCGCATTTTTGGCAAGCAAAGCAATCTTTTTTAAGAGATTCCCAATCTTTATACACGGTGAACACCTCTTTTTGAGAAAATTTCAAGGGATTTTTCGGTATCTGCTTTAATTTGTTCCGAAAGAGAATTAAGAGAGGCAAATTTTCGCTCTTCTCTCAAGTATTTAATCAGTCGAATTTCAACGATTTTGTTGTAAAGATCTTCAGAATAGCCGTGAATATTGGTTTCACTTTTAATATCTTCGTCCTCAAAAGAGGGACGCAGGCCGATATTTGTAACGGCAGGGAATCCGCACCCGTTTATAACGGCAACAGAGGCGTAAACCCCTATTTTCGGAATAATGAAACCTTCATCAAAATACTGATTGATGGTGGGGAAGCCCATTTCCCGGCCTCTCTCGTAGCCGTGAGTTACAAGATTTCTGTAACGAAATTCATAGCCCAGCATTTCATTTGCAAGGGGAATATTGCCCTCTTTAATGGCCTGACGGATTCGAGATGAGCTGATAAGCTCGTTTCCGAGGGAAATATCCGGGCTTTCAAGAAATAAAATATCATTCTTTTCGCAAAGATTTTTTAGAATATCCGCATTTCCTTTGCCCATTTTTCCAAAATGATAATTACTTCCGCAGCACACGGCACCGGCATTCAGTTTTTTAATCAGGATTTCATCAAAAAATTCTTCCGGTGAAAGATTATGAATATCCGCAAAAGAGATATATTTAACAAGAAAACCCATGTCCGTAAGCATTTCGCTTCGGATTTCGGGCTGTAAAATTTCATCGGGAGCCTTACCTGTAAGAGTCAAAAGGGGATGGGAATCAAAAAGAAGTGCAATAGGAACAAGCCCACGCTCCTTGCAGGAAAGAGCGCAGGCCAAAACAGCTTTATGTCCTTTGTGCAAACCGTCAAAGCTGCCAAGAGCAACGGCGGTTTTAATTTTTGATTCGGTCATAACGATTTGTAAATTATTTATGCTTAAATTGCTGTTTCATTCTTGATTCTTTTGAAAGAATACGCTTACGAAGGCGGAGGGATTCGGGAGTTACCTCAAGAAGCTCGTCATCTTTAATAAACTCCATGCACTGCTCCAAACTCATTGTGCTGGGGGGCACAAGCCTAAGGGCGTCGTCAGAGCCGGAAGCACGGGTGTTTGTAAGGTGTTTCAGCTTGCAAACGTTGCAGGTAACATCTTCGTTTTTGGCACATTCGCCAATAATCATACCCTCATACACATCAACGCCGGGGCCAACGAATAAACGGCCTCTGTCCTGAGTGTTGAAAAGTCCGTAAGCAGAGGTTACACCTGTTTCATGAACAACTATAGAGCCTCTTTCTCTTGTTTGAATTTCACCTTTGTAGGGCTGATAACCGTCAAAAAGCTGGTTCATAATACCGTTACCGTTGGTATCTGTTAAGAATTCGGAGCGGTAGCCGATAAGGCCTCTTGAAGGAATCTTGAACTCAAGGTGAGTGGCACCGCCGTCACGGGTGCCCATATTTTCAAGCTCTGCTTTGCGTGAGCCTAATTTTTCGATAACGGCGCCCACATATTGCTCGGGAACTTCAACAATAAGAAGCTCCATTGGCTCATAGATTTGGCCGTCAATCTCTTTAAGAATAACTTTAGGCCTTGAAACTTGGAATTCATAGCCTTGGCGGCGCATGGTTTCAATAAGAATTGAAAGGTGAAGCTCACCTCTGCCGGAAACCTTGAAAGTATCTGTTGTTTCCGTCTCTTCCACACGCATGCTTACGTTAGTTTCAACCTCTTTGAAAAGCCTGTCACGAAGGTTTCTTGAGGTAACGAATTTGCCTTCTCTGCCTGCAAAGGGGCTGTCGTTAACAATGAAATTCATTGAAAGAGTAGGCTCGTCAATCTTAATAAAGGGGAGGGGATCGATATGCTCCGGGTCGCAAACGGTTTCGCCTATGTTAATGTCGTTAATACCGGAAACGCAAATAATATCACCGGCCTCCGCCTCTTCACATTCAACTCTGTGAAGACCTTCAAACTGATAAAGGCGGGAGATTTTAATGTTTTCTTCTCTGCCGTCGGTTTTGCAAAGAACGGCACTCTGATTGCGGTAAATACGGCCTCTTTCAACTCTGCCTATACCGATTCTGCCCACGTAATCATCATAATCAAGGGATGAAAACAGGCACTGAAGCGGGCCTTCATTGTCACCTTTGGGGGGATCGATATTTTCGAGAATTGCGTCAAAGAGGGGACGCATATCACCTGAACGAACATTGGGGTCAAGGCTTGAATAACCGTCTCTTGCGCTGGCATAAACCACGGGGAACTCAAGCTGATCTTCCTCTGCACCAAGGTCTATAAACAAATCAAGCACTTCGTCAACAACCTCGTAAGGTCTGGCGTTGGGGCGGTCAATCTTGTTAATAACAACAAGAACTTTCTTTTTAAGGTTGAGAGCTTTTTTAAGAACGAATCTCGTTTGAGGCATACAGCCTTCAAAAGCGTCAACCAGCAAAAGAACGCCGTCAACCATCATAAGAATACGCTCAACCTCGCCGCCGAAATCTGCATGGCCAGGGGTGTCAACAACGTTGATTTTTGTGCCTTTGTAGTGCACGGAAGTGTTTTTGGAAAGAATTGTAATGCCTCTCTCACGCTCAAGGTCATTAGAGTCCATGACTCTTTCGGCAACCTGTTCATTTTCTCTGAAAGTGCCGCTTTGCTTAAGCATCTGGTCAACCAACGTGGTTTTGCCGTGGTCAACGTGAGCGATAATGGCTACATTTCTTATATCTTTTTTTGTGGACATTGGAATCACCTGAATTTATGGGAATATCTATAATAAACAGTTAATATATAATAAACATTATATATGCCGATATTATTCGGAAATAACCGCTTGCTCAGCTTCTCTCTTGGCCTCAAGATCCTTAACCATCTGCTCTTTTGCCTTGCCCGAAATCTTGTAGAAGAACATGGGAATTGAGCAAAGAAGAAGGCTTACCCCGGGAACAATGGAAACAAGGGAGAATACTGCGAAGTTTTGGCCTCGTGTAAGCTCGGTAGCTGCAACTATGGTATCCGATGAAAGCATCTGAGCAGGCTCAAAGCCGATTGCCATATACATTACTATGATACCGCAGGTTGAAAGTGCAGATCCGATCTTGTTAATGAATCCTTGAATTGCAGAGCCAAGGCCGTTATCACGGTAGCCTGTGTTAAGCTCAAGATAATCAAGGCAGTCGCAAATAAGTGCGCCTGTAATAACATTAATAACACCGAGGGGAATGCAGGAAATAATAATAAAGGGAATGCAAAGGTAAAGATTACTTGTAAACCAGCCTATAAGAGTGGTGAAAACGCTGGATGCTGCACCGGCAAGGCAGGTGATTATAAGCAATTTTTTGTAATCTACCTTTTTCATAAGGTAAGGCATAAGAAGGGTTGCTCCGAACATACCCACTATTGCGCATACCTGGAAAATAGTTTTAACAGCGGAAACGCTGGCGTCAATGGCGGCAACTCTCTCTTCGTATGAAAGGCCGTCAAGGGCAGGGCCGATATAGAATGCGTAACGGGCAACATGAATTGCAGCCGCCTGAACCATATATCTGCCGCTTGAAAGCACGCCCATGCAAAGCACAAGCATCATGGGCTTGCAGGTAAAAATTCTTTTAAGCTGTGAGGGCTCGCCGGGCTTACGCTTCTTAATGGGAGGAACAACTCTCTCCTTAATATGGAAATAAGAATTCACATAAAGCACAATTCCTATAATCGTAACGGCAACGGCGATAATAAGATATTTTTTCTTATTGTAAGCAATAGCATCGGATGTGTCTATAATCTTGGGAAGAGTAAAACCTGCCACAAGGAAGAAAACTTCGGGAAGAGCAGAGCCGACACTGTTGATAATTTTCGTAAATGAAATAACCGAACCTCTCTCCTGAGAATCGGGGGTGATAACATTGGGAATTCCCCAGAAGGGAACATCTGCCATAGTGTAACACATTCCCCAAAAAACATACACAAAGGCACTGAAAATCATAAGATTCGCAGTGGAGAGATTGGGACTTATGTACATGAGAATTGTGAGTATTGCAATAGGAGCGGCAGCAAAAAGAATATAAGGTTTCATTTTGCCCCACTTGGTTGTGTGAGTGTCAACGATGATACCCATAAGAGGGTCATTGATAGCATCCCATACTCTTGCAAGCAGCATGAGCATAAGAACAAAAACGAGGGGTAACTGGAGCACATTGATATAGTAATCGCTGATATAGCTGGACATCATGGCGTATATCATTCCCTGGCCGCCTGCGCCGAGGGCAAACATCCATAATTCCTTTTTGCCAACATACTTTTTACCTGACATTTTATCGCCCTTTCAGTTGTTAGTCGTTTGCGAAGTAAACGAAATTTGGAATGTGAAATAGTGTCGCAAAGCGACAATTTGGAATGTGGAATGTGGAATGGGGATATTTCAAATTAGCAATTAGCAATTAGCAATTAGCAATGAAGGGGATTTTGCCGTGCAAAATCCGATTGTATATTATCGCAGGAACTGACAGTGAGCTTTATACAATCGG
>CAVJRM010000012.1:0-57740 GCA_963652165.1 bacterium | reverse complement strand
TTGGTCACTTACATTCTACTCGGAATTTTCCGCTATGGATTATTTTATTTCAATACGTTCAACTTGATTATACAATCAGCCGAAAATTTTAAGTATGAATTTATTGGTGCTTTTTATAGTTACATAGTATAATGATGAAAAAATTTTTTTAATTCCGTTTTGGGTCAAATTTTTAGCTTTTATTGTAGTTATAGATGATTAAAAAGTTGACAAATCACATATAGTATTATATAATATTACGACTAATAAGAATACCCACCCTTATTAAGAGCGGCTGAGGGACAGGCCCTGTGAAGCCCGGCAACCTGAGAAATCAAGGTGCTAATTCCTACGGCGAAAGCCGAAAGATAAGGTTTTTTCACCCGCTGAGGAAACCTTGGCGGGTTAATTTTATGCGGAGAAAGGCAAAAAATGGCAAATTATTTCTTTACTTCAGAGTCCGTTACAGGCGGACATCCCGACAAAATCTGTGACCAAATTTCAGATGCGATTCTTGATGCAATTCTTGCTCAAGACCCCAATGGCAGAGTAGCCTGCGAAACCTGCACCACAACAGGTATGGTTATGATTATGGGCGAAATTACCACAACTGCAAATGTTGACATTCCCGCTATCGCAAGAAAAGTTATTTGCGATATAGGCTATGACAGTTCGGAAAAAGGCTTTGATGGCAACACTTGCGCAATTCTAACATCCATAGATAAGCAAAGCCCGGATATAGCAATGGGTGTTGACCGTTTAGGCGCCGGAGACCAAGGCATGATGTTCGGTTATGCTTGTGATGAAACAGAGGAATATATGCCCCTTGCAATATCCCTTGCACATAAACTCGCTGCAAAACTCACTTTGGTACGTGCAAATGGTACTTTACCTTATTTAAGACCTGACGGAAAAACACAGGTTACCGTTGAGTACGCAGAAGACGGCACTCCGGTTAGAGTTGATACAGTTGTTGTTTCTTCTCAGCATTCAGAGGATGTTACTCTTGAACAAATCAGAGAAGATATTATTGAAAAGGTTGTTAAAACCACAGTTCCCGCAAATCTTCTTGATGAGAATACAAAATATTATGTAAACCCCACAGGCAGATTTGTAGTAGGCGGACCTATGGGTGACAGCGGACTTACAGGCAGAAAAATTATAGTTGACACTTACGGCGGATATGCCTGTCACGGCGGTGGATGTTTCAGCGGTAAAGACCCAACAAAAGTTGACCGCAGCGCCGCTTATGCCGCTCGCTATGTTGCAAAAAATATTGTGGCAGCAGGCCTTGCAAAGAAATGCGAGGTTGAGCTTGCTTATGCTATCGGTGTTGAAGAACCTGTTTCCGTATTTGTTGATACTTTCGGCACCGGTAAAAAGCCGGATGCTGAAATTGCAGAGCTTGTAAAGGCAAAATTTGACCTCACTCCTGCCGGTATTATCAAGACTCTTGATTTAAGAAGACCTATTTACAAACAGGTTGCAGCTCTCGGCCACATGGGCAGAACAGATATTGATGTTCCTTGGGAAAGGCTTGACAGAGTTAAAGATTTGGAGGCATAAAAATGAAGCTTTCACTGGTTGTGCCTTGCTATAATGAGGAAGGTAACATTGCCCTCATGTATGATGTGGTAAAATCAGATTTTAAGGATGTTGATTTCAGCTATGAAATTGTTTTTGTGAATGACGGCAGTAAAGACGGCACCCTTAAAGAGTTAAAAAAACTCCTTGATGGAGATATTCCCGTTAAGATTGTTAATTTTTCCCGTAATTTCGGCAAGGAATCCGCCATGTATGCAGGCCTTAAAGAGTCAGAGGGGGATTACGTAACTATTATAGATGCAGATCTTCAGCAAAGGCCGTCAATCGCTCTTGAAATGGTGAGAATGCTTGAGGATGACCCGGATACAGATTGTATTGCTTGCTACCAAGAGGACAGAAACGAAAGTAAAGCTCTTGTTTTCTTTAAGAATAATTTTTACAAAATCATAAATAAGTTTGCAGACACGGAGTTTGTAAAAGGTGCATCGGATTTCCGCACTTTCCGCAGACCTATGGTTGAGGCAATACTTGAGATGGATGAATATTTCCGTTTCAGCAAAGGCCTTTTCAGCTGGGTCGGCTATAACACAAAGTTTGTTCCCTACAAGGCAGAGGAAAGAGCCACAGGCACATCCAAGTGGTCATTCAAAAAACTTTTTGCTTATGCTCTTGAAGGCATATTTGCTTTTACAACGGCGCCACTTAAAATCGCTACAGGTCTGGGAATTTTAAGTATGATTTCATCATTTATATATTTGATAGTTAAAATAATTCTCAGATTTGCTTCTCATGATCCCTTTACCGCAGGTGGAGCAATAATAGTGCTTGTGACTCTTATAGGCGGAGCAATTCTTACCTGCCTCGGCATTATAGGCGAATATCTTGCAAGGGTCTATGTTCAAACTAAGGGCAGACCTATTTATATTGCAAAAAATGTTTTTAAAAACGATAAATATTGAGGTACACGCAAAATGGATAATATTACTGTTAATGACAGAAAAGTTAAAGATATTGAGGTTGACGGCAAAACATACGAAAGATATGCTATCCGCACTCATGTTATTACAGAGGTTGATGATATAGCAGAGGTCGCAAAAAAATATGCAGGTGAGCACATTCAAAAAGGCGACATTCTTTTCATCACGGAAAAAGCTGTAGGCTGCACTCAGGGCAGGGCGATTCCCATGAAAGATATACATCCACGTCCCTTGGCAAAACTTCTTTGCAAATTCGTTCTTAAAACTCCCTACGGTATAGGCCTCGGTATTCCGGAAACTATGGAAATGGCACTTCAGGAGTGCGGTACTCCGAGAATCCTTTTTGCCGCTGCTATATCTGCTTTCGGTAAGCTCATAGGCAAAAGAGGTTGGTTCTATAAAATAGCCGGTGAAAAGGCTCGCTCTATTGACGGACCATGTGACTGCACTTTACCGCCTTATAATGAGTGCGTTTCCCTTTCTCCGCTTAATCCCGATGAGGTTTGCAAAAAAGTTTCAGAAGCTGTCGGTTGCCCTGTACTTGTTACGGATATTAACGACCTTGGCGGCGTTATAATGGGTGCATACCCCGAAAGCATAGACAGAGATCTTATGGCAAGAGTGCTTAAAGATAACCCTCTTGGTCAGTCCCATGAGCAAACTCCTCTCGGACTTATAAGAGAAGTAAAATAAATTTGAAGTAGGAGAGATATTATGCCTAAAAGAGAAGATTATATAACGTGGGATGAATATTTTATGGGCATAGCAATGCTTTCATCCTATCGCAGTAAAGACCCTAACACAAGGGTAGGGGCTTGCATTGTAAACGATAAAAATCGTATTATGTCCATGGGCTATAACGGCTTCCCCATGGGATGCAGTGACGACGAGTTTCCTTGGGACAGAAGCGGTGAAGAATACAATACAAAATATCCCTATGTTTGCCATGCGGAGCTTAATGCAATCCTCAATGCAAGAGGTGCAAACCTTGAAGGATGCAAAATTTATGTAGCTTTGTTCCCTTGCAATGAATGCGCAAAAGCAATTATCCAAAGCGGAATTAAAGAGATTGTTTATCTTTCCGATAAATATGACGGCACGCCCGGTAACAGAGCATCAAAAAGAATGTTTGATGCGTCGGGAGTTAAATATACAAAACTTACCCTTGACCGCAAAGAACTTATAATTAATTTCGATTCGGAAACAGTTTGATATGTAAAAAGCCTTGAGCATAACGCCCAAGGCTTTAATTTTTGTGTTATCTTCAAGTGCAATCGGAAGACTCTTTTTTTATGAACGCCGGAGCAATTCGTTTTGCAAACTTTTCTACTGCCAAGAATAAGGAATAAACGATTATTCCTAAGGCAAATGTACCGAGCGTGTATCCCAAAAGTTTTAAAGCGAACAAAATAGGGCTGTTATAAAGAAGTGTCATCCAATCCTGTATATCCCATATTGTGTAAAAGAATTTGTTATCATGGAGTAAATAAACAGTAAAGGTTGACGCGCCGAGGAAGTTTATTATTTTGCTGTAAGGGGTTTTAATTCTTCTAAACAGCTCAAAAAGTGCCACTCCGAGAGAAATCGGCACAAAACTGTAATTTTCGAAAGTATGTATTGTTTGATAAAATGTTTCGCCGCTGCTTTCGTCATAAGCTCTTATTTCATTAGCTGTATCTGCATAAAAAATACTGCAGATAAGCAAACCAATGCAAATTGTCACAGCTACTACAACCCAAGTTTTTATTTTTTCAAAAGGATTGTACTTACGGATATATCCACCGAGGGAATACAAGAAAATTCCCGTACATAAGACCACAAGGCCCTTATCAATGTCGTTTGAAATATTGCTTATAAGCTCTCTACTCCACTTAAACTGTATTAGAGAAAATGCTACCATAAGGAACATAAGATATTTTTTTCTGTCAAGCTTTTCAAGAAAACTGTTTAGAAATAATTTTGCCATAACTATAATAACAAAATAATATCCCACAAACCATGCACTGTTATTGAAAGTGGTAACATTGATAACTTTGAGATGCAGTGTATTGGTTACCTCGTAAATGATTGATGAAGCAACGCACAGCATCAGTACGGCAAAGCCAAGTTGCAGTAAAAGTTTCTTAGAGATTGAGGTAAGGTCAACATTCTTACCCTTATGTGCCATAAAATATCCGGAAATAAGAATAAAAATTGCATTTCCTGCCTGCCCCATAGGAGAAATCAAAGCAAGTAATAAGAGTTTATTATAGAATATTGGGTGACAGAACCACCCATTTTGCATAGTAAGTATTGACTCTTCATCCATAAGCTGCACATTTATGCAGTGGCAACAAATGTGATAAGCAATAATCATCAGCATCGCAAAAATTCTGAGCAGTTCTATATTTGAATTTCGCTTTTTTAAGGAGTCACTCATTAAACAATATTCCTTTCCAAATAAGAAAAATAGGATATGCTGAAATTCTTTAAAAAAGCTCCCCAATAAGAGGAGCTAAAATTATAATAACTGTGTTTGTTTTATGCTTCAGATTTTGCTGAATTTTCATCGTTAAATGATTCAACCTGTTTTGCAGTTTGCATTCTTCTTTCGTAAAGCTCACGGTACATTCTTTCTTTCTTTTCACCGTTAAGGTCATAGAAAAGCTTGGGAATAATGGAGAAAATGCTTGTAACAACGGGAAGAATTGTGCACATCCAGAAAAGAGAATACTCTGTTTTTTCTGTTTGGCCACCGAAGCCTGCGCCCTCAACATAACCAACCTTACTGAGAATAAGGGTTCTGATGGTAGCACCGAAGGTGGAAATAAGCTTGCTGGGAAGTCCTTTCGCAACGCCTGTAAGTCCTTCGTTTCTGTAGCCGTTTTTCCACTCACCGTAGTCAATGGCTTCGTTACGCATTTCTTCGGGAATAACAGACCTAATGCCCCAGAAGAACATCCAAATAGTTTCTCTAAGCATAAAGGCGGGAATCATTACAGCAAGTTTCTTGTAGTTCTTGTTGATTGAGCCTACAAGGAAAACGCCAACGAGCAAGAAATCGCTGATATGGGAGCCGAAAATCCAAAGTGTCTTTGTGGAGAACTTTGAACGAGCCCAAGGAACATAAGAATAGCTGATGGGGGATACTATTGCGCCCGGGATACCTACAATGGTGGACATTGTGGCAAGGCCGAGAACATTGATGTAATAGTAGTTTGTGCCTGAACTTATGGAAAACGCACCGAGAAATTCGGATAAAGTGATAAGAAGCAAGGGCTTATTTGTGAAAATAGACTTAAAGCTTGCTTTAATACTGGGCCTATCAACAGTTTGAGTAACTCTCTCTTTTGCAACAAATGCAAAATAGATTGAGAAAACACCGCTTACGATACTTGTGAACATACCTGTGGAAACATAAAGAGAAGTCATTTTAATTTTGAGCTTGCCATGGTTTACAAGGTCAATTAAAAGTCCCATTATAATTTCAGGGCCTTTTTCAACGAAACCGGATAAAAGGTTTGCCTCTGTAATAAGCCTTGTACGGTCAATAACATTGGGGGTAATGGTTGCAAGCATACCCGTTCTTGCAATGGTGCTCAATGAGCATGCAAGGTTCGTGATAAGCTGAAGAATCAAGTAAGCTGCAAGCTTACTTACATCGTACATTCCTCTGCCGCCATACATAAGAGGCATAGCCCAAAAGAAAAGACTTAAGGCAACGCCGGGAATACCGTAAACAACAAGCCACGGCTTGAATTTGCCCCAACGGGTACGGGTTTTATCTACTATGGCTGCAAGGAAAACATCGTTGATGATATCCCAAACACCTACAATAAAGCTGCAAATGCTTTGAAATTTAAGACCGATTCGCACAATATCGGTAACAAAAACATCGGTGTATTTGGAAATGTTAAAAGACTGAGCAATATCGTAAAGAATGTAAGAAACGGTCTCTTTAGTGCCAACATAGCGTCTGTCTTTTTCGGCAGCTTTTAATGTGACTTGACCGTTGTTTTCAACTTTTTTAGTTGATTCTGAAGACATACTCTAACCCCTTTCCTTCAAATTACAAGATATTTTAACACAAAAACAAATTCTTTTCAATCATTTATAAATTTTTGTGTAATATTAACATTGAATTGAACAAATTATTGTGCAATTAGTTGAATAATCATTTACATTGCTGTTGTTGACACGATTAATTTTAATATGATATAATTATTTTGCAGCAATATTGATTGCTGCCGTAATTCAGTTAATAATAACCGAAAGGGGTTTTAAATTATGGGACTTATTAAAGCAGCTGCCGGTGCTTTAGGCGGCACTCTTGCGGACCAGTGGAAAGAGTTTTTCTACTGTGAATCAATGGCTAAGGAAGTTCTTGTTACAAAAGGACAAAAAAGAATTTCCGGCCGTTCATCTAACACAAAAGGCAACGATAATATTATTTCAAACGGATCGGGAATTGCAGTTGCAGACGGTCAGTGTATGATTATCGTTGAGCAAGGCAAAATTGTAGAGGTTTGTGCAGAGCCGGGCGAATTTACTTATGACTCCTCCACAGAGCCCAGCATTTTTACAGGCAATCTTAAAGACTCAATTAAAGAAACGTTCAAAACCGTCGGTAAAAGATTTACTTACGGTGGTGATACAGGCAAAGACCAAAGAATTTATTATTTCAACACAAAAGAACTTATTGATAATAAATTCGGCACACCTAATCCTATTCCTTTCAGAGTGGTAGATTCAAAAATCGGCCTTGATATTGATGTATCAATCCGTTGCAGTGGTGTATATTCTTACAGAATTGCAGACCCTCTCCTTTTCTATACAAATGTTTGCGGTAATGTTGCAAATGAATATACCCGTGACGAAATTGACAATCAACTTAAAACAGAGTTTATCAGCGCTCTTCAGCCCGCATTCGGTCAGCTCAGCGCTCTTGAAATTCGCCCGAATCAAATAGTAACTCACAATACTGACCTTGAAAACGCCAT
Organism: bacterium; assembly: GCA_963652165.1. Classification (GTDB taxonomy): domain Bacteria; phylum Bacillota; class Clostridia; order Oscillospirales; family Acutalibacteraceae; genus CAG-177. The sequence continues at coordinate 50,260 of CAVJRM010000012.1, read as the reverse complement.
GAACAAAGCTCTTTCACAGAAATGGAGCGAACTCAGAGGCCTTGAGGTTGTATCTGTTGCCCTCGGCTCTATCACTCTCCCCGAAGAAGACCAAGAGCTTATCAAGCAGGCACAGAGAACGGCTATGTACAAAGACCCAACCATGGGTGCAGCTGCTCTTACAGGTGCTCAGGCAGATGCTATGAAAGCAGCCGCATCAAACTCAGCAGGCGCAATGACCGGCTTTATGGGAATGGGCATGGCAATGAATACAGGCGCTGCGGCAAACGCTCAAAATCTTTATGCTATGGGCCAACAGCAACAACAGGCAGCAGCAGGTTGGAAATGCGCACAGTGCGGCGCAATGGCTACAGGCAAGTTCTGCACCGAATGTGGTGCTCCGAAGCCTTCAAATGAGGGCTGGACTTGCTCTTGCGGCGCTGTAAATAAGGGTAAATTCTGCTCTAATTGTGGAGCAAAGAAGCCTGAGGGCGCTCCTCTCTATATATGTGATAAATGCGGATGGGAGCCTGAGGATCCACACAATCCTCCTAAATTCTGCCCTGAATGCGGAGATATTTTCAACGATAACGATAAACAGTAATTGACCATAAAGGTGCTGCCCCACAAGCGTGCGACAGCACCATATTTTTAAGGAGAAATATTTATGGCTCTTCAAGAATATAAGTGCCCATGTTGCGGTGGCGCCATTGAATTTAACAGTAGCCTACAAAAGATGAAGTGCCCCTATTGCGACACTGAGTTTGAAATGGAAGCACTTAAAGCTTATGATTTGAAGCTTGACGAACAGCAAGATGATATGCAATGGGAAAATGAGAACGGTACCGAATACACTGCGGAGGAAGCAGAGGCAGACGGTCTTCGCCATTATGTGTGCAATTCTTGTGGTGGTGAAATATTGGGTGATGCAACAACAGCTGCCACTTCTTGCCCCTATTGCGGTAACCCCATTGTTATGATGAATCAATTTTCAGGTATGCTTAAGCCTGATTATGTTATTCCTTTTAAAGTAGATAAAAATGCGGCCAAAGAGGCTCTTAACAAGCATCTTGAAGGCAAGCTGCTTTTGCCGAAAGTTTTCAAAAGTCAAAATCACATTGATGAAATTAAAGGCATTTATGTTCCGTTTTGGTTTTATGATTCGGATGTAAAAGCAGATATAAGATACAAAGCAACGAAAGTTCGAATTTGGGAAGATGCTAAAAATCAATATACGGAAACATCTTATTTCGGCATTAACCGTGCAGGCTCGATTTCTTTCCAAAATGTACCTGTTGACGGATCACAAAAGATGGACGATGCGATTATGGAATCAATAGAACCTTTTGATTTTTCCGAGGCTGTTGACTTCCAAACGGCATATCTTGCGGGTTACCTTGCAGATAAATATGATGTGAGCGAAAGTGATTGCGTTACAAGGGCAAATGCTCGAATAAAAACAAGCACCGAGGAATCCTTTAAACGAACTGTTTTAGGTTATGATTCCGTTACAGTTGAGGGAAGTTCCGTTTCACTTTCAAATAATAAAGCAAAGTATGTTCTTTGCCCCGTTTGGCTTCTTAACACTACTTGGAACAATCAGCAATACACTTTTGCAATGAATGGTCAAACCGGTAAATTCGTTGGCAATCTCCCCATGGATAAAGCAGCGTATTTCAGATGGTTTGCAGGTATCGGCGTGGGAACGGCAGCCGCTGTTTTTGCAATACTTGCACTCTTTTTGAGCTAATGGAGGTGCCGATATGAATAAAAATATTTCAAAAATTCTTTCTTTTATTTTGGCACTTGTTCTTTCATTATCTTTTGCTGTTTATGCATTTGCGGCTGATGGAAGTACGGTATATGACGGCGCGGATTTATTAACCGAGGAGGAAGAAGCAAACCTTACAAGCCTTATAGACTCACTTACATCCGACCTTTCATTTAATATAGCTGTTGTAACTGTTGAGGATTATACAGATTACGATTTCTATGGTTACGGTGAAAATTCCATGGAAGAGTTTGCCGATGATTATTATGATACTTACTTCGGTTACGAGAGTGACGGCGTTGTATTTGCCATAAGCATGTATGACAGGAGCTATCACATTTCAACCTGTGGCTACGGAATAACAGCCATAACGGATGACGGCATAGAATACATTGAAAATGCTGTTTTGGACTATCTCTCAAATGGTGAATATTACAATGCTTTCAGTACATTTGCATCAACTGCCGCACAGCTCGTTAGCCAAGCACAAAGCGGCAATGTATATGAATTATCAAAACTTGATCGCATAAAAGAAGATATTAAAACCTATCTAATTGCCGCTCTTGTAGTCGGTTTTATAGTTGCATTTGCCGTTACATCCGATATGAAGGGCAAACTTAAAACAGTGACAAAGAAAGCAGACGCTTCAAATTATGTGGTTGAAAACAGCCTTAATCTGACAAATCAAGCAGATGTATTTCTTTACTCCAATGTCGTGGCAGTTCCAAAGCCGAAGGACCCACCAAGTAATTCCGGCGGTTCATCCACTCACTCATCAAGCAGCGGAGGCTCACATGGCGGTGGCGGAGGACATTTTTAATCTGCATACGTGCGGAAAATAAGCAAAAATTTTGCCTCCCTGATTGGGAGGCTTTTTCATTTTCTGCTCGGTGCTTGTTACGCAAACAAAGTAAAGCGAAATTTTAATTTTTCCTAATAATTCTTCCTCCGTCATTTGCACTAAAAAAATCATTCCATCCTCGAATTTTTAGTAAAAAAAACAGAAAGTTTTTCAACTTTTTTCAGAGTTATTGACATATACCGAAAACCGTTTATAATGTGGACAATAAGTTAAAATAGTGGTAAAGGAGGTCTGTTTATGGCTCGTCCAAAAAAGCCGAGAGTTATTTGTGAATATCCTAAAATTACAGGATTCAGACCATATTCAGATTATGCCGAAACCATTGAGCTGAATTTTGATGAATATGAGGCTTTCAGACTTATTGATAAACTTGAATACACTCAGGAAGAGTGCGCAAAGCAAATGAAAGTTGCCCGTTCAACAGTTGCCGCCATTTATGACAGCGCAAGAGAAAAAATTGCCAATGCCATTGTTTACGGCAAAGCAATCAATATTCACGGTGGCGATATAGAGCTTTGCAAATATCATTCAACCTGCTGTGGCAGATGCGGGCAAAAAGACTGTATGGCCTGCGGTAAATGCGGTAAAAATCTTTCAGATATATGACGGAGGAAACACAAATGACAAACGAATACGCATGGCGTAACTTCAAAGAAGGAGTTTGGGACGAATATATTAATGTTTCAAACTTTATCAAATCAAACTACACCCAATATAACGGCGATGCATCTTTCCTTGAAGGCCCCACAGAGAGAACAAATAAGGAAATGAAGAGAGTTAACGAACTTCTCATTGCCGAAAACGAAAAAGGCGGAGTCCTTGACGTTGATGCAAGCAAAGTTCTTACAATTCTTTCTCACAAACCCGGTTATGTTGTTGATAAGGATACAGACATAATCGTAGGCCTTCAAACTGATGAGCCTCTTAAGAGAGGCGTTTCACCCTTTGCAGGATATAGAAACTCTGTTCAGGCTTGTAACGCATACGGCTATGAACTCAGCGACAAAATCAAGGAAGAATTTACATACAGAACTACCCATAACACCGGCGTTTTCCGTGCTTATACAGACACAATGAAGAAAGCACGTCACGCAGGTATTCTTACCGGACTTCCCGATGCTTATGCCCGTGGCAGAATTATCGGCGACTACAGAAGAGTTGCTCTTTACGGTATGGATTATCTTATTGCTCAAAAGAAAGAAGACAAGCAAAAGCTCGGCCTTAAAGAAGCTCTTGACGAGGAAACGATCCATCTTCTTGAAGACCTTGCAAAGCAGCTTGAATTTATGGAGCAGCTTAAAGGCCTTGCCCTCAGCTATGGTTATGATATTTCAAAGCCCGCTACAAACGCTCGTGAAGCTATCCAGTGGCTTTACTTTGGCTACCTCGGAGCAGTTAAAGAGCAAAACGGCGCAGCAAACTCCATAGGCAGAATTGCCGAATTTATGGATATATACATTGAAAGAGACCTTGAAGAAGGCACTATCACAGAGGCCGAGGCACAGGAGCTTATTGATGACCTTGTAATTAAGCTTCGTCTTGTTCGTCACCTCAGAACACCCGAATATAACGATCTTTTCGCAGGCGATCCCGTTTGGGTTACAATTGCTCTTGCAGGCGTTACAAACGAAGGCAAACACATGGTTTCGAAAACAAGCTATCGTGTTCTTCAAACTCTTTACAATCTCGGTTCATCCGCAGAGCCCAACATTACTGTACTTTGGTCCGATCGTCTTCCTCAGCCTTTCAAAGAGTTCTGTGCAAAGGTTAGTATTGATACAGACTCCATTCAGTATGAGAATGATGATGTAATGAGAAGAATGTACGGCGATGATTATTCAATCGCTTGCTGCGTTTCAGCTATGAAGACAGGTAAACAAATGCAGTTCTTCGGCGCAAGATGCAACCTTGCAAAAGTTCTTCTTATGGCACTTAATGGCGGTAAAGACGAAATCAACGGCGACCAAATCGCTCCCGAAGGTCCTTCATTTGAAGAAGAAGTTCTTGATTATGATGAAGTTCACGCCGCATACAGAAAGTATCTTAAGTGGATGGCAAATCTTTATGTTAACACCATGAACATTATCCACTATATGCATGATAAATATGCTTATGAAAGACTTATGATGAGCCTTCATGACACAGATGTTGAAAGACTTATGGCTTTTGGCGTTTCAGGCTTCTCGGTTGCCGTAGACTCCCTTTCAGCTATTAAATATGCTAAGGTTAAGCCCATTAAAGACGAGCGTGGAATTATCACTGATTTCGAAATCAAGGGTGACTTCCCCAAATATGGCAACGATGATGACAGAGTTGACCTTATAGGCAAGGATCTTATTGAGTTCTTCTACAAAGAACTTTGCAAAACTCCCGCATATCGTGGAGCTAAACACACTCTTTCAATTCTTACAATCACATCAAATGTTATGTACGGCAGAAAGACCGGCTCAACACCTGATGGTAGAAAAGCAGGCGAGCCCTTTGCTCCCGGTGCTAACCCCATGCACGGCAGAGATAAAGAAGGTGCTCTTGCATCCCTTAACTCCGTTGCAAAGCTTAACTATGCATATTGCCAAGACGGTATTTCAAATACCTTCTCAATCACTCCCACTGCCCTCGGCAAAGATGACAATGAAAGAGTACATAACCTCGTTACCATGCTTGACGGTTACTTTGAGCAGGATGCACACCATCTTAATGTTAATGTTCTTAACAGAGAAAAGCTCATTGCAGCAATGAATGACCCGACTCTTTACCCTTCACTCACAATCAGAGTTTCAGGTTACGCAGTTAACTTTAATAAGCTCACTCGTGACAAGCAGGAAGAAGTAGTTGCCCGTACATTCCACGAGTCCATGTAATAATTTTGAAGCACTGTTCCTTTTTAAGAGCAGTGCTTCTTTTGAAAATAAGGTGAAAATTATGGCAAATATACATTCCTTTGAATCCATGGCAGCCCTTGACGGCGTCGGCATAAGATATGATGTATTTTTCACCGGTTGCCCTTTAAGATGCGTTTATTGCCACAATCCGGACACTTGGTTTAAGTCCGATATAAATATGACCGCCGAGGAAGTTTTTAAAAAAGCAAGAAGATTTAATCCCTATTTTAAGAATGGCGGTGGAGTCACTTTTTCCGGTGGAGAGCCTTTACTTAATTCGGATTTCATAAACAAAATTTCTCCTATGCTGAAAAGTGAGGGTATCGGTTACTGCCTTGACACCTCCGGCAGTGTTCCTCTTACGGAAAGCGTTAAAAAAGCCATTGATAACTCCGATATGGTGATTCTTGATATTAAATTTTACACTCCGGAAGATTATAAAAAGTACACCGGTGGAGATTTTGACAGATTTATGGCAATAGGTAAATATTGCACCGAAATAGGCAAGAGAATGTGGCTTAGGACGGTTATAGTCCCCGGCATTAACGATACAAAAGAAGATATTGATAAATATGCAAATCTTGTTAAAGGCTTCAAATTTGAGAAGTATGAGCTCTTAGGTTTTCATACCCTTGGCTTTTTTAAGTATGAAAATCTTAAAATAGATAATCCTTTGGCAGAAACAAAAGCACTTGATAAATCAAAACTTGATGAGCTTCAAAAGCACCTTGATAAGTCATTTTGTCAATAAAATGCAAAAATATCGGCCTTTGATTGTTCAAAATGCGATTTTTGAGTTTGCTCATTCTTTCCGGTTGACTTTACAACTTTATAATGATATACTTAATTCACAAGATAAAAGTTCGCTGCGACTGACGGAATATGTGGAGCACCACGGAGGAACTGCGAACTGATTTAAGCCGACCGTCTGGGCGCACTGCTTTCATTATAGAAGTAGTGTGCCCTATTTGTTTTATTATTTCATTTTGGAGGTAAGATAATGAAAAAAATCGGCATCGTTATGGGTAGCGACAGCGATCTTCCCGTAATTCAAAAAGCAACAGACATGCTTGACACTCTCGGCATACCCTACGAAGTTCATGTTTACTCTGCACACCGTACACCTGTTGAAGCAAGAGATTTTGCACTTTCCGCAAGAGAAAACGGGTTCGGCGCAATTATTGCGGCCGCCGGTATGGCTGCTCACCTTGCAGGTGCAATTGCCGCAAACACCACTCTGCCTGTAGTAGGTATACCATGCAAATCAAATACACTTGACGGCGTTGACGCTCTTTACTCAACAGTTCAAATGCCAACGGGAATTCCTGTAGCTACTGTTGCCATAAACGGAGGAGGCAACGCCGCTTTACTTTGTGCGCAAATTCTTGCAGTTGAGGATAAAGAGCTTGCCGCAAAGCTTGATGCAAAAAGAGCTGCCGATGCAGCAGTCGTTCTTGAAAAAGATAAAAAAATCTGTGCACAATTTTCTAAATAATCAATAAATAAATTTTAATATTATCGGAGGTTTTTAATCATGGAAAAGACAGTTCAACTTTACGAAGGCAAGGCAAAAAAGGTTTATGCAACAGAAGATGAAAATCTTGTAATCGTTTCTTACAAAGACGATGCAACAGCTTTTGACGGCCTCAAAAAAGGCACAATCGTAGGCAAGGGTGTTGTTAATAACCGTATGTCCAACTATCTTATGCAGATTCTTGAAAAAGAAGGGGTTCCCACTCACTTTGTTGAAGAACTTAACGACCGTGAAACCGTTGTTAAAAAGGTTAAAATCGTTCCTCTTGAGGTTATTATCCGTAACATTTCCGCCGGTTCTTTCGCAAAGAGATTCGGCGTTGAGGAAGGAATTGTATTTGCAGAACCTACTATTGAATTTTCATATAAAAATGATGACCTCCACGATCCTCTTATGAATGCATACCACGCAATTGCTCTCGGTGTTGCCACAAGAGAAGAAATTGAGCAAATTAAAGCTATGGCATTTAAGGTAAATGATGTGCTTAAAGCATATTTCCTTAAGCTCGGTGTTAAACTTGTTGACTTCAAACTTGAGTTTGGTAAAACCGCAGACGGCACAATCGTACTTGCAGACGAAATTTCACCTGATACCTGCCGCTTCTGGGATGCAGAGACCAATGAAAAATTAGATAAAGACCGCTTCCGTCGTGACCTTGGCAACGTTGAAGATGCTTATAAAGAAATGATGAAGAGAGTTTTCGGCGAATAATTTAACTCATGTGCATATTTTAAGGAGAGATTATTATGGGCGGATTTTTCGGCGCTGCCACTAAAGGCAGTGCATTAACCGATGTTTATTTCGGCACTGACTACCACTCACACCTTGGAACAAAGAGCGGCGGTATGGCTGCTTATGATTCTGAAATAGGTTTGCAAAGAGAAATTCACAATTTAAAAAATACACCTTTCAGAACGAAATTCGAAAAGGTGCTTACCGAAATGAAGGGCAACACATCCATCGGGTGTATAAGCGATACCGATCCTCAGCCGCTTCTTATAAGATCAAATATCGGTTGTTATGCAATTTGCATAATCGGAATTATAAACAACAAACAAGAGCTTATAAATCAGTTTCTTTCCTTCAGCGGCGGCCATTTCGGTGCACAGACCGGTGGAGAAGTTAACAGCACTGAGCTTGTAGCTGCTCTTATAAATCAAAAAAGCAGTATTGCAGAGGGCATAAAATTTGCTCAAGACAGAATTGAAGGCACAGCCTCTATTCTTATACTCACAGACCACGGCTCAATTATAGCAGCTCGTGATAAACTCGGCAGACTTCCCGTACTCATAGGCAAGAGAGACGATGGATATTGTGTTTCTTTTGAATCTTTTGCCTATGAGAAATTAGGGTTTGAATTCTATAAAGAACTCGGCTCTGCGGAAACAGTTGAGGTTACAGCCGAAAGCGTTACGGTTCTTAACCCTGCCGGTAAGAAAAAGAGAATTTGCTCTTTCCTTTGGAGCTATTATGGCTACCCCACAGCCTGCTATGAGGGTGTAAACGTTGAAGTTATGAGAAGCCGTAACGGTGCAATTATGGCTCGTGAAGAGCAAAAAAGAGGTACATTACCGGAGCTTGATTATGTAGGTGGCGTTCCGGATTCCGGCACACCTCACGCAATCGGATTTGCAAATCAAAGCCACATTCCGTTTGCCCGTCCGTTTATAAAATACACTCAAACATGGCTCAGAAGTTTTATGCCCACAACCCAAAGTGACAGAAATACCGTAGCCAAAATGAAACAAATACCCGTTAAAGATTTAATTGTAGGTAAAAATCTTCTTTTTGTGGATGATTCCATAGTAAGAGGCACTCAGCTTAAAGAAACAGTTGATTTTCTTTATTCCAACGGAGCAAAATCCGTTCACATGAGATCCGCTTGCCCTCCTCTTGTTTACGGTTGTAAATATCTTAATTTCTCAAGAGCTACAAGCGATATGGAGCTTATTACAAGAAGAACGATTATGGAGCTTGAGGGAGAAGAAGGTTTTAACCACCTTGAAGAATATTGTGATTCCTCCACGGAGAGAGGTCAAAAAATGAGGCAGGCAATCTGCGATAAATTTCATTTTGCTTCCCTTGAATTCCAGTCACTTAACGGTATTATAGAAGCAATAGGCATTGATCCCGAAGATTTATGCACTTATTGCTGGAGCGGAAAGGAATAATAACCTATGAATACAAATTCAAGATCAGACAGCTATGCGGCAGCCGGTGTGGATATTACCGCCGGTTATAAATCCGTTGAGCTTATGAAACAACATATAGCAAAAACAATGACAAAGGGCGTTTGCTCTGATGTAGGCGGCTTCGGTGGCCTTTTTGAGCTCGACCTTGAAGGCATAAACAAACCTGTACTTGTAAGCGGTACCGATGGCGTCGGAACTAAGCTTAAAATCGCATTTCTTATGGATAAGCATGATACGGTAGGTATTGACTGCGTTGCCATGTGCGTTAATGATGTTATTTGCTGTGGTGCAAAGCCTCTCTTTTTCCTTGATTACATTGCCTGCGGTAAAAATTACCCCGAAAAAATTGCTGATATAGTAAAGGGCGTTTGTGAAGGCTGTGTTCAAAGCGGTGCAGCACTTATCGGTGGTGAAACCGCAGAAATGCCCGGCTTTTATCCTCTTGAAGAATATGATCTTGCAGGTTACACAACAGGCGTTGTGGATAAAGATAAAATAATTGACAACAAAACAATGAAGAGTGGAGATGTAATTATTGCTCTACCCTCAAGCGGCGTTCATTCAAACGGCTTTTCACTTGTAAGAAAAGTTTTTGATGTAGAAAATTCCGATATAAAAACTCCTATTGCAGAGCTTAACGGCAAATCCATCGGCGAAACGCTTCTTACTCCTACTAAAATTTATGTTAAACCTGTGCTTGCACTGCTTGAGCAGGTTAAAGTTAAAGGCATCTCTCATATTACCGGCGGTGGATTTTATGAGAATATTCCAAGAAGCATTCCCGATGGCCTCGGCGCAAAGATAAATAAATCTTCCGTTAAAATTTTGTCCATTTTTGACCTTATTGCAAAAAGAGGTAATATCAGCGAACATGATATGTTTAACACCTTCAATATGGGTGTAGGTATGAGCATTGTGGTTGCTCCGGAGGATAAAGACAAAGCTCTTGAAATCCTTAAAGCTCAAGGTGAAGATGCTTATGTTATCGGTGAAATAATTGAATCCGACGAAAAAATTACCATTATCTGAAACAGAGGTTGAAAAATGGCTGATAAAAAAGCAAAGGTTGCCGTGCTTGTATCAGGTGGCGGCACAAACCTTCAGGCAATTATAGATGCCGAAAAAAGCGGAATAATAAAAAGCGGTGAAATTTCACTTGTAATTTCAAATAACAAAAACGCTTATGCCCTTGAAAGAGCAAAAAATGCAGGAATAGAATCAAAAGTTATTTCAAAAAAAGATTATTCTTCTGCAAGTGAATTTGAAAACGCTCTTATTAACGAGCTTGACTCAAATAAAATTGACCTTATTGTGCTTGCGGGGTTTATGGTTATACTCAGCGAAAACTTTACAAAGCATTTTGAAAACAGAATAATAAATGTTCATCCATCTTTAATTCCCTCATTCTGCGGTGAAGGGTTTTATGGCCTTCATGTGCATGAGGCCGCTCTTAAAAAAGGAGTTAAAGTAACGGGTGCAACTGTTCATTTTGTAAATGAAATACCCGACGGTGGAAAAATCATAATGCAAAAGGCTGTTGAAGTTTTGGACGGAGACACCCCGGAAATCCTTCAAAAAAGAGTTATGGAGCAAGCTGAGTGGATAATTTTGCCGGCGGCAACAGAAAAAATTTGCAAAGAAATAATAAATAAATGAATTAATAATGATAGGAAAGTTATTATGGAGATATACAAAATCAACGATATAGGCGAGCTTATTAAAGACAATTCGTATGTTGGCAGAGGCATTGTTATAGGTAAGAGTACAAACGGCAAAAATGCTGTTTCCGCATATTTTATCATGGGCAGAAGTGCAAACAGTCGTAATCGTATTTTTACGGAGAAAGACGGTGCGGTTTTTACCGAGCCTTTCGATGCATCAAAGGTTGAAGACCCGAGCCTTATCATTTATGCGGCAATTCGTAAATACGAAAACAAACTCATAGTAACAAACGGTGACCAAACCGACACAATCTATGATGGCTTAAAAAACGGCAAAGGTTTCGGATGTGCTCTTAAATCAAGAGAGTTTGAGCCTGATAAGCCTAATTTTACCCCAAGAATCAGCGGTATGATTACATTTAATAACGGTGACTTTAATTATGATATGAGTATCCTTAAAAGCGCCGATGCCGAGGGGACTGCCTGCAACAGATACATATTCAGCTATTCATCACTTGCGGGGCTCGGTCACTTTATACACACCTATGTTTGTGATGGTAATCCCATTCCCACATTCCAAGGCGAGCCTGAAAGAGTGGCAATCCCCGATGATATTGATGAGTTTACAAATACTCTTTGGAATAATCTTAATGAAGATAACAAAATTTCCCTTTATGTTCGTTATACAGACCTTGAAACCGGTAAAGAAGCAAACAGACTCATAAATAAAAACAAGTGAGGAAATCGAAATGAAAGAATTTGAATTAAAATATGGCTGTAATCCAAATCAAAAACCCGCAAAAATTTTTATGGCAGACGGCTCAGAGCTTCCAATTGAAATTCTCAGCGGTCGCCCCGGATATATTAATTTTCTTGATGCCTTTAACTCTTGGCAGCTTGTTAAAGAACTTAAAGAAGCTCTCGGCTTGCCTGCTGTTACATCCTTTAAGCATGTAAGCCCCACCTCCGCCGCTGTTGGTATTCCTCTTTCGGATACTCTAAAAAAAGCATGCTTTGTGGACGATATTGAAGGACTTGATGATTCTCCTCTCGCCTGCGCTTATGCAAGGGCAAGAGGTACAGACCGTATGTGCTCATTCGGTGATTGGGTTGCTCTTTCGGATGTTTGTGATGTTACAACGGCTAAAATGCTTAAAAGAGAAGTTTCCGATGGCATTATTGCCCCCGGTTACGAGCCGGAAGCTCTTGAAATTCTTAAAACAAAGAGAAAAGGCAATTACAATATAGTTAAAATTGACCCAAATTATGTTCCTGCTCCCATAGAGCATAAGCAAGTTTACGGCGTTACATTTGAGCAGGGCAGAAATAATTTTGAAATTAACAAAGCACTTCTTGATAATGTGGTAACCGCAAATAAAGAAATCCCCGAAAGTGCAAAAAGAGACCTTATAATCGCCCTTATCACTCTTAAATATACTCAGAGTAATTCGGTTTGCTATGCAGTAGACGGCCAAGCTATCGGTGTTGGTGCAGGTCAGCAGTCAAGAATTCATTGTACTCGTCTTGCAGGCACAAAGGCAGACACTTGGTTCCTTCGTCAGGCAGATAAGGTTATAAATCTTCCTTTCAGAGATGATATAGGTCGCCCGGATAGAGATAATGTTATTGACGGTTATATCAATAAAAATGAAGAAGATGTTTGCGCAGAGGGAAACTGGCAAAAATACTTCACCACTCGTCCCGAGCCTTTTACTGAGGAAGAAATGAAGGCGTATCTTGCCACTAAAACAGATGTTGCATTAGGCTCTGACGCTTTCTTCCCATTCAGCGACAATATAGAAAGAGCGTATAAGAGCGGTGTTAAATACATTGCCGAACCCGGCGGCTCAATCCGTGATGATGTAGTTATTGAATGCTGTGATAAATATGGCATTGCAATGGCGTTTACGGGTATGCGTTTATTCCATCACTGATTTACTAAAAGGAATGAATTTATGAAAATATTAGTTGTAGGTGGTGGAGGCCGCGAGCACGCCATCATCAAAAAAATAAAAGAAAATAAAAGCGTAACCGAGATATTCGCTCTCCCCGGAAACGGTGGTATTGCTAAAGATGCCACCTGTGTAAATATCGGTGCTACCGATATAGAAGCAATAGTTGATTTTGCCGTAAAAGAATCAATAGATTATGCCGTAGTTGCTCCCGATGACCCACTGGTGCTCGGATGTGTGGATGAGCTTAATAAAAAAGGCATTCCCTGTTTCGGCCCGGAAGCAAAAGCGGCAATAATTGAGGGCAGTAAAGTATTTTCAAAAAATCTTATGAAAAAATATGGTATTCCCACTGCCGCTTATGAAGTTTTTTCCGATATGAATAAAGCTCTTGCTTATCTTGAAACTGCTCCCATTCCCACAGTTATAAAGGCTGACGGACTTGCCCTCGGAAAAGGTGTTATAATTGCAGAAACAAGAGAAGATGCAAAAAATGCCGTCATTTCTATGATGAAAGATAAGAAGTTCGGTAAAAGTGGCGATAATATTGTCATTGAAGAATTTCTTGAAGGCCCCGAAGTATCCGTGCTTTCTTTCACGGATGGTAAAACCGTTTGCCCAATGATTTCTTCAATGGACCACAAGAGGGCCGGAGATAATGATACAGGCCTTAACACAGGGGGAATGGGTACCATTGCACCTAATCCTTACTATACCGAGGATGTTGCAAAGGAATGTATGGAAAAGATTTTCATTCCCACAATAAATGCCATGAATTCAGAGGGAAGGACCTTTAAAGGTTGCCTTTATTTCGGACTTATGATAACAAAAGACGGCCCTAAGGTTATTGAATATAATTGCCGTTTCGGTGACCCGGAAACTCAGGTTGTTTTACCCCTTTTGGAGAGTGATTTACTCACCGTTATGCAGGCAGTAACAAATGGCACTCTTTCAGATACAGAGGTTAAATTCAGCAATAAATATGCCTGCTGTGTGGTTATGGCATCCGAAGGCTACCCCGTTTCATATAAGAAGGGATTTGAACTTAAAATTCCCAATGAAATCAGCGATAAAGTATACATTGCCGGTGCAAAAATCGAAAATGGTAAACTCCTTACAAACGGCGGCAGAGTTCTCGGAGCAACAGATACAGCCGAAACTCTTGCAGAAGCCATTGAAAAAGCATATAATCTTGTTGATAAAATCAGTTTTGAAAATGCCTACTATCGCCATGATATCGGCGCAAAGGCAATGAAAGCAGGGAGGGCATAACCTTGGTATACAGAATATTTGTTGAAAAGAAGGAAGAACTTGCCAACGAAGCAAAAGCACTTCTTTCAGATGCAAAAACGCTCCTTGGAATTACAAATCTTGAAAATGTAAGAATATTCAATCGCTATGATGCTGAGAATATTTCAGAAGAGCTTTTTGATTATGCGGTTAAAACCGTATTTTCAGAGCCTCAGTTGGATATTGCAACAAGTGAAATCAAAGATGATAATTCAGTCACTTTTGCCGTAGAATATCTCCCCGGTCAATTTGATCAAAGAGCAGATTCTGCAGCACAGTGTATCCAAATAATTTCTCAGGGCGACAGACCTCTTATCCGCTCGGCAAAGGTTTATAAGCTTTACGGCAATCTCTCAAATGATGATATTGCCGCAATAAAAAAATATGTTATAAATCCCGTTGAGGCAAGGGAGGCTGCCCTTGAAAAGCCTGAAACACTCAAAGTAAATTATAATATTCCCACCACCGTTGCAGCCCTTGACGGTTTCATTGATTTAAGCAGAGAAGAGCTTGAAAAATTTGTAAGTGATTACGGCCTTGCAATGGATGCAGATGATATAGAATTTTGTCAAAATTACTTTAAGAGTGAAAAGCGTAACCCCACAATCACCGAAATTCGCATGATTGACACTTACTGGTCAGATCATTGCCGTCATACTACATTTTTAACCGTTATAGATGGTGTGAAATTTGAAGATTCACTTCTTCAAAAAGCTTATGATGATTATATTGCCGTAAGAAAAGAATTAGGCAGAACAAAACCTATTTGCCTTATGGATATAGCAACTGTTGCCGTTAAGTATCTTAAAGCTCACGGCAAACTTGATAAGCTTGACGAATCTGAAGAAATCAACGCATGTACAGTTAAAATCAATGTGGATGTTGACGGCGTTACAGAGCCTTGGCTTCTTTTGTTCAAAAATGAAACTCACAACCATCCTACGGAAATTGAACCCTTCGGCGGCGCTGCAACCTGTATCGGTGGTGCTATTCGTGACCCCCTTTCAGGCCGTTCTTATGTTTACGGCGCAATGCGCGTAACAGGTGCCGCAGATCCTCTTAAACCCGTAAGTCAAACAATCCCGGGCAAGCTCCCCCAAAGAAGTATTGTTACCACTGCCGCTGCCGGTTATTCTTCATACGGCAACCAGATAGGCCTTGCCACAGGTATTGTTGATGAGATTTATCACCCCGGTTATGCCGCTAAGAGAATGGAAATAGGTGCTGTTATTGCCGCAACTCCTGCTGAAAACGTGCGCCGTGAAGTTCCGGCACCGGGTGACGTGGTTATATTCCTCGGCGGTTCTACCGGACGTGACGGAATAGGCGGAGCGACAGGTTCATCAAAAGCCCACAATGCTCACTCCGTTGAAACCTGTGGAGCAGAGGTTCAAAAAGGTAACGCTCCGGAAGAAAGAAAGCTTCAAAGACTTTTCAGAAACGGCAAAGCTACAAGGATGATTAAACGCTGCAATGATTTTGGCGCAGGTGGTGTTTCCGTTGCAATCGGCGAGCTTGCAGACGGTCTTGAAATAAATCTTAATGCCGTGCCCAAAAAATACGAAGGCCTTGACGGCACAGAGCTTGCAATCAGCGAATCTCAGGAAAGAATGGCTGTTGTAGTTGAAAATGAAAATGTTGATGCTTTCATAAAGCTTGCCGAAAGCGAAAATTTACAGGCATGTGTTGTGGCAGAGGTCAAGGCTGAGCCGAGGCTTGTAATGAATTGGAACGGCAACAAAATTGTTGATATAAGCCGTGAATTTCTTAATTCAAACGGTGCAGATAAGCACATTACAATTACTCCCGCTCCATCAAAGAAAATAACTAAAGAATTCAGCGGTAATTTCACCGATAATATTAAATCTCTTGCGGATGATCTTAATATCTGCTCAAAGAGAGGGCTTTCCGAAAGATTTGACTCAACCATCGGTGCCGGCACAGTGCTTATGCCCTTTGGTGGTAAAAATCAGCTTACTCCCATTCAGGCAATGGTTCAAAAGATTTCCGTTGAAAAGAAGCATACAGACGATTGCTCACTTATGGCATGGGGATATAATCCGTTTGCTACAGAGCAAAGCCCTTATCATGGCGCATATCTTGCAGTTATCGAATCGGTAAGCAAGCTTATTGCCACAGGTGCAAAGTTTGAGGATGTGTATCTTACATTCCAAGAATATTTTGAACATCCCGGCAAAGACGGTAAAAGATGGGGCAAACCTCTTGCTGCATTACTTGGCGCTTTTGAAGCTCAAAAAGAGCTTGGCATAGGTTCAATAGGCGGTAAAGATTCTATGAGTGGTTCTTTTGAAGATTTGGACGTTCCGCCCACACTTGTATCTTTTGCCGTTACAACAGAAAAAGTTAAGAGTATTGTTTCACCCGAATTTAAGAAAGCAGGCAGCAGAGTTATAATGCTGACACCTGAAATTGATGAAAACGGATTGCCTGTTACTTCATCTCTTCTTAAACTTTACGATGAAGTTAATTCTCTTTTATCTTCCGAAAAAGCAATTTCCTGCTATACTCCTTGCCTTGGCGGTGTTGCGGAAGCTGTTATGAAGATGTGCTTCGGCAATACTCTCGGTTTTGAGTTTAACGACAGACTTTCCATTAAAGAAATATTTGATTATAACTACGGCTCGTTTATTCTCGAAATGGCTGATGATTCTTATTTGGAAAATACTATAGGCTACACAACTGAATCTGAACATATTACCTGTGGCAAAGAAGAAGTAAAACTTTCCGATATTCTCACAATTTACGAGGATAAACTTGAGAGCGTTTACAGCTGCAATATTGCAGACAGAAAAACTCCAATGGAAAACTTCTCGTATAAGGCAGAAAGCTACCCGTCACCTGCAATCAAAGTTGCAAAGCCAAAAGTCCTTATTCCCGCATTCCCGGGCACAAACTGTGAATATGACAGTGCAAAAGCCGTAAGAGATGCAGGCGCAGAGCCTGAAATTATTGTTATCAAAAATCTAACATCCGATGGAATAAAAGAAAGCATTGATAAATTTGCAAATGAATTAAAGACAGCTCAAATGATATTTATTCCCGGTGGATTCAGTGGCGGTGATGAGCCTGACGGCAGTGGTAAATTTATTACCGCATTCTTCCGTAACGGTGCAATCAAAGAGGGCGTAACGGATTTACTTGAAAACAGAGACGGACTTATGTGCGGTATTTGTAACGGCTTCCAAGCTCTGATAAAATTAGGTCTTGTGCCTTATGGCAAAATTATCGACACAGACGAAAAATGCCCCACTCTCACATTTAACGCAATTGCTCGCCACCAAAGCAGAATTGTAAGAACGAGAATTGCTTCCAATAAATCCCCATGGCTCGCTCTCACAGAGCCCGGCGAAATTTATTTAGTGCCTATCAGCCACGGCGAAGGCAGATTTATTGCAGATGAGGATCTTATTAAAAAACTTGCCGCAAACGGTCAAATTGCCACTCAGTATGTGGACCTTGAAGGCAATGCAACAAGTGATGTTCACTTTAACCCCAACAATTCAATGTATGCTATTGAGGGTATAACATCCCCTGACGGCAGAGTGTTCGGTAAAATGGGCCATAGTGAGCGCGTTGGTGACGGACTTTATAAGAATGTTCCCGGAAATTACTTTATCCGTATGTTTGAGGCTGCGGTAAAATATTTTAAGTGATAAGGAGAAGGTCTTATGGCATATCTTTCAGACATTGAAATAGCGCAATCCTGTGAAATGAAAAATATTACGGAGATTGCAAAAACAGCTCATGTTGATGAGAAGTATATTGAACAGTATGGCAGATATAAGGCCAAAATTGACCCATTTCTCATAAAAGAAACAAATAAAAAAGACGGCAAATTGGTGCTTGTGACAGCTATAACTCCTACCCCTGCCGGTGAAGGAAAAACCACAACCACTATCGGCCTTGCAGACGGTTTAAGAAGAATCGGCAAAGATGCAGTCGTCGCCCTTCGTGAGCCTTCCCTCGGCCCTGTATTCGGCATAAAGGGAGGCGCAGCCGGAGGTGGATATGCTCAGGTTGTGCCCATGGAAGATATAAACCTTCATTTTACCGGAGATTTTCACGCTATAGGCGCAGCAAATAATTTACTCGCCGCTTTGCTTGATAATCATATTCAACAAGGCAACGAGCTTCAAATTGACCCTCGTAAAATTACATGGAAGCGCTGTGTGGATATGAATGACAGACAGCTTCGTTTTATTGTTGACGGCCTTGGTGGTAAGGTGAACGGCACTCCCAGGGAAGACGGCTTTGATATTACCGTTGCAAGTGAAATAATGGCAGTGTTATGCCTATCTTCATCTATAACAGACCTTAAAGAAAGGCTTTCAAGAATTGTTGTAGGCTACACTTATGATGATAAGCCTGTTACAGCAGGGGATTTGAAAGCTGTGGGCGCTATGGCAGCTTTACTTAAAGACGCATTAAAGCCCAATCTTGTGCAGACTCTTGAGGGTACTCCTGCGTTTGTTCACGGCGGGCCATTTGCAAATATTGCTCACGGGTGCAATTCTGTTATGGCAACAAAACTTGCTTTGAAAATGGGTGATTATGCAGTAACAGAGGCAGGCTTCGGCGCAGATTTGGGCGCTGAAAAATTCCTTGATATAAAGTGCCGTATGGCAGGGTTAACCCCCGATGCCGTTGTAATTGTTGCAACTGTTCGTGCCCTTAAAATGCATGGCGGTCTTGATAAAAAAGAACTTGATAAAGAGGATTTAACGGCACTTGAAAAAGGTATTCCGAATCTTCTTCGCCATGTTTCAAATATTAAAAATGTTTATAAACTTCCCTGTGTTGTAGCCGTAAACAGATTCCCCACAGATACAGATAACGAAATTAGCTTTATCATAGAAAAGTGCAAAGAATTATCTGTTAACACCGTTCTTTCAACGGTTTGGGCTGAGGGCGGAAAAGGGGGCGAGGAGCTTGCAAAAGAGGTTGTTCGCCTTTGTGAAGAGGAAAAAGGTGATTTTACATTCTCTTATGATCTCGATTTGTCCATAAACGAAAAAATTGAGGCTGTTGTTAAAAAAATATACGGTGGCAAAGGTATCAGCGTTTCTCCCGCTGCTCAAAAACAAATTGATAAGCTCGCCTCTTTAGGCTATGGCAATTTGCCTATTTGTATAGCCAAAACTCAGTACAGCTTTTCCGATGACCCAACTAAGCTCGGCGCACCGAATGATTTTACAGTTAATGTAAAAAATGTTAAAATTTCTGCCGGTGCAGGCTTTATTGTTGTGTTAACAGGTGATATAATGACTATGCCCGGCCTTCCTAAAAGGCCTGCGGCAGAAAGAATAGATGTTGATGAAAACGGTAAAATCAGCGGATTATTCTAATCACAATTCGGAGGATGATAAGATGAAAAAATTAGTTTCGCTTATTCTTGCCTTGATCTTATGCCTTTCTTTTGCTGCCCCATGTTTTGCAGAAGAAGCACAAAAGAGCTATGTTGTATTGGGAGATTCAATTTCTCAAGGCTTCGGAGTTGAAAATCCGGATGAAGCATCCTATGCCGCGATAATCGCAAATACAAATAATTATAGCTACACAAATCTCGGCAAGGCAGCAAAAACCTCAACTCAGCTTCTTGATGAAATTCTCAATGACGAGAAAACAAGAGAGTCAATAAAAAGCGCCGATCTTATGAGTATTTCGATAGGTGGTAATGATTATTTTTGTGACAGCCGTGTTGTAGGCATTGCTTTAGGTGCTATATTAAATATAGACACTACAAACACTCTTGAAATCACAAAACAGCTTAAAGAAAATTATCTTGCAATGCTTAAAGAAATTCGTGCTCTTAACCCAAATGCAGTTATTTTGCTTCAATATGTGCCTGTAAGCTGGTTCGGGCTTTTGGGAACAGCATACGAAAGAGTTACTTCGAGGATAAATATAGTAATTGATGAGGCTGCGGCTGCATATCCCGATAATCTATATATTGTTGATGTGGCAAGTGCCATGGCAGGCCATAAAGATTACATTGCAGAGGATGCACTTCATCCAAATTCAGAAGGTAATGTGGCAATAGCAAAAGCTTTCCAAGCAAAACTTGTGGAAATCGGCCTTGCTGACTCAACAGAGGTTAAAATAATAGCTGAAGGGATAGAGCCTAATTTCTACGTGAAGGCTTACGGAAAAGTCCTTGGCAAAGTATTTTGGTTCCTTGTGAATTTATTTACGGGTAATTTATAATAAGATTTGTGTTTACTTTTAAAATTTGTCCCGGGTTTCATGACAGAAGCCCGGGGCTTTTATGCTTATTAAATTAGAAGTGTCATTTTTTGAAGAAAAGAAAATTCATTTCATCGGGCTTTTTAGAAATGAATTAGAACTTTTACAGAATTTTATATTAAATGTTGCACAAACTTTTGCTCATAAAACTGACAAATCTTACAAAAATAGTTGCAACATATTCGCAAAAGTGCCAAAAATATCGGCTCTTATTTGACAAATTGCACAAAATAACTCGACCTTAGTTGAATTTTCAGTAAAAGGTGACAATCGCTTGTTAACAGTCTGTGTTGTGCAAGTTGCACAAATATGGTCATCTGCAATTGTGCAAAATAACTTGACATTTTTGAAAAAGGTGCTATAATACAGTCAACAACAAACGAAAGGAGTCGATATATAATGACTACGATTGATTACAGAGCAAAAAGAGATTTGGAAGACAAGCTTATGGATGAAATCAGACATGAAAAAGTCTTTTCACTCAAGAGACTGTTCAAACTTATCGAACTCCAGAGTCTTTGCAAAATTTGACCTGGAACTCTCTTGAAAAAACCATCAACCGTTTGGTTGGTTTTATATATCCGAAACCGTAAGGTTTTGGGCCATAAGAAAACTTCGCCGCCCGTGAATTATCACGGGCGGTTCTCCTTTATATATCATTTTTTGATTTTATCCCAATAATCTTTTGCAGCCTGTTCCATTTTATTATCGCCGTATTCATAATATTTTTTATTTTTTATGGCATCGGGCAAATATTGCTGTTTTACCCAGTGATTCGGAAAATCGTGAGCATATTTATAAAATTGACCGGGATTATTGTTATCTGCTCCATCATAATGCTTATTCTGAAGCTGACGGGGAATAGGTCCCGTATTTCCTCTTTCTATATCCTGCATTGCGGAATTTATTGCTTTGTATGCACTGTTAGATTTCGGGCTGTTGCACACCATTATAACTGCATCTGCAAGAGGAATTCTTGCCTCGGGTAAGCCCAGCATCTGAGCAGCATCAACAGCGGATTTTACAATGGGTATAATTTGCGGATAGGCAAGGCCCACATCCTCACAAGCGCATACCATAAGTCTACGGCAGGCAGAGGGCAAATCACCTGCTTCAAGAAGTCTTGCAAGGTAGTGAATTGCGGCATCCGGGTCAGAACCTCTCATTGATTTTTGATAAGCTGAAATAATATCGTAATGTTCATCTGAGTCTTTATCATATCTCATTGAGCTGTTTTGGGTAAGAGCCTTGGCATTTTCAAGAGATATAAATTTCTTTCCGTTTTCATCTTTTGCACTGAGAACGCATAACTCTACGCTGTTAAGAGATTTACGCACATCACCGGAGCAGGCATTTGATATATATTCAATAACGCCATCCTCAATTTGGTAAGTTTCGTTTCTCTCTTTTGCCATGGTATCAAATCCACGCTGAACTGCTTTTGAAATTTCTTTCGGAGTAACGCTCTTAAATTCAAATACTGTGGAACGACTTAAAATTGCGGAGTAAACATAAAAATACGGGTTTTCCGTGGTGGATGCAATCAAAGTGATACATCCGTTTTCAATATATTCAAGTAAAGTTTGTTGCTGCTTTTTATTAAAATACTGAATTTCATCAAGATATAATAGAATTCCGTTTGTTGCCGCAAGAGTATCAAGCTGAGCAATAACCTCTTTTATATCTGCAGTGCCTGCAGTGGTGCCATTAAGCTTAACAAGATACCTGTCTGTTTGCTTTGCTATAATGCTTGCAAGAGTGGTTTTACCAACACCCGGTGGCCCATAGAATACCATATTAGGCAATTCGCCGCTCTCAATTATATTTCTTAATGGCTTATTCGGTGCAAGAAGATGTTCTTGACCGACCATTTCTTCTATTGTTTTTGGACGCAGCCTGTCCGCAAGGGGAGCCGACATAATAAACACTCCTTTCGCATAGATTTTAACAGAAAAAATATTACCATAAACTTTTGATAATTGCAACCGAGAGGGGGAGAAGATGGCTCAAAAATAATTTTGATTTTTTAACAATTGTTTGTTATAATGTTATGGAATAAATTTACTAAACGAAAACTATTCGATCATTCGGTTTTTATATATCCAATTCAGTACATAGGAGGATGATAAAATGTTATGTCAGAATTGCGGTAAAAATGAAGCTACAACTCACATAAAACAAATTGTTAATGGCGATATGGCGGAAACTCATCTTTGCTCAGAGTGTGCTACTCACCTTGGCTATACAGATATGTTTTCCGGATTCGGTATGAATTTATCCGGATTTTTCAGTGGCCTGCTCAGTGATATGCTTCCTTCAAACAGACTTGGAAATGTTAAAAGGTGTGAAAAATGCGGTTGCTCTTTTGATGATATAGTTCGTGATGGCAAGGTTGGCTGTGCAGAATGCTACAATACATTTTATGATAAACTTCAGCCGACAATTCAAAGAATTCACGGCAAAATCAGATATTCCGGAAAGGTAAGCAGAAATACGGCCGAGCATAAGCACATTGAAACAACCGAGGAAAAAATAGAAAAGCTTAAACTTAAAATGAGCGACGCCGTGGCTAAAGAAGAGTTTGAAGAAGCCGCAAAAATCAGAGATGAAATAAGAGCGCTGGAAGGGGGACGCAACAATGGATAAATGGTATGCCTTAAAGGGCGAACAAAGCGATGTTGTGCTTTCCACAAGAATTAGGCTTGCAAGAAATCTTTCTGATTTTGTGTTTCCTTATCGCCTTGACTCCGAAGGCAAAGAAAATGTAAATGAGCTTGTTAAAAAGGCTGTTTTTTCAAATTCGGGCAGTGACTTTGCTTATGTTGAAATGAAGGACTTATCAAGGCTTCAAGCGGTTTCTCTTGCAGAAAGGCATCTCATAAGCCCGGAATTTGCTTCAAGGAACGAAGGCACAGCACTAATTCTTTCAGAGGATGAAAGCGTAAGCGTAATGCTTAATGAGGAAGATCATATTAAACTTCAAATTATGAAAAGCGGTCTTGCCCTTGAAGAAACATATTCTCTTGCGGATAAAATAGACAATCTTCTTGATGATAATCTTAATTATGCTTTTGATGAAAGACTCGGCTATTTGACTGCCTGCCCCACTAATTTGGGCACTGCAATGAGGGCATCTGTTTTGCTTCATCTCCCTGCTCTTACAGCAAACAATCAGATTTCCGGTCTTGCAAATACTGTTTCAAAACTTGGGCTTTCTCTTACAGGAGCTTACGGCAACAGGAGACAGCCTGCCGGCGATCTTTATCAAATCAGCAATCAAATTACTCTCGGCATAACCGAAGAAACAGCTATTGCAAACCTTAAATCCATAGTACTTCAAATTGTTACAAGGGAAAGAGCGGCAGCCGAGAAAGAAATGAGAAGCCCGGCAACAGAGGACCAAATTTACAGATCTTTGGGTCTTCTTCAAAATGCAAGGCTTATAAATACCAATGAGTTTATGCGCCTTATTTCTGCTGTAAGATTCGGCGCGGCAAACGGATTAATCAATATTCCCGTTGAGAAAATAAATGCTCTTATAATTGATGTGCAGCCTGCCACAATTTCCGTATCTCACGAGGGTATAGATTCCATTAATGCCCGTGACGCAGCTCGAGCAGAAGAAGTCAGAGAAGCTTTGAAAATAAGCTGATAATCTTAAAAATCGAATTTTAAAAGGCTGTAGCCACCTGACATTACGTTTTGGAAAGCTACAGCCTTTTTTAGCTGCTTAAATATCTTTATTTCTTTTTCTTCTTAGATGTGACAGCCAGTGCAACTATCGCAATAATTGCTACAGCGATTACCGCTACAAGCACTATCCAAATTGATGAGCTGCCTGTATTTACGGCCTCAGCGGAAATGTTTTCGTCAGCTGCAAAAACTCTGGTAAGTGCAACAGCAAATACGCTTAAAACCATAAGTGCACAAAGAAATATAGCAACAATTCTTTTGGCAAGTCCTCTTTTTTTCATGACATATACCTCGATTATCAAATGTTAAGAAGTGTTTTCATTCCTGTAGCGATTTTATCTGCTACTGCTTCACTCTTTTCGTATGTTTCACCTATGCCGGTAACATAAATTTTAATTTTCGGCTCTGTGCCCGACGGCCTCATAATAACAAAATTACCATTAGGTAATGCGAAAGCGAGCACGTTACTCTTTGGTAAAGTGATAGGCTCTTTTTTACCTGTTTTGGTGTCTGTAATTTCGCTTGTGTTGTAGTTATATGCTTTAAGTACCTCATAGCCGGCAATTTCTTTTGGAGTGGAAGCGGATGTTGATGCCATAATTTCAGCCATTTTTGCCATTCCGTCGGCACCTTCAAAGGTGTAGGAATTAAGCTTGTTGCAATAGAATCCGAATTCGTTATAAAGCTCATTAAGCACATCGTAAAGGGTTTTGCCGATAGATTTATAATATGCTGTCATTTCGCAAATCATAAGGGAAGCGGCAACAGCGTCTTTATCCCTTGCGTGAGTACCTACAAGATAACCGTAGCTTTCTTCAAAGCCCATAATAAAATCATCAATTTTACCTTCGGCGTCAAGATTGCAGATAACTTCACCTATATACTTAAATCCTGTGAGCACGTCAATGAGCTTTGCGCCGTATTTTTCACAGATTTTATCAACAAGCTTTGTGGAAACAAAGGATTTAACAATCACGGGATGCTCGGGAAGAGTGCCGAGAGCTTTTCTTTGGGAAAGAATATAATTAACAAGCAAAGCACCGATATCGTTACCGCTGAGGAGTTTGTATTCATCTCCGGTAAGAACAGCAGTGCCTACTCTGTCGCAATCCGGGTCAGTGGCAAGAAGAAGGTCTGCTTTATAATCTTTTGTCATCTCAAGGCCACATTCGAAAACTTGACGGATTTCCGGGTTCGGATACGGGCAGGTCGGGAAATTACCGTCCGGCATTTCCTGCTCTTTTACGACCTTAACATTCTTATATCCTGCTCTTTCAAGTACTGTACGAACAGGAATATTTCCTGTGCCGTTAAGAGGGGAATATATAATTTTTACATCGCTGTTTTTTACAATTTCAGGGTGTAACGGTCTGCTAAGGCAAAGATTATAATATTCTTCGAGAATGTCGTTTGATATGTATTCAATAAGTCCTTTTGAAACAGCTTCATCAAAATCCATTGACTTTATGCCGGTAAACATGTCTGTTTTTTGAATGCACTCATAAGTAGCTGCCGCTGCCTCCTCGGTCATTTGATAGCCTCTTGGATCATAGCACTTATAACCGTTGTATTTTGAGGGGTTGTGGCTTGCGGTTATAACAATTCCACTTTGGCATTTAAGACGCATTACGGCGTATGAAACAAAGGGAGTCGGCTCGATTTTTTCGTAAAGATAAACTTTAATACCGTTTGCGGCAAGAATTTTTGCACTCTCTTTTGAAAATACATCTGAATTAATTCGTGAATCGTAAGCAATGGCAACAGAGCTGCTTTTATACTTGGCGTTAAGGTAATCGGCAAGACCTTGTGTTGCTTGACCTACGGTGTAAGTGTTCATTCTGTTTGTGCCTGCACCGAGTGTGCCTCTGAGACCTGCTGTGCCGAATTCAAGGTTGCGGTAAAATCTGTCAAGAATTTCATCATTGTTTCCGGCAATGGCAAGAAGCTCGTTGTGCATTTCTTCATTACCTTCGGTACCCTTGAGCCATTTGTTGTAAAGCTCTTTTACATTATTCATTTTTACACCCCTTTTACAAAATTTTTCCATTTTGTATTTTATTACATAAGTAGCTGATTGTCAAGGATATTGCCCGTGAACTTTTATTTTAACTGTAAAAAATACTTGATATTATTATATACAGCTGTTATAATAATTGCCGATTATTGATTAAGGTGGGTTATTATGAGCGGAGTTTACCTTGCAATTACAAAGATAATTTCCGTTTTTTTTGCGGTTATATTTATGCCTTTAAGCGGTTTAACCTATGGCATAGATGCATTTTCAATGAGCGATAGAACCGATGATTCACGCACAAATGTTGTGGGGGTTGGGGCTTATTTCCGCTCTCAAGGTGTAACAAGTGATAATGAAAGCCTTTATTTTTCAAGCAAAACCACTCTTATCAAAACAGAAAAGGACGCTCGCACATTGGTTAATGCAAATTATGCTGCCATTCCGGATGAGCTTTCTGAAAATTACGGCATTAAACATATCGGCGGCATAAGCTACTATAACGGTAAAATTTACGCCGGCATGGAAGACAGCAAAGTTTGGAATTATCCTATTGTGGGAGTCTTTGATGCAAATACACTTCAGCTCACGGATTATTATATTTTGGATAAAAACACCGTTCAAAGAGGTTTGCCTTGGGTGGCGGTTAATCCGGATGAGGGCTATCTCTATTGCATGAATCATTCAAAAACACCGGATAGAATTCTTGTTTATGATATTTCAAATGAGATGAGCTTTGTTAAAGAAATTATGCTAAGCGAGAGTGTCCCATCCGTTCAAGGCGCGGAATTTTATAACGGCTGTCTTTATGCGGCCACAAATGATGATACTCAGGCAATTTATAAAATTGATATTCAAAACGGTAACGTTGAAAAATATATTGACAGAAACCTTACCTCCGGTAGCGAAGGAGAGGGCATGACATTTATGAAGAAAGACGGCAAAACGGTTCTTGTTACTGTGGATATGGGCCCTATATTTGTTAATGCTTTTGTCAGGCAGTACAAAATTAAATAATTCGTTAGGGGAAATAAAATGAAAAAAATAACCGGTATTCTTACAGGCGCAGTTGTGCTTGCACTTGTGGCGGTAATAGCAGTGCTTGGAGTGAAAATGAAAAATAAAAATGATGTTGAATTATCTCAAACACCTATTTATGACAGCACTGTTGCCGAGGAGCAAAGCTACAGCACAATATCTTATGATTATTACACCGATGAAACGGAAGAAACAACAGATAACGGCGGATTTTTCTCAAACATTTTTGAAAAAGATAATACTACCGCCACCTCCGAAACAGCTACCTCTGCCGTAACTTCCACCACGCAAAAAATTCTTGACGCGGCTACCACGGTAACAACAAAGGTTTCCACAACCGTTGCAACTACAGTTGATAAAACGGCATTTAACAAAGCTTTTACAATGCCCAAATCACCTAAATATATTCCGCCCGATACCGACATAGATTTTAACACCGCAAGTATTGCTTCATACAAGTATGATCCGGACGGAAATTATTATTACACAGACGATAAAAACGCATGGCAAAAAAATTTCGGTTACACAAAAATTTATGATAAACTTTCCGTTGTGGCAGCCATGTATTACAGCACCGTTCGCACAACCTTCACTTATGAAAACAAAGATTGGCTTGTGCAAATATGGAAAGGCCAGTACGGTTACGCCTTTGTCGGTGAAGAGATTGGCATTTACACCAAAACTGCCGGCAGCAGCGGAAGCACCTATGCTTGCGCAGATAAATCCGATTGGCTTAAAATGGAAATGTGTTTTATATGGGATGAAAATAAAAATGGCGATTATCAGCCCATTTTCACCCGTTCTTACACAGATTATTGGTGGTGCACCGGCTTTGTTGTAGGCTTTGAATCAAGAGCCAGTATGAACAACACCGAGCAATTCAGAATGGTTGCTCATATCACCTTTAAAAATACGGAAATGGCACAGCTTTTTGCAGCTGCTTTTGAAAAGAACGGATTTAAGAGAGTTTCAAAGCTTGATAACAACGTAGTTGATACCTTTGTCCAAATAGGCCCGGATGTGGGCTTCGTTTGGCAGAGCATCAGCAACAAGAAATAATAAGAAATAGATCCCGGAGGATATGCTATATGTACGAAAAAGTATCATCAAATCTTGATTTCGTAGCAAGAGAAAAAGAAATTCTTGAATTTTGGAATAAAAATGACATTTTCAAGAAAAGTATGAAAATCAGAGAGGGTTGCCCAACCTATACTTTCTATGATGGCCCTCCCACCGCAAATGGTAAGCCTCATATCGGCCACGTGCTTACGAGAGTTATCAAGGATATGATTCCGAGATACCATACTATGAAGGGTGAATTTGTTCCCCGTAAAGCCGGTTGGGACACTCACGGCCTTCCCGTTGAGCTTGAGGTCGAAAAACTTTTAGGAATTAACGGCAAAGAGCAAATTGAAGAGTACGGCCTTGAACCTTTCATTAAAAAGTGCAAAGAAAGCGTTTGGAAATATAAGGGCATGTGGGAAGATTTTTCAGGCACAGTCGGTTTCTGGGCAGATATGGAAAATCCCTATGTTACCTATCATAATGACTTTATTGAGTCTGAATGGTGGTCATTAAAAGAAATTTGGAACAAAGGTCTTCTCTATAAGGGCTTTAAGATTGTTCCTTACTGCCCCCGTTGTGGCACACCTCTTTCATCTCACGAGGTTGCTCAGGGATATAAATCGGTTAAAGAGCGTTCGGCTGTTGTTCGCTTTAAGGCAAAAGGTGAGGATGCTTATTTCCTTGCTTGGACTACAACCCCTTGGACTCTTCCTTCAAACACCGCTCTTTGCGTAAACCCTGACGAAACTTATGTAAAAGTAAAAGCAGCAGATGGCTATACCTATTATCTTGCCAAAGCTCTTCTTGATACCGTTCTCGGTAAACTTGCCGATAAAGAAAACGGCGTTGCAGCTTATGAAATTATTGAGGAGTATGTAGGCAAAGACCTTGAAGGCAAAGAATATGAGCCTCTCTTTGAATGTGCAGGCAAAATTGCCCAAAAGCAAAATAAAAAAGCTCATTTCGTTTTATCCGACAACTATGTTACCATGTCCGATGGTACAGGTATCGTTCATATTGCCCCTGCATTCGGTGAAGATGACGCCCGTATCGGCAGAAAATATGACCTTCCCTTTATTCAGCTTGTTGACGGCAAAGGCAATCTTACTGAGGAAACACCTTACGCCGGATTATTCGTAAAGGATGCAGACCCCAAGGTTCTTGTTGACCTTGACAAAGAAGGCAAACTCTTTGATGCTCCCAAGTTTGAGCATGATTATCCGTTCTGCTGGAGATGCGATACTCCTCTTATCTATTACGCAAGAGAATCATGGTTTATTAAGATGACCGCTGTTCGTGATAACCTCATTAAGAACAACAATACTGTTAACTGGATTCCCGAAAGCATCGGTAAAGGCCGTTTCGGTGATTGGCTTGCAAATATTCAAGATTGGGGTATTTCCCGTAACCGTTATTGGGGCACTCCTCTTAATATTTGGGAATGCGAATGCGGTCACAGGCATTCAATCGGTTCTATTGCAGAACTTAAAGAGCTTAGTGATAATTGCCCGGACGAGATTGAACTTCATCGCCCGTATATTGACAAGGTTACGATTAAGTGTGAAAAGTGCGGCAAGCAAATGCACAGAGTTCCCGAGGTTATTGACTGCTGGTATGACTCAGGTTCAATGCCCTTCGCACAGCATCATTACCCGTTTGAAAATAAAGAAGTGTTTGAGCAGCAGTTCCCCGCAAAGTTTATTTCCGAAGCTGTTGACCAAACAAGAGGTTGGTTCTACTCTCTTATGGCTATTTCCACCCTTCTTTTTGATAAGAGCCCTTATGAGAATGTTATAGTTCTCGGACTTGTTCAGGATGAAAACGGTCAAAAGATGAGCAAATCCAAAGGTAATGCAGTTGACCCATTTGATGCTCTTTCAAAGTTCGGCGCAGATGCAATTCGCTGGTATTTCTACACTAACTCAGCTCCTTGGCTTCCCAACAGATTCCATGATAAAGCTGTTGTTGAAGGTCAGCGTAAATTTATGGGTACCCTTTGGAACACTTATGCGTTCTATATTCTTTATGCCAATATAGATAACTTTGACCCCACAAAGCATACCCTTGATTACAGTAAGCTCTCCATTATGGATAAATGGCTTCTTTCAAGGCTTAATACCCTTATTGATACCGTTGACGGTTACCTCGGCAATTATGCTATCCCCGAAGCAGCAAGAGCACTTCAAACCTTTGTTGATGAGCTTAGTAACTGGTATGTTCGCCGTGGTAGAGAAAGATTTTGGAAGCAAAACAGCGATGAAGATAAGATTAACGCTTATATGACTCTTTACACAGCTCTTAAAACCGTTATTCTTCTTGCTGCTCCTATGATTCCTTTCATGACTGAGAGCATTTATCAAAATCTCGTAAGAAGTGTTGATCCTTCCGTTCCTGAAAGCATTCATCTTTGCGATTATCCAGTATCAAATCATGATTATATTGACGAGAATCTTGAATCCTATATGGATGAAGTGCTTACGGTTGTAGCCCTTGGCAGAGCTGCAAGAAACACCGCAAATATCAAAAACAGACAGCCTCTCGGTAAAATGTATGTTGGCGTTCCTCATGAACTTCCCAAAGAATTCCTTGAAATAGTTGAGGATGAGCTTAATATTAAGAGCGTTGAATTTGCAAATGATTCTTCATCCTTCGTTTCATACAGCTTCAAGCCACAGCTTAAGACTCTCGGACCTAAGTACGGCAAGCTCATCGGCGCAATTCGTAATGCTCTTCAAGATCTTGACGGCTCAAAGGCTAAGAAAGACCTTGATACAAACGGTGCAATCGTTCTTAATATTGACGGCAATGAAATTTCACTCGGAGCAGAGGACCTTCTCATAGAAACAGTACAAAAAGAAGGCTTCCAAGCAGAAAGCGATAACGGCATCACTGTTATTCTTGATACAAATCTTAATGATGAGCTCATTGAAGAAGGCTTCGTAAGAGAAATTACGTCAAAGATTCAAGATATGCGAAAGAAAGCAGGCTTTGAAGTTACAGATACAATCAAAGTTTACTGCACAGGTAATGTAAAACTTGAAAAGATTTTTGATGCAAATAAAGATTCCATAAGCCACGATGTGCTTGCAACAGATGTTATTTACGCTGCAGGCGGTTCATACAGTGCAGAGATTGACATTAACGGTGAAAAAGCAACCTTTGGCGTTGAAAAGAATTAACTGAAAAAAGAATAATAAAACAGTTGAAAGTTACAAATTACTGTGTTATACTAAAACTGTTAAGATATTATTAACAAAATCCTTCGTATAAAAGAAAGGAATTGATATTATGAAAAAGTTTTTAGCTGTTTTACTCGCAGTTCTCATGGCATTTTCTGCAATGTCCGTTGTTGGTTATGCAGCAGATGCAACAACAAATGATACAACTACCGAAGAAGAGGATAATTCACCTGCTATTGTAAAGACCTTTAAGGCTCTTTTTGAAGACCTTGATGATAAAATTACAATCGGTGAGCTTGCAAGCAGTGATTTTTCAACTGCAATGCGTTTTATAGCATTTTTCCCCGTTCTTTCATTAGTTGAGGGTCTTTTGATGATCGTGTTTACCGTTCTCGGCTACCTTGATTTGGACGTTATGGAAGTGCTTGCACAGTTCGGCGTATCTATATAATAACAGTTACACAAATGAAATTCGCTTCCATCAGCAAATGCTTTTGGAAGCGTTTTTTACTATAAATAATGGGAGATAAAAATGAAACCTGTTAGCTTTGAAAATGTATCAATAGTAGATGGCTTTTGGCAAAAGCGCATAAGCACAGCTGGAGAAAAAACAGTGTGGGCCTGCATTGAAGAATGTGAAAGAACCCACAGGATAGATAATTTTCGCCGTGCCGCAGGGCTTCAAGAAGGTGGATTTACAGGCATATTTTTTGATGATAGCGATGTCTATAAAGTCCTTGAAGGCGTTGCGTATATTTTGGAAAACAGCCCATCTGAAGCTCTTGAAAAGAAAGCAGACGAAATAATTGATGCTATTTGTGCCGCACAGCAAGAAGACGGCTACCTTTACACATATTTTATTTTGAATACTCCCGAAAACCGCTGGACAGATATGAATTATCACGAGGCTTATTGCCTCGGTCACATGATTGAGGGAGCTGTTGCCTATGCTCGTGCCACAGGGAAAGAAAAATGGCTTAATGCGGCAAAAAGAGCCGTTGAGCAAATGATGAGCGTAAACGGTAAAAACGGCGCTCATTGGGTTACAGGTCACGAGGAAATTGAGCTAGCTCTTGTTAAGTTATATAGATACACCGGCGATAAGAAATATATTGAATATGCACAGTGGCTTGTGGAAGAAAGAGGTCACGGCCATCTTAATACGCCTCTTTCGGAAAATAAAGAATTATTACAGCCTGTATATTGTCAGGATGATGTTCCCGTTCGTGAAATTTCAAGGGTTACGGGTCACGCCGTTAGGGCAATGTATTATTACTCCGGCGTAACGGATTTAGCATCTTTGCTGAATAATGATGATTATGCCAATGCAATGAAACGAGTTTGGAAAAATGTCGTTCCCGCAAATATGTATGTTACCGGTGGTATAGGTCAAAGCTCTCATAATGAAGGCTTTACTGCGGACTGGTCTTTGCCTAATCTTACGGCATATTGTGAAACCTGTGCTTCCATCGGTATGGCTCTTTGGAATCACCGTATGAATCTTTTAACAGGTGAGAGTAAATATGCGGATATTGTTGAAATGGAAATGTATAACGGAATCCTTGCAGGCATTTCTCTTTCGGGTGATAAATTTTTCTACGAGAATCCACTTTCATCCATAGGCAATCACCACAGAAGAACTTGGTATGGGTGTTCTTGCTGCCCCACAAATCTTGTGCGTTTTATTCCTTCCGTAGGTGGATATGCTTATTGCACCGATGGTGATGTAATTACCGTAAATCAGTTTATTTCTTCAAATGCAAAAATCAAAACCAAAAGCGGAGAAGTTACCCTTATTGTAAAAACAGGATATCCTTTTGACGGTGATATTCATATTGTGGCAAAAGATTTTGAGGGCGAGCGCACTTTAAGACTTCGTCAGCCCGGCTGGTGTAAGAGCATTAAACTCACAAAGAACGGTAAGGCAATAGAAATATCAAATAACGGATATTGTGATGTAACCGTAAAAGCCGAGGATGTAATCGATTATATTTTGGATATATCTCCTCGCCGAATTTATGCGGATGCCCGTGTTCGTGAGGATGACGGCAGAGTTGCCGTTGCAGCGGGCCCGTTGATTTATTGTGCTGAAGAAACAGATAATGCGGGCATACCCACAGAGTATTTCCACGCAGATATGGCACTTGCAAAAGATATAGTATTACATCCTCAAAAAGAAGAAATATTAAACGGCGTTACAACTCTTGTAGGCAAAAATATAAAACTCATTCCCTATTATGCTTGGGATAACCGTGAAGCCGGTGGTATGTCGGTTTGGCTTAAAGAAGTTTAATAAAGCTCTATAATAAAATTCTTGACTTATATAAATTTTCCTGCTATAATCACGGCGATCGCTCGGAGGGTGAGTTGTTCAAAGAAACAATAACCGGATAAGGCGCAGATTGAGATGTCTGTTCCTTGTCCGGCTTTTTATATGAAAGGAATATAAAAATGAATTTATTAACAGGGAAAATAAAAAGCCTTTATTTCAAATATTTATCTGCCGCCTTCGGCAGTGCCTTAATATCTTGCATTTACGGTGTTGTTGATATGGCAATGGTCGGTAAATATCAAGGCCCCAATGGCACAGCTGCCCTTGCTGTTGTTGCACCGGTGTGGAATATTATTTACAGCCTCGGCTTGCTTATGGGCATAGGTGGCAGCGTTATATTCAGCACAAAAAGGGGAGATAAAGAGAAAAATGACGGCAAAGAAAATCAGTGTTTTTCTGCCTCGGTTATAGGCTCTGTTGCACTTGCGACGATTGCGTGGATTTTGGTTATAGTTTTTGAAAATCAAATTCTCACATTTTTCGGAGCAGATGAAACACTCCTTGACCTTGCCAAAAGATATATGCAGCCCATAAAATATGTTTTTCCTCTGTATTTGTTCAATCAAATGCTTGCCGCTTTTTTAAGAAATGATAACAACCCCGGCCTTGCAACGGTTGGCGTTTTGTCCGGCGGCATATTTAATGTTTTCGGCGATTATTTCTTTGTGTTTACATGTGATATGGGGATTTACGGTGCCGGCCTTGCAACTGCCATAGGTGCTGCAATCTCTTTTGCTGTTTTGCTCTCTCACTTCTTTACCCGTAAAAATACCCTTCGCTTCGTTAAAATTGAAAAGCCTTTTACAAAACTTCGTGAAATATCCGTTACGGGATTTTCAACATTCTTTATTGATGTGGCAATGGGAATTTTAACCGTGCTTTTTAATAGGCAAATTATGAAATATCTTGGCTCAAATGCCTTGGCAATTTACGGCCCGATTATAAATGTAAGCACTTTTGTTCAGTGCTGTGCATACAGCGTAGGTCAGGCGGCTCAGCCTATTATTTCCGTGAATTTCGGTGCAGGTCAAGGAAAAAGAATAAAAGAAACTTTAAAGCTCTCAATTTGGACTACCGTATTTTTCGGCGTGTTTTGGACTGCTTTAAGTATGGCGTTCCCAAATCTTTATATTCATATTTTTATGACTCCCACAGAAGAAATTTTGCAAATGGCACCGAGTATTATTCGTTCCTATGGCATATCTTTTATACTTTTGCCCTTTAATATCTTTTCAACTTATTATTTTCAAGCTATAATGAAGCCAAAGGCAGCATTTGTTGTGTCCGTTGCAAGAGGCCTTGTTATCAGCGGTGCATTGATAATTATTTTGCCTCTTATTTTTAATGCTGATATTTTGTGGTTTGCAATGCCGATTACAGAGTTGATTGTTTTAATTTATAGTGCTATAATGATAAAGAAATATACTACGGCTTTGCCGGAAAGGAGCACATTATGAAACATATTATAACTATCGGCCGTGAGTTCGGAAGTGGTGGCAGAGAGCTTGGTAAAAGGCTTTCCGATGAATTGGGCTTTGCTTACTATGACCAAGAAATTATTGCGGAAATCGCAAAAAGAACAGATATGTCCGAGGAATATGTAAGCAGAATTTGTGAAAGTAAGCCGGGTATGGCTTTCCCCATCCATGTAAGGCAGAGCTTTTATGCTGTTCCAAACCCCGTGTTACAGCAGAGTATTACAATTTATGCCGAGCAGCATAAACTCCTCAGAGAGCTTGCCCAAAAATCCGATTGCATTATAGTAGGCCGCTGCGCAGACTATATTTTGAAAGATTTTGACCCCTTCCGTGTGTTTGTTTATGCAGATACCGAAAGCAAGCTGAAAAGATGCATGGAGCGAAAGGCAGAGAATGAAAATCTCACCGAAGCTCAAATGAAAAAGAAAATGGCTGAAATTGATAAAGGCCGTGCAAAATATTATGAATTTTTCAGCGAACATAAATGGGGCGAGAGAGAGTATTACGATTTGCTTGTAAATACCTCCGGCGTTGATATTAAAAAGCTCGCCACATCTCTCAGCGAATATCTTAAAACTTTATTTGAATAAAAAATTGACTGCCACATTGTATTTTATTTCGGTGTGGCAGTCTTTCTCTTATATGTAATTTTTAATTTCCGTAATTTTGTCAATTACAGGGTAGCCTGAATTTTTCAGCCTTTCAAGTTTTTCGTGACCTGTTGATAAAAGAATACAATCTGCGCCGATTTCTTCAGCCATTTGAGCATCATGTTCAAGGTCGCCTATTACCATAGCGTTCCCCTTT
Organism: bacterium; assembly: GCA_963652165.1. Classification (GTDB taxonomy): domain Bacteria; phylum Bacillota; class Clostridia; order Oscillospirales; family Acutalibacteraceae; genus CAG-177. Next base: position 14,270 of record CAVJRM010000012.1, on the reverse strand, counting down.
TCTTTGCTTTTCAGGTAATTTATCGCTCGTTGAACTTTTGACTCTGCAAGGTAGCCGTCTGCCCCTAAAATCGCATCAAAATAATCTGCTATGTTGTATTTTGACACATTGGCAATAAGCTGTTCTTTGTTTGATGAAGAAACTATAAGCTGGGTGCAACCCTCTTTTTTGAAATATTCAAGCATCTCCGACACGCCCTCAGTAAGATTATGTTCGGGCAAATGCCTTAAATACCCCTCGTTCCATTGCCTTAAAATCTCGTTGTAATCCTCTTTTTCAAGGTCAAAGCACTTCTCATAAAATTTGCGAATAGGCACACCGATTATTTCTTTGTACCTTACAATATCCATAGGGGGCATATTTCTTGCTTTCAGCATATCGTTTACCGAATCAAGAGCAGCTCCCACATCGTTAAGCAAAGTGCCGTTCCAGTCCCATATTATATATTTATATTTCATTATTGTTCCTCTTTGATTTTAGTTACGGGAATGATTATACAACGAAATTTTATGATTATCAATTATATTTATTTCAATAAATTCAAGAGCATACAAAAATATAAATAAAATGAGGCGGAGCTGTATTAAGGATTTCCTCATTTATTGGCAGGAACTATTGATTATAACCTTTGCAGACAGTCGGACAGGTCACTCTTACCGGGAATGAAAACTGTTGGCGGTAACGGTAACACAGTTCAGCTTTCTTGGGATAATGCAATTATTGAGTGGTTACAGGCAGGTATTGAAAAAGATTTCCCCGAAGAAACATCGGGAACAAACGCTGAAACAGTTAATTAAGAGACTGCCGATGTTAATAGCCTTATCAACATTCTTTCATTTCTCCCTACTCGTATTAAGTTTTCATAAGACTTTTAATTAAATAAAAAATAAAGGCTCTGTCTTAATTGGCAGAGCTTTTTGCTGTGTCGGGATGATTTTTGCCGAAAATCACTATAAAGTTTTATATTTTATTTTACAATTATCTTTCTTTGTGATATTATCTAGAGTGGTGATGTTTGATGAAAAGACAAAGCGGAATCCTTATGCATATTTCCTCTCTTTACGGGGATTATTCCATAGGCTCATTCGGTAAAAATGCAAAGGATTTTATAGATTTTATTAAAGACGAAGGCTTTTCCGTGTGGCAGGTTTTGCCCTTTACGGTTACGGATGATTACAATTCCCCTTATAAGTCATTTTCGGCATTCGGCGGCAACCCTTATTTTGTGGATTTGGAGCTTCTTTATGAAGACGGGCTTATCTCAAAATCCGACCTTGAAAACGCAAAACAAAAAAGCCCATGGGTTTGTGAATTTGACCGCCTTGCAAAAGAAAGACTCCCTCTCTTAGAAAAGGCGAGTAAAAATTTCAAAGATACGGATAAAATAGATGCTTTTATGAAAGAGCATCCTCATATAGAATCTTTTTGTAGGTTTATGACTCTCAGAAGCCAAAACGGGTTAAAGCCTTGGCAAGAGTGGAAAGAAACCGAAATTACCGATACAGACGCCTTAAATATGTGGCGGTTTGCTCAATATGAGTTTTTCACCCAGTGGGCAGAAATAAAAAAATATGCCAACTCAAAGGGCGTTAGCATAATAGGGGATATTCCCATTTATGTAAGTGATGACAGCTGTGATGTTTGGGAAGATAAATCCATTTTTATGGTTAACGAAAAAGGCTATCCAAATGAGGTGGCAGGTGTTCCGCCCGATTATTTTGCTGCGGACGGTCAACTTTGGGGCAATCCTCTTTACAACTGGGATGAGCTTAAAAAGACCGATTTCAAGTGGTGGCGTGAAAGAATGAAGCACACTCTTGAAATGTTTGATGGCGTTAGAATTGACCATTTCAGAGCCGTGGAATCTTATTGGGCTGTTGATGCGAAAGAAACTACCGCCAGAAACGGCAAGTGGATAAAAGGGCCGGGTATGGATTTCGTTAACGCCATAAAAGAGGGCAACGAGGATAAACTGATAATTGCCGAGGATTTGGGAGATATTACGGATGAAGTTCGTGCCCTTGTGGAAGAAAGCGGATTCCCCGGTATGCGTATTTTGCAATTTGCTTTTCTCGGCGATGGGGACAGCCTCCACATGCCCCATAATTATGTTCAAAATTCCATCGCCTACACAGGCACTCACGATAATAATACAATTTTCGGCTACCTTTGGGAATGTAGTAACGATGAACGCAGGCGAATGCTTGAATATGTGAATTTCCCCGGTGGCGATTGGGGCAAAGCCTCTCCTCTGCTCATCAGAGAAGTGTTTAAGTCAGTCAGCAAGCTGGCAATTATTCCCGTGCAGGATTTCTTAATGTACGGTTCGGATACTCGTATAAACACACCCGGCGTTGCCAAAGGAAATTGGAGTTACAGAGTAACAAAAGACCAACTGCTTAACGCAGACAGGCAATTTTTCAAAGATTTAAATAGAATTTACAAGAGGTAAAAATGTCATTTTTTAATTTCAGTGAAAAAGTTACAAAAGCATCTGAACAGGCTCTTGCAAAGGCAAAGAAAATGTTTGATGAAATAGATGAAATCAGCGAATACAATCAGCAAAAAGTCCTTTCCGCATTTATAAACAACCGTGTGGCAGAGGCAGATTTTAACGGCTCTACGGGTTACGGCTACGGTGACAGAGGCCGTGATAAATTAGATGCGATTTATGCCGAAACTTTCGGAGCAGAGGATGCTATGGTGCGCCATTCCTTTACTTGTGGCACACATACTCTTACGGTTGCCCTTTTCGGTGTGCTTCGCCCCGGCGACCTTATGCTCTGCGTTACAGGCACACCCTACGATACAATTTTGCCCACAATCGGTATTTCAGGGGAGAGCAACATAGGCTCATTAAAAGATTTCGAAGTAAAATATGCCGAGGTGCCTATGAACGAAAAAGGCTCTCCGGATTTACCCGCAATAAAAGAAGCTCTCAAAATGAAGCCTAAAATGGTTTACATTCAGCGTTCAAGAGGTTATGCGGTAAGGCCGAGCCTCTCCGTTAATGAGATAAAAGAAATATGCGCTCTTGTCCATTTGGAATGTGATGCCATTGTAATGGTTGATAATTGCTACGGTGAATTTACTGAAAAGCTGGAGCCGACTCAGGTTGGCGCAGACCTTATGGCAGGCTCTCTTATTAAAAACCCCGGCGGAGCTATTGCTCGCACAGGTGGATATATCTGTGGCAGGAAAGACCTTGTGGAACTTTGCTCATACAGAGCAACTACCCCCGGCCTCGGCAAAGAGGTGGGCTGTTCTCTTAACGAAAACAGAAATATGTATATGGGCTTTTTCAATTCTCCCAATGTTACGGCAAATGCCCTTAAAACCGCTGTTTTTGCCGCCGCACTCTTTGAACAGTTCGGCTTTGAAGTATCCCCGAAAAGTGACGAAAAACGCCACGATATTATTCAAACCGTTGTTTTGCGTTCGCCTGAGGCACTTTGCAAATTCTGTGAGGGAATACAGGCCGGCGCTCCCGTGGATTCTTATGTTACCCCTGAGCCTTGGGATATGCCCGGCTATGATGATAAAGTTATTATGGCAGCAGGTGCGTTTATTTTGGGTGCATCTATTGAACTTTCCGCAGACGGCCCACTCAGAGAGCCTTATGCAGCTTGGATGCAAGGCGGCATCACTTTCCCAACGGGCAAAACCGCTGTTATGATGGCAGCTCAAAAGATGGAAGAGGCAGGTTTAATTTAATGGAATATAACGGCATTTCAAGAGATACTCTTTTTCTCTTAGCTGATAACAGATTCAGAAATTCAAAAGATTTTTATGAAGAGCATAAAGAAGAAATAAAGGCGGGAATTATTGTTCCCCTTCGCCAAATTGCAGGAATTATCGGCGAGGATATGATAAAACTTGACCCTCTTATGAATACAAACCCCGTTCGTATGGTTTCCCGCGTTCGCAGGGATAATCGTTATACAAAAGATAAATCTCTTTACCGTGATAATCTTTGGGTTATGTTTATGCGAGATAAGCATAAATGGCAAAATTACCCTTGCTTTTGGTTTGAGGTTACTCAGGAAACTTACAATATCGGCATAGGAATTTTTGGCGAGGATAGGGGAGTAATGGATTGCCTTCGTAAAAATATCCGTGAAAATACCGATGAGTTTAAGAAAGCCGTAACAAAATGTGAAAAAACAGGAGCTTTGCTTTACGGCGATTCTTATAAGAGAATGCCCGAAGGTTGTCCAAAGGGCATGGAGCCTTACTACAATAAAAAGCATTTTGGATTTATAGCGTTCAGCGGAGATTTGGATGACCTAGCAAATGAAAATATTATTGATATAATTCGTGGGTATTATAAAGCATATTCACCCCTTTACACATTTTTATTGAAGGTTGCAGATGAATATTTTTCGGAAGGAGAATGATTATGGATTATTCCCGTTTCAAAAGCGGCAGCGATATTCGCGGCTATGCCTTAGGCGATGAAAGTAACCCTCTTTTTATGAGTGATATTATGGTTATGCGCTCTGTTACGGCATTTGTTTTATTTCTGAAAAATAAAACAGAGAAAGAGAATTTAACCGTTTCCGTAGGCCACGATAGCCGTCTTTCTGCCCAGCGTATAAAAAATGCTGTTATTAAAGCTCTTAAAAGTAATGGAGTGTCGGTAATAAATTGTTCTCTCTGCTCTACTCCGGCAATGTTCATAACCACCGTTGAGCTTAAATGTGACGGCGCAGTTCAGATTACCGCAAGCCATCACCCAAAGGATAGAAATGGCCTTAAATTCTTTACCCGTGAGGGCGGACTTGACGGCTCCGATATAGCAAAAATTCTTGAGGATGCAGGCAATATTGAAAACCCAATCGGTGAGCTTAACGGAGAAGTGAAAACTTGCGATTTTATGGCAAAATATTCCGAAATTCTCCGTAATATGATAATAAAAGGCGTAAATGCAGGGGATAAACCTCTTGCGGGTATGAAAATTATTGTAGATGCAGGTAACGGCGTAGGCGGTTTTTATGCCACAGATGTTCTTGCCCCTCTCGGTGCGAATATTAGTGGCAGTCTTTATCTTAACCCCGACGGTAATTTTCCAAATCACGCACCGAACCCCGAAAATGCCGAAGCAATGCAATGTATAACAGATGCTACAGTCAAAGAAAATGCGGATTTCGGCATAATTTTTGATACGGATGTAGACCGCTCTGCCTGTGTGGGCAAAGGTGGATTCAGCATAAACAGAAACAGGCTTGTCGCTCTTGCGGCAAAGGTTGCCCTTGAAAACTGCCCCGGTGGTACTATTGTTACGGATTCCGTTACATCCGATGGCCTTGCAAAGTTTATCAAAGCAAACGGTGGCGTTCATCTTCGCTTTAAGCGTGGCTACAGAAATGTTATAAATAAACAGCTTGAGCTTTGCAAAAATGGCATAAATTGCCCACTTGCTATGGAAACTTCCGGTCATGCTGCTTTTGCGGAGAATTATTTTCTTGATGACGGAGCTTATCTTATAACCAAACTTATAATTGAGGCTGCCGCCCTTGCCAAAAAGGGAGAAACTCTTGAAGATTTAATAAAAAAACTCCCCGAGCCAAAGGAAGAAAAAGAGCTTAGATTCAAAATATTATACGATGATTTTCGCCCCGAAGGTGAAAAGATAATTTCTCTTTTTGAAAATGAATCAAAAACTCACGAGGGCTGGGCTGCCGCAGATGATAATTATGAGGGCATCCGTATAAATTGCCGTGATGGTAACGGATGGTTCCTTCTTAGGTTATCGGTTCACGACCCGATTATTGTGCTTAACACGGAAAGTGACGAAATCGGCGGAACGCATAAAATGTGCAGCGAAGTTTTGAATGTAATCAAAACTGCATCAAATATAGATTTAATTGATATTTCAAGCCTTAAAGATTTTGTGGAGGGATAATATGTATTACAAAATAATGGCATTTTTAACAGCAATTTATATGACTTTTGCCTCTCTGTTTTATACTCCCACGGCGGTTACAAGTGTAAACCCCAACGGAGTTAAAGAAAATGATGGCAGGCAAGATTCTGTCATAATGACCTATAACCTTAAAACTTCCGGCGTTGGTAAATATTCCATTGAAAACAGAAAAGACGGAATTATAGATACCGTTAACAGCTATAAGCCTGATTCTGTCGGCTTTCAGGAAGCAAATGAAAACTGGATGTCAATCCTCTCCGAATCTCTTACAGATTATGCTTATGTAGGCGTAGGCAGGGATGAAAATAATACAGGTGAAGCAAGCCCTGTATTTTACCTTAAAGAAAAATATAATCTTATTCAGGGCGGCACATTTTGGCTTTCCGAAACTCCCGATAAAGTTTCAAAAGGCTGGGATGCAATGCTTAACCGTGTTTGCTCTTATGCAGTGCTTGAAAATAAAGAAACAGGCTTCACTTATGCCCACTTTAACGCCCATTTTGACCATATCGGCGTAGTAGCTCGTCTTGAATCCGCTGCTCTTGTAAGCAAAAAAATTGCGGAAATTTGCCCGGATATACCCGTTGTTTTCACAGGCGATTTGAATGATGATGAAGGCAGCGATATGTATAATCGTATTGTTGAAAGCGGTATGCAGGATACTAAAAAACTTGCTGCCGATACTATGGATGTAGGCACTTACCACGGTTATTCCGCATTTCAAACCAAAAATCGCACTAAACCCATTGATTTTGTTTTTGTGAATGGTTATGTGGAATCCGTTGCAAGTTATAAAGTAGATTTCAAAGAGTACAACGGTATCTACCCATCAGACCACCATCCGATCATAGTAAATCTTACATTTAAGGAAGGCGAAAAGTTTATGAAAGAAAACGGCAAATACAGAGTAATGAGCACAAATGTTCTTTGCTGGGGTGACGATGACCACAGCATTTATAAGCGTATTCCTCTTGTTATTAAAATGATTAAAGAGGTTGCCCCCGATTCATTCGGCGTGCAAGAGGCTCATTGGCTGTGGATTGAAGCTCTCAGCAAAGCATTACCCGATTATGATTATGTAGGCGTTGGCAGAGATGACGGCAAAAAAGAAGGAGAATATTCAGCCGTTTTCTATCTTAAAGATAAATTCACTCCCTCGGATAGCGGATATTTTTGGCTTTCCGAAACTCCCGATGTGCCTTCAAAGGGCTGGGATGCCGCCTGCAAACGAATTGCAACTTATGTAAACCTTACGGATGTTTCCACAGGTGACAGCTATGTTCATATTAACACTCACCTTGATCATGTTGGCGTTGAGGCTCGTGTAAACGGCGTAAAAATGATTCAGGAAAAGGCTGCATCATTTAACGGTACTCCCGTTGTTGTAACCGGTGATTTCAATGTGGACCAAGGCTCTGATTGCTATCAAACTATGGTAAGTGCAAATATGGGGGATGCAAGGCTTTTGGCTGAGGAAACCGATGATGCTTGCACTTATCACGATTTTAAGCCCGAAGAGGGTGGATATATCATAGATTTTATTTTCATAGATAAAGCCACAATTAAAGCAAATAAATTTGATGTTGTGGATAAACTTATAGATGGTCAATTTTATTCAGACCACTATGCAATTTATTCCGATATAGAGCTTGTTTAACGGTGAAAATATGAAAATATGGATTGCAAGGCATGGTGAAACTGCCTTAAATGCTCAAAAGCTGATGCAGGGCATTACGGATGAGCCTCTCAATGAAAAGGGAATAGAGCAAGCCGAAAGAATGCACGAAAAGATTAAGAATGTGCATTTTGATGCTGTTTATGCAAGCCCGCTTGACAGAGCGCAGGTAACAGCCTCCATTCTTTCCGGAGTAGATAGAAATGAGCTTATAATTGACGATAGGCTTATTGAGGTGAATTTCGGTAAATATGAGCTTAAAAAATATACGGCTCTCGGCGTAAAAATGACGCTCTATTACCTTTTTCAGCAGTATCTTCCAGCCCCGAAAACCGTTGAAAAGCACGGGCATATAGTTGAAAGAGCAAGAGCATTTCTTGAAGATTTGAAAAAGAATGATTATGAAAATGTGCTTATTGTAAGTCACGGGAATTTAATCCGAGTTATGTACCATCAGCTTGATGAAAACCCACCTAAAACATATTTCAAGGATTTTCCCGGCAACTGTGAAATTCGTGTTTATGAAGTTGATGATAACAAGAGCTTCAAAACAGATACAATAAAATTAGAAGATTAAAAATCTTGATATAATTTAAGTGGCAATCAGCAGTAACTCCATTACAGAGCTACTGCTGTTTTTTTACAGAACTTTGACAATTAAAACTTTATTTGCCTTATTTTCTTGCGAAATTTATAAAAAACTTCTGAAATTTTATTAATTTTTTCAAAAAGTATGCTTTCAGTCCGTTTTATTGGACTATAAATGTGGTATACTATATTATATAATAAAAATGGCATATTAAGTTTTTATTTACAAAATTTTTCTATATGGTAAAATGTATTTATAGCATAAAAACATTGGTTTATTAACATAAATTTGAATTTGATGGAGGCTTTTATGAAAGAAAAATGTATTAACAGGACATCCTTATCCAAAACACTTCGTTTTTCTTTGATTCCCGTTGGTAAAACAGAAGAAAACTTTGAAAAAAACGAGATGCTTAAAAAGGATAAAGAAAGACTTGAAAACTCTCAAAAAGTAAAAAAACTTATGGATGAGTACTATAGGCATTATTTGGAGAAGTCATTATGCGGTAAACAGCTTGATTCGGATAATTTCAGTCTTTATGTCAATTTGTATTCCAAATCTCAAAAAGAAGACGCCGATAATAAGCAAATGAGAGATTTGGAAGACGGCTTTAGAAAATCAATAGCAGGTCTTTTTGAAAACACCAAAGAAATTTTGGGGAAAGATTTAATCAGAAATTATTTGCTTGGCTTCCTTACCGAAGAAAATGATAAAGAGCTTGTTCATTCTTTTGAAAAATTTTCCACATATTTTGTAGGCTTTTTCAAAAACCGTGAAAATGTATTCAGCGAAGAAGAAAAAAGTACAGCTGTTTCTTACCGTTGCATCAACGACAACTTACCTAAATTTATTGACAACGGAAGAAACTTTGAAAAGATTGTTAGTGCTTTACCAGAAGGCAATTTTGAAAAGTTAAATTCGGATTTTGAGCTTATTAACGGAATGAGAGTGCAAGATGCTTTTGTACTTGATAGTTATAATTTCCCATTATCACAATCATGTATAGACAAATATAATAACTTCATCGGTGGTTATACAAACAGTGATGGCACAAAAGTTCAAGGCGTTAATGAATATGTGAATTTATATAACCAACAAATTGCCAAATCCGATAAGAGCAAGCGACTTCCCTTGTTGAAGCCATTATATAAGCAAATTTTAAGTGACAGAGAATCATTCTCTTTCGTTCTTGAAAATTTTGAAAGTGATAACGAATTATTGACAGCTGTAAATACAATTTTTAATGAAAATCTCAGCATTGCAATCAAAGAGTCTGCTGATATTGTCGGCTCTGTAAGTGATTATGATACCGTCGGCATCTATATTTGTGCAGGTCAAAATATTACAAATCTTTCGCAGCAAGTGTTTGGTAATTGGTCGGTTATTTCTGATAATTGGAATAACGAATATGATGAAATCAATTCCGGCAAAAAGCAAAATGATAAATATTTTGAAAACCGTTTGAAAGATTATAAAAAAATCAATAGCTTTTCAATAGATAGATTACAAGAGCTTGGAAACGGCAGTGGAAATATTTGCGATTATTATCAAAGCACTGTTTCTGATTTAAGAGAAAACATTTGTCGCAATTACAATGCTGCAAAAGAGCTTTTAACAAACGAATACACCGTCAAAAAGCGGCTTTCACAAAATGACAAAGCCGTTGAACTTATCAAAAATCTGCTTGACAGCATTAAAGAATTTGAAAAACTTGTTATTTCCCTGTCCGGAACAGGTAAAGAAGAATATAAAGACGATGTTTTTTACGGTAAATTGCTGCCTCTTATTGATGAAATCAAAATTGTAGATAATTTATACAATAAAGTCAGAAACTATGTTGCCAAAAAGCCATATTCCTCTGATAAAATAAAGCTCACCTTTGATTGCAGCAGCTTTATGACCGGATGGGCTAAAAAGAATGATTATGGTACCGATGACGCAATTTTATTTGAAAAGAAAGAAAAATATTATCTTGGAATCATTGACAAAAAGTTAAGTAAGGAAGATATAGCCTTTTTAAAAGAAAATGCAGCTTCTGATTCTGCCAACCGTTTGGTTTATGATTTTCAAAAACCGGATAATAAGAATACTCCTAGATTGTTTATAAGGTCAAAAGGCACAAGCTATGCACCGGCTGTTAATGAATATAACCTTCCTATTGAAGATGTAATTGAAATTTATGACAATGGCTGGTTCAAAACCGAATATAGAAAAAAGAATCCTGAAAAGTATAAGGAATCCTTAACAAAACTCATTGATTATTTCAAAGAGGGCTTCAGCAAACATTCCGATTATTCGCATTATAATTATTGTTGGAAAAATTCAGAAGATTATAATGATATTGCGGAATTTTACAATGATACCATAAATTCTTGTTATCAGATTTTGAAAGAGAAAATAAACTTTTCGCATTTGGTTGAACTTGCCGATGAAGGCAAACTATACCTTTTCCAAATTTACAGTAAAGACTTTTCCGAAAGCAGTCATGGTACACCTAATTTACATACCCTTTATTTCAAAATGCTTTTTGATGAGCGCAACCTTAATGATGTTGTCTACAAATTAAGTGGCGGTGCGGAAATGTTCTACCGTGAAGCGAGTATTTCAAAAGATGAAATGATTATTCACCCCAAAAATCAGCCAATAGAAAATAAAAATCCTGATAATAATAAGAAAACAAGCACTTTTGATTATGATTTAATCAAAGATAAGCGCTATACAAAAAGACAGTTTTTCATACATATTCCCATTACGCTTAATTTTAAGGCTTCATCTTTTTCACAGCTTAATAGTGCAATTAACGATAGCCTAAAAAATGCAGATAAGCATTATGTAATCGGAATTGACAGAGGCGAAAGAAATCTAATCTATGTTTCTATAATTGATGAAAATGAGAACATAGTAAAGCAAAAATCATTTAATGTTATTGAATCTGAAAATGGTTATTCAGTGGATTATCACTGGCTTCTTGACACTCGTGAAAAAGAAAGAGATTCAGCAAGGAAAAGCTGGAAAACCATTGGCAATATTAAAGAATTAAAAGAAGGCTATGTAAGTCAGGTCGTTCATGAAATTTGTGAACTTGCCGTTGAATATGATGCTGTTATAGCTATGGAAGACTTAAATGGTGGTTTTATTAACAGCAGAAAGAAAATTGATAAACAGGTCTATCAAAAATTTGAAAATATGCTTGTGACAAAGCTAAATTATTTGGTTGATAAAAGAGCCAAACCATCTGAAAACGGTGGTTTGCTGAAAGCATATCAGCTTACAGGCGGCGTAGAAAGTCAAAAGAATAAAGGGAAGCAAAACGGTATTGTTTTTTATGTTCCAGCATGGCTTACAAGTAAAATAGACCCTGTTACAGGATTTGTTGACCTCTTAAAGCCTAAGTATAAATCTGTGGATTCCTCCGTTGAGTTCTTTTCCAAGTTTGACGATATAATATATAACGAAAAAGAAGATTTGTTTGAATTTGTTTTAGACTATGGTGAGTTTGCCAACTGTGGAGTCAGTTATAAGCAAAAGTGGATCGTTTGTACCAACGGAGAAAGAATAAAAACATTCAGAAATCCAAGTAAAAATAATGAATGGGATAATGAAACCGTTATGCTGACAAATGAATTTAAGAGCTTGTTTGAAAAGTTTGGTATCAATTACAAAGATAATCTTAAAGGTCAAATTACATCTCAATCTTCAAAAGAGTTTTTCCAATCACTTACCAAACTCCTTTCTTTAACCTTGCAAATGAGAAATAGCATCACCGGCACAGATGTTGATTACTTGATTTCTCCGGTAAGAAATAACAATGGTGATTTTTATGACAGCCGAAACTATGGCACAAATAGCGAGTTGCCATGTGATGCAGACGCAAACGGCGCATATAATATTGCGCGCAAGGCTCTAATGGCAATTAAAAATCTAAAAAGCAGCGAGGATGCAAGCCTTAATTTAAGCATAAAAAATGCTGAATGGCTTGAGTATGCTCAAACGCTATGAGTGAAAATCCCATAACTATCACTTCTCTTAATGATTTTATATTTTGCCCTGTTTCAATATATTTTCACGGGCTTTATGGAGATGTGGAAAAAATGTCTTATTATTCTACCGACCAAATTGATGGCTTAAATGCTCATAAGTCGGTAGATAATAAGACGTATTCGGTTGCAAAAACAATAAAAGGTTTGGAAGTGTATTGCGAGAAATATAATTTAATAGGTAAAATTGATATTTATAATGAACCAACAAAAACCTTAGTTGAGCGAAAGAAAAAAGTTAAAGTAATCTATGACGGCTATATTTATCAGCTATACGGTCAATATTTTGCTATGACTGAAATGGGATATAAGATTGAACAGTTGGTAATATACAGCATAGATGACAATAAAAGCCACCCTATTGATTTGCCTGAAAATAACAAGGAATTATTTGAAAAATTTGAATCTACCATAAGAGCAATGCAAAATTTTGACATTACAAATTTTACGCAGGAAAATGGTGAAAAATGCGCTCACTGCATATACTCGCCATACTGTGACAGGGGAATTTTCTTATGATTTCTGTAAATGATTTTACTTTTAAGCAAATTCTTATTTTGGAAACAAAAAAAGGTCAAAAATTATCTTTCAAAAACGACAATGTTGTAGTTAGGGATGCTGATGATAAAATTATTAAACAAGTTATCTGTCGGCAGCTTTTTGCAATATTTATAATCGGTCATATTACAATCACAAGCGGGCTGATTCAAAGAGTTAAAAAATTCGGAGTTTCTATTGTATTTTTAACTAATTCCATTAGACCTTATCAAACTATAAGTGCTTTCGCCGAGGCAAATACAATGCTTCGCAGAAATCAATATAATTATGATGGGCTGCAAGCGGCAATCAGCATTACAAAAAACAAAATACAAAACCAAAGGAGCCTGCTTGCATCTATCAGAGATAAAAGTGAAGATGTTAAAATTGCAATTAAAAATCTTGATTCTTATATAAGAAAGATAGATAATTGCAACTCGGTGCAAAGCGTTATGGGTGTTGAAGGAAGTGCCTCAAAGGTTTATTTCAAAAATTATTTTGATAATGTTATTTGGAATGGCAGAAAGCCGCGAATTAAGTTTGATATGACTAATGCTCTGCTGGATATAGGGTACACAATTTTGTTTTGTTATATTGATTGCCTGCTGTCTATATATGGGTTTGATAGATATTACGGTGTTTTGCATAGGCTTTTTTATATGCGAAAATCTCTTGTGTGTGATATGGTTGAGCCTTTTAGAGTCATAATAGATAAGCAGGTGAAAAAAGCCATAAATCTTGGAATGTTTCAGGAAAAAGATTTTGAAATTTATGATGGTAAATGGTGCCTTAAATATAAAAAATCTTCTGAATACTGTGCTGTTTTTATGGGAGCAATTTGGGAATATAAAGAAGAAATGTTTATCTATATTAGGGATGTTTACAGATGTTTTATGCGTGGCAAACTTGACACCGACTTTCCGGAATGGAGGATAGAACGATGATAATTGTAAGCTATGATATTGCAAATGATAAACTTCGCACTAAATTTGCAAAATTTTTATCAAAATACGGATGCAGACTTCAATATTCCGTTTTTAAGATTCAGAACAGTGAAAGATTATTGGATATTGTTTCTCACGAAATTGAAGATAAGTTTTCAAAGGATTTTACAGAAGAAGACTCTGTTTATGTTTTCCAAATGAGCAGTTCCTGCAAAATGCAGAAATACGGTTATGCAAAAAATGAGGATTGTGGGATAATTGTGATATAAAACTTGCAAACCTCCGTCTTATAGTGTAAAATAAGTGTTAGAAAGGGTTATTAAATGATGATTATTTATGCAAATTATACATCAGTAGCATATAACAATGTGAATATATATGTGTAGTTTCCACAAAACAAGGGTTTAATAACCCTTTATAATTTCTACTATTGTAGATATTATCTATTTCCGGTAAGACACTTACCGTTTAATAACCCTTTATAATTTCTACTATTGTAGATTGCTGATAGAAGAATTATACACCTATTTGTTTAATAACCCTTTATAATTTCTACTATTGT
>CAVJRM010000011.1:0-60727 GCA_963652165.1 bacterium | reverse complement strand
TCCGGAATAATCGGCAATTTTAGAAATTGTGCCGGTAGCAGATTTTTTACCGCCTACGGCGGCAGATGTGAAGATTACAGATTCCAGATTTAAGTTAAAAGCCGGACGAACACAACCATAGTCATTGTTCACATAGCCGCCAATGTAACTTACACCGCCGTCACAGTAGACATCAGCAGCGTTATAACTATGGAGGCCGGATGACCGCAACCACCACCAACAAGTGGTCTTACCATCTACTTTGTAACTATCATCTTTATATGCTCCCCGTGCTATTGCATAATCCGTGGGAACACACATTCTTGTAGCACTGTCTGTAAAATAATCCTTGTTATTTGCTTCATCAATAGATAAAAGAAATATCTTATCGTTGGTATCCTCGCCGCCTGCTGTTTTATATGTCGGGTTAACTTTGTTGATAACCTTCGTTTCTACAATAGCTGTCTGCTCTTTGGCAGAAAAGGCATTTTTCAAAAAATTATCGTCTTTATAGTCAATGGCATTATCTCCCTTGCCTTTATTTTCGGCAAGACCATTAAGCCATGAACGAATAGTGCTTGTTGCCCATGTTACAGCTTCACTTTCAGTATGATATTTAACTGTATCAAGGGCTTGGTCGGAGAGTAAGAATAGTTGCTTTGTGTCTGCGTTATTTGCAAGCACACGCCATTTGATGGGGTCGATATTATAGGCGCCCTCTCCGGCGCTGCTCTGCTCGTATGTGCCAAAATAAATGTTACTTGCCTGCCCACCGATGATATTTGTGGCTGTCCCTTCATTCACAAGCTGTATCGCCTTGCCTGTGTTTGTGTCGGCATTTGTTCAGTAGACATTAGCTATACAAACAGAAAAAGCCCCACCCGAAGTCAAGAAATATTCTTGATTCCGAGTGGGGCTGTCGCTATGTTTAAGACTTATTTAGATTTACTCAGCGCGTTTTTTCTTTCTGCCGGCAAACATTGCCGCAGTTGTGCCGCCGCTTACAAAGAGCAGAGCCAGCCAAAGGAAGATATTGCTGTTATCGCCGGTTTTAGGAGAGGTCACATCGGTGTTTTTCTCGGTGTTGCTTTCCTTCGAACCGCTTTCTTTAGTATTGTCCTCCTTGTTGCCACTTTCCTCAGTCTTTTCGTTTACGGTGATTTTCGCCGTTGCCGTCGTGTTTCCGGAAACGATGCTCAGCATATGCTCGCCGGCGGAAAGAGTGGCAACATAATCGGGTTTCAGAGTTACGGTGCCGTCGGGATTTGTCGTGTAGTTTTCGGCGTCAAGCGTTTTGCCGTAAAGCTCCGCACGGACGGTATCTCCGATATCTGTGTCAAAGGTGAATGTAAGTTCCTTCTTTTCGCCTTCGGTCACGCTCTTTCCGTCCTCTTCGATGATTGTGGGAGGAAGCTTTGCGATTACGGTGTCTTTAAGCTCGATCTCATTTTCAGCATTTTCATCACTGAAATATTTTTTGCAGCCGTCGCAATACCAGTATTCCTTATTGCCTTCTTCGGCAGCAGTTGCGGCATTTTCGGGGAACTGCTTGAGATTTGCGTGATTATTCGGGTTTTCCTCTCCATATGCCTCACGGCATACATCACATATTGCTTTTTCATTGCAGGTAGCCGTGCCACCCGAATGTTCCGAAATTTTCTGCCCGCAGTAATCGCAATTATGATCATCGTCGTTGTCCGCATGCTCTCCGAAATATTTGCCACAGCCGTAATCACAGTGATGATCGAGATTTGTATCAACGCACTCACCAATCAGTGTGGCACATCCATAGTCGCACTTGTGATCCTTGTCAGCGTCCGCATGTACGCCGAGTTTATCATAACCGCAGATGTCGCATATATGGTCATTATCAGAGTCCGTATGCCTACCAACTTCCGACTGCGCATTGCAGCACGAATATATCTTCCAATGCAGTGTTTCATTTGTTTGCCATTCGCCTAACGAGCCTGTATGATTTTTTGGATTTGTGCTGCCATAAGGCTGCAGACAGATCTGACAGACGGCTTGTTCTTTGCAGGTTGCCGTGCCACCGCTGTGGCCGTCATTGACGGTTATGGTGAGAGTCGTGCTGTTGCCGGACTTATCGGTGGCTGTCACGGTCTGCTCGCCCGCCTTCGGCGCAATCGTCAGTTTGCCGTCTGTCAGCGATACCGTTTCGCTGTTTAACTGCACGGTACCCAGATAATCGTCCGTGATGGTAAGCGTTACAGCAGCGCAATGGGTACTGCCATTCGTTGCTCCGCTTATAACGGGAGCGGTCGAATCCAGCACAATGCCGTCTGAACGGAGGTAAGTCACATTGCCCGCCTTGTCGGTAATTTTAGCGTATGCGATAAGCTTATCATCCGGCTTGATGCCCACCGGATTGCTGTAATCGGTAAACGTCTTTTCTGCAAGTGCCTCGATACCCAGATCCTCATCGGTTAAGAGATACCCGATGGTATCAACACCGCTGGCACTGTCAGATGCCGTGATAGTCACGGCCTGCTCATCTTTATAAAACAGGTTGAAGCTGATGGTATTCAAGAACTTCTGCCATGCGTTTTGCTCATCGATGCGGATCTTGCCGGTGGGCGCTGTTTTGTCGATTTTGTAGGTCTTGGTGATGGCTTCGGAGATAACGCCTGTATCCGTGTTCTTTACATAGAAGGTCAGGCTGCCATCTTCTGTCTCCTCAGAGCGAGTCAGGCCGTTACGCCATTCGCCGTCTGCGGTATTGGTGGTGGATACTTTCCAGCCGTCCGCCGCGGTTATCATGAAAGCCTCGTTTGTCCAGTCACTGGTAGTGGCAGTGTATTCCTCGCCGGTGGCGGTATAGATACCGATACTTGCAGTGATGCCGTCCGGCTGGGTCAGCGTGTAGTTGCCTGCATCGTCGCCGTCCAGCTGAAATTTGGTGAAATTGACAGCGATATCATTACCTATATTGATATCCGCAAAGCTCGGTGTACCATTTACAAGTGTCACATCGTCGCCTGCCACTACGCCGTTTAATGCCGGTGTGCCGCTGAAGCTTGCCGTATTTGTGCCGTCGTACAGTTTATTCTCGACTGCAACGCTTATGACCGTCAGAGGTTTGGCGGTAATCTCATACGATTGTGTCAACTCTCCTGTATAATTTCCATAACCCGTGATTGTCACAGAGATTGATCCGGCACTCACGAATTCGTCTCTGTTGTAGGTTACAACATAGTCGACTCCTTCACATAACTGGTTTCCATCCTTGTCTACAAGTCTAGGCACCCATTTATGTTCCTTGCCGTCATATTCAACATCAGCAGGAGTGCTTTCAATGTTGTCCGTAGTCAGGGTGAATTTTGCTGCTGCCGTTCCGCTGTTTCCTTCTGCCATCGCCACGGTCGGCACAAGGCACAGCACCATCATCAGCGCGAGGAAAACGCTGAATACTCTCTTTTTCATTTTTGCACCTCCAAAATTTTGAGATTTGTCCGCCTTTGGTTTTCCGTCGGCAGCGGACACACCGAGAGGAGCTATTATTCTTAGCCGTTCAAGCATTATTTGACGGCGGCCTTAGCATTACCATAAGGCACCACCGCCTTTTAATGTATACAAAAAAGCCGAAGGCAGGGCGCAATTAGCCCCGTCTCCGACGATAAATTTTCTGAAATTTTTATGAGATATGACTTGACATACCGAGAAAAGGGCGCTATGCTCCTGCCGAACCGAACCGAACCGAACCGAACCGAACCGAACCGATAAGATTGTCGCATCTGCCCATCGTCATTGTCAAGTCCTCCCTTCGTAATTTTTAGTGGCGAAAGGGTGCAATAACCCCTGCCCCATGTCTATACACAAGTGTTATATCAGAAATTTCGAGAAATTTCAATCGCTTTTTCAAAAAAATATTCATTCAGATGAGAAAATGTTGATTTTTTTCGCATTCAAAACGGCTTGCAGTGAAAGAAAACGTTTATTTTACAGCAAAAAGTTCAAGGGAGAAGGTCCTCACACCTTCTCCCTCAGCCTGTATCGTTATGAATTTGTGCTTATGCGAAAATAAGCTCCGCATTGACAATCTCCGTTGCACGGTCTCTGATGTTGTTCATTTTTCCAACCCAAGTCATCACATCTTCGGCTTTCAGCTTTTCGGTAACACTCTCAGCCTCCGCCAGCTGATTTACCAACCGTGAGAACATCTCCTCCGCCTGACGGTCAATGTCAGCAAGATATCCGTTCAGCTTGCCACTCGTGAGCAGGTCGGCATAGACCGCTTTGCGATGATTTCTCAAATACCGCCTGTGCCGCTGTCCCCATATTCCAATCGGTTGTTCCTCATCCGGCAGTTTCAGACAAGGCAGATAATAGTCCCCTTGTAACTCATACCAAAGCCCGTTATTCTCATCAAAAATGTACCTGTCCATAATCACACCCTCCGTTCTACAAGCTTGAATTTCTTTGCTTTTGCGTTTGCAACTTTGATAAGCACCTCATCCACGGCATCGGTATATCTGCCTTCCAAAATAAGCCGATTGCGGAAATTGTTCAAACAGTGAATCATAAGCCGCCATTCCTCAGTACTAAGCGCAAGATAATATTTCTGTTTCATCAACTGCCCCTCCTTCGATTTTCTACTGTCATTATACCGTAGAGAGCAGAAGTAATCGAATGTGCGGATAAAAAATCAAGCGTACCTATCCATAATCGGACAAGTACGCTTGTTTTCATATTTCAGGATAAGTGTTTTTTAATTTGTAGTACATCTTCCGTGATGGGCGACGGCAGCCGGATTCCCATTTGGCATAGATGCTCGGTGCAATATCTGCTCCTTCGGCAAATTCAACTTGACTGAGATTATAACTTTTTCTGATTATATGCAGCCGTTCTGTATAAGGGGTATCAATAAAAAGGCAGAAATCATCAAAAATTGCTTTACGGGGCATTTTCAGCGTATCAGCCAGTGCAACCGCTATCTCATACGGTATCGGGAATCGTCCTTGTTCATAACCAAGCATCGTCGCAGGTACAATGTGCAGCTTTTCGGCAAGCTGGCGGGTAGAAAGGTTCTTTCGGAGACGGTAATAGCGCATGTACTCTCCGGGGTTGCTCAACTTTGCCAAGGACTCAAAAACAAACTTGAAGTGCATCAGCATTTTGCCGTGCTGATATTCGTACAACTCTGTGTGATTGAGAATAGTATCGCAAAAACTATGTGATTCTCACATCTGCAGGTAGAATGTGCTGTCTGTTTCAATTCGTTTTTCATTGCTTAAAACCTCCATGACATTCCTTTTGTGATTTGGCTGGTAAACCTTCGCTTTAGTTATATCATGGGGGGCTTTTTATGCCAAGGCTTTTTATTCTCCCCCGACCGGGGGTTATTTTTTTCCAAGGCAGACAAAATAAAAAACGCCACTGTAATTACAGTGGCGGTAATTTTTACATTAATTAGATAAAATTCAAAATATATTTTTGAAGAATGACGAAATAGAATTAAAAATATTTTTAAAGAAATTTACTATGCGTGAAAATACGTTTGAAGAATCGGTATCTTTTTCATTATAATAAGAAATATCCGCAGAGGTAAGAGAACTGTTGCCGTCATTGACATTCACATTTTTCCAAGCTGTTCTTGTTCCGCCGTATGAAACACTGCTTAGTGACGAGCAAGACTTAAAAGCATCCTTTTCAACAGTTGTAACGCTTGTGGGAATTGAAATACTCTTTAAACTGCCACAGCCACTGAAAGTACCGGTTTTGATCACGTTTACGCCTGACGGAATCGTAACATTTGTGATTTTATAGCAATTTGCAAAAGCATATTCGCCAATAGAATTTATGCTTTCGGGTATTTTGATATCATTCAATGCATAGCAGCCGAAAAATGCATAAGCACCTATTTCCGTAACATTGCCCATCGTGACACTTGTGAGCACTTGACAGTTTTCAAAAGCTTTCTCAGGAATTTTTGTAACAGATGAAGGCAAAGAAATTGAAGTTAATTTAAAGCAATTTGCAAAAGCATAGGCCCCGATTTCCGTTACGGAATTTGAAATAGAAACAGATTTAAGAGCACTGCATTCATAGAAAGCATAAGAGCAAATGGATGTAATATTATCAGAAACTTTTACGCTCTTAATTTGCTTTTTATAGGTTGACCAAGGTGAGCTTGTAACGGCACCGTTACCCATAATTTTAAGCTCACCTGTTGAGGAATCAAAAGCACATATTGCTTTATCGCCACAGGTATCACTTATTAAATTCGCTGCACTTACACAAACAGTAAAACAAGAAAAAACTAAAATAATTGACAGAAAAATTGAAAGTATCTTTTTCATAATAATTTTCTCCTTTTAAGACTTACATCATTATAGTAACTTAAAGTATAAAATTCAACAGTCAAATATTCAAAAAAGTGTAAAAAAAGTATTGACAATTGCATATAGCTGTGCTAAAATTCACTAAACCGATGAGGAAGAGTGAGTAGCTATATCCTCTTCATTCAAAGAGAGCTGTGGATGCTGAGATCACAGCATTGAATGATATGGCAAATGGGCTTCTGAGGGCGAGCAGAAAGGGTTAACCTAAGTATGTGAGACGGTGTGACTTATCGTAAAAAGAGTCGGCGTATGATTGTACGCAAAAAGAGGTTGCATTTGCAACAAGCCGGGTGGCACCGCAGGATATCTATTATCTCCTGTCCCAGCATTATGCTTGGGCAGGAGTTTTTTATTTTTTTCTGAAAGGAAGTAGTATTATGAAAAAGTTTTTATCAATCCTTCTTGCTGTTATTTTCACAGTTCTCTGCTTTGCAGGCTGTGGTAACACCGCATCTACCGACACTGAAAGCACCTCAAGTGCAACAGCAACAAATACCGTTTATAAAGTAGGTATTTGCAACTATGTTGACGATGCATCACTTAATCAAATCATAGCTAACATTAAATCACAGCTTGAAACTCTCGGCAAAGAACTTAATGTTACCTTTGAGATTGAAGAAGATAACTGCAATGCCGATGCAAACGTTCTTTCACAGATAATTGCAAACTTTATTGCCGATGACGTAGATCTTATGGTTGGCGTTGCTACACCTGTAGCTATGGCTATGCAAAGCGCAACAACAGATATTCCCGTTGTTTTTGCTGCAGTTTCAGACCCTGTTTCCGCAGGCCTTGTAGACAGCCTTGAAGCTCCCGGCGCAAATATTACCGGCACATCCGATTACCTTGACACAAACGCAATTATGAACCTTATTTTTGCATTGGATGAAGATACTGAAAAAGTAGGTCTTCTTTATGATGCAGGTCAGGATTCTTCAACCACTGCAATTGCACAAGCTAAAGAATATCTTGAAAGCAAAGGAATTGAATGCATAGAGAAGACGGGCACAACCGTTGATGAAATCAAACTTGCAGCTCAAGCTCTTGCTGATGAAGGGGTTACCGCTGTTTTCACTCCTTCGGATAACACTGTTATGAAATCCGAACTTTCAATTTATGAAATTTTTGAAGAAGCAGGCATTAAGCACTACACAGGCGCAGATTCATTTGCTCTTAACGGTGCGTTCATGGGCTACGGCGTTGACTATGCAAACCTCGGCGTTGAAACAGCTAATATGATTAAGACTATTCTTGTTGACGGTGCTTCCCCTGCCACAACCGCCGTTATGACTTTTGATAATGGTACCGCAACAGTAAACACTGATGTTTGCGCAGCTCTCGGCCTTAACTATGACGATGTTTCCGCAGCATTTGCTCCTTATTGCACAAAGGTTGAATCCATCCAAACAGCAGAATCTTTTGAAGACTGATTTTAACAGGTGATTTTATAATGTCATTTGCCACCATTCTTAACTTAACACAAAATGCTTTGGAACTGGGGCTTATAAGCTCTCTTACGGTGCTTGCCCTTTTTCTAAGCTATACCATGCTGAATGTTTGCGACCTTTCCACAGACGGCTGTTTCACCTTAGGGGCAGCCGTAGGTGCGGTTGTGGCCATTGCAGGTCACCCGTATCTTGCAATACTTGCCGCAATGGGCGCAGGTGTGCTATCCGGATTTATTACCGCATTTTTGCAAACAAAAATGGGAATTAACAGCCTGCTTGCAGGTATAATCGTAAACACCGGGCTTTACTCCGTAAATATTGCTGTTATGGGAAAAAGTTCTCTTCTCAATATGAACAGAACTGAAACGGTATTTACCAAGCTCAAAGAAAAACTAACAGGCACAACCTTGGAAAATTACTCGGCACTTATTGTTATTTTAATTGCCGTGGTGCTTGTAATAGTATTTCTCAGTTTATTCCTCAGAACAAAATTAGGACTTGCCATAAGAGCTACGGGTGATAATCCGGATATGGTAAAATCTTCTTCAATCAATCCTGTTTTTACCACTATTGTGGGCCTTTGTGTTGCTAATGCTTTTACCGGTCTTTCCGGTTGTCTGCTTGCAGAATATAATAAATCCGTAAATATAGACATAGGCTCCGGTATGGTTACTGTTGCTCTTGCATCCTTACTTATAGGCGGTGCATTTCTCGGCAGAGGAAAAATACCTCTCAGAGCAATCGGCGTTGTGCTTGGTTCCTTTATTTTCAGGCTTGTTTATACGGTAGCCCTTAGGTTTGATATGCCTGCATTTATGCTGAAGCTTATATCATCTGCTATTGTTATTATTGCAATTGCCGGGCCTTATCTTAAAGAGCAATACCCTGTATTTAAGAGAAAACTCTCCGTTCGTTTTGGAAAGGAGGCAGAGGAATAATGCTTTCAATTAAGAATATATCCAAAACCTTCTATCCCGGCACCGTCAATGCAAAAACCGCCATTGATAATCTTTCACTTGAGGTTAATGACGGAGATTTTATTACGATTATCGGTGCAAACGGTGCGGGAAAATCCACACTGTTTAATGCAATAGCAGGTTCATTCTATACAGACAGCGGCTCCATATATTTGGATGGTAAAAATATTACCATGCTCAGTGAACATAAAAGAGCTCGTCAAATCGGCAGACTGTTTCAAGACCCGATGAAGGGCAGTGCCCCCGGAATGAGCATAGGCGAAAATTTAGCCCTTGCTGCCGGCCATGGCGGATGGCTTTCATCTGTATCAAAAAAGGATAAAGAAATCTTCCGTGAAAAGCTGTCACTTCTCAAAATGGGACTTGAGGACAGAATGGACTCCCCTGTAGGTACGCTTTCAGGCGGTCAAAGACAAGCTCTCACTTTGATGATGGCAACAATAAATCCACCAAAACTTTTACTTCTTGATGAGCATACAGCCGCCCTTGACCCTGCTACAGCTGAAAAGGTTATTGAGCTTACGGAAAATATTGTTAAAGAACAAAATTTAACATGTATGATGATTACCCACAATATGCAATCCGCTCTCTCCCTCGGAAACAGAACGATTATGATGAATGACGGCAAAATCATTTTTGACGAAAGCGGAAAAGCAAGAGATGAGCTTACAGTAAATGACCTTCTTGATAAATTTAAAGAAGCTGCCGGCAAAGCTCTTGATAACGACCGCATGCTCCTCGGCAATGCATAAAAAATTTAAGACTGTATCACTTGATTTTTCTGTGATACAGTCTTTTTGCTTATAGATTATTTAATATTTCTTCTATGGATTTATTTTCATTTTTTGTTATTTGAGATATATCGTCATATTCATATTTTTCTCTTGTAACTCCATAGCCTTCAGAAATCTTTTTTCTTATTTCACCGTACTTTGTTTGAACAGTTTTTGTTTCTCTGTTTAAGATATAACGATTGCAAACATTTTCTCTTATTCCGAGAGTTGTGGTGTACTTAAAAATTGCTTTTACAAATCTGACTTTGTCTTCCTGTTTGCAAATGACCGTAAGAAGTATTCCGGGGCGACTTTTTTTCATACCTACGGGTATTGTAAACACATCAAGAGCGCCAAGCAAAAAAAGCTCATCCACTGCAAAGCCTATAGCTTCACCCGTCATATCGTCTATATTGCATTTTAGTTCAATTATTGTATCTTTTTTATCTTCTGTCGATCCTAAAATTGCTCTGACACAGTTAGCTTTTTCAAAATCTTTTGTACCCATTCCGTAACCGATTTTATCGGGAATCATAAGAGGAATTTCACTGAATTCATCAGCAAAATATTTAACTAAGGCCGCTCCCGTAGGGGTACAAAGCTCTCCATTTATATTTCCTGCATAAATAGGAACGCCTTTAAGAATATTGGCCGTTGCCGGAGCAGGCACAGGCAGAATTCCATGAGCACATTTAACTTCACCGCTGCCTACGCAAACAGGAGAAGCAATTATTTTATCCGGGTTTATTTTTCTTATGAGAAAAGAGACAGCCGTTATATCTGCAATAGCGTCAAATGTACCGACCTCGTGAAAATGTATTTCGGGCCCTTCTTTGCCATGAGCTTTACTTTCAGCCTGAGCAATTATATTGTAAATGGCTATAACATCTTTTTTTACTTCATCGGAAACGTTAATATGTTCTTTGATAATGTGTTCAATATCCTGTAAACTTCTATGGCTGTGGGAATGAACATGAAAATTCTCCCCTGTTTCTTCTTCACCATTTATTTTTACTCTTATATGAGTGCCGATTATTCCACATTTTTCAATAGATTCTTTTATGAACTCCACATTGGGAATATTGAGATTATTCAATTCTCTAATAATTTCATCGGGGTTATCAAATAATCCAATCAGGGCAGCTGTAAGCATATCCCCGGCGGCACCCATGCTTAAATCAAGATACAAAGTTTTCATTTCTTTGCCTCCATGTGATTTATCATTCCGGCAAGGTAGCCTGCACCGAATCCGTTATCAATATTAACGACGGACACTCCGCTTGCACAGGAATTGAGCATTGAAAGCAATGCCGAAAGCCCACCGAATGAAGATCCGTAGCCAACACTTGTAGGCACGGCAATTACCGGGCAATCCGCAAGGCCGCCTATTACACTTGCAAGGGCGCCCTCCATACCGGCTATTGCTATTATTACAGATGCGCCCATAATATCATCCATGTGAGTTAAAGTTCTGTGAAGGCCTGAAACTCCTACATCATAAAGACGAACTACCTCATTGCCGTGGGCCTCGGCAGTAACTGCAGCTTCCTCCGCAACGGGAATATCCGATGTGCCCCCTGTAGCAATAACGATTTTACCTATTCCGTTCGCTTTTGGAATTTCACCGATAATACCTATCCTTGCCTCTTTACGATAATCAAGAGAGAATTTATGAGATATTGCATCTGCGCTTTCCTCAGAAAGCCTTGTTATAAGAATGGTTTTTACTCCGTGATTTAACATAGAATCAACGATTCCGATAATTTGATCGGGAGTTTTTCCGGCACCGTAAATAACCTCAGGTGCTCCTTGACGCACCTGCCTGTGAATATCAACCTTTGCGTAGCCTATATCATCAAAAGGTTCTTTTTTTATGGCAAGAAGCGCCTCATCAACAGAAACTTCTCCGCTTTTTACTTTATATAACAATTCTTTTATTTCGCTGTTCACCTTCAGCACCTCCTTAGGCACTGAACCTATTTTATCACACATATAATTTTTAATCAAGCTATGGTAAAATATACAAATTTTATTCAAAATGTGGTTTTATATTCATTTTCTAACAAATATTTTCATTTATCTATTTACAGAATTTTCATTTTCCTGTATACTTATCGAAAATCACCACAAGTTTTATGTGTTGTGGTGATTATAAATCACATTTTTACTTATGTGATACTTTTTATCAGTTAAAATTTACGGAGGTAACATGGATTTTACAGAACTTTACAAAAGCAAACTAACCTCTGCCAGAGAGGCGATAAAATATATAAATGACGGTGATAAAATCGTTATGGGCTTCGGCTGTTCTGAGCCATTTCACATAATAAGAGCAATGGTTTCCGAATATGAGAGCTTTCATAATGTTGAAATTATAAATATGTTTACTCTTGGAGATTCTCCTTGGTGCAGGCCTGAAATGAAAGGGCATTTTCGTCTTAACACTCTTTTCGCCTCGGCAAGCAACAGAGGCTCGGTAGCAAGCGGTGATTCAGATTATACTCCCACCCATTTTTCGGATATACCTTATGTTTTGAAGGAGTATATAAAGCCGAGAGTTGCTATTGTTACCGTTTCTCCACCGGATGAGCACGGATATGTATCCTTCGGCACAAATATAGACATCACAAAAGGTGCTGCTGAGTTTGCAGAAATTGCCATTGCTCAGGTAAACAGGTTTATGCCCCGCACCTTCGGTGACAGCATTATGCACATAAGAGATTTTACCTGCCTTGTTGAGTGTGATGAAGCTCTGCCCGAATCTATGCCCATAAGCATAAATGAAACAGAGATGAAAATAGGCCAATATTGTGCTTCGCTTATTAATGACGGAGATTGTATTCAGCTTGGTATTGGCGGTATACCTAATGCGGTTTGTGCCCAGCTTAGAGATAAAAAGAATTTAGGGCTTCACAGCGAACTTGTGGGAGACGGAGTTGTTGATTTACTTGAAAGCGGAGTAATTAACAATTCTCAAAAAAAATATTATAAAAATTTCACTGTTCTCGGTGGTGCTTTCGGAACTAAAAAGCTAAATGATTTCATAAATAACAATCCTTCCGTTGTAATGCTGCCCTCTGAGGTGGTAAACAACCCGGATATTATTGCGCTTAATGACAATGTGGTTTCCGTAAACTCGGCTTTACAAGTTGATTTACTTGGTCAGGTTGTAGCGGACAGTGTGGGTCTTGCACAGTTCTCTGCTGTAGGCGGTCAAATGGACTTCGTAAGAGGTGCTCAAAAAAGCAAAGGCGGCAGGTCAATTATAGCTTTGCCCTCAACGGCTAAAAAGGGCTCAATTTCCCGCATTGTGCCGATTATTACAGAAGGCAGTGCCATTACCACCACAAGAAACGATGTAAATTACATTGTAACGGAATACGGTATTGCACAATTAAAAGGTCAAACTTTAAGGGAGAGAGCAAAAGCACTTATTAAAATTGCTCATCCAAAATACAGATTCGGATTTATTGCCGAATACACACGCAGGTTCAAAGAAGACCCATTTTCTTCGGAAGAATTAAAATCAGTATTACTCAATGATGCAGTAGAAGATATAAAAACAACTATAAACAACATTAAAGATAAACTTTCAATATAAGGAGTAATTTATGGCAATTATTAAAGAAGAACATTTCGGAATAGCAAGAAAAATTGTTTCAAACATGACCACTGAAAGCTGGACCGATATTCCTCATTCAGCTATGACCTACGAAGAGGATGCAACGGAATTTTTGAAAATTTGCAAACAACTTAACGAAGGAGTTACAGATAAATCAAAAAAAATCACCATAAACACGGTGATGATTAAAGTTATATGCGAGTGCCTTAAAGCTGCTCCTAAAATGAACACTCATCTTGAATTTAATAAAAAGCTTGTAAGAGGAACTCTAAAATATTTTGATAATATTGATGTTTCAATGCCCATGATTTTGCCCACAGGTGAAATGATGACAGTAAACATGCACGATATGGGCAACAAAACTCTTACGGAAATGACCGCAGCCATTAATGATACGGCACGCAGAGCAAGAAACTCAAATATGGATGAGGTTATGTTTGAAGTTTCTCTTGACAACACCATGCAGGGCCTGAAAAAAGGAAAAATTCTACAGGCAATTCGCAGGCTTTACGGCTCAAAGATGCCGGGCAAGCATAAAGTTCACACCCTTACGGGTAATGAGAAGAAAGAATATTACAAAATTCCAGAAAAGGACAGACTTACTTTGCACGATATTGAGCAAGGCACAACCACCATTTCAAATCTCGGCTCTGTTTTCAGAAATCAGCAAGGTTCGTGCTCACTTATTGAGATTATTCCCCCGCAGACAACTGCTTTTGCAATCAACGCAACGCAAAGAAGGCCTTTTGTTGTAAAGGATGAAAACGGAAACGAAAAAATAGAAATAAGAAGCATTTTGCCGATTACAATTTGCATTGACCACAGAGCTTTGGATTTAGGTGATACAATTTCTTTCTACACAAGGCTTGATGAGATTTTTGCAAATCCACAAGAAATTTTAACTTGGAAATAAACATATAGAACATTAAAAGAGCTATACTCACATAAAGTGAATATAGCTCTGAATTTTTGTTGATTTTGTTTTTCTGTCAATGGGTGATGCTTGAATCGAGTGTTGCTATTTGCTCACCAACAGTTTCAACCTTAATCAAATTAGTGTTACCTGAAATTCCGTTAGTCATACCGCCGGTAACAATAATTCTATCTCCGGGCTTTAATCCGAAAGTTGAAATTGCTTTATTCTTTGCGCAGTAGAAAAGAACTTCTGTTGATTCAAAGGTTTCACAAAGAACGGGAGTAACTCCCCAAGACATTGAAAGCTTATGCCAAGTTTTTTTATCAACGGTCATTCCCATTATATCAACAGGCGAGCGAAAACGAGATACCATTCTGGCGGTCATTCCCGAAAGTGTACAAACTGCAATTGCCTTTGCGTCAAGGTCTATTGCCATACCGCAAGTAGCATGGGAAATGGCATCAACCAAATTTTTAATTCTGAATTCGGAATTATTAAATCTTTTGATATAATTTATACTTTGTTCTGTTTGGTAAGCTATACGAGCCATGGTATCCACAGCCTCAACAGGATATTTACCTGCGGCGGTTTCGCCGGAAAGCATGACAGCACTTGTGCCGTCATAAACGGCATTTGCTACATCCGAGGTTTCAGCACGGGTAGGGCGAGGATTGTGAATCATGGATTCAAGCATTTCGGTAGCTGTTATGACTCTTTTACCTAAAAGCCTGCATTTTGTGATTAAAGCCTTTTGAATAATAGGAAGTTCAACAAATGGAACCTCCACGCCCATGTCGCCACGGGCAACCATAATGCCGTCACACTCTGTTGAAATTTCGTCAATGTTATCAATACCGGCTCTGTTTTCTATTTTTGCAATAAGCTCTATTTTGTTTTTGTTTTCCCCCAAAAGCTTCTTTATATCAAGCAAATCCTGTTTACATGAAACAAAGGAACAAGCTATAAAATCCACGTCGTTTTCAACGCCGAAGGATATATCTGATTTGTCCTGCTCACTTACATAATCTTGTTTAAGAACCTTACCAGGAAAGCTCATACTTTTGTTATTGGAAAGCTCTCCTCCGGTAATAACCTTACAATGTATATCATTGCCTTTGATTGAAGTA
The DNA here is from genome assembly GCA_963652165.1 of bacterium. Taxonomy (GTDB): domain Bacteria; phylum Bacillota; class Clostridia; order Oscillospirales; family Acutalibacteraceae; genus CAG-177. Next base: position 45,526 of record CAVJRM010000011.1, on the reverse strand, counting down.
ACTTTAAAGTTAAGCAAAGCATTATTAAGAAGTATTGTATCACCAACAGAAAGCTCATTTGCAAGACCTGCATAGCTTACGGAAACACGTGTTTTATCGCCGATAATCTGCTCTGTGGTGAATGTAAATTCGTCACCTGCATTAAGAAATACAGAGCCGTCGGAAAAGCTTCTGATACGATATTCCGGGCCTTTTGTGTCAAGCATTATGGCAAGAGGGACATTTAACTCTTCTCTCACCTTTTTAAGCATATTTATTGTTTCAGAATGTTCAGCATGAGTGCCGTGAGAAAAATTCAAACGAGCTACATTCATACCGGCTTTAACCATCTTTTTAAGTGTTTCTTCATTCCTGCAAGCAGGGCCAATTGTGCAAATGATTTTAGTTTTTCGCATGAAATTCACCATCCTTTTTTATACCAAATTAAATTTTAAAAACATCATCCCATTTTATCATATTTAGTTATATCATATTTTTTTACTTTGTCAAGAAGATAAAAAGCTGCCGCATTATCAAACGCGGCAGCTGAAAATTATTTATTTATTTTTTATTTGCCAATCTTCAAGATCTTTTACTTGCTCCATCATCATGCAATAGCTTTCATGACGTGATTTAGGTATCTCTCCATTTTCAACCGCTTCAATTATCTTACACCCTTTATCCTTCATGTGAAGGCAAGTTGAAAATTTACAGAAGCCGAGATATTTTTCAAATTCAGGGAATGCAAAAGGTAAATTTTCTTTAGTAATATACTCACTGTTTTCGGATACGATTGATGCAAACCCCGGAGTATCCGCCACATATCCACCGCAAAGCTTAAAAAGCTCGCTATGTCGAGTAGTGTGTTTGCCTCTGCCGAGTTTATTACTTATTGCGGCAGTTTTAAGCTCTAATGTGGAATCAATGGAATTAAGTAATGACGACTTGCCAACACCGGAATTGCCTGCAAAAGCGCTAACATGGCCGTTCAGCTCCGCTTTGACTTCTTCAACGCCTTCCCCTGTTTTATTGGAAACGCAAAAAGATTTCATTCCGACTTTCTTATATATTTCCGCATATTCATTACCGGGAGACATATCACATTTTGTAAACACAACTATGGGTTCTATGCCTTTATCATGAGCAATAGCTGTAAGTTTATCTATAATAAACAAAACAGGGCTCGGTTCAACGGTAGAGGATACAATAAACAACCTATCTATATTCGCAACCGGTGGTCTTTGAAGTTCCGAGGTGCGCGGGTGTATAACATCTATTGTGTTTTCCGCATTGGTATTTACAGAGATAGTCACCTTATCCCCGGCAAGAGGTTTTATGCCTTCCTTGCGGAAAATGCCCTTTGCCTTGCACTCAAATATTTTGCCATCCGCCTCTACATAATAGAAACCGCCGATGCCTTTTATTATTATTCCCTCTTTAGTCATTATGTACCCATTCTATCATTTATTTTTCACTGCCTATAATCCACACAAAACGTCTCAGGAGTTGAGTTTATTATACCTTGTTTAACATGTTTTTTCAAGCACTTTGAAACTTACATTTGTCTGTAAAAAAGTTGCTCTGCTTGTAAATATCTATTATATATAAGCTATCTAAAAGTCAAGTATTAAGTGCGAAATTTTTAAAAAAATTTTAAGCAGCTTTAATTTCATCAATACAAGAGGTGAAAAGTTCTGCCGAAGTGTAGTATCCGAATATCTTACGCGGATAATCATTTATCCATTTTTCAAGCCTTTTTATTTCTGCCGATGTTGTTTTTGTAAAATCATATCCTTTAGGAAAATGTCGCCTTATCATTTTGTTTTGGTTTTCGTTTGAGCCTCTTTCCCAAGAGCTATACGGATGACAATAATATACACTTGTTCTTGTGCTTCCGGTTATGCTTTGCTCTATTCCTTTGTAGTCTGCAAACTCTGAGCCATTGTCAACAGTAATGCTTAGAAATACTTTTTTGAACATTTTTGTTCCATATTCTTTTTTCAATTTTATTTAAGGATTTAATAACGCTTTTTGCTGTTTTATCTTTCATTAACATTATTATTTCATTTCTTGTTTTTCTTTCGGTAAGTACAAGCAAGGTTTTCTTTGTTCCTTTTTTGCCTTCCACACAGTCCATTTCCCAGTGTCCGAACGAAATACGGTTATCAATTTCTTTTGGTCTCTTTTCAATACTGTTTCCCTTTGTCACTCTTGCAGGCTTCTTTATCTTGTTATAGTTTTTCTTTTTATTTCTTTTCACGGGCAAGTCTTTATTAGATAAGGTTAAAAATATACCATTATCAATATATCTGTAAAAAGTAGTTTTGGAAATAGAAGTATTAAATTTCAAATTTTCTTTTTTTATCTCACCTAATACAGCTTCAGGTGAATACTTTTCAACAGATACTTTATATTCAAGATATGTAGCAAATTCATAATCGTTGCCAATTTTGATTTGCGTACCTTTGGCTTTAAGGCTTTCACGGTATTTCTTTTCAGCTATGTCAGGACTATATCTTTGCTCTTGTGTTAAATCCGAATTAAGCCGGATATAAACACCTCTTTTAAGCTCTCTATAAATGGTACTAATATGCACTCCGAGTTGTTCCGCCATCTTTTTCGGCTTTACATTTACTTTTTGCCACGCTTCAATTTTCAACCTATCTGTAAATGTTAGATGCTTGTAGCCTTTCATAATATCGTTTCACCTCTGTTTTTCTAATATAATGTTAAATCCCGCCCTTGTCAACAGAGCGGGATAAATGTTTACTTTTTAAACTCGCCAGCAAAAACGCGAAACGCACGCTTAGTAAAATTATCGGGTGTGCGTTTTCCGTATTTCCAATCTTGAATGGTACGATATGGTATATCCAGCTTTTCAGCAACTTGTCTCATAGGTAAGCCTGTAGCTTTAATAATTTCAGCAACTTCTTCTGCCCAAGTTTTTTTATCCATTTTTACTTATCCTTTCTTTTCATAATTAAACCGCAAATAATTTTCACTGTGCCAATGCAAACAAGAAAAATAGCAAGGCTTAAAATAATTTCTTTCATAACTTATTGACAATTTCAGCCGAAAATGTTAGGATATGGGTGGGGGGCGCAACCCTCACCCTCTGCTTTTTAATCAAATAATTTATTGATTAGGATTAGCAGAATCCCTACTATTAAGTCTATCAAACCGCTAATGATTATTGCCTTGTAATCGGTTTTGATAGGCTTTTTTCTTTTTGACTTTCATTGCCTACCTCCTTTCTTTATTAGGATAAAGCTCGATAGGTGCAGCACCTTCTGTACCCTTGCCACCAAGGAATTTTGCGTTAATTTTAATTGCTCCATCTTCTTTAGCGCCTGCGGTTGTTACATAACCAATTTCACCTGCAGTTATGAAAATATCAATAATCAACGGCATATTTTCTTTGATAACTTCAAACATTTCATTGTTGACTTCTTTTGCAAGGCGTTTATATTCTCTTTCAGCAGATAAGCCCTGTTGCGGTTTAACAACAGACTTTAATTCTTGCTTTCTGCCGAACTTTTTGCTGCACATTGCAACAACCATTTGCAGATGTGATTAACTCCTTTTGCGGAGATTAGTTTTATTGTTTTTAATTTCATTGTTTTTTCCTTCCTTTATGGCTTATGCTCTCTTGAATAGCAGCTTGTGCTATTTTGGCATTGTACTCACCACCTGAGCAGCCTCTTTTAAGCTCTCTGTATATTGTGGCAATATGAACGCCCAGCTTTTCGGCCATTTCTTTGGGGCTAACTCCCCTTTTGTTCATAATTTCTATTCTTCTTCTTTCGGAATAGGTAATATAATATGAATCGTGATTCATTTAACCACCCTTTCTAACTAATTTTTTCACTTTTTATTGCAATAAAAAAATAAGTGCTAAAGGTCTTTCGACCTTTAGCACTTATTGTAAAACTTTTCCTTATATATAAGCTATAAATAAAAAACTTGCATTAGAGTCCTTATAATGATATACTAAAACGATAATGATTATTTGAAAGGATGCACTATGAGAAGAAAGAAGTGGATTGTTTCAAAAGGTAATAAAGATTTAGCTTCAGAGGCCTCACAGGAATTGGAAATAGACCCGATTGCTGCTTTGATTGTTACCTCAAGAACAGTTAAAGATATAAGTGATTTAGAAGATTTTTTTGTTGAAAATGCTCCTCTCACTCTTGATCCCCTTACGATAAAAGATATGGATAAAGCAGCTGCCCGTGTTGTAAGAGCTATGGACAGCTTTGAAAAGATTTGTGTTTACGGCGATTACGATGCAGATGGTGTAACTTCTACCGCCTTGCTTTTTGCTTTTCTTGAAAGCAGAGGCGCCAATGTTATAAGCTATATTCCGGATAGAATATCCGAGGGATACGGCCTTAATAAAAATGCTATTAAAAATTTATCGGAACAAGGCGTTAAACTAATTGTAACCGTTGATAACGGTATTTCCGCTATTGAAGAGATAGAATATGCTTATTCACTTGGCATGGAGGTAGTTGTAACCGACCACCATATGGTTGGAGATGAGTTACCTCAGTGCGAAGCAGTTGTAGACCCTCATAGGCTTGATTGTCCCAGCAATTTTAAAGAAATGAGCGGTGTGGGAGTTGCTTTTAAGCTCTGCTGTGCCATTGATGGTGACGGTGAAGATGAGCTTCTTGACGAATATGGTGAATACATAGCACTCGGTACAATCGGAGATGTTGTTTCTCTTACAGGCGAAAACAGAGTTATGGTTAGGCGAGGAATTAAGCAAATAAATGAAAGCCCTTGCATTGGAATTGAAGCTCTTTTGAAAGCTGCAGGGGTAAGTGAGAAAATATTCACATCATCTGTTGCAGCCTACACACTTTGCCCTCGCATAAACGCAGCAGGCAGAATGGGAAATGCAATGAAGGCTCTCGATTTGCTCCTTTGTGATGACGAAATTAGAGCGGATGAGCTCGCCCATGAAATTCAAAGCATGAACGTTTCTCGCCAAAAAGTCGAAAATGAAATTTATGAACAGGCTCTTCAAAAAATTGCCGAAAATCCGGAAATAGTAAATGGAAAAATAATCGTAGTTGACGGTGAAGGATGGCATCAAGGCGTTATCGGAATTGTTGCAGCTAAAATCATGGAGCATTTCGGTAGGCCGGCTATTGTTATTTCCATAGGAGAAGATGAAGCAAAAGGCTCATGCCGAAGCATAGAAGGAATATCCATTTATGATGCTATAGATGCGGTTTCAGATTGCTTAACTCATTTTGGAGGCCACACTCTTGCAGCCGGTATTGGACTGAAAAAAGAAAAAATTCCGGAATTCAGAAAAAGAATTAACGATTACGTGGCAGATAAAGAAATGCCTTTTGCAATTCAAAGAATTGATTTAAAAATACATCCTTCTTCCGTTAAACTTGATTTGCTTTCGAGCCTTGCCTGCCTTGAGCCCTACGGAGCAGGCAACCCTCAACCGTATTTCGGCTTGTTCGGTGTTAAAATAGAAGAAATAACTCCCATGTCAGATGGCAAACACACAAGATTACTTGTTTCAAAGGGTGATACAAGAATCGGTGCAATTTTCTTCGGATATGCCGAAAAAAGCTTTCCTTTTGAAAAAAGCGATACAGTTGACCTTGCCGTAAATCTTGAAAGAAATTTCTATAACGGTGAAACAAGAGTATCTGTTGTTATCAGAGGTATAAGGCCTTCTGTGACAGACGAAGAAAAGGTTCTTAAAGCAATAAACGTTTACAATAAATTTCATCGTAATGAAAAAATAAATTCAGAAGAGGTAAATCTACTTTTGCCCGATAGAGATGCACAGGTTCAAGTATTTAAATGCATAAAGGCGAGACCTCTCAAGGATAATTACAGTGAGCAACTTTGCGTTCGCTTACATGATGACGGCTCAAATCTGGGCAAATATATGATTACAATTGATATTATGCTTGAAATGGGAATACTTGTTGCAGATGGCAACAATTGTATTTCCGTCCCCGAAAAAACCACAAAAGTCAATCTTGAAGATTCCGCAATTATGAAAAAATTGCGTTCAATATAGGTGTGATTTTAATGAACGATAAAACTCTTAAAGACAGAACAATTCAAAACGATGAATTTTCCACTCCGGAGGAAGCTTTCGGGGTGCTGTTAAGCCTTGCAAAAAGCAGTTATAATGAGGATGAAATTCAGCAGATACAAAAAGCATACAATTATGCAACCATAGCTCACGGTGAGCAAAAGCGTCTTTCCGGCGAGCCTTATATAATGCACCCACTGAGTGTTGCAATTATTACTCTTCGCCTTGGTATGGACTGCCCGTCTGTTATTGCAGCTCTTTTGCATGATACCGTTGAAGATACAAACAGCACTTTGGATGACATAAGAAAAAACTTCGGCGAAACTGTTGCGGAGCTTGTTGAAGGCCTTACAAAAATTCAAGCTGTTCCCACTAAGAGTGAAGAACGAACCGAAGGCGCGATTTTTCTTGATCCCTCTAAAATAAAGCAACAGCAGCAAGCTGAAAATATCCGTAAAATGCTTCTTGCCATGAGCAAGGATATAAGAGTTATAATCGTGAAGCTTGCAGACCGTTTGCATAATATGCGCACTCTTATGTTTAAGCCTGAGGCAAGAAGACGTGAAATTGCTCTTGAAACTATAGAAATTTACGCTCCAATAGCTCACCGCTTAGGTATCAGACCTATCAAAGAGGAGCTTGAAGATTTATCTATAAGCTATCTTGACCCTGTTGCTTATAATGAAATTCAAAGTAAACTTGAGCATCAAAGCGATAAAAGAAAAGAATTCCTCGAAGAAATCAAAAACAGAATTGAAGAGAGAGCCAAACAGCTTGTACCAAATGCATCCGTAAGCGGACGTATTAAATCCGTTCATGGTATATACCGTAAAATGTATATGCAAAACAAGAATTTTGAACAGATTTTTGATATTTACGCAGTAAGAATAATTGTTAATACCGTTGCGGATTGTTACAATTGCCTTGGACTCATTCATGATATGTATTCTGCCATCCCCGGCAGATTTAAAGACTATATTTCAAACCCGAAAGCAAATATGTATCAGTCTTTACATACTACTGTTTTAGGCAAAGAGGGCATTCCTTTTGAAGTTCAAATCAGAACGTGGGAAATGCACCATACTGCCGAGTACGGTATTGCAGCTCACTGGAAATATAAGCTCGGAATGAATAACGGTGACGGCGGATTTGATGAAAAACGTCTCGCTTGGGTTCGTCAGCTTCTTGAAAATCAAGATGAAAACGAAGATGTGGAAGACATTGTTTCCACCATTAAAAGTGACCTTGTTCCCGAAGAGGTGTTTGTTTTCACACCCAAGGGTGATGTTTATTCTCTCCCTTCAGGTGCTACGGTTATAGACTTTGCTTATGCCATTCACTCAGCTGTAGGTAACAGAATGACCGGAGCAAAAGTTGACGGTAGAATTGTGCCTATCGATTATCAGGTTAAAACCGGTGAAATAATAGAAATTCTTACCTCATCCCAGCAAGGAAAAGGCCCAAGCAGAGACTGGCTTAAAATCGTAAAAACAAGTGGCGCCCGCACCAAAATCAGACAGTGGTTTAAGAAAGAACGCCGAGAAGAAAACATTGTTGAGGGTAAAGCGGAGCTTGAAAGAGAATTCAAGCGAAATTATATTCGCCTCAGCGATGAAGAATTCGGCCCGTTTATCGACAAACTTGTTGAAAGACAACACTGCCACAATGCAGAGGAATTTTATGCAGCCATCGGCTACGGAGGCATTACTCTTTCAAAAATAATGCCTCGTGTAAAAGAGGATTATTTAAGGCTTACAAAATTAAATCAGCCCACCGAGCCTGTTGCGCCGACCGCTTCAAAGAAAAAGTCGAAATCCAATGAAGGTGTAGTGGTTGAGGGCATAGATAATTGCCTTATTAAATTTTCTCGTTGCTGCAATCCTCTTCCCGGTGATCCCATAGTAGGCTTTATCACAAGGGGACACGGCGTTTCAATTCATACTAAAAATTGCCCAAATGTTCCGAAAGACATGAGCACCGCTCCGGAACCTGAAAGATGGATAAACGCATATTGGGATACCAACATAAAAGAGGAATTCAAGTGTACTCTTCAGCTTTATTGTCTTAATAGAATCGGGATGATAGCAGATGTTTCAACCCTGCTTGCCACTAACCATGTTAAGATAAACGATTTAAGCACTCGCGCCACAAAAGATGGACGCACTATTATCACAACAACCCTTGTTGTTAACGGCCTTGAGCATCTAAAAAGTATTACTCAAAAGCTTGAAAAAATATCCGGTGTTTTAAGTGTTGAAAGATCCGGTATATAATTAACAGGAGAATTTCATGAGAGCAGTTGTACAGCGTGTTACCGCATCAAATGTAAAGGTTGACGGAGAATTAAAAGGCAAAATAGGTTTAGGCTATAACGTACTTCTCGGAGTAATGGATGGGGACACAAAAGCCGAGGCGGAACTACTTGCGGCAAAAATTTCAAATCTCCGTGTTTTTGAGGACGAAAACGGTAAAATGAACTTAGATATTCATGCAGTGGACGGAGAAATTCTTGCCATATCTCAATTCACTCTTTGTGCGGATATTCACAAGGGAAACCGCCCATCGTTTATTCCTTCTGCACCTCCCGAAGAAGCAAATATGCTCTATGAATATTTTTGCGAATGTTTGCTGAATAACGGTGTTAAAAAAGTTGAAAAAGGCATTTTCGGTGCGGATATGAAGGTAGAAATTCATAATGACGGCCCTGTAACCATTATTATGGATACTGATATTTGGAGTAAGAAAAACTGATTATGAAAGTTGAACTTTTTGATTTATGTAATGAAACCCTTGCAAACTGCTATATTTTAACCGATGAAAAGACAGGCGTTTCGGCTATTGCTGATATAGGCTGGTATACAGATTCTCTTGATAATTATATTAAGAGTAAAGATATGAAAGTTGAATACATAATTTTAACTCACGGCCATTTTGATCATATTATGGGCGTAGCCAAAGGAAGAGAGGCAACAGGAGCAAAAATTCTTATACATAAAGATGATGCAATTTGCCTTAAAGATAAAAACTTTAATCTTATGAATACTTTTGGGGTAAAAGCCGAGTTTGAACCTTGTGAGCCTAATATAATTGCAAATGACGGGGGTATAATAAAAATCGGCAAAAGTGAACTTAAAGTTATGCACACTCCCGGTCATTCAAAGGGAAGCGTTATATTCATAGATAATAACGGCCGTAATATCATAAGCGGTGATACGCTTTTTCATTCTACCGTGGGCAGAACGGATACCCTTGGGGGAAGTATAGAAGAAATGAAAGCTTCTGTTAAAAAAATTCTTGCCCTTGACGGTGATTATGATATTTACCCCGGCCATGGCCCCGCTACAACTCTTTCCCACGAAAGAGTGAGAAATATATTTATCAGAAGGATGGAAAGAAATTGATTCTTCGAGTTCTTGTGCATGGCTTTCAATATGAATGTGAAAACTTATGCCGATTATTTTATCCAAATGAAAAAATAATAACAACAGATAGCCTTGATGGTGAAGATCCTCTTACTGTTTCAACAAGATATGAGAACGGAATTGTTTATGTGGATTTAAGCATAGATGGCGAAAATTTGTCATTGAGCACCGAAACAAGTGATGAGGATGCTGAGCTTAATTTAGCTAAACTGATTTATAAAGGCTTAAGTGAAATTACGGGCTATGTTCCACCTTGGGGCGTGCTTACGGGCGTCAGGCCATCAAAGCTCATGCTTCGTATGATTGAATCCGAAGGCGAGGAAGGTGCCGTTAAGTATTTTACGGATTCCCTTCTTGTTGATTCTAAAAAAGCAGAGCTTGCCTTAACTGTTGCCAAGGCTGAAAATGAAATTGTAAACTCGTCATCACCTGAAAGTTTCAGCTTGTACGTTTCAATCCCTTTTTGCCCTTCAAGATGCAGCTATTGCTCTTTTGTAAGTCATTCAATAGCAAATCCAAGTGCCAAAAAGCTTGTACCGGAATATCTTAATAAGCTTTGTGAAGAAATTGCGTATACCGGTGAAATTGTTAAAGCAAACGGTTTAAAACTTGAAAGCATCTATTTCGGCGGTGGCACACCCGGGGTTCTTGAAGCACCTCAATTTGATAAACTTGCCTGTGCCATAGAAAAAAGCTTTGACATAAGCACATTAAAAGAATATACTGTGGAAATCGGAAGGCCGGATACTGTTACGGCTGAAAAGCTTGCAATGCTCAAAAGGCACAATGTTGGACGAATAAGCATAAATCCTCAAACCTTTAATCAGGAAACTCTTGATTTAATAGGAAGGCAGCATACCGTTCAAATGGCTGTTGATGCCTACAGGCTTGCCCGTTCCTATGATTTTAAATGCATCAATATGGATTTAATAGCAGGCTTACCCGGAGAAAATTTTGAAAGCTTCAAGGATAGCCTTGACACGGCAATTATGCTTGCCCCTGAAAATATTACCGTTCATTCCCTTGCACTCAAGCGCTCCTCCAACCTTAATAAGATGGGCGCTCAGGTGGCAGAGGGTAAAGAGGCCGCAAAAATGCTGGATTATACATCTGCTTCCCTCACAAAACACGGCTATTCGCCTTACTATATGTATCGCCAAAGCAGGTGCGTGGGAAATCTTGAAAATGTAGGCTGGTGCAAAGGCGATACAAGAGGCTTCTATAATGTCATAATGATGGAAGAATGCCACACGGTGCTTGCAGTCGGTGCAGGTGGAGTTACAAAACTTTGCGAGCCGGGCGGCACAAAAGTCGAGCGGATTTTTAATTATAAATACCCTTATGAATATATCTCCGGCTTTGATGTAATTCTTGAACGTAAGACCGGAATCACGGATTTTTATAAACAGTTACCTAAAAAGGATGTGAACTGATTGGAAAAGTCAAAAAAGACTTCAATGCTTAACGGTGCAATGATACTTATGATTGCCATTGTTATTGTTAAAATCATAGGTGTTTTATTTAAGATGCCCATGACAAGCATGATAGGCACTGTAGGCAGAGGATATTTTAATTCTGCTTATGAAATATACACCCCCATATTTGCCGTCAGTATGGCGGGCTTGCCTGTAGCGGTTTCAAGAATGGTTGCAGAAAGTGTTGCCTTAAAGAAATACAGGCAGGCAAGGGCAGTTTTTGTAACCTCAAAAAAGGTTTTTATAATTGTAGGTATTATAGGCACCCTTGTTCTTCTTGCAGTCGCTTTTCCATACGCAAAATACATAGCCAATATGAAGAGCTTAAAGGCTATTCTTTGCGTAACGCCGTCAATCTTCCTGTGCTGCTATATGAGCGCATACAGAGGCTACTATGAAGGCCTTAGAAATATGGTCCCGACGGCAGTTTCCCAGGTCATAGAAGCTTTAGGCAAACTTGTTATCGGCCTTGGATTAATCAAAATAATCATGGATAAAGGCCAAGCTCAGTATGAAAGTGGTATGAGCCTTTCCGGTGGCGTATCTGCCGAGGTTTTCGGCACAGTTGTTACAACTGAGGCAGAGGCTAACGGTGTTATTGTTCCTTGGGCAGCAGCAGGTGCTGTGCTCGGCGTTACACTTGGTTCTTTCCTTTCGCTTTTGTATCTTATGCTTTGCCATAAAACAAGAGGCGACCATTTCACAAAAGAAATGCTTATGGAATCCGAAGCTCCTCAGACAGGTTCTGTAATAGCAAAAGAAATGATTACCATAGCCATTCCGATGGTTATAAGTGCTCTTATTCTTAATATAACAAATTTAATTGATACGGCAACTATTCAGGCTAGACTTGCAACGGCTATAGAAAAAGATTTACAAACCGTTATATCAATGCATTCCGATTCAATTAATAAAGCTGTTGAACTTGCAAGACTTAACATTTCAGACAGTGCGGAAATTGTAAAGTACCTTTGGGGTGCTTACGGTACAGCGCTTGACTTTAAGAGTCTTGTGCCTGTAATTACCATTCAGCTTGGCGTTTCGGCAATCCCCGCCCTTGCAACAGCTTGGGCAGTTAAAAATAAAAACGACATGCGCCAAACCATTGAAACCGTTTTGCGTGTAGGTATGATCATTGCTCTTCCCGCAGGTCTCGGCATGGCTGCCCTTGCTACGCCTATACTCACTCTTATTTACGGCAGAGGCAACAGTTCAGAAGTTATCTCTCTTGTTGCTCCAATACTTATTTGTTACGGCATTTTTACTCCTCTCATGGCAATTTCAACTCCTACAACAAATATGCTTCAAGCTGTTGGCAGAGCCGATATTCCAATGAAAACCGTTGCAGGTGCTGCTGTTTGTAAAATAATTTGTAACTTCGTGCTTGTAGGTATACCTAAAATAAATATTTACGGTGCAGTTGTAGGCACAATTCTTTTCTATCTTATAATTGTAAGTATAAATATGACTTGCCTCCTTAAAATCTCAAAAGTAAAAATTAACTGGGCAAGTGTATTCTTTAAGCCTTTCATTGCAGCCGTTCTTTGTGCCGTAACTGCTTTTGCGGCTCACGGTATTATTGTAAGACTTTTCCCAAATGCTTTAGGCGAGGTTTCCGAAACAATAGCAAATATTGATACAGTTGCCACTCTTGTAGGCGTTGCACTTGGTGCTCTTGTGTACCTTATAGTCATTCTTTTGCTTAAAGGTATAGTAAAATCAGACCTTGTAACTTTGCCAAAAGGAGAAAAAATCGCTAAAACACTTGAAAAGTATGGACTTTTAGGGTAAAATATGATATAGTGCTTTCCGTGATAGAAATAAGAGGTTCATTAATGGTTGATTTTAATTTCAAAAACAGGTATAATTGCGAAGATTTCATTAAGATAATGAAATTGCTCAGAGCACCCGGAGGTTGTCCTTGGGATATAGCTCAAACTCACGAGAGCATCAAAAAGAACCTCATTGAAGAAACTTATGAAGTGATTGAGGCTATTAACAAAAAGGATAGCACCCTCCTTTGTGAAGAGCTTGGTGATTTGCTTATGCAGGTAGTTTTTCACACTATCATGGAGGAGGAAAAAGGCACCTTTAATTTTGACGATGTTACCGATGGAGTAAGCAAAAAGCTTATCATCAGGCATCCGCATGTTTTCGGTGATGTTCAGGCAGACACCGTTGATGATGTTCTTACAAATTGGGATGAAATCAAAAAGAAAACCAAAGGTCAAAAAACTACTACAGATTCAATGCTCAGCGTTCCCAGAGAGCTTCCTGCTCTTATGAGAGCTTCTAAAATTCAAAAGAAGGCCGCAAATGTAGGCTTTGATTGGCCCGATATAAATGGAGCTGTAGATAAGCTTTATGAAGAAATCGGTGAGCTTAAAGAAGCTATCGATTCAAAAGATGAGGTAAACATAAACGAAGAATTCGGAGATTTACTTTTCTCAATGGTCAATGTTTCCAGATTTCTTAAGATTGATGCTGAGGGATCTCTTACAGACGCTACCGATAAATTCCTCAGCAGATTTACAGAAGTTGAAAAGAAAGCCGAAGAAAAGGGTATTGATATGAAAAACGCTTCCATTGATATTCTTGATTCCTTGTGGGATGAGGTCAAGGCGGAGCAACACAACTAACGGATGTGATCGCTTTAAGCGTAACATAAATATTTTATTTGAATGGAGAAAACACAATGAATAAGACAGAACTTATCGCTGCTGTTGCAGCAAAGGCTGAACTTAGCAAAAAAGATGCTGAAAAGGCAATCAACGCTACTCTCGAAGCTATCGGTGATGCACTTGCAGATAAGAAAGACGGCAAAGTAGCTCTTATCGGCTTTGGTACTTTTGAAGCACGTGATCGCGCTGCTAAGACTGCTCGCAATCCTCAGACCGGTGCTACAATCAATGTTCCCGCAACAAAGGTTGCTGCTTTCAAAGCAGGCGCTGCTCTTAAGGCAAAGGTTGCTAAATAATTTAGTTTCGCAAATTGAGGGCTGCCCTTTGGGCAGCCTGTTTTTATAAGAAAGATTCTTTATTACAGAGTATACAAGTTATTGCCTATTGTGTAATAAAAAATCAAAAGGATAGGTAAAAACAATGCGTCTTGACAAATATCTTAAAGTCTCCCGTATAATTAAAAGAAGAACCGTTGCCAATGAGGCCTGCGATGCAAAGCATGTTTCGGTAAACGGCAAGCCTCAGCGTGCATCCTATGATGTTAAAGTGGGAGATATAATAGAAATTACATTCGGAGCAAAGACCACTAAATTCGAGGTGCTTTCCGTTAATGAGTATGCAACTAAAGAAAATGCCTCGCTTATGTTCAAACAATTATAATTGTCTGCAATTTTTCTTTTTTTTTTAATTAAAAATCTTGCAAAATTTATTTTACTTAGTGTATAATAAGCTGAAAGGTTAATTAATGCTCTAATAAAGTTTTGGAAAGCATAATTATGGATAATATTAAAATTAACAGAAAAACAAAAGTTATTATAGCTATTGTTATAATTCTTGTTGTGTTTATCATATTCGGAATAGGCGTCGGTAAACGCCTTCATACAGAGCACCAACAGGAAAAGACTATAAGCAGTATGGAAGAGAGTGTTACTCAAATTCTTGAAAAAAACAGCGAGATGGAGGATGCTCTTACAGAAGAAAACAGCGAATCACGCAATGAACAGGCAGCCCGTGAAAACGGCTACGTTTACCCGGAAGAGCGTATTTATTACGATAACGATGCAGAGTAAGCCGCAAGGCTTCATATATTCAATAGGAAGGATTATATCTTTTTATGCAGGTTGAAATAGGCACAATAGTAAACGGTAAGGTTACCGGTATCACCGATTTCGGAGCTTTTGTTGAATTTGAGGGCAGAAAAACAGGATTGGTTCACATTTCCGAAGTTTCTTCTGAGTATGTTAAAGACATTAAAGAGCACCTTCATATAGGTCAAGAAGTTAAAGCGAAAGTTATTGCTGTTACACCGGAAGGCAAAATCAGTCTTTCAATTAAGCAAGTTGAAATAGAAGAAAAGGGCGACAAAGCTGAGCACAAGAATGACTCCAAGCAAGAGAGAAAGCCTCAATTTCAGAAAAATAACAATCACACCCGCAACAGTAACCCGAATGTGTGGACGGGTCAAAAAACTAAGAATAACCATCCCGGCGAAAAGCAAAGCTTTGAAGATATGATGGCCTCTTTCAAAAAAGCAAGCGAAGAAAAGATGAGTGATTTAAAGCGCGCCGATTCAAAACGCGGTAGCGTAGGCTATTCAAGAAGAGGCAGAGGTTGATTAAATAATAAAAAGGGAAAGCACCGCCACGACGGTGCTTTTGTATTAACTGAGTTACGGAGGATTTAAACATGAGAGAGGTTGATTTATCTCTTGTTACAGAGGGCATAAAAAAAGCCTGTATTAATTCCAACAAAATTTTGCCCGAGGACCTTGAACAGCGTATAAAATATTGCACAAAATGTGAAAAGACAGAGCCGGCCCATTCGGTCATGACTTCTCTTGAAGATAATCTTGATGCGGCAAGAGCCAATGATTTACCGATTTGTCAAGATACGGGAATGGCGATAATTTTTGCCGAAATAGGTCAAGATGTTCATTTTGTCGGAGGTAACTTTGAAGAAGCAGTAAATGAAGGAGTAAGACAGGGCTATATTGAAGGCTATCTTCGTAAAAGCATAGTGAAAGACCCAATCAGACGTGGCAATACCGGAGATAATACTCCTGCGGTAATTCATACTAAAATCGTGCCGGGAGATAAAGTTAAATTTACCGTTGCTCCTAAGGGCTTCGGCAGCGAAAACATGAGCAAGCTTAAGATGTTTACTCCTGCCGCCGCAAGAGAAGATATAATTAACTATGTGGTTGATGTTATTAAAATTGCAGGCAGCAATCCTTGCCCTCCAATGGTTGTAGGCGTTGGAATCGGTGGCGATTTTGAAAAATGTGCCATGCTCGCAAAAGAGGCACTTTGCCGCAGCATTTCAATTAAAAATGCTGACGAGTATTATGCGAATATGGAAAAAGAAATTCTTGATAAAGCAAATGCTTTAAATATCGGCCCACAAGGTTTCGGCGGTGAAACAACTGTACTTTCCGTGGCAATTGAGGCATATCCCACTCATATAGCCGGGTTACCTGTGGCTGTAAATATAGGTTGTCACGTTACTCGCCATGAAAGTTTTACCATTTAAACTCAATAAATTATTAATAATTTGTTATTTTTGTATAAAATTTTAATAAAAACTCTTTATTTTACTGTTTAATTGTGCTACAATACAGTCGAAGTTAAAAACTTCTATTTTGTATAAGGGGATGACTGTATGAAAATAACAATTACAGGCCGTAAGTGTACACCTCGTGAATCTTTTAAGAATCACGCCGAAAAGAAACTTGCCAAGATTGAGAGATTTTTCGGCCCGGATGTTGAGGCTAAGGTCACAGTAACTGTTGAAAAGTCATCACAAAGCGTTGAAATTACCATTATTAACCGTGGTATGACTTTCAGAGCTGTTGAAAGAGCCGAAAATATGAATGAAGCTCTCGATAAGTGTGTTGACACCCTCATTAGACAGATCCGTAAAAACAAAACCCGTGTTGAAAGAAAGTTGAGAGATACAGGCTTCACCGTTGCACCTGTTGAGGACGATGAAGAGCCTGCCGAAGAAGAACTTGAATATGAGCTTGTAAGGCATAAGAGCATTCAGCTTAAACCTATGTCTGTTGAAGAGGCTATACTTCAAATGAACCTTGTGGATCATATCTTTTTTGTATTCCTTGATGAGGATACAAGCAAAATCAACGTGGTTTATAAACGTAACGATGGCGGGTATGGACTTCTTACTCCAGAAGCCGAATAATATACATATAACAAAAAAGAGCCTTTCGGCTCTTTTTTCGTTGTTAGTGTCATGCAAGTTTACAATCTATCTGTCATTTTGCTCTAAAGTTTAGCGGTAAAAACAAAATCCTAATCATGCAATTAGAACTTGCATCTATAATAAATTACAGCTTATAAATTATATCTTCCAATTTTCTTTTGGGCACATAATGAACACCGTTTTCGTCTCTGTAATAGTTTACGCTGCCGGTTTCATCCACATCAACAATATGTACTTCCTCCTTGGGCTTTCCCAAAGCAAGGCAAAGCTCAATGGTATATCTTTCTTTATCTATACCAAAATTTTCATAAAGCAACGGTCTGTTAATATTGCCGATCATACAGCCGCCAAGTCCTTTTTCCGTAGCACCCAGCATCATGGTTTGGGCAACGATTCCCACATCCGTTTGCTTATTTGTGCCAATGGTTTTATCACATAAAATAATAATATATCCCGTAGGTCTTTCCTCTTCAACAGGGCCGTCCCAGTCCTTAAGTGCAGCAGCCCAAACAAGAGTTTCAAAGACCTTTTTATTTTGCTCATCATCGGAAACTATCATAAATTTAAGTGCCTGAGCATTTCGGGCATAACCTGTATTACGAGCAAGCTCCACAAGGTCAACAAGCTCTTGACTGTCTATTTTATAATCTCCGTAAAAACGTCGATAGCTTCTGTTTTTGAGCACCAAATCTTTAAGCATATTTATTTCCTTCTATTTCGTTAAACTTTGCGTACTCCCCGCTTTTTATATCATCCATCCACTCTTTATTTGCAAGATACCAATCAATGGTAGACTTTATGCCGTCCGCAAATTTTGTTTCAGGTAGCCAGCCCAATTCTTCGTGGATTTTTTTCGGATCTATTGCATAACGCAAATCATGGCCGGCACGGTCTTTAACATAAGTTATAAGGCTTTCGGGTTTACCTACGCGTTCAAGAATTGTTTTTACAACCTCAATATTTTGCTTTTCATTATGGCCGCCGATGTTATAAACTTCACCCTCTCTGCCCTTATGAATTATTAAATCTATGGCAGAGCAATGGTCATCCACATAAAGCCAATCTCTCACATTAAGGCCGTTGCCGTAAACGGGTAAACTTTCGTTATTGAGAGCCTTTTGAATCATAAGAGGAATAAGTTTTTCGGGGAATTGATAAGGACCATAATTATTTGAGCATCTTGAAACGGTAACCGGCAACCCGTAAGTACGGCTATATGCAAGAGTTAACAAGTCTGCAGAAGCCTTTGAGGTGGAATAAGGGCTACTGGTATGAATAGGCGTTTCTTCCGTAAAAAATAAATCCGGCCTGTCTATGGGAAGATCGCCGTAAACCTCATCCGTAGATACTTGATGGTATCTTTTTATGCCGTATTTTCTGCAAGCGTCAAGAAGAGCAGCAGTGCCCATGATGTTTGTTTCAAGAAAAATGCCGGGATTCTCTATGGAGCGATCCACATGGCTTTCTGCAGCAAAATTTACAACTATATCAAAATTTTCATTTTCAAATAAATCAAAAACAGCTTTTCTATCTGAAATACTTGCTTTTACAAACTTGAAATTTTTTCTTTTAAGAGCACCGGAAAGATTCTTCAAATTACCGGCATAAGTTAATGAATCAATGCAAACATATTCATAATCCGGATGATTTTTAAGCATATAATAAATAAAATTTGTTCCTATAAATCCGGCTCCGCCCGTTATGAGAATTTTCATTCTTCGTCATCCTCCTCAACTTCAGAATCAGGGTTTACAACGGTAACGATTTTTTTATAATCAACGCTGTCAAAAAGTTTTTTAAACCTAACCTTAACATCATAAGTTGTATCGCAGTTTTCACAGTAAAACAAAGTGCGGAAATACTGGCAACTGAACTTCCAATCCGTAACAGGCTTACATTGCTTACCGCAAGTATCACAATAATGGTCAAGCTTACGCTTATCGATAACGGGGTTATCAATATTTTTTATAATTTTAGCTTTGTAAAGAAGTCTGCCGTAAAATTCATCATTGCAGGTTTTTATTTCTTTTTCAAAGCTGTCTTTATCATAAATAATTTCAAAGATATCCGCTGTAAGGACACTATCGCCCAATGCCCTGTGGTGAGTATAATGCTCCGGATCTACTCCTATGAGCTGAGCGGCGGCAATAAGGCCGATTTGCTGCCCACGGCGACCGGACTTAACTTTTTGAAAATATTTTTGTAAATCGCAATAATAATTAAGAAACGGAATAGTTCTTATACCATTGAAATAAGCAAAATTTTCAAGCAACACTCTGACATCACTGTCACCCCAAGTGAGAATAACAGTATCTTTTGAACCAATCCATTTTCTGAAAAGGGAAAAAGCCTTTGTGAAGGGTTGACCGGTAGATATATCATCATTTGTAAGATTAGTAAGTTTTTTTACGCTGCCTCTCAGCTTTCGGGCAATTTGAGAGCGTACAATTGAAGAGAATGTATCCACTGTATGAAAATTCTCATCAAGCTTCACTGCACCGATTTCTATTATTTCATTTATGAAGCCTGCTGTTTTTTTGGAATAAGTGTTGTTCCACTCAAGGTCCATAACAACATATTGCATTTATTCACGCCCTTAACTTTTATTATTCATTAACGAAATCAATAAATTTCAAAAACTGAGATTTGCCTTCTTCTGTTCTGCTGAAAACTCCGCACTGCTCAAGAATTGCGGCAAACACAATACCTATTTCATCTTGAATAATTTTATCAATATTCTCTATTGTTATATTACTGTGTTTATTTTTTATCATATCGGCCCACTGAGCATGTTTGGCAATTTCTTCGTTAGCCGAAATATCCTCACCTGAAAGCATGGCTTTTTTTAGGCTTTCCATTTCTTTTTTAAGACGAGAAGGAAGAACAGCAAGCCCCATTACTTCAATAAGACCTATATTTTCTTTTTTGATATGATGATATTCCGGATGTGGATGATAATAACCATCGGGATATTCTTCTGTGGTGATATTATTTCTCAGAACTAGATCAAGCTCATAATTACCCTTTACAAATCGAGCAATGGGAGTAATTGCGTTGTGGGGAACACCGTCATCTGTGTAAGCAAGGATGAATGCGTCTTTGTCTGTATATTCACTCCATTTATTGAGAATTTTTCCACCAAGCTCCGTAACCCTCGCAGAATCTTTACCCTTTAAACGAATAACTGACATAGGCCATTTAACAATACCTGCTTCGATATCATCGTATCCTTTAAAGGTAAGAGAAGTTTCAATATCTGCTTTTGCCATAGCAAAAGTGTAGTGGCCGCCTTGAAAATGCTCATGGCTGAGGATTGAACCACCTACTATGGGAAGGCCGGCATTTGAGCCTACAAAATAGTGTGGAAACATTTTAATAAAATCAAAAAGTTTATCAAGAGCGGCTTTGTCTATAACCATAGGTGTGTGGTTACCGTTAAAAACTATGCAATGCTCGTTATAATAAACATAGGGTGAATATTGCATAAACCAATCCTGATTATAAATCTTGATCGGAATAATACGGTGATTTTGGCGAGCAGGGTGATTAACTCTGCCGCTGTAGCCTTCGTTTTCTTTGCAAAGCTGACATTTCGGGTATCCGCTCTGTTTTGCATTTCTTGCCGCCGCAATAGCCTTTGGGTCTTTTTCCGGCTTTGAAAGATTGATGGTAATATCAATATCGCCGTACTCTGTGGAGGTAACCCACTTCATATCATTTTTTATTCTGTATTCTCTTATATAGTCACTTTTTCTGCTGAGATTATAGTAATATTCTGTAGCTTTCTCAGGGCTTTCTGCATAAAGAGATTTAAATTCTTTAATTACTTGTGAGGGCTTCGGAGTAAGAAGCCCCATTATTTTTGTATCAAACAAATCACGGTAAACAACGGAATTTTCGCAAAGTCCGTTTTCGCAAGCATAATCAAGAATGACTTTAAGGATTTCTTCAAGTTCATAGTCTTTTTGTGGCTTTTCTTCCTCGTATGAATCCAAGCCGAGAGCTTCAATTACTCTGTTTATACTGTAGATTTTATCTTCTTTTTCAATAAGTTTCTCTTTAATTGCATATTCAACAAGAGCAGTTACAGCTTCAAATATAGACATTTTCATTACCTCACTTAATTACCGAATTAATTCCCGAAAAGTTATACCACATGGAGCACCAATTATACATACCCGTATTTTTCATTGCGGAGATAGCAAACTGCGGCATTATATTATCAATGAGATTTATTACGTCTGCAGTAACAATATCTTTTGTTTCCGGAAGTTTTTCATCACTTAAAGCAGTGAAATAAATTGTTCTTTCTCCTATAGGGGTGAGAGAACCGATATCACAATATGTAACCGTTATAGCTACCCTGCTATTGCCCTTGGGTAAAGTGCCCGTAAATGGAATTTCAACACTTTCCCCTGCTTTTATAACAGTAAGGGGCTTAAGATCAAATTTAAGTGAAGCGCCGTCACAGTTTATTGCACTGATAACAAGTTTATAATCACTCCAAGAAAGATTTGTAAGCACAAGGGAAGAATCTTCATTTGAAACATAGCCTTCTGTGCTATTATTGAAGCTTGCACCGATTGCATAAGAGGGATTTGAGGAAGTATGGAATCTGGGATAATCGGGTGAAGAATAAACGGAGGTTATTTCATCCGTAAGAGCAAGTTTTATGAGAAGCTCTCTTGTGAAGTTATCCCAATACATCATACCGTGGAACATCCCGGAAATAAACCATGTGTTATCTTTGAGGTAAGCGGTAGATGCGTCAACGGTCATAGCCGGAGAAATCATATAA
The DNA here is from genome assembly GCA_963652165.1 of bacterium. GTDB lineage: Bacteria > Bacillota > Clostridia > Oscillospirales > Acutalibacteraceae > CAG-177. Next base: position 23,879 of record CAVJRM010000011.1, on the reverse strand, counting down.
TCTTTATATTCATTCTCTTGAACATATCCATCTGCAAATCTCTCACCTATTTTGGCGGTTTTGGCGCCTGTTGAGCTTTCGGTAGAAATGATACCGTCACTGTTCATATCCGCACCGGTTGTAATACCGGAATCTGTACCTGCAATTATGGAAACATTCATACCGTATTTGTCAATACATTCTTGGAAAGATGTATAAAACTTAGGCATCACCTCATAGTGCATATAATCGCTCTCGACAATTAAATTTGCATTTTTATCTTCATCAAGCCATTTTGCTTTCATTTCTTCGTATATTTCCGTTGGGCAAAAATCCCATATACTGCCGAAATTACCGATAACTTCATAAAAATAGGGAATAAGAGCATTTATAACATCATCAAGGAAACCTAATTGCTGAGCCTCAACGAGCCAATGATAATCATTTTCCCATCTCATGCCATGCTCAATGAAATAAAGAAGATTCAGTTCATCAAACTTAACATTTTGACTGAGCATATCATAAACAATGCCTGCACCTGCAAGAGCAGGAACATTCATAACGGCATTATCAACATCACATTTGTAGCCGAAAAGAGTTAAATATGTGCCTGTAACCTGACCACCGTGGCTGATAGCCACAAGATTGACTTTTTCACAGTTACTGTATTCTTTTACCTCTTGGATATATTTATCAAGAGCTTTTGCACAGCTTACCGCTCCCATTCTCCAATCCACATAGAAGTTATATATATTTTCTCTCGGAATATACTCACGCAGAGAAGCGGTGATATCTGTTTCAAACTGATTTGTATCGTCACCGTATTCGTCATACATAACCTGGGAATTGGATTCAGCGGCAGATGTATACATGGGCCTTACGTTATATTTGCTTGTGCCGTCATCGTTAAGGGCAACAACGCCCAGCATATCAACTACCTTTTCACCTACAAGGCTTGCAAGGTATTCCGGCTCGCCCCAAACGGCATCATCTAAACCTATACCTATTTTGGCAATATTTTGCAAAACGAGTTTAAGAACGTTATTCATATCAGGGTGCCAAACTTTTTCTTCCGTGCCGTCATCATTAACAAGCACAAGCTCAGAAGAAGAATAACCTGCAACGATAATAACAGGATATTCGGTTATTTCGGATTTTTCATCAATAATTCCGGCAAAAGCAGAAATGCTGCACCCACTTACGGCAATAATAACCGTCAAAACAATTGCAAAAACCTTTTTCAAATTAATCCCCCCGGTAAACGTATTATTTTTCAGTATATAATTATACATATATACAACAATTTTTTCAATACTTAATGTGATCAATATTTTTCTCTCTTGAATTAGTCTGGTTTGAATGATACAATGAAATCACATAAAGAATTAAGGAAAGTGAAAACAATGAAAAAGCTCATCGGAATACTGCTTGTAATAGCTATAATTATCGGGGCCGGAACAGCATTTTATTGTAAATACAACGGCATCGCACCCATATCCGTAAGTGAAAGTAACATTGACACAGAAAACGATCCCATAGTACTAACAGCTCACAGAGGTTGCCATACATCTGTCCCCGAAAACAGTTTACCGGCTTTTAAAAAAGCCATAGAGCTTGGGTACTATGCTGCCGAATGTGATGTTACAAGAACCTCTGACGGCAAATGGGTAATAACTCACGACGATAAGGTTTCAAAACATTTTTTCGGCACAGGGAAAATATCCGAAAAGACTTATGATGAAGTAAGAAAATTGAAATATAATTTTGATAAAGAATTTTGGAATTATCAAGATGAATCTATACCTTCACTTGAAGAATATCTTGATTTATTTATCGGTAAATCAACAAGGCCGGAAATTGAAATAAAATGCAAAGGCCTCGAAAATCTTGAAGATATTGTTTCCGCAATTGAAGAAAGAGGCTTAACAGAGCAGGCGATAATTATCTCTTTTAACTACGATGAGCTGAAAAGAATACACGAATTAAATCCGGATATTGAACTTTGGTATTTACTCAGTGAAATAACGGATGAGGGCATTAAAGATGCTCTTGCAATAAATTGCAAATTTCTTTCCGTAAATTATAAAAACAACGGTGCAGATGAAATAAAAAAAGCCATGGATTCCGGCTTGCAAGTTGCTGTTTGGACTGTTGACAGCACAGAAACAGTAAAAGAATATTATGACATGGGCGTAAGGTATTTTGTATCAAATAAAATTTGCTATTAAAGAGGTAAAAATGAAGCATTATAATGATTATATTGTCAATTTCATGAAAAGGTACGACTACCCGAAAGAGGCCGTAAAAGTGCTTTCCGACGTAGAAAAAAGGCTTGATTCCGACAAAGAATTCGGTTCTGCCTTTGATAAAATAATGGATAGTTTTAAAGCTGACGGAGATTTCCGCAAGGCTGAAGAAAGTCTTGACGAGCTTGAAAAAGCAAGCGGAGTCGACGAGAGAACTTTGAAATTTATTTTTATAATGAATTCATCTGAATGGGTTAAAGAAAAATATGCTGAAAAAGGAATAAGTGAAAAAGTTTTTTGGGATACATTTGAAGATTTGAAATGGAAACTTCAAGAGTGTATGGAATGTGAAAACACTGTTGGCACATTCGTGGCAAGCTGGTTTAGGCTCCACCTTGCACTTGAAATATTTGCTTTAGGCCGTTTCCAATATCAGCTTACCGAATACGACAAGGATGAGCCATACATAGGCTCTGGTGGTACTGTACTAAAGAAGGGTGACCATTTAGTGGCTGTTCATATTCCCTCATCGGGCATCTCCCTTAAAGACGAGGTCAGATATGATTCGTATAAAAGGGCCCATGAATTTTTCAAGGAATTGTTTCCCGATGGAATTACTAAAATGGAGTGCGGTTCTTGGCTTCTTTACGGCAAACACAGAGAGTTTTTACCGCAGCATATGAATATATTAAGATTTATGGATGATTTTGATATACTCACTTGTGATGAGCACGATAATTTCGGCGATGATTGGCGCATTTTCGGTCATTACTCGGATTTACCGGTTGAAGAATTTCCCACCGACACATCATTAAGAAAAGCATATAAAGAGTGGCTCCTTTCCGGCAACAAGTCCGGCAGCGGCTACGGAATTATAATGTTTGACGGTGAAAATATAGTTAACAAATAGGGAGCAATCATGGCAAATAATAAAAAGCATAACAGAAATCACAACAAACCTAAAAGTGGGGAAATTGCAAAAACTCCTCACTGGAAAATTTATCTTTACGTAGGAATTATCTTTATAATAATTGCCGCGGCAGTGGTTTTAAGAGTTGTATTGCAAGATAAAGGCCCTGCTGAAAGCGAACTCATAGGAAAGTGGGAAACAGTAAATTCTTACGATTTACATGTTGAGTTTGATTTTAATGAAGACCACACTCTTAAATATCTTGTAAGTGATAACTTGGAATATTCAGGCACTTGGTCATACAACAGATATACCAATTTAAGCAAAATAACCATTATAATTGACGATGAAGATGTGCAAGACAAAGAAATGTTTTTAATTGATAACGATGGCGAAATAATCCTAAGCTATAACACGGAGGATTATCAATACGCTTATCATAAAACATCATAAAAATCACAAATTAAAATCAAAGGATATACCATATCGGTATATCCTTTTTTGACGCAAAAACATTTTGTGGAAAAGTGATGGATAAATTTCACAGAAATGTATAATTTCCACAAACTTTAATTTTTTGTGCAAATTGTTATTGATTTAAAATCTAAGTTTTGATAAGATTTACATGGATATTGCATTTTTCAAAAACAAAAGAAAGAAGGTAGAAAAATGAAAGGTTTTGCAATGTTAAAAATAGGAGAAACAGGTTGGATTGAAAAATCCACTCCAAAATGCGGCCCAATGGATGCTATTTGTAAGCCACTGGCTTTAGCTCCCTGTACATCCGATGTTCACACAGTTTGGGCAGGCGCCATAGGTGACAGAAAAGACATGATTCTCGGCCATGAAGCTGTTGGCGAAGTTGTGGAAGTAGGCAGCCTCGTTAAAGATTTCAAAGTCGGTGATAAAGTTCTCGTTTCCGCAATCACTCCCGATTGGAATTCTTATGCAGCACAGGAAGGCTATGCAATGCACAGCGGCGGAATGCTTGCAGGCTGGAAATTCTCCAACTTCAAAGACGGCGTTTTCAGTGAATTTTTCCATGTAAACGACGCAGACGGCAACCTTGCTCACTTACCCGAAGGCATGGATTTAGGCGCTGCTTGCATGATAGCAGATATGGTTCCCACCGGTTTTCACGGTGTAGAGCTTGCAGATATACAGTATGGTGATAACGTTGCCGTTATCGGTATAGGCCCTGTTGGTCTTATGTCCGTTGCAGCTACAGCTCTCAGAGGTGCAGCAAACATTTATGCTGTAGGTTCAAGAAAGAACTGTGCTGATTTAGCATTGGAATTTGGCGCAACTAATATTATTAACTACCGTGAAGGTGATATTGTTGAGCAAATTCTTGATATTAACCACGGCCCCGTTGATAAAGTAGTTATTGCAGGTGGTAACAATGATACATTTGACCAGGCTATTCGTATGTTAAAAGCCGGCGGCAGAATCGGTAATGTAAATTACCTCGGCGACGGTGATTATATTAAAATCCCCCGTGGAGACTGGGGATGCGGAATGGGCCACAAATATATTGTGGGCGGTCTTATGCCCGGCGGCAGAGTACGTTCTGAAAAATTAGCAAGGCTGGTTGTTGCAAACCGTATTCATCCCGAAAAGCTTATTACCCATAAGTTCAACGGCCTTGAAAATGTTGAGCCTGCCCTTATGCTTATGAAGGACAAACCCCGTGACCTTATTAAGCCGCTTGTAATAGTTTAATAATCAGATAAAAACACTTTACCCCGATATATGAAAATATATCGGGGCTTTTTATGCTATGTAATTGTACTGTAAACCCATTTACATTGATTCGGGTACAGATATATTAAACATGGTGAGAATATTGCTTAAAACAGTTTTTACGCAAAGGCAAAGGCTGATTCTTGCTTGCATCAAAGCTTCATCATCACAATTTACTCTGCATGCATTATAGAATTTATGGAAAAGAGTTGCAAGCTCAATAGCATAGCGAGTAATTTTTGCAGGGTCGTAATTCTTTGCCGAAGAAATAATCTCATCTGTATATGAAGCGAGGTGCCTTATAAGCTCTTTTTCTTCGGGAGCATTAAGAAGGACGAGCTCGGGAATTGTGCATTTTCTCGGAGCCTTACCTTCCTCTGCAAGTTTACGAAGAATGCTGCAAATTCTTGCATGAGCATATTGACAGTAATAAACGGGATTTTCGCTGTTTTGACTCACTGCAAGGCCAAGGTCAAATTCCATTTGCGAGCCGGGTTCTCTGAGATTAAAGAAGAATCTTACTGCATCTATGGGAATTTCATCAAGCAAATCAACAAGGGTAATTGCTTTACCGCTTCTCTTACTCATTCTTACCACTTCACCGTCTCTTGTAAGACGAACGAGCTGCATAAGAACTATATCAAGCTTATCTCCGTTAAGCCCTATGGCATCAAGAGCACCTTTCATACGAGCAACATGACCATGATGGTCTGCGCCCCAAACATCAATGGCTCTGTCAAAACCTCTAACCTCAAGTTTGTTGCGATGGTAAGCAATATCTGCGGCAAAATATGTGGGATTACCGTTGGTACGAACAAGAACTTCATCTTTAAGCTCTAAACGTTCAATTTCTTCATCGGTTTTGCCCTCTCTTTTAAGACGCTCTGCAAGCACTTCTTTGTTTTTATACCAAAGGGCACCGTCTTTTTCGTAGGTAAGGCCTTTATCTTTAAGAATTTGTATCGTATCTTTAAGCTCACCGTCATTGTGAAGAGTACTTTCAAGGAACCAAGTATCATAAGTGATACGATATTTGGCCATATTATCTTTCATGGCTGCAATGTTTTTAGGAAGAGCAAAATCTACAAGAGCCTGTCTGCGTTCTTCCTCGGAGGCGTTTAAATATTTATCTCCGTTAATTTCGGCAAACTCCTTTGCCCTTTCAATAATATCCTCACCGTGGTAGCTGTCCTCTGGCAATTCTACGGCATCTTCACCATTGAAAAGCTGCTGATATCTAATATCAAGAGAAAGCCCGAATTTAGCTATCTGATTGCCTGCATCATTCACATAAAATTCTCTGCTTACATCATAGCCTGCTGTTTCAAGAACTGCGGCAAGGCAATCTCCGAGAGCACCACCTCTGGCATTACCCATGTGCATGGGGCCTGTGGGGTTTGCGGAAACAAATTCCACATTAACCTTTGTGCCCTTACCGTAATCCGAGCAGCCGTATTTTTCACCTTTTTCAAGAATATCTTCAATTATGCAAGCATTAAAGCTTTCACAAAGGTAAAAATTAAGAAAACCGGGGCCGGCAATTTCGCATTTATCGATGAAAGTATCACTAAGCACCATTCTGTCAACTAATGTTTGAGCTATCATACGGGGTGCTTTATGCAAATCTCTTGCCCAAGCCATTGCGGCATTTGATGAATAATCGCCGTTTGCTTTATTTGCGGGCACTTCAACTATAAAATCACTGAGAGGTGCTTCGGGAAATTCACCATCTGCAACGGCTCTGCCGGCTGCCTCCATTATGGCGGCTCTTATTTCACTTACAGCTTGTTTCACTAAAACAGACATCTTTATCTTCCTTTACTTCAACGAATATTTTTAACTCATTTTCGCTTATTAAATCTCCGCCGCTGTCTATGGAATATGCGAAGTTCAAAATTCCGCCTTCCTCATCAAAATCCGTAAACATGGCATTTGTGTATATACCTATCATCATTTCACCGACAGGGGTTTCATAGCAACAAATGTGTCTTTTTTGACATTCAAAAATCATAGATGTGCGAAAATGACCTATACGCATCATAGTAATGCGATTATTTTGTATAATGAGTTGAGTTTCACAATCGTTGGATTTTTCAACTGTTTCGTTATATTTAACAATTACTGCTCCGTCTTTTGTGCTAATTGTACACTCCGTGCGTAGCTCACCGCATTCAGGCTCTGAATCATCGCCTGTGAAATGACGGTCTAATACGGTTATATATGCTTTTTTCATTTATTTCTCCATTGCATAGCATATAAGCTTATCAAGAAGCTCCGGATAAGGTATACCCGATGCTGCAAACATTTTAGGATACATACTAATTGATGTAAATCCGGGAATGGTATTGGGCTCATTAAGAAGTATTGCTCCGTCGCTCTCTCTGACAAAGAAATCAACTCTTGTAAGGCCTCTGCAGCCTAATGCTCTGTATGCATTTACAGCAGCGTTTTTGACATCTTCCAGCTTCTCGTTGCTCAAACGAGCAGGAATATGAAGTTCACTTTCGTTTGCAAGATATTTTGCATCATAATCATAAAAGTCATTGCAAGGAACAATCTCGCCGGGAGTTGATGCAATTGGTTCATCGTTACCGAGAACGGCAACTTCAATTTCTTTGCCTACAATTCCTTCCTCAAGCACAACCTTTGTATCATGGGCAAATGCAGCTTCACAGGCTTTTTCAAGCTCTGCTATACTTTTTGCTTTATTAATTCCTACAGAAGATCCCGCATTTGCAGGCTTTACGAATATAGGGAAGCCGAGATATTCGGCGGCATTTTGAAGAAGAGAAGATTTATTTCTCTCGTAATCATATTTAATAAATGCAGTCCATTTTGCCTGAGGAATTTTACTGAAATCCGCCATAGCATTGGTAAGGGCTTTATCCATACAAACGGCACTTGCGGCAGTTTTGCAACCAACATAGGGAATACCGCTTATTTCAAGAAGTCCCTGCATAGTACCGTCCTCACCGTTTTTACCGTGAAGAACGGGAAATACAACATCGATTTTTTCAATTTCGCCTGTCTTAAGATGAATAATTCCGTGGTGACTTCTGTCACAGGAAATAACCGCACTTTCAAGGTGCTCCTCATCTTTAACCCAGTTATCGTTGGGAAGATTTGACACATCTCCCGTGTAAAGATAAAATCTACCGTCTTTTGTGATACCCATGGTAATTACATCGTATTTATCACGAGGCATATTTTCGATAACGGAGGCAGCGGAAACGACTGAAACATCATGCTCGCTGGAAACTCCTCCGAATAAAATAAGCACTTTATTTTTCATAAAAATCACTCCGATTACCCAATAAGTCAAAATATATTACCATAAAATAATAATACAGTCAACTATAAAGTTTGAAATATAGGTAGACCCATTATTTTCTAATGTGAGATTAATTACGCATAATAAATTGAGGGTCAGTGCCTACATTCTCTTCGCGCGTATATAGTATTAAATAATTAATTTAAGTTCTATATTAGAACAATAATATTATATTATTATGTTATAATACTACAGTAAATTGCGACTACTGTAAAAGGAGTACAAATATGAGCGAAATTATTGAAATTATCGGCAGCATTTATGAAGGTTTAAAGGCAACGGCTGAAGATTGCAGCTTATCCCCTGTTTATCCTGATGGCGTTGCCAAGACAGAAATTCCCGTTAAAGAGGAAGCAGGCAGATTCATAATAGAATATACCGGTGAAGGCAAGGGAGCAAAGGTTGAATATTACAACAACAAAATTGCTCTTTTCGGCGCAAAAAAAGAGGGAGAGATCATCAGCAGCGATTATTCTCAGCTTACTCTTTCACTTCTTGACCCTGAGAATGCAAACGAAAAAGACATTAAATATATCGTAAATGATTTTTCGGACACTCTTGTGGAAACTTTCGGCACAAAAACACAAAAGCCGGTTAAGTCCAAGCTCCCCACTCCCGTATCAAAGGCGGCAGCAAAGAGCGGTGCGATATCTTATGACCCCAACACCCTTGCAAACCGTTTTACCACTATTTATCCGGAACTTAGGGCTGAGTACAAAGCAAACATTGAAAAATACGGTCAGTTTCTTCCGGAGGAGTTCTTTACAAAGCACGGTAATGCCGTAATGCTTGAAACAATTAAAAAGAATAATCCAACGGAAATGAGAAAGCTTTTCAAGCTTCTTAACGATATTTACGAAAACGGCACAAATGAAACTCAAAGCCTTATTTGCGTTACAATGTTAGGCTCCCTTGAAAATAATCAAGTGCTTCTCGCAAACTGTGTTGATTATATGAGTGATGACCTTGCATCGCCTGTTATCAATGTTAATAAGTTTCTTTATTCAAGCAGTGGTAAGGGCTCAAAAATGAGGCTTGAAAATCCACCGGCTTACAAGCCCAAAAAGAAAAAGAAAAGCAATATTACTTCATCCCTCGGTATGTGATTTGGAGGTTTAAATTTTGGATAACGAAAAGATATTGAATGAAGCCGACCAGGTTAAAGAAATAAGTGCAGAGGAAGCGGAAATCGACGCTGAAATTGCAAAGTCGGCTCAAGATTTAGAAGAGCTTGAAAGTGCCGATATGAGCACACTTGTAACCGAGGATTATGACGCAAGCCAAATTCAAGTGCTTGAGGGCCTTGAGGCTGTCCGTAAAAGACCCGGTATGTATATCGGCTCCACAAGTGCTTCCGGCCTTCATCATTTAGTTTATGAAATAGTAGATAACTCCATAGACGAAGCCCTTGCCGGCTATTGCTCACACATTGAGGTTGAGATAGAAGAAGGCAACATTATCAGCGTTACGGATAACGGCAGAGGTATCCCCGTTGACGTTCAAGAACAAACAGGCAAAAGTGCGCTTGAAGTAGTTTTCACCGTTCTTCACGCAGGCGGTAAATTCGGCGGCGGCGGATACAAAGTTTCCGGTGGCCTTCACGGCGTTGGCGCATCTGTTGTAAATGCTCTTTCTGAGTGGCTTGAGGTTCAAGTTCACAAGAACGGCAAAATTCACCAAATGAAATTTGCCCGTGGCTACATTACTGAAGAAATCAACATTGTAGGTGATACAGACATAACCGGTACAAAAGTTCGCTTTAAGCCGGACCCTGAAATGTTTACGGACACCACCGTTTATGATTATGAAACTCTACATAAAAGACTTCAGGAAGAGGCATTTCTCAATGCCGGCTTAAAGATTACTCTTACAGACAGTCGTTCTTCATCCGCAGAACTTCCCGAGGATAAGCGCCACGCCACCATGTGTTATGAGGGCGGTATAAAAGAATACGTTACATTCTTAAACAAAAACAAAACTCCCATTCATGAAGATGTCATCTACATGAGCGGCATGAAAGACGATGCTATGGCAGAGCTTGCTCTCCAATATACAGACACTTACAGTGAAGTAATCGTTTCTTTCGCAAATAATGTTCATACTCCCGAAGGCGGTATGCACGAGGACGGATTCAAGAGAGCTCTTACAGCAGTTCTTAACAAATACGGCAAAGAAAAGGGCATACTCAAGGATAATGACAAAGTCAGTGGCGAGGATTGCCGTGAAGGTATTACCTGTGTTATTTCCGTAAAGCTTACGGAGGCACAGTTTGAAGGCCAGACAAAAGCAAAGCTCGGCAACAGTGAAATTCGCACCCTTGTTAACTCGCTTGTTAATAACGGCCTTGAGCAGTATTTTGATGATAATCCCGTCGTTGCAAAAGCAATTCTTGAAAAGGCTCTTACAGCTAACAGGGCAAGAGAGGCTGCAAGAAAAGCCCGTGAAACAGTTCGTCGTAAAAACGGACTTGAAAGCGGTCAAATGCCCGATAAGCTTCAAGATTGCAACGAAAGAGACCCGTCCCTTTGTGAAATATATATCGTAGAGGGCGATTCAGCTGCCGGCTCTGCAATTCAAGGCAGAGATTCAAGATTTCAAGCTATTCTTGCTATGTGGGGCAAAATGCTCAACGTTGAAAAGGCAAGGCTTGATAAAGTTTTTGATAACGAAAAGCTTCATCCACTAATTATTGCCCTCGGCTGTGGTATAGGCGATGAGTTCAATCTTGAAAAATTACGTTATCACAAGATAATTATCATGTCCGATGCGGATGTAGACGGTGCTCACATCAGAACACTTCTTCTTACATTCTTTTTCAGATATATGCGCCCTCTTATTGAAAACGGATATGTTTACTCTGCTGTTCCTCCCCTTTACAAATTAACAAAGGGCAAAACTCAAAGAGTTGCTTATTCAGATGATGAGAGAGATAAAGTTTCCGCCGAGCTTAGAGGCGACAAAGCAGATACCAAAATCGATATCAGCCGTTTCAAAGGTCTTGGCGAAATGGACCCCCATGAGCTTTGGGAAACCACAATGAACCCCGAAACCCGTTCGTTAAGGCGAATTACTCTTTCGGATGCGGTTGCCGCAGATTCAGTATTTAATCTGCTTATGGGCGAAGAAGTTGACCCCCGCCGTGAGTGGATTGAAGAAAACGCCAAATATGTTACAAATCTTGATATATAAGGAGGTGGCGTAAAAATGGCTCATAATAGAGATTACAAACCTGAAGATATACTTTTTCCGGATCAGGTTATTACCACATCGGATATTGTGCCGGAAATGAAAGCAGCTATGCTTGATTACGCCATGTCCGTTATAGTTGACCGTGCTCTTCCCGATGTTCGTGACGGTTTAAAGCCGGTTCATCGCCGTATTCTTTACACTATGTATGAAGATAACCTTACAGCAGATAAGCCCTTTAAGAAATCCGCTACCTGCGTTGGTGACGTGCTCGGTAAATATCACCCCCACGGTGATGCTTCCGTATATGATGCAATGGTAAGGCTTGCACAGGACTTTTCAATGAGATATACTCTTGTTGAAGGCCACGGTAACTTCGGTTCCGTTGACGGCGACCCCCCTGCCGCTTACCGTTACACAGAAGCAAGGCTCAGCAAAATAAGCAATAAAATGCTTGAAGACATAGACAAAGACACTATTGACTGGAGTCCAAACTTTGATGAAAGCCGTAAAGAACCGAAAGTGCTTCCGTCAAAATTTCCAAACTTGCTTGTAAACGGTTCTCAAGGTATTGCCGTAGGTATGACCACAAGTATTCCTCCCCACAATTTAGGAGAGGTTATTGACAGCTGTATATGTGTGCTTGATAATCCCGATGCAAACCTTGAAGACCTTATGAAATACATAAAAGGCCCAGATTTTCCCACGAGGGGCATTATTATGGGCCGTGCCGGTATTCGCCAAGCTTACCAAACAGGCAGAGGCAAGGTTGTTATAAGAGCCCGCACCGAGTTTGAGGAATACGGCAAAGACAACCGCACAAGAATTGTTGTAACAGAGCTTCCTTATATGGTGAAGAAGCGTGCTCTCATCAAAAAGATTGCAGAGCAGGTCAGAGATAAACGCCTTGAAGGCATTTCCGATCTTCGTGATGAAACCGACAGAAATGGTATGAGAATCGTTATTGAGCTTAAACGTGACGCCAATGCAAATGTGGTGCTTAACAAGCTCTTTGCTCAAACGGAAATGCAGTCCACCTACGGCATTATAATGCGTGCCCTTGTAGACGACCAAAAGCAGCCGAAGATTCTCACCCTTAAAGAGTATATTGATGAATACCTTGCATTCCAAGAGCAGGTAATTCGCCGCAGAACAAATTTTGATCTTAAAAAAGCCCTTGAAAGAGCTCATCTGTTGGAAGGCTTAATCACAGCACAAGATAACATTGACGAAGTTATTCAAATTATCAGAACAAGCTATGATAACGCGAAAGAAAGGCTTATGGAGCGTTTCAGCCTTGATGATGTTCAAGCTCAGGCAATCCTTGACATGCGTCTTAAAGCCTTACAGGGCCTTGATAAAGAGAAATTACAGGCAGAGTACAAAGAATTAGAAGATAAAATTGCTTATTACAGGCAGCTTCTCAGCGATGAGACAATGCTTAAAAACGTGCTTAAAGAAGAACTGCTTGCAATTAAGAATAAATTTTCCGATGAAAGAAAAACTGAAATTGCCGACGTAAGCGGTGAAGTTGACTTTGAAGACCTTATACCCGAACGCGAATGCGTGTTTACTCTCACGGAAATGGGCTATATTAAACGTACGCCTGCCGATGAATATAAGCAGCAAGGCAGAGGCGGAAAAGGTGTTAAAGGCCTTAAAGCAAGAGAAGAAGATACAGTTAAAATTCTTTTCTCCTGCTCCACTCATGATTATATTATGTTCTTCACGAATCTCGGCAGAGTTTACAGAATCAAAGGCTACGAAATGCCCGAAGGCTCTCGTACAAGCAAGGGCACAAATGTTGTAAACGTTCTTCCGATTATGCCCGGTGAAAAAGTTACATCAATGATAAGAGTTCCGGATTTTGGCGGTGAAGAGCCCACATATCTTGCCATGATTACAAAGCAAGGCGTTATCAAGCGTACGGAACTTGATGCATATAAAAACATTCGTAAAACCGGCATTAACGCCATTAACCTTGATGATGGAGATGAATTAGGCTGGGTTAAGCTCACAAACGGTTCAAATCTTATCATAATCGCCACGAAGAATGGCAAATGTATTTCCTTCGATGAGCAACAGGCAAGGCTTATAGGCAGAACCGCAAGAGGTGTGAGAGCAATTAAGCTCCAAGGGGATGACATCGTTGTAGGTGCAGATGTACTTTATGACGACAAGCCGGTACTTACAGTTGCAGAGGATGGTCTCGGCAGGCTTTCTCCCGCATCCGAGTATCCTATTCACTCAAGAGCAGGTCTCGGACAAATAAACTTCAAATGCGGTAAATACGGCCACGTTGTTAACGTTCAATCCGTAAATGCAGATGACGACCTCATGATTATCACTGCAAGCGGTATGATGGTGAGAATTTCTCTTGAAGGAATTACGCCTCATTCAAGAACAGCCAAGGGTGTAAAGATTATGAACCTTTCCGACGGCGACAGAATTATATCGGCAGTTCCGGTTGCAAAAGCAGAATCAAGCGAAACAAATGAAGATGCGGATGCAACTGAAACCATAGAAGCAAATACCACGGAAAACGCAGAAGAATAAAAACTGATTAAAACTAATTGAGAAAGAAGGATTGTAATGAACATAGCACTCATAGCACACGATGCCAAAAAAGAGCTTATGGTACAGTTTTGCATAGCATACTGTGGCGTTCTCAGCAGACACAATCTTTACGCAACCGGCACAACCGGCAAGATGGTTGCCGAAGCAACAGGACTTAACATTACAAGATTTTTAAGCGGACATCAAGGCGGAGATCAGCAGATTATTTCAAGAATTCAATGCAATGAAATAGATCTTCTTCTTCTGTTCAGGGATCCGTTAACTCCAAAGCCTCACGAGCCAAACGAAGCAACTCTTTTAAGGCTTTGCGATGTACACAACATCCCCGTTGCCACAAATATAGCCACCGCCGAGGCACTTATTCACTCCCTTGCAAGGGGCGACCTTGACTGGCGTAACATAGTAAATCCCCAATAACAGCATAAAGAAGGACAAATTATGGCACTTGTAACCAAAGCGGTAAAGGGTACCCAAGATATGATGCCCGATGCTACAGGCAAACACAGATTTTTGGAAAATACCCTTTTTGAAATAGCCGAATCTTTCGGTTTTAAAGAAATACGCACCCCTGTTTTTGAACATACGGAATTATTCCAGAGAGGTGTAGGTGAAACCACGGATGTGGTTCAAAAAGAAATGTATACCTTTGACGATAAGGGCGGCAGGTCAATCACCTTACGCCCAGAGGGTACTGCCGGAGCAGTAAGGGCTTTCCTTGAGCACGGTCTTTTCAATGAGGCTCTTCCCCAAAAGCTCTGCTATATTCTCAACTGTTACAGGTATGAAAAGCCTCAAGCCGGCAGATGGAGAGAGTTTCAGCAATTCGGCGTTGAAATGTTCGGCTCCGCCTCCCCTGCCGCAGATGCAGAGGTAATTTCCCTTGCAAACGAAATTTTCACATTTCTCGGTATTAAAGATATTGAATTACAGCTTAACTCCATAGGTTGCCCCGAGTGCAGAAAGAAATATCACGCTGCACTTAAAGAGTATTTCAGCGGTCATAAAGATGAGCTTTGCGGCACCTGTCAGGAAAGGCTTGAAAAGAATCCAATGAGGATTCTTGACTGTAAAAGCCCTATATGCAAAGAAATCAGTGCAGGCTCCCCCCTCATAATCGATTATCTTTGCGATGAGTGCAAAGAACATTTTGAAGGAGTTAAAAAATATCTTGATAATATGGGCATTGCTTACACGGTAAATCCCCGTATTGTAAGAGGACTTGATTATTACACTCGCACGGTGTTTGAATTTGTTTCCACAGCTATAGGCGCTCAAGGAACAGTTTGTGGCGGTGGCAGATACGACGGCCTTGTTGAAGAATTGGGTGGGCCCAAGACTCCCGCTCTTGGCTTTGGCATGGGCACAGGCAGGCTTAAAATGGTTATGGAAGGCCAAGGAATCGAGCTTCCGGAGGATAACACATGCGATATTTACATTGCCCCCATGGATGAGGCAGCTTTGTGTGAAGCAATGAAACTTACCTGTGATTTAAGAAGTGCCGGTATTCACGCCCAAACAGATGTTGTAGGCCGTTCTCTTAAAGCACAAATGAAATTTGCGGATAAAATTAAAGCAAAATACACGGCTGTAATAGGAAGCGACGAGCTTGCAAACAAAACAGCAAAAGTTAAAAATATGTCCACCGGCGAAAGCACGGAGCTTAGCCTTGAAGATTTTGAGGATAATTTCCTTCGCCTTACAATTAACGAGGCAGCCTCAAATCTTACAGACAGCGAGGGCACAAATATAAATCTTACCGACTTATTCGGCAATCTCACCTGAAAGGACCTTCGGTACAATGGATTTTATGACAGGATTAAAAAGGACTCACTACTGCGGTGACCTGCGTATTTCCGATGCAGGTAAAAAAGTAACGGTAGCAGGCTGGGTTCAGCGCCAAAGAGATTTGGGCGCACTTATCTTTATTGATTTGAGAGACAGAAGCGGCATTGTTCAGCTTGCTTTTGATGATTCAACAGATAAAGAAATATTTAACAAAGCATTCACCGCAAGAAGTGAATATGTGCTTATGGCTGAGGGCGTTGTAAGAGAACGTTCCTCAAAAAACAGTGAAATACCCACGGGCGATATTGAAATTCAAGTAACAGACCTTAGAGTTTTAGCACAGAGTGAAACTCCGCCTTTTGAAATCACGGATAATTGCCAAACTTCCGAGCTTACAAGGCTTAAATATCGTTACCTTGACCTTCGCCGTCCCGACCTTCAAAAGAATATTTTGATGCGCCACAAGATTGCGAAAATCACCCGTGATTATTTTGATGAAAACGGTTTTATTGAAATAGAAACACCTATTCTTATTAAATCCACACCCGAAGGTGCAAGAGATTATCTTGTTCCATCAAGAGTACACAAAGGCAAATTCTATGCTCTGCCTCAGTCTCCACAGCTCTATAAACAGCTTTCAATGGTAGCCGGTTTTGACAGATATATGCAAATTGCCCGCTGCTTCCGTGATGAAGATTTAAGAGCAGACAGGCAGCCGGAATTCACCCAAATAGATATTGAAATGTCCTTTGTTGATATGGAAGATGTGCTTGCCATAGGCGAAGGCTACATGGAAAGAGTTTTCCGTGAGGCACTTGGCGTAAATATTACTCTTCCCCTTCCCCGTCTCACATATAAAGAGGCAATGGAGCGCTACGGCAGTGACAAACCCGACACTCGTTATGACCTTGAAATCACCGACCTTTCCGATACTGTAAAAAGCTGTGGTTTCGGAGTATTCACATCGGCTATTGAGGGCGGCGGATCAGTTAGATGCATTACCGCCAAAAAAGCATATTCCGTGCTTACAAGAAAAGAAATTGACAAGCTTACCGAAAGCGCAAAAGGCATTGGTGCAAAAGGTCTTGCTTATGTAAGAATCGCCGATGACGGCACATATAACGCATCCTTTGCAAAGTTTATGACTGAGGATGAAATGAAAGCAATTTTCACAAAAGCAGGAGCAGAAGCAGGAGATGTTATCTTAATTGTAGGTGACACTAAAAACTCCCTTGTGCTTACAGTTCTCGGTGCTCTCCGTCAGACAGTTGCAAAGAAACTCGATATTATTCCCGATGGAAAATATAATTTGCTTTGGATTACCGAATTCCCATTCTTTGATTGGGATGAAGATTTACAGCAGTATGTTGCAATGCACCATCCTTTCACGGCACCTATGGACGAATGCCTTGAATACCTTGAAACAGATAAAGCAAAGGTTAGAGCAAAGGCATACGACCTTGTACTTAACGGAATTGAACTTTGCTCAGGCTCTATCAGAATTACAAATCCTGAGCTTCAAAGCAGAATTTTCTCCCTTCTCGGTCTTTCCGATGAAGAGGCTCACACAAAATTCGGCTATTTGCTTGACGCATTCAAATACGGTGCTCCCCCTCACGGTGGTATGGGTATCGGCCTTGACCGTCTTATTATGCAGATGCTTCGCTGTGATTCGCTCAGAGATGTTATTGCATACCCCAAAGTTCAAAACGCCAGCGAGCCTATGACAGATTGCCCCGCAACAGTTGATGATATTCAGCTTAAAGATTTGGGCATAGCTTGCACCGCAAATGAAGAACAAGAAGATAAATAATTCTTATATAGAAAGAAGGATTCTATTATGTCTCGAGTTTACAATTTTTCAGCAGGCCCGTCTATGTTGCCTGAAAGTGTCCTCAGCAGAGCAGCAGAGGAAATGCTTGACTATAATGGCACAGGTCAATCCGTTCTTGAAATGAGCCATCGTTCAAAAGCATATGAGCCTATTATTTACGGTGCCCTCGACCTTTTCAAAAAGGTTATGAACATTCCAGATAACTATAAAGTTATCTTTTGCCAAGGCGGTGCTTCCACTCAGTTTTCGGCAATTCCCCTTAACTTTATGAATAAGAGCAACAAAGCCGACTATGTGCTTTCAGGTCAATTCTCTACCAAAGCATTTAAGGAAGCTCAAAAATACGGTGATGTTAAAGCTGTTGCATCCTCAAAAGAGCAAAATTTCTCCTGCATACCAGAATTAGACAAATCACAATTCAGACCGGATGCAGACTACTTCTATATTTGCCAAAACAACACTATTTACGGCACACGTTTCACCACTCTCCCCGACACAGGTGATGTACCTCTTGTTGCCGATGTTTCATCCTGCTTCCTTTCAGAGCCTATGGATGTTTCAAAATACGGTGTTATGTATGGCGGCGCACAAAAGAATGTTGCCCCAGCCGGCCTTACAGTAGTAATAGTTCGTGAAGATTTGCTTGGCAATGCAAGAGATATTACCCCTGTTATGCTTAACTATAAAGCTCTTGCGGATAATGACTCAATGTATAACACTCCTCCTTGCTATCCAATCTATATTTGCAAGCTTGTGCTTGAATGGATTGAAAGCATCGGCGGACTTGAAGCAATGAAGGCTCGCAACGAAAAGAAGGCGGGTATTCTTTACGATTTTCTTGATAACAGCAAGATGTTCCACAATCCCGTTAAAAAGAGTGACCGTTCACTTATGAATGTTACTTTTGTTACAGACAGTGATGAGCTTAATGCCAAATTCGTAAGTGAAGCTGCAGCAGCAGGATTTGTAAACCTTAAAGGTCACCGTTCAGTAGGCGGTATGAGAGCCAGCATTTACAATGCAATGCCCATTGAAGGCGTTGAAAAGCTTGTTGACTTTATGACCGAGTTTGAAAAGAACAACTGAGAGGTAAAGAATTATGTATAATATCTTAACTCTTAACAAAATATCAAAAATCGGTTTAAGCAGACTGGATTCATCAAAGTATACTTGCTCGGATGCTGCAGAAAACCCGGATGCTATTCTTGTTCGTTCCGCATCAATGCATGAAATGACACTTAGCGAAAATACCGTTGCCATTGCAAGAGCCGGAGCAGGCGTAAACAACATTCCCGTTGACGCTTTTGCCGAGCAGGGCGTTGTAGTATTCAACACTCCCGGTGCCAACGCAAACGCAGTTAAAGAGCTTGTAATTTGCGGTTTACTTCTTTCATCAAGAAAAATCGCAGCGGCCATTGACTGGTGCAAAGGCCTTAAAGGCGAAGGCGACGGAGTAAGCAAAGCTGTTGAAAAAGGTAAATCTGCTTTTGTAGGCCCCGAAATTCTCGGCAAAACCTTAGGCGTTGTAGGTATGGGAGCAATAGGTGCTCTTGTGGCAAACAGTGCAAGCGCCCTCGGTATGAATATAATCGGCTTTGACAGTTTTATGAGCGGTGAAAAGAAAGCCGAGTTTATTGCAAAAGGCTTCAAAATTGCCTCATCTATGGATGAGATTTATGCAGAGAGTGACTATATCACCCTTCACATTCCATATAATGACAGCACAAAAGGCACGGTTAATTCCGAAACTATCGCTAAAATGAAAGACGGCGTTCGTATAATTAATTTTGCAAGAGGTGAGCTTGTTGACTCATCTGATTTAGTTGCAGCTCTTGATTCAGGCAAAGTTGCAGCTTATGTTACGGACTTTCCGACTGACGAGCAAATCGGTCATGATGGTGTTACGGCGATCCCCCACCTTGGTGCATCAACTCCCGAAAGTGAAGATAACTGTGCTGTTATGGCAGCAGAAGAAATTTCAAATTATCTTGAAAAAGGTGCCATTAAAAACAGCGTAAATTTCCCGAACACACAGCTTGCAGACCGTTTTGAGGTTCGCACCTGTATTCTTCACAAAGAGGATGACACAATTTCCGCAAAAGCTACCGCTGCCGCAGCCGCACAAGGTGCAGCAGTAAAAGGCGTTTTCTCCGCAGCTAAAAAGGGAAACGGCTACACGGTAATTGACACGGATAAAGAATTTGACACATCTTCCATTGACGGCATAATCAAAGTTAGAATAATAAAATAATAAAAATAATTTAATATTTACGGAGGTTTCATTATGAAGAAATTTGCGGCTATTATTATCACCCTGGCTATGCTCCTCGCACTCGCCTCTTGTGGCACAAAAACCGAAACAGAAACTACCACAGCAGAAGAAACCACAGAAGAAATTACCGAAGCAACAGAAACAGCAACAGAAACTACAGTTTCAGCAGATGAAGTTAAAGAGGATTCAACAGCTACCACAGAAAGCGCAACAGAAGCTGTTACAGGCAAGAAAGACGATGAAACAAAATCTTCCGAAAAAGAAGAATCCACCACAAAGCTTGCTGCTCCTTCAGCCAAAGCTGAAATTATTTCTGTTTACAACGATGCAGTAAACAACGCTTACACCAAAAAAGCAGGTTTTAAGAAAAACCGTTACACAGATAATGCACAGTTTGATATGAGCCTTGCTCTTAAAGCATTTAAGAGCCTTGTTGAAAAATTCGTTGGTATAGGTGATGAAAATAAATACTCCGAAACCGTTACCAAAGGTAAATGGGATGAGGATACCAGGAGATATTACCTTCGCAAGAGCACACTTACAGAGAATGAAGTTGAATCCGCAACCGTTAAGGAAGATGGCAAGTATTATATTGTCACTCTTAACATAGTTGAGGGCAACAGCATAGGTAATAAAGACACTCAAACTACAAGTGCTCCCCTTGACAGATGCGGTATTTGCGTAGGCAACGAAGATAAGAATTACTACGACCACAAAACTGCAGAAGTTATTTATGATGCAATAGCCGGCACATACGAAGGTGCTTCAATCAAAGAAAGCTACTCAAATGCTAAAGCAGTTGCCAAGATAAATGCTGAAACAGGCGAGCTTGTTTCTCTTACAGTAACTTTTGATATTACCGTTGGTATTGATATTAGCATCGGCTCAGGCACAGCTTCAGGCACAACTCATGTTCAATACTCTGATTTTAAATATTAAGCTTTGAGATGTTTTCTTAACAAATAATAGAGTGTTATAAATCAATATAATGAACGCCCCACGACAGCCATAGTGGTAGCTATCGGGGGGCGATTTTTACTCGGTGTTGGGTTGAATTGATAGACTCTGCACTGCGGTATAGCCAAAAATTATTTATTACAATATTTGTATTCTGTATGCCGATAGCACACCACAAATTTCTCCGCTTGATGTATAATAAAAGTGCTTGACCGAAAATATATAGCAGCTTGAGGAATATAGATATTAAATTTAGTAAAGGTAAGTAATGATAATAATTAAGCGAAAAGACTTCATAAAGGAATTAAAGAATTTGGGGCATGAGTATCAAAGACAGACAGGTTCTCATCATCTTTATTCAAACGGTGAAAAGACAGTAGCAATTTCTAACAGCTTAAACCCCTGTATTGCATTACGATTAGCAAAAGAAACAGGTGCAACAAATCTAATAGACAGAAGAAACAAATAATAGCAAATGTAAATATTAACGCCAATCAAACATATTCATATAAAAAAATTTACCAACGGAGGTTTATTTATGAATCCTAAAACAAGTGATTTAAGCAAGGTTGTAACTGCATCGGCATTTGAAAAAGCATATATCGCTTTTATCGAGCAAGCAGATGAAAATGCAAAAACAGGTAAATCTAACGGAAAAAAGATTCCTTTTGGCTTTTCAGAAAAGCCATACTGTGATGGAGCACATTTCATGGCAAATTATGGGATGGGAAAACCAAGTACTACACCGTATATGCATTGGTGGGCTGTATCAATCTACTATCTCCCGACTAACGGAAATATCGTTATGGGAATTGAAGCAAATAGATATTCTCATTTAAGAGAGATGCAGATTAAGCCTTTGCGTTATGAGCAGATTGGGAAAAAGAAAGTTAGCATAGCAGTTTTTTACTCAACGAATAAGAGCAACGTAAATTATAATGAGCTGTACGATAAGTTCGTCGATGTGTGTGAAGAAGTAATGAGGTTAGGCCTCGAATAAGAATTTTTCAACAAGATTTAACTTTTGCTCAATATCACAGCATGTTCCGGTATATGTCCCACACCGCAACCACACAACCCAAAACCCCCACAAAGCTTCAAAAGCCAAGTGGGGTTTAAGTTATTTCCGGGGAATTTATGAGGAGTCAATTTATCGTGTAAACTGTCCTACTTCTTGTGCGGGTGATTTGTAAAAATTCTTTCTTTTGATGAGAAGAACTTACCTTGCAAACACTCTCTTTATTGATGCAAATATGTTTCTAAAGAAATCGGCGACTTTTTGGAAGAATGTACGGGTACCTTGTTTAACTGTTCCACCGGTTGTGGCACTTACGCCAAGGGAGGTATAGGTTTCACCGTTATCGTAGGAAATTTCCCAAATGCCGTCCTCGTTGATTCTGAGGAGTGGTGTGTTACCGGTATCACCCTTATCACCCTTTTCGCCCTTTTCTCCTTTTTCACCTTGTATACCTTGAGCACCAGTAGCACCTGTATCGCCTTTTGCTCCTGTGGCACCTGTGTCACCGGTAGCCTTTGTGTCGAGGGATATCCAAGTTTGCTCATCATATGAATATTCCCAGACGCCATTGTTAATTCTGAGCTTTGGAGTTTTGCCATTTTCTCCGGTTGCTCCGGTTGTGCCTTCTGCACCGGTTACTTTACCTAGATTTACAGGAGTATTACTATTTGTATAGGTAATATAAAGGTAGCCGTCTATAATTTCAATTTTTGAAATACCAACACCATCTTTACCTGTTTCACCTTGTATACCTTGTTGACCTTGAGCACCGGTAGCACCTGTTTCTCCTGTGTCACCCTTTTCACCTTTTTCACCTGTAGCTTTTACACCGAGTGAGGTAAAGGTTAAGCCACCGTCATAAGAAACAGTCCAATAATTATCATTGTCAATTAAAAGAATAGGTGTATTTGCTTCTTTAGATTCAGAAACTGTAGAACTTTGAATAAACTTGAAAGCAGGAGTAACCCCATAATTAGTATAAGAGACATAATAATAAGAATCATAGCGGCCATTACTACTAGTACCTGTAGTACCTGCTGAATCTTCGGCCGTGCGATGAAGCCAATATGTGTAACCATTATCTACCCACAATCCTTGGCATTTTGCATAGTCTGAGCCTTGTAATTTACGATCGGTATTGGAGTTAAATCCATATGTGCTATTTTGAACATCTTCATAAGAGAGAATGAAAACCTTATCGGATGTCTTAGACCCGTTATAAGTAGCATTTTTCGCAGCATTATTTGTCAGCTCAGTAGTGTTGATTTTTGCTTTTTCTTCATCTGTAAAAGCTGTGTTGTAAAAGTCATCATTGAGCCATGTTCTAAGCGAGCTTGTTTCCCAATCGGACGCATACTTTGTGCAGGATAAACTATTGTAGGATACATCATCGTTCTTATAAACAAAATTTTGAAATGCTTGAGAGTCTATAATACTATTACACATTACATAGCCTTCCGAAGGACTAAGAACACGCCATTCAATAGGGTCAAACCTAAAATAGTAAGTTTTGCCTTTTTCATAGCCATTAGCGGTTTGCCGTGTGCTCCTGGATGTAGAGTGTGTATCTAATGGGCGACACTGATTTATTTTAACTGCTCTGTATTTATATCCTCCGTATGAAATATCTTTGTATTGCATCATATTATTGACAACAGCCATGTTACCGTCAGCAGCAGTTCCTGTACCGGCATAATAACCATAATCAGTCCATTCAATGCTCTCACCGGCTTTTTCAAGGTAAGATATAAAAAGAGTGTCTGTAATTTTAGTTTGAGGATACGAGCCGAAGGTGAAAGTATCACCGACAGACATTGACGAAATGGCTTTTACACTACTTGCCGATACAACCATACCGCCAACCGCAACAGAGCATAATACCATCACAGCACAAAGGAACATTGATAATGTTGCTTTTAATTTTTTAGTCATAACTTAACCTCCTGAAATTTGTTTATTATTAAATATCAACTTTTCAGCGATATATTTAACCATAATTTGCAAACAAAAATCCCGCTCAAAAGCCATAGACGCACTTAGC
>CAVJRM010000010.1:0-66640 GCA_963652165.1 bacterium | reverse complement strand
GCACTGTTATATACGGGCACGGCATGATAAAAATGCTCGGCATCCGGAGTTTCGGTAACAACAACGCTTGCATCTTCATTTATTGAAAGCCTACCGTAACCGCCTTTATCAAGCTTGGTTTGAGAATATTCAATTTCAATATTTTCTTCATCTGCTGATTCATTATCGTCTACAGCATTAAGATGCACCTTGTAGGCAGGTATCTTTATGTCGGAGTCTCCATGCTCGGATATAGTGCTTAAAGTAATCTTTTGGGTAACAGTGCCATCGGCACCGGTTTCATTATCTATGAAATAGTAATACTGCTCACCATTATTATCCCATACCTGCTCATAAATAACCGGGCTATCTTCATATTCATCTTTTGATTTAAGTGGGGTGTAATTAACGGAATAATAATAATCGTCTTCAGTATCGGTCTTAACATCAACTGCAGGCTCAAAAGTTGTAATTTTCTGCACCATATCGGGAAACTCTTTTAAATGGATATTGGAAAATTTGATTGAGCCGGTTGAACCATACTCAGCCCATGGGCAACAAGTGCCAAGGCTAAGCTGAACATATTTAACGCCCTCGGGAACGGTAAAGGTAATTTCATAGTGGCCGGGATTCTTAGAATTTATACAATCATTATCACCGTATGCTCTATAGAGGTAATCATAAAGTTTATGAGTTGTGGAGCTTAATGCACTGCTTGACTTTCCTTCAGTTGGGCCTGTAACTTTGCCATTTTTATTTGTATATGTGCACTCCCAAGTTTTTTCACCTGTAACAGAGGCGCCATAGCTGTTATAGCAAAAAAGAGTAACTTGGCCGTTAATACCATTGGCCGAGGCTCCGTTTTCATAAGAATCGAAGTCAAAAGAAAACAAATACTTAGAGCCGGGAGTTACCTCCATGCTATAGTAATTATTAAAGCCGACGGAGGTTAAGGCATAGCCGGTGTGAGCTTCGGATTTAAGAGCAGCGGTATTAGTTAAAATAATTGAATTTGCTTCTAAATCAGGATTTACATCAAGACCACTTGTAATTTCTTTTATTGTATAATCATTACTTATCCACTTATCAAAATCAAAAAGCTCTTTTGACATAACATAAACGCCGTGGGTTTGATATGTGCCGGTTTCTTCAGATGTAGGTGCTCTGAATTTATTGGGAACGGAGGTAAACATTTCTTCTGCATTGGCAATAATTTCATCTGTAATAGCGGCATCTCGCTCTTCCCAAGGGGTATATTCTTTATAGCCACCGGTGGAAGTAAGAGGATAATCCTCTGTAGGGCCGATAATGTCGGAAAGCTTAGCATAAATATTGTTTATATAATTTTGCCTGTTGGCAGAGGTTAGACTTTTGGCCTCATCAGAGTTAATGAAGCTGTAAATCGGATCGCTGCCTGCATAATAACTTATGGTTGTTTCCGAAATATCGGGAACAAGCTCAAAAATGCTGTAAACGCCCTGCGGAGTTTTTTCTTTTTTGATTTTTTCAACATATTGCAAAGATCTGCAATTTTCAGCACTTACAAGCACCGTGAGGGTAACCATAACAGAAGCTACGAGCACAAGTGCCATAACTGCCGAAAGTATGCGTTTAAGGGTTTTACCCACTTTGCGTTTATTCATAAATATACCTCCTATATTTAACACCCATAAGTTAATCAACCGTAACAGAAAAATCTATTAATAAATTATTCAATCCCGTATCCATTGAATAATCCTCAAACCAATTAAAGTTTGCACTGCCTTGATATTCGCCTTTATCAAACATTGATACCTTTGAATCTTCTAAAGTGCTTGCATAATTTGTAACATAGCCGGGAAGGAAGAAAACAGTTTGAGAATAGGTTTCGCCCTCCCTGATAGAGCACCTGGAAGTGGCCTCGGGATAGCTTTGGCCGAAGGTGTCACAATCTATAAAGCACTTTTTATTCTTATCTATTATTTCCGTGCGAACATCTAAATGAGTTTTAGTGGAATAATAAGGGAGTGAGTAATAAATATCTTTACCGGAATTATTTACAACATTTTCAATGATAAAGAATTTTTCACCACAGCTCACCTTACCCGGAACATAAAGAGTAAGAATAACGCCGTTTGACTCTTTGGTATGCTTTGTAAACTTTACATTTACACTTTCTTTTTCATAATCTCCCATAGATGATGTGGTAGTTTTATCATCAGAGGAAGCTTTAGGAAAATTTAAGACTCCTTTGTACTTCAAAATTAAAACAGCAAATAAGCACAAGATAACCGAAGTAACCGCAATAATTAACTTTTTCATAAATATCCTCAATTCGTTTTTTCTCAAATGTGAGATGAAGGGGCACTGCGTGCCGATAGAATCGGTTTGCTTTGCAGGCAACAACCTAACCGCTAAAACTTTTTTGACTGCTTTTCAACACGCAAAAACAATTAATACCCATAAATTAATATTTTTAGTGCCGAGATGGCAGATTTATACAGATTTATATTATCACAATAATTAGGAAACGTCTACTATTTCAAGGTATTTTTCAATAAAAAAATTCCAAATTATAATCTTTTTTTCATATTTTTATTAGAAAAAATAATTTTAATGCTAAATTGAAATTTTAAAATACAAAAATATTTGTTTGTTGGGGATGTTGGGCTTATAAAATTTATCCCTACGGGAGGCAATCGCTCTGTTGCTTTTTAATCCTTGTAAAGCGACAGCTCCCTCCCCTTTTAAAGGAGAGCTGTTTAGTTTTTTTCAGTTTTCATTGCTATTTGTTTGCATTACCGAAGTGCAATTCTCTCAAGCCTTCAACCTCATCACAAACAGGCTTTAGTGCACAAGAATTACAATCCAGTGTTATATCTTTCATAATATGATTTAACGTGTCAAGAATATCCTTTGACTTATGAGCAAGAGCATCCGCCGATTTATAATCATAGGTTTGATCTGTTATGTAATAAACGGCAACGGCTTTAACCGATGGATTTTCTTTATATTTTTCAATGAGCAAAGCACCTGTATTTTCAAAACTCATACCGTCTTTAACGGACTTTTTTGAAACTCTGACACTCTCATTGCAAGTATCTGCCTCTGCCCTTGTCATAAAGCCTTCGGGGAAGCAATGATATTTAGAAAATTCAATTTTTCTGATAGTATTATAAGCCTTTTGTTCATCGGAAATATCTTCAATTTGAATAACAGAAACCCTTGCATAAGACACTTCACCTTTAAGCTCGCCGAGGTCTTTACCGATGAGAGCAATCTTATCATTGCCGATATCGGAAGAAGTGACTATATTAAAGCCTGTGCCTTTTAGTTCAAGGGCACAATCCCTTTGCATTATAAATTCGCTTCTGCCTGCGTCTTTCCAAGGCTGAAAAGGCTGATATTCTTTCACATCAAAAGAGCTGATTGAATTAAGAAATTCACTTAAAACGGAATCAAAGAATTTCATTAAAGTCTTCTGTCCTTTTCCTGTTTGTCATAATGCTTACCGAGGGCATCATAAATAACACGTACAAGCTTCATATCAAGATTAAAGAAATAAATTATAAACGTAAGCACAAAAAGTGCCACAAGAACAATTGCAATAATTAAGAGTGCTTTCATTTTGCCAACCCCTTTTGTCTTGCGTATTCAGCTGCACCGAGTGCGCCCATAAGCTGTGGGTCTATTGCAAGGTCAACAACTTTAATTTTAAGAACCTTTTCAATAGCCTGCTTCAAGCCTTCATTCTTTGCGCAACCACCTGTTAAGGTGATACTTGTGGTCGCGCCTGCTTTTTTAGCCATAACAAAACATCTTTTTGCAACGGCAAGTTCAATGCCTGCGGCGATTTCGTCCATAGGCTTACCCTCACCAACAAGTGAAATAACTTCACTCTCAGCAAAAACAGTGCACTGAGCAGTGATGGGAATAGTGTTTTTAGCGGTAAGGCTGAGCTTTGAGAACTCAGAAAGAGACATTTCAAAAGCGTTTGCCATAGCTTCAAAAAATCTGCCTGTGCCTGCTGCACATTTATCATTCATGGCAAAGTTTTTAACTGTACCGTCTGTATCAATGGCTATACCTTTAACATCTTGGCCGCCGATATCAATAATTGCTTTAACATCGGGATTTGTAACATGAACGCCCATAGCATGGCAGCTGATTTCACTGATATTTTCATCCGCCTGAGGCACTTTATTTCTACCGTAACCTGTACCGATAAGGTAAGATAAATCAGAGGGAGAATTAAGCTCCGGCACTTGACTTATTGCATCGCCGAGAGCAATCTCTGCAGACTGAACGGGGTTAATTTTACTGCGGTTTGTAACATTTGCAACCATTTTGCCGTTTTCGTCAAGAATAACGCATTTTGTGTAGGTTGAGCCTACATCACATCCACCAAAATATTTCATAGTAATTTACTCCTTTACCAAGCTAATGTGTCATCAAATTCAACAAGAGTGGGGTCAACGGGCTCTTCCTGAAGAACGGTTTGCATGTATTTATTAACATGGTCACGCATATCTCTTCTGGAAATAGTTCTCGGATCCATAAGGTCTTGAGGAACCCAAATAAAGTTAATGCCTCTTTCTCTTGCCTGCTCGTCAAATATACCTACAAGGCCGTCCATACCTTTACAGGATATTTGGTCATACATAATAACGGTATCTGCATTATACTCTTCAACTATTCTCCAAAGCTCATCAACAACATTGGCATAACCGCCTTTGGTGTGCTTTCTCATGGTAGTTCTTTGAAGAGTTTTTGCAAAGGTTGCAAGGGCTTCATCTTTATCTGTGGTGCTATATCTAATATAAGAAATCATGGTTTCCATATCCATGATAACATTTATGCCCCAGCAGTTTTCAAGCCAGTTTGCAAAAGAGGTATAGTAGTTTGCGGGGCAAGACCACACTATAGCTCTGTGACGCATTTCTTTTGAACACTTTGTCTTTTTGGCGTATGCATCAAGCATAAGTTTATTGACTTTTTTATCAATTTTAAGGAAACGATCATCCATACCACCGGAAATGTGGAAATAGAAAAGTCTGTAAAGCCAGAAAGTTGCGCCGGTCATTTGAGGATAATCGGATTTATTGATATCCCACTTTTGAACCTCATAATCAAGCTGCTTATTGTACTTTTTCATTGCAGCAAAGAAAGCATCCCAATTAAATGTGGTATTCATTTCTTTTTCAACAAATTTAATACATTCTTTTACCTCTTCAACAGCATACTCTTGAGGAAGTTCCTCATTATAACGGAGAGGAACATTTATAACATATGTGGGAAGATTAAAACGCCTGTCAATATAAGCGGAATTCATAATTGAACCGTCACAAGGCATATTACATGTGATTGAGCATTTACCCACAAGAGGATAATCATCGTTAATTGCTACACCTGCCTCAGCTGACGGAAGAGGACAAACATCGGCGGGAACGCCGTAGCTCTCTGTAATATCAAGGTAAGGGGGAGTTATATTTTGGTCTACCATTGATGTTAAGAAAATAGGAATGGTAGTAACATGATTGTCTTTGAATCCGGGGAATCCTGCCATAATTTCGGAGGAGAAAATTTCATCAACATTGATGGTTTTATCTGCCCACTTTGAATTAGGATGATAATGCCTATCATTTGCAAGAAGGAAATTTATCATATCCGTTGTGGGCTTTACAAGGCCGTTCATATGAAGATGAGTGATTTTAAGCTGTGGGCCTCTGAGACCTTCGGTGTGGCGGTCTACCCAGTTGGGTGCAGAAAGGTAACTTGCCATCCATCTGTAATTCCATATACCTCTAACGGTTGAAACAGGAGCTTTAAGAGTCATTTTAATAATGTCTTTCCATGTAACAAGCCAGCGATAGTAATCATACATGGTATCAGCAATTCCGCGCCACTCTCTATGTTTAAGAAGGCCTGTTTTATCCTTATGGAGTTTGCCTAAATCGTGAGGCTCATTTCTCCATAAATTCTTAAGTTTACTCATTATTTTTAGCCTCCTTATCCTTTTGAATTTTCTTTATTTCAAGGCTTTCAACAAAAGCCTGAATACGAGTCCTAAGCTGACCGGATGCATTGGCAGTATACTGTCTGTCAACAGAAACAGAAGGAATACCAAAATCATTGGTAATAATGTGAGAAGCAAGTGCTCTTTCATATCCCCAATATTCGCAGAATTTAAGCTGCTCATAAACAACACCGTCTGCACGATATTCTTCAACAAGCTGCTTAACATAAGTTTTACGGCCGTCAACCTTTTCTTTACTCATATATCTTGGGCATTGAGAGGTACGCATATAGTGAAGAAGAATTTGCTCCAGCACATTGCCGTCATCGGTAAGTTTTATTTCTTCTCTGCCGGGAAGGGAACCGAAACAATATCTATCAGCAACAACAAGAGCGCCGGATTCTTCAAAAATCTTTGTAAAATCAGGATCATCAAGCTCCGAGCCAACCACAACAACCTTCGCGCGGAAATTCTTTTTGGCATCGGGTTCTCTTGTTTTTAATTCTTCTGCGGTTTCTCTGAGCATATCGATAATAAGATACTTGGGGCAAACATAAGAAACAAGGTTAATTACATGATATTCATAACCTGTAATACGGGGATTGTCTTCTTTTCTGTACTCCCCTATTTCAGTAATAAGCCTGCAAACTTCATTATGCTCTTCAACAGCCTTGCGCATTGCATCATCGCTTATGTCAACGCCGTAAACCTCATGAAGTTTATCGAGGACTTTAACCTGAATTTGAGTTTTATAATGTTTAACTGTATGAGGAGCAATTTTAAGAGGAACATCGGGAAGAGCAACAAAAAACTTATCATTTGGGACAAGTTTCAAAAGTTCAAAATGCTCATAAGCTCTGTTCATTTCAGAACAGGTTTCTGCGCCTATAAGCGCGTCAAGATGATTATAACCGCCCTCAATACCTCTTTCTACAAGAGCTTTACTATATCCGCAAAGATAGGAGCTCATATAATATGTGGCAATATCCAAAGAGCCGGTTCTCGGAGCTCTGAGCCTTGTGCTGAAACATCCCGGAAGATTAAGCAACACCTCCGGAATATGATAGCAGGTGTAGCCAAGAGCAAGTTTGCCGTCTTTTTTTCCCTGCTGTACAAGCTCATTATTGGCCTCTTGAAGGAGATTTTCAAATTCAATTAAATGCTTTAGATCTCTCATACTTTTTCCTCACTGTAAATACCAATTTTCTCCAATGCCTCATCAACGCCCTTAACAACAGCAGAATCATCAGGCAAGTCAAAAATATTTTTGCCATCAATATCATAATCTGCAAGGCTTGAATCTGACAAAATATATGATAAAACGGGAATACCGTTTGTATCTATACGAGGGATAATGCTTTCATCGGGAATACGGTTTATAATTGCACCTATCTTTTCATAAATAACAAGTTCATCTGCAACACTCTTAATTGTGCCGATAACCTGCGTGCCTTTTTTGCTTGCATCGCTGATAAGGAGAAGATGAGTAACCTTTTCCATAACACGACGATTAATCTGCTCAATCCCCGCTTCACCGTCAATAACCACATAATCAAAATCTTTTGAAAGCAAGCTAATAACTTCTTTAAGGTAAGAATTAACTTTGCAATAACATCCGGCACTTTCAGGCCTGCCTACGGCAATAAATGCAAAACCGCTATTTTCAACTAAGGCATCATAAATTTTATAACGTGCATCGCCAATCATTTCAACAGCAGCCTTGGTTGTACCCGTGGCAATGGTTTCCATAATTTCTTTTCTTATATCGTCAACAGTGAGCTTAACATCAATACTAAGAGCGGTTGAAAGGCCCACTGCAGGGTCTGCATCAATAGCGAGAATTTTTTTGCTTGGAAATTTCTTAACAAGCAATTTAACGATAACGGCAGATATGGAAGTTTTGCCTACTCCACCTTTACCGGAAACTGCAATAATTTTAGTTTTACTGTCCAAATGTAATCCCTCAATCATAATAATATGTTACAGCTTTGATATTATATCATATAAAAATATATATTTTCAACAATTTAGGAAAGATTTGTTCAAATATTGTTCAAAAAATCATTGTAAACACATAAAAAGAAAAAACACCACCAAGATTTATCCCGGCGGCATAATTAATATTTCAATTTGGGATGATAGATTTCTAGCATTTTATTAAATGCAACAGTTACAATATCACCATTAATTATATACCTTCTACAACTCTTTTTCCGTCATCTCAAGCTGTCGGTCAACATCTCTGCCACCGTACAAAACACGCATAACCGTAACAGTAAAGTCATCATGTGTCGGTACATAGAAAACAAGGTAATTATCCACCGACATAACACGCATATTGATTTCACGCCAAATTTCCCTGTCATACACACGATACCGTTCCGGCATTTGACTTAAAGAGGCAACCGCTTTTTCAATGCGTGAAAGCTGACCGTTTGCATTTTGTACAGACTGTAAATCCACTGCAATATATCTGTAAATTGCAGAAAGGTCAGCCTGTGCGGTTTCAGTCAAAACGATTGAATAATTCATACATCATATTCCTTACGAACATTTGCAAATGCCTGCTCCATAGGAACTGTTCGTCCGGCTTTCATATCCGCATATCCTTTCTCCAATTCTGCATCCAGCTGTGGCACCGTCATGCAACTGACATCAAGAGGGTGCTGTGGCAATTTCACTTCAAACGGCAATCCATTTTGAAGAACGATTTGCTTGTAAAACATTGTAATGGCATTGGAAGCGGGAATTCCGAGGGCTGTCAAGATAGTTTCTGCCTGTTCTTTAAGGTCAGGCTCAATTCGTGCATACAAATTAGCTGATTTTGCCATATATAAAACTCCTTTCGGTCTTATGATATTCATCTACCCCATTATTATACACGATTGTGCGTACAAAAGCAATACAGTTTGCAAGTAAACTTCTAAATCAAAGAAGATTTGTAATAAGTAAGATTTATTCAAATTTTTTGCAAAAAAATTGTTGATTTTTTTGGAATAGTGTGGTAATATATTTTGGCAATCGGGTAACCGATAAGTAAATGCGCTGCTAGCTCAGCTGGATAGAGTGTTTGGCTACGAACCAAAAGGTCAGGGGTTCGAGTCCCTTGCAGCGCGCCAATAAGCCTTAATATTTAACTGAAAGGTTAAGTGTTAAGGCTTTATTTTTTGCAAAAAAATTACTTTATTTGCTTTACAATAATCGCATATATGTTATAATGTTAACGGTTTATTACAAAATTATTACGCAATTTCAGGAGGTTGCCATGCGTGAGCCGTTGATTCTTGACATTAAAGGCAATTCTTTAGATGATGGCCCGGGTATTCGTTCAGCCGTATTTTTTAAGGGCTGTCCCCTCAGCTGTGTATGGTGCCATAATCCCGAAAGCAAAAGAATAGAAGCAGAGCTGTCTTTTGATGCTTCCGCTTGCATAGGATGCGGCAATTGCCGTAAAGTTTGTGAGCTTAATGCTCTCAGTTTGAATAATCCCTATTATGTGGACAGAAATCGTTGTACCCTTTGTTATAAGTGCGTAGATATATGCCCCGCAAAAGCTCTTACAAAAGTCGGCAAAGCAATGAGTCAAGATGAGCTGGTTAAAAAGCTCGTATCAGACAAGCCCTTTTATGATGTATCTAACGGTGGCGTTACATTAACAGGCGGTGAGGCAACCTTATGTGCCGAATGGGTCGGAGAGCTTGCCCACAAATTATGTGATAACGGCATAAATGTATTGCTTGAAACATGCGGTCAATTTGACTATGACAAAGTTGCGCAGCACATTCTTCCGTACATTAAGAACATATATTGTGATATTAAGATTTTCAACCGCGAAAATCATAAAAAATATTGCGGAGTTTACAATGACAGAATTCTTGAAAATATTCGTAAAATGTGGAACGACAGAAATAAATACGGTTATGATTTTTTGCCCCGTACCCCTTTAATACCCAGCATAACCGACACAAAAGAAAACTTGACGGAGATTGCAAACTTTCTTTCGGAGCTTGGCGTATCAAAAGCTCAACTGCTCCCCTACAATCCCACATGGTATTCTAAAAATGATAAGTTGGGAATAACTCTGTGCGATGAGCTAAAAAACGTTACCGGATTTCAACCCAAAGAAGAAATCAATGATATGAAAAAATTTTTTACAGACAAAAATATAAACTGTTAAGGAGAGTACTTAGATGACCGAAAAAGCAACAGGAAAAATCGCAAATTCTCTTGCTCATGTGGTGCTTCAATTCATGGCAAAAGCATTCACATACGATAAGTCTAAAAGGGAATACCTGAAAACCGTTGACGGATGGATGGATTTCTCAATTGGACTTACAACAGAAGACGGCAGCGTTTGCCAAAGCGTTCGTTTTAAGAACGGCAAGGGCAGTGTAAAAAGCAACATTGAAGGGGTAGACACCCTTCTGATTTTGCAAGATACAAGCGTACTTGCACAACTTGCAACTTTACCGCCCAATGAAGTTCTTAACCTTATGCTGAAAAATAAGATGGCAAGCAGCGGAAATATGGCATATCTTGAGTTTTTCAATTTACTTATTTCCGTTATGATGAAAGATAAACAAATCAAGCAGATGAACGAGCAAAAGAAAGAACGTGAAGAATTCGGAAAAACCATGTCCGATGTAAAAGTTTCCTCTTCTCCGAGACCTCGCAAGGAATTTATGGCTTGTGATAGCGTTGATGCCGGAGTACACTGCTTACAGGACGACCCTTATTTAACTTCTTACGCAATAGAGGATTTCCCTCGTCTTCAAAAATATTTGAAAATTCACCATACAGGTACGCCTCAGGTTTGTACCGAACGCGCAGGATTGCTTACGGACTTTTTCCGTGCAAACGGATTTGAGAAGAAAAAAGACGGCACTCCTTGGGTTCCCGAAGTTCGTCAAGGTAAAGCCTTCCGTTACTTAATGAAAAATCGTCGTCCCATAATTCGCAAAGATAATCTTATAGCAGGCACCACAACCACAAAAGAAATAGGCGTTCCCATTTATCCCGATACAATCGGTTTAATCTTTTGGGGTGAATTATTAACCGTTCAAGACCGTATGTTAAACGCTTACGGCCCTCTTTCAAAGGAAGAAATTCACAAGATTAACAATGATATATTCCCCTATTGGGTACATCGCAATATGCGTGAATATGTCCGTGATAAATATCATGAACCTACCTGTCAAAAACTCGACGAACGCTGGGCCGCTGTATTCCTTTGGAAAAATGTTGCTTTGTCTCATACAATTCTTGACTATCCGAAATTGTTAAAATTAGGATTAAGAGGAATTATTGATGAAATAAAAGCTGAGCTTGAAAAGGATACAGATGCATCGCAGTCAAAGAAAGACACATTGAACGCAATGATAGACTGCTATGAAGGCGTTATAAGTTATGCTCGTAACCTTGCAAAGCAGGCAAAACATGAATATGAGCTTGAGACAAATCCCGTACGTAAGGCTGAGCTTAAAGTGATTGCCGATGCAGTTGATCATTCACCCGAATTTCCCGCTCGTACCCTTGACGAAGCAGTAAATGCAATTTGGATTCACTGGGTTGCAGTTCATATGGAAAGCACAAATGCAGGATTTTCACTTGGCCGTATGGACCAATGGTTAGAGCCCTATTTTGAAAGTGATATGGCAAAAATTACAGACAGTGATGAAAGGAATACATATATTAAGCATGCTATTGAGCTTATCGGTTGCTTCTATATTAACTGTCAAGACCATTTGCCCTTAACTCCGGATATAGGAAATTACCTTTTCGGCGGCAGCTCCTCTGACCAAGCCATTACCCTTGGCGGTGTTACACCCGAAGGCGAAGATGCCGTAAACGATATGACTTATGTTTTCCTTAAGGTTACTGAAATGCTCAGCATGCGTGACCCCAATGTTAACGCTCGATACAACAGTGAAAAGAATTCTCTTACATATCTACGCCGTTTGTGTGAGGTTAATGTGAATACAACTTCCACGCCTTCAATTCATAATGATAATGCTGTTATGGCATCACTTGCAGACCACCACTACGAAAAGAAAGATTTACTTGACTGGTCAGCAACAGGATGTGTTGAGCCTACTATTTCAGGCAAGCATTTAGGCCATACAAACTGTATGATGTTCAGCATGGTTGCCCCATTTGAAATGGCAATGTTTAACGGCTATCATCCATTGATGCGTTGGCATCTCGGCCCCAAAACAGGCGAAGCCGACAGTTTTAAAACCTTTGATGAATTTTTCAACGCATATATTACTCAGCTTTCATATATGGCGGGGCTTGCCTGTGAATATAACAACTATCTTGGCGAGGCACATTCGGTTATAAGACCTACTCCCCTTATGAGTGCTATGATAGATGGCTGTATCACAAAAGGACTTGACTGCACAAAAGGCGGTGCAAAATACAATTCATCAGGCACTGCCTGTATCGGCCTTGCAGATGTTGTTGACTCCTTAATGGCAATTAAAACACTTGTATATGACCGTAAGGCTTATACGCTTATGGAAATGTTTGAGGCTGTCAAAAGCAACTTTGAGGGTGCAGACACCATGAGAAGCCGTATTTTAACAGAAGTTCCCCGCTTTGGCAGTGGCAGCGAAGAAGCTGTGACAATGGCGAACAGAATCACAAAAGCTACCCGTGATATTTTCTGGGATCATACCAATTTCCGTGGTGGTCATTACACTACCGGCTGGTGGAGTATGTCAAACCACGTGGCTTTCGGTACTCTTGCAGGAGCGTTGCCCTCAGGCAGACTTGCAGGTCTTCCCTTTACTCCCGGTTTAACTCCCGAAGCAAATGCTTCTCCGAGCCTTCTTGATAATATAAAAGATGTAAGCAAACTTGACCCGATAAATATGAATAACAATATAGCCTTTAATGTTAAGGTTAACCCATCACCAAATGATACACATGAGGAAACGGTAGAGCACCTTACCTCTTATGCTCGTGCTTACGCAAGCCTCGGCGGTATGCAAATGCAGTTTAATGTGGTATCAAGTGACACCATGCGTGCAGCTATGGCTAATCCTGATGCTTACCGTGACCTTATGGTAAGAATTTCAGGCTATAATGCATACTTTACAACTCTTAACAAAGACTTACAGCTTGAGCTTATTCGCCGTGCCGATTATAGTATGCAATAAAAGCAAATCCACAAATTAATATCAATAAGGCACCCTATAAACAAAGGGTGCCTTATTAGTTACTGTATTTATTATTTCATTCTGCTGACAACATCAGCGAAAGCATCTGCAATAGTCTGCTGAGTATTATATCCCATTGAGTTTGTTTCATGGTAATGGTTAAGGTCGTTTTTATCTTTTATACCGTTAAGGAAAGGCTGTGTCGGATTAAGAATAAAATCATTTGGCGGCACTACATAGCCCGTCATATCATTTGAAACGCCAACAGCGATTATATTATTGTCACCGCAAATTTCACAAAGAGGTGCGGGATTTATTTCAGGGCTTTTGCCTGTAGGAGCGGTATTTGCATCCATATATGAACCGTAAACCGTTGAAACGAAATTTTCACCGGGCAAAAGAACAAATTTTTGATTGCCTATAATCATATAGGTCATTTCGGTTTCCATTTTAATTCCCGTTAAACTTGTTTCACAGGGATATGCCTTGAAGCTCATTCTGTGAAGGATTGCAAGGAGAGTGAGAACATAGTTATCAACAGGCAAATAAAATGGTTGCTGAATATATTTTATCTCCGGCTTAAGCTCTTTTTCATCGGTAATTTTGAATGAGGCTTCGGCAACCATTTTGCCTTGGAGTTTAACACATTCAAGATTATCTTCCGAAAGCTCCGCCATATCCATGGCACCTATTGCACCGATAGTGTAAATAACATTTGCATTCTTATCAGCAGAAATAATTTCACTCATAAAATAGGGATATTCGCCACTGAGCTTTCTGTTGCCACCGCCAAGAGAATTGGGGTGTCCGCCAAAATTCATTATCCAGGTTTCGTTTGAACCATCATCGGGAGCAAAACGAAGCCTTGTAAGGATTTCGTGCTTATCAATAAATCCTCTTTTTGTAAATAGTCCGTCTTTAATTTCTATACGTCCGTTATAAATTTTACCTGTTTTTCTTGAAAGATATGCATTTTCCGCTGCTTTAACGGAGTTTTTCATAAGCATATCCATATATGCAGGGTCTTTACCATCGGAAGGAATAGAAGCAAAAGGCTTGCCCCAATAACCGAGGGTATCAATACCGGAATGGCTGTGAGTACAGCTGAAATTGATAAGTTTACAACCCTTTATTACGGATGATTCCATAATCATGGAGCGAATTTTATTTATTTCGATGCGAGTCATACCTACTATATCCGCATTAAGCCAAAGGATGCCTTCATCATTGCCGCAATCAATCCAAGCTGCTCTTACATAAACAGGAGAGATTATACCATCCATCTTATGGCCTGAGCCATGGCCGGCAATCCAAAAATCTCTGCCGCTGTCAAACTCCGGCATAATTTCTTCCCTTGAAAATCCGACTCTGAAAGTATCGCCGGAAATTGTAGAAGGGTCTACTTTTTTTATTTCGGGTGCAGGGCCCGCTTTTGCGACCTTTTTGCCGTAGTTACGATCAATTTTAATAATAATTTTCATTACTTGGTCAAGTATATCCATTTTCTCCGTCTCCTCTGTTTGATAAAATTAAATATTCTTTTCAAATTTATAAATGCTTTGAGCCTCTATATCAAATGGTGGCAAAATGATGGGGGGAACGCCGGCATTTACGGACATTGACGCAACAACACTTTTTGCAAAAGGATACAGCTCTTTGAAAGTATCCACATGGATCGTTTCTTTCTTCACGTTTGTATCATACTCAAAAATTCCGTTTATGACAATTTTAACACCGAATTTTTCGGGGTTATCTTTATCAAAAGCCTCTGCTGTAATTTCGCCCACGCAAATATTTGTATTTGTATATTTTACATTGTAAGAAATTTTATTGCCAAATTGTAATTTTGCTCCGTTTTCATGCTTATTTACAAAGGTAAGCTCACTTACTTTATAAGCCTTCATTTTAACATTTACCATTTTATTCACCCCAAAAATTATTCAACTATGGTAGCGGACTCAATAACAATGGGAGTAACAGGTGATGACTCTGCCCCGTCGCTGCCTGTAGTTCTTTCAACATCAAGGAAACCGTCAACAGTATCCATACCATCAACTACTTTACCGAAAGCCGCATATTGACCGTCAAGGAATGAACAATCCGCATAGCAGATAAAGAACTGTGATGATGCAGAATCATAGTCATTGCTTCTTGCCATTGATACAACTCCTCTTTCGTGAGAAAGAGTGTTTTGAGTAAATCCGTTTTGCGAAAATTCACCTTTAATTGTTTCGGATGATCCACCTGTGCCATCACCGTTGGGGTCACCGCCCTGTGCCATAAAATCTTCTACAACACGGTGAAATGTAAGGCCGTCATAAAAGCCTTCTTTAACAAGTTTTATGAAGTTTTCACAGGTTTCGGGAGCATATTCGGGATAAAGCTCAATTGTAAACGTATCTCCGCTTTCCATTGTGAAAAGAACTTTTGTATGCTCAGCTGATGATGAAACTTCACTGCTTGAATCGGAATTTTGACCGCAGCTGCAAAAAACTAAAAGTGCAACGGTAATAAGAACCAAAATTTTTATAAAATTTTTCATATTACTACGACCTTTCAAAAAATATTCACAAGGATATTTTAATATATTAGCGTGAATTAGTCAACTGCTTATGTGTGCTAAAATGATATGGTCAAAAAATAGTGACTTCAAAAAATATATTGTATAAATTTTAGCAATACAGCATTTTTTTTGCAAGCAAAAAATCAAACAGGGAGCCGAAGCTCCCTGTTTTTGTATTAATCAATCAACTGAATTTACTATATCCTCAACAACATCGGGATTTTTGCAAATGCAAAAAATTAAGATATTGCCATGGGTTAATACAACAGCGTTATCAATTTCAGGCACCTGATCCGGGCCGTAATCGCTGTATCCATCGTGTAAATATTGAATTCTCTCATTAATCGCTGTTTTTACTGTTTCAACAGCCGATGAATCAACACATTCAAAAATTGCGAGTTCCTCAGCGGTAGCGCCACTACCTACATATCTTGCAATATCGATAACAAGCGACGAATCAAAACCGTAAGTGTCGCAGGTTTTTTCGTCATTTTCATTTTCTTCAATTTCATCATTAAATTGAACTTTTGCAAGCAAAGCTGTGGCAATTTCATCAACTGAAGCTGACTTTTCTTTTGAATTAGAGGTTAAGTTATCGCTTGTGGTATTACTTGATGTGCCACAGCCGAAAAGAACAAAAACAAGTGAAAATATAAGTAAAAAAGAAAAGATTTTCTTCATTTTAAGCTCCTGAAATTACATATTCTTGGCAGTATATTCCAGCCAAATTTTAGTATACTTTTTTCCGAGGTGACAACCGTCTGTGGAGGCATCGTCAGGGAGATACCCATCACTATTTGCAATAGATGAGGCGGCATCAATATAAGTTGCTCCCTGGGCATCGGCAAGTTCTTTGATGTATTTATTTATGTTGTTTATGGAATCTTTGTTACACCCGAAATCATTTTTATCAGAGGTTGCTTTTGAAATCGGAAGAACGGAAATAAGATAAATCTTTGCGTTCGGAACTCTTTCTTTTACAGCAGAAATAACTTTAGCATATTGCTTTGAAAAAGCATTCATACTGCCCCATCCGCATTCATTATCTCCAAACATGAGAAAAACTTTATCAAAACTTTTACCTTTAAGTTCATCAATAACAGGAATACTACTTCCTTCACAGCTTTGGGTAAAAACCGTATTTACATTAAGTCCGACCTTTGCATAAACATTATCCGCAAATCCGTAGTTACCAACAGCAAGAAGGCGAGAATTTCCAACAAACGCGCAATTATCAAAGCAAGAAAAATCTACACTGCCATCGGCATTTGTGGGTGAGTTTGTAGTAGTCGTTCTGCTGAAGGTAGTAAAAATATCTGTTATAGATTTTCTGCTTGAAGAGGACTCAGTTGGAGCTTCGGTAGCCGCAGAAGTGGTTACAGTTGTAGTTTCGGTCGTAGTTTTTTTAGCTTTTTTTGTAACGGTAGTATCTTTTGTGGATTCAGTTAAACTAACCGTGGTTGTTTCCGAAGCGGAACTTGACTCGGTTTCTGTGGTAGTTTTACTTGTTTCAACAATTTTTGACAAAGTTTCGGTTGAAAGAGTAGCTGATTCTTTATCCGACGCTGAAACAAGCGGAGAGCTTTCCCCACTAAACACACCATTCCTAAGGCACACTGCAAAAGCACTGATTAGAGCCACCAAAATCAGCACAACAAGTGCCCATCTAAAAGGACGATTATCCAATTTCATTTTTAAACCTCTAAGTCAGCAATATGTGAGCAAAATATTGCATTAAAATTCTGTGTATTAAATATAAATCAAATTCACGCAATTTTCAATTAGAAGATTTTTACAATTTAAGGGTTAGTTTTTATGCAAAATTAAGCATATTATCTACTGTAAAATTTCGCCTTGTGGAATGATATTTTCGCACCCCAACATATAGTGGAAAAAGAGCTGTCAAAATATGGCAGCTCAATTTGTTATTCCTTCAAAATTCCTTGTTCAATTGAAATTTTAACCATACCTTCAACGGCTTTCCAAAGCTCCGGAGCTATTTCTTTTACTACCTCATTTCTCTCAAGAACTTGAGATGATCTTACATCTCCTTCTTTCCATGTATGGCCGTCAGTAAGGTAATTATGGATAAGAGGCTGTAATCTGTCACAAACATTAGCAAATTTGGCCTCTACTGTCTTTTTTTCTTCAAACTCATCCCATAATGAGCGAATGTATTTCCCCTGCTCGTCATCAAGCATACCGAAAAGCTTATCTGCAGCAGCAATTTCCCGTTTTTCTTTATCTAATTTACCTACCTCATCATAAGCAAATGTATCGCCTGCATAAATCTCTACCAAATCATGAACAAGAGCAATTTTTATGACCTTATTAACATCAACCTTTTCACTGCAATATTCCTCTAAAATCAATGCCAACATAGCAAAATGCCAGCTATGCTCAGCATCGTTTTCATGACGAGATTTATCAATCAGAACAGTGCGTCTGAAAATGCTTTTCATTTTATCAATTTCAACAAGGAAATTAAGCTGCTTTTTTAATTTTTCATTATCTAAAAAATCAAAATTATTCATTAAATTTATCCTTTTAACTTTGCTCTTATTCTTCTCAATTTTTTACGGGCGTTCGTGGCAAATTCGACAAATTTATACTCGAATTTATTCATAATCAAATCAGCTTCACCCATAAACTCCATATACTCGGGGCAAAAGCCTTGTTTAAATTTAAAAATTCCGTGAAGAGGATTATTTTCATCCGGATATCCCCCTCTAAAATCATACCAATTGCAGCCTTCTTCAATAGCCCACTTAATCATTGACCATTGCACAAGATATGTAGGCATAAGATTCCTGTGAGAATTTGATGAGGCACCGTAAACATACCAAATTTTATCGCCTACATGAACATCGAGAGCACCTGCGAGAAGCTCATCTTCATAATAAGCAAAGTAAATGCGAGCGTCATCTCCGAAGGCGTCCATAATTCTTTCAAAATATTCTGTGCCTCTTGTGGCAAAATTGTCACGCTGGCCGGTAACAAGCATAAGTTTATGAAAATCCTCACAAGCTTCTTTATCCTTTATTTCAATTCTTATACCTTTTCTTTCAGCAAGCCGAGTATTATAACGAGTTTTTGAATGGAAGCCTGCCATAACCTCTTCTTCGGTTTTTCCACCTACATTAAGTCTAAATATATACCTTGCCTGAACAGTATCAAAACCGGCTCCATGAGGTTTGAATGTAAAGCCTAAAGATTTAAGTAAATCAATGTATTCTGTATTTGTTGCAAGGGTATCAGTATCAATTTTAAAAGTATAGGCTTTATTCTTTTTGCCGTATTCTGCAACCGCTGTAAGTAATTCTTTAACGG
Source organism: bacterium (assembly GCA_963652165.1). GTDB lineage: Bacteria > Bacillota > Clostridia > Oscillospirales > Acutalibacteraceae > CAG-177. Next base: position 47,613 of record CAVJRM010000010.1, on the reverse strand, counting down.
TTTCAAAATCATCAAGGTCACAAACAGGTCCTCTGGGCGCATACATCATTTTGAAAGGTGTCATGGGAATTTGACGAATAAGCACTCCGCAAACTCCTTTTATTTTACCGGTTTCATCTCTTTTAATGAAGCCTGTCCAGTCCCATTCTTTTTTAACTTTTCCCCAAGCTGAAGTTTGCATCATGTGCCCCTTGGGGTGATTATAAACAAACTCATCATATTCTTTTGCATTGGTAATTTTAACTGTTTCCATCTATATACAGCTCCTTGGCTCTTTTAGTAAGAGCAGCTTTATTATTTTGTAATTTATCGGAAATCACTTCATCAAACAATTGATTAAGAATCCTTCCCATTTGTGATGACGGTGCAATTCCTTCTTTGATTAAATCATCACCATTAATATCTAAATCTTTTATACAAAAGCAATTAGTTTCAGAAATAACTTCATTAAATATTCTCAGTCCTATTTCACTTTGATGAAGACTGCTTTCCAAAAATGCAGGATTTTGTGCGCTCACATCTGCCCTACGAATATCAAATAAGTCTTTGACAAATTCCTCTCCGAAACGAGAAATATATTTTCTATAAGTCTTTTTCGATATTGTATCGGGAGTGAAATCATGGTAATAAATCAAATTTGTAATCTTATCTCTAATTTTATTGGATGTCTTAAATCTTGAAAGAATATTAAAGGCGATTTTTGAGCCTGCCTCTCCATGGCCGTAAAAGTGATCTACCCCATTTTCATCTGTGGTTTTACAAGACGGCTTACCGATATCATGTAGTAAAACAGCAAGACGAATATCTTCATTATTGGGAGAGTTTTCAACGGCAACACAGGTGTGATTCCAAACATCATATATGTGCCTTTCGTGATGTTGCTCGCAGCCTTTTTCTGCTTTTAATTCCGGAATAATTTGAAATATGACATCAGAGTATTCAAGCAAAAAATCAGAAGTACAATAAGTAAGAATCTTTCTAAGTTCCGAGAAAATTCGTTCTTCGCTTATATTTTCAAGAAGCCCTTTATTTTTATGAATACTTTCTGATGTATTATTATCTATTTTGAAGCCTAATGTTTGAGAAAACCGCAAGGCTCGTAAAATACGAAGCCCGTCTTCATTGAAGCGTTTATCAGGATCTCCGACACATTTAATAACTTTATTTTCTATATCATTTAAGCCGAAAAACGGGTCAACAAATCCTACTTTGGGTTTATAAGCGATTGCATTGCAAGTAAAATCACGACGAGCAAGGTCAAGGCGAATATCATCGGTGAATTTAACAGAATCGGGATGGCGATTGTCACTGTATCCTGTTTCTATACGAAAAGCGGTAATTTCTATATGCAAACCATCAATAACAACCGTTATTGTGCCGTGCTTAATCCCCGTTTCAATAACCTTATAATTTAAAAAAATTTCTTTATTTTGTTGTGGTGATGAAGAAGTTGCAATATCCCAATCATCAGGTTCTTTACCCATAATGGCATCACGAACCGCTCCGCCTACGACGTAAGCATCATAGCCTGCGGCAGACAGAATTTCAAGTGCGGTATTGACTTGTGACGGAATATTTATTATCATAGTTTTAGCTTTAGAAAGGTGTGAATTTTTTTGAATATACAAATTTTCGGATTAACAAAGTGCTTTGATACAAAAAAAGCACAGAGATATTTTAAAGAAAGAAATATTAAATTTCAATTTATTGACCTTGCTCAAAAATCCATGAGCAAAGGTGAAATTGCTTCTGTAATGTCTGCAACCAATTCAACCATTGAAGATATAGTTAATGAAAAAACAAAAATGTACGAAAAAAGCTACATAAAATACCTTGCAGGTGATGAAGCAAAAATCGAAAAAATACTTGAATATGGCGAACTATTAAAAACTCCTATTGTTAGGAACGGCAAGCAAGCCACAATCGGTTATAAACCCGAGATTTGGAAAACTTGGGAATAATCAATATGCTTCAAATTTACTGATAGTAGCAAAGCATCTTGCCTTTTCGATAACCAACTTAAAATACCTTGCTCTGACTTCTTTGAACCTGCAAATTCTCTTATATCCGATAACTGTTTCTTTTGCAAGTTTTTTCCATTTGCCGTTTTGTTTTACATAAAGAGAAAATTCTTCTATTTGCTGACCGGTACGAATATGTTCACCTAAAACTATTTTATCAATATCATATTCATCTCCGAGGTCAAGGACAAGTTCACTTCCTTCCGGTTCATATCCGGAATGCCAATATTGCTCAGGATCGTCGTTTAATATATGCTGACCGGTATGGTTTTCATCAAGATGTTTATTATCGGTCATAACTGAATCCTCAGCAAGATTTTCGTTAAAATCTATTTCAAGCTGAGCGCCAACCGAGAGAAGGGTTTCAATATCCTTCTCATTTATTTTGCCTGATGGCATGGGAGGAATATTAAGAAGGAAGCACGAATTAGCACCTACGGATTTATAATATATATCCATAAGTTTTGAAAGAGGCTTAACTGTGTAATCCTCATCTTTATGGTAAAACCAGCCTTTGCGAATAGAGACATCAACCTCTGCAGGATACCAAATAAGCTTATTGCAATTTTTAATAGCTTTTCTGCTGCCTAAATCAAGCTCTGTGGGATTTATTTTTTTAGGAGGTTTTGTAACATTCTGCTGGCTTTTTGAAGCGATTAATTCATGATTCGAATGCCAATAGGGCACAACACTCCACTCGCTTTTACGGCAAACACCGGCTTCATTGCCACACCATCTTACATCCGGGCCGGTTACATTGATAGTCGCATCGGGCTGATATTTACGGATAAGCTCGTAGTAGCTTTCCCAATCATATTCCTGTTTTTTTCCGTTCGGGCCTTCGCCGCAAGCTCCGTCAAACCATACGCAAAAGAGCTTGCCATAATTTGTAAGAACTTCAGTAAGCTGGTTTCTGAAATATTCGTTATAAGCTTCACCGGAGCCGTAAGTTGCCTCATGCCTATCCCAAGGTGAAACATAAATTCCGAATTTTATGCCAAACTCTTCACAGGCTTTTGCGCACTCAGCAACAACGTCGCCCTTTCCGTCTTTCCACGGAGATGATTTTACACAGTGGTCAGTATATTTACTTGGCCAAAGGCAAAAACCATCATGATGTTTTGCGGTGAGAATTAAACCTTTCATTCCGGAAAGCTTACATAATTTTGCCCACTGACGGCAATCAAGCTCTTCGGGATTAAAAAGCTCCGGATCTTCGTTGCCATTACCCCATTCGGAATCTGTAAAAGTATTAATTCCAAAATGAATAAAAGCATAAAACTCGGTTTGCTGCCACTGAATTTGCCTTTCTGTAGGCACTATAGATGCAGCATATTTAATATAATCAGGTACTTTAGCCATATAGCTCTCCCTTAAATACATATTTAGTATATAATATCATCTTTTAACTGTATATGCAACAAAATCTTGACATACATTATTTTTTCTTATAATATAAAGATTGAGGTGATTTGAATTGAAATTTTCCGATTATGTTAATACAAAACAAGGCTCCGCCTCTGTTCATAGATTCAGCAACGGTAATACTCTGCCCCTTGTTCAGTTTCCTTTCGGAATGGCTGCTTTTTGCCCGCAAACATCTAATAATTTAAGCTGGTATTATCACCCGGATAATCGTTCTTTCGAGGGAATAAGGCTCACACATCAGCCATCGCCATGGATTGCCGATTACGGTGCAGTTTGTTTTATACCTCAAAATGGTATGCTTGGGCTTTACGGTGGTGAAAGATGGTCCGGCTTTAGGCCCAATGATGCAATACTTAAGCCGTATTATTTAAAGTACAGGCTTTTACGTTCGAATTCAAGCATTGAGCTTACGCCTACAGAAAGATGCGCAAAAGTAAGAGTAAAATTTGATAATGGCGGAGATAATTATATCTCTTTCCACAGTGTTAAAGATAATTACGGTTTTACCTTTGATAAAGATCTTAACTCTCTTTTAATAATCACAGATAATTGCAGCGGCGGAGATCGTAAAGATTTTTATGAGTTTGTTGCTGTTAAATTCCCAGAAAATTCCGTTGATACAGAAGGTATCCTTATTCATACAGATGACGGTATTGAGCACTGCACAAACATTGGTGGAGAAGATGTAGCAATTCATATAAAACTAAAAAATAAAATCACAGAATTTTCAATTGCAACCTCATACATTTCTTTTGAACAGGCTTTTATTTCCTTTGAAAGAGAAATAGGAAGCAAAGATTTTGACAGAATTAAAAACGAAGCTGAAGAAATATGGGAAGAACACCTCGGAAGAGTTCAAATTGAACCGGAAAGTGAAAAACAATTTAGGACTTTTTGTTCCTGTATGTATCGAGCATTTTTGTATCCACATAAGTGTTCTGAAATTAATGAAAAAGGTGAAGAAATTCACTACTCACCTTTTACAGGTGAAATTTTACCCGGTGTACGCTATACAGATAACGGATTTTGGGACACTTACCGTACTGTTTATCCGTTCTTTTCAATCATTGCAAAAGACGAAATGAAAGCAATGCTTAAATCTTACATAAACGATTACAGAGAAAGCGGATGGCTTCCAAGATGGACAGCTATGGGTGAACGTGGATGTATGCCGTCGACCTTGATTGACGCTGTAATTTGTGACGGAGCAGTAAAAGGACTGATTGATAAAGATGACCTTTTAACAGCATTTGAAGGAATGATAAAGCACAGCAAGGTTAATGCGCCATCAGACAGATACGGCAGAAACGGAGCTGAAAGTTATTGCAAGCTCGGATACGTTCCCTATGATGAACAATGGGAAAGCGTAAATCTTACGGAAGATGCAGCTTACGGTGATTGGTGCATTGCAGAAATAGCCAAAATCCTCGGCAAATCCGATATTGAGATAGAATACAGACAGCGAGCAAAGAATTACAAAAATATTTTCGATAAAGAAACAGGCTTTATGAGAGCGAGAGACAGTAATGGTAATTTCAGGCCTGATTTTATACCAAACGGTTGGGGACAAGATTATACGGAGGGCAGCGCGTGGCAGAATTCTTTTGCAGTTCCTCATGACATTGAAGGCCTTGCCGAGCTTTACGGTGGAAAAGAAAAACTTATTAAAAAAATCGATGAACTTTTCAGTACTAAGCCCGATTATACAATAGTCGGTTATGATTGTGAAATTCATGAAATCACAGAGATGGCAGCTGCAGATTTCGGTCAGTGTGCTATTTCAAACCAGCCGAGTTTTCATATTCCTTACATTTATTCTGCTCTCGGGGATGTTGAAAAAACCGCTTATTGGGTTGAAAGGCTCTGCAAAGAAGCTTTTTCTGCAGAAGATGACGGATTCCCGGGTGATGAAGACAACGGCACAACGGCTATCTGGTATATTTTCGGTATACTTGGAATTTATCCGTTTTGCCCCGGAAAGCCTGAATTTGTAAAAGGCAAAAAGCAAGTAAAAAAAGCATACATTCTCGGAAAAGAATTTGATGCAGATAAATTTGAAGGAAACAAGATTCCATACGAATCTATAATTTAACTATGAAAAAGAAAATTTTAAGCAAGAAAAAATATCCTCCCAAATGTGATTATTGCAAATACGGCAGAATATCACCGGATGGAGAAAATATCCTTTGTGAAAAGAAAGGTATAGTTGAAAAAGGTCACAGCTGCAGAACATATAAATATGATGTAATGAAAAGAGTTCCCACAAGGCAACCTATCCTGCCTACCGCTGACCCTAAAGACTTTGAACTTTAATATGAGAAGTAAAAAATTATTTGTTTGCGAAAAATTGCCTACGGCAAATTGCCACGCATCAACAGTTTTACCTCTTGATAATGGTAATGTAGTTGTCGCTTGGTTCGGAGGCACAAAAGAGGGCAAAGACGATGTTGATATTTGGTACTCAGTCAAAACAGAAAAAGGTTTCATAAAGCCGATAAGACTTAGTAAAGCAAATAAATCTCCACATTGGAACCCTGTGCTTTTTGAGAGAAAAAACGGTGAGATAGTTTTATTTTTTAAGGTAGGTAAAAATATCCCTTACTGGCGAACCTTTTACTGTGTTTCAAAAGATGGTGGGTTCACATTCAGCGAACCTAAAGAACTTGTTAAAAATGACAGAAGCGGCGGCAGAGGTCCTGTTAAGAATAAATGTTTACGCCTTAAAAGCGGAAGAATTTTAGCGCCCGCATCTACTGAACATCACGGCTGGATATGCTTTACTGATATATCTGATGATGATGGAGCAACATTCAGAAAAAGCAAAAGAGTTCCAACTGAATACGAAACACCGATTTTTAACTCACAAAATGATTTTTGTAAAAATAAGATTCCTATGATTCAACCGACTTTGTGGGAAGGTGATGACGGCAACGTCCATATGCTGACAAGGACGGCAGTAGGCAAAATTTACAAAAGTGACAGTGTTGATTGTGGTGAAACATGGTGTGAAGCTTACCCTACTGATTTGCCTAACAACAACAGCGGAATTGACCTTATTAAAATTTCAAATGGCGATATTTATCTTGTTTCAAACCCTGTTAGTGAAAACTGGGGCGAGCGCTCCCCTCTCACATTATCAATATCAAAGGATGACGGAAAAACTTTTAAAACAATTCTTACGTTGGAAGATGAGAAAAAAGACAGCGAATTTTCTTACCCGGCAGTAACACATAAGGGCAACAAATTATACATAACTTATACTTGGGAAAGGAAAAATATCGCCTATTGGGAAATTGAATTATAGATCACAAAAGATCCCGTGATGCTTAACACACCACGGGATCTTAAATACAAAGCAAAAACAAATTGAGTTACCGATTTAAGAGTAATATTAAACAGAAAATGTCTTATTACTCCGATAAATGCCATATCAGTGTTATTTGTGCAAATCATACGCCACTTTGCTTCAATATGTTTTTTATTTCTTCTAAATTTTCGGCAAAATAAATTCCTTTTTGTCTTTCTTTTGAAGACAAGCCCATTTCAATCATGTGATTTAAAAGCTCCTTAAGGCCGTTATAATACCCGTTGAGATTATAAAGAATACAAGGAGCATCAATGTGTTTGAGTGATACTTTTGACATTACTTCCGATATTTCTTCGAGGGTGCCTGTTCCGCCTGGAAAAGCGATAAAAGCATCACCTTTTTCAATCATAATTGCTTTTCTTTCGGACATATCATTTGTAACAATCAATTCAGTTAAATCATCATATAAAAAGCCCTCGTCAATAAAAAACTGAGGCTCAACACCTATTGCTTTACCACCGGCATTTAATACGCTTTCGGCAATATCGCCCATAAGCCCGTTTTTTGAACCGCCGTAAACGAGGGTGTTATTATTTTTTCCAATCCATGTGCCAAGCTCTTTAACAGAATTTGAAAAAGAAGTATCATTCCCACTAAAAGAACCGAGATATACAGTAATATTCATAAAAAACTCCTATTGAATATAGTTTACCACTAAAATCACAATACTTGTTAATATTAAAACCACACCGACAACTCTGTTAAGCGTTTTTGCACTTGCTTTGTTTGCTATGCGTGCTGCGATTCTTGCCCAAATAAGGGTAAAAATCATGCATAAAATCATACAAAGCAGATCCGGCATACCCCCGATAATAAAGTGACTTATTCCCCCTGTAAGAGCGGTGAACGCCATAACAAAAACACTTGTACCTACTGCCATGTGCATTTGATAGCCGAGAAAGGTTGTAAGCACAAAAAGCATCATCATACCGCCGCCGGCACCGATAAATCCGCAAATAAATCCGATTAAAATTCCACCTATGATAGATTTAATCAGCCTTGACTTTTTGCTTTGTGCCGCCATTTGTTCCTTGGTATTTTTAACGGGCTTAATTATAAACCTAAGGCCTATGATTATCATCGCAATTTGCATAGTGTTGCTCATAGCCTGCTCAGGCATATAACTTGCTACAAAGCTACCTATAATTGTTACAGTAAGCACGCTGATCATCATAGGCAATGTATTTTTTATATCTAAATTTCCGCTTTTCTTATATGTATAGGCACTTACGGCACTTGCAAGCACATCGCTTATAAGGCCGATTCCTACTGCTTCATAGGCAGGTACATCGAGAAATGTAACCAGCAAGGGCCCTATTACTGCAGCAGCGCTCATACCTGCAAATCCAGTACCGATTCCCGCACAAGCTCCGGCAATAAAACAAACAACTATAGTAGTCATAACGCTCAATATAATGCCTCCAAGATAATACTTAAACAAGTAATACTATAATAAAGAAGGCTTTTACAGTCAAGATCCAATTTGAGCTATTTGTAACACTAAGTAATATTGTAATTTGAAATAAAATGTCTGAAAATATTTTGCTTAATTATGCTAAGCGATTAAAAACATAATGAATGAAATTTTAAAAATAAAAAGTGACAGCCACAAAGAAGCTGTCACAAAGCAGATGAATTTTATATGCAATACTTAAAAATTCCAACAAACTGCAGCACGCTGCCCGCGAGAATAAAAAGATGAAAAATACTGTGCATATATCTGTGTTTAATTCCAAGGCCGAAGAAAATCATTCCGGAGGTATAAGCGACGCCTCCGCCAACAAGCCAAAGTATAAATTCAAGCCCAAAAAATTTATAGAGAGAAACAAGACCGAATATGGCAATCCAACCGATAACAAAGTAACTTGCATAAGAAAGCACTCTGTATTTTTTGAAGTCTATCGCCGTAAATGTTACGCCTACTGCAGTTGCCGCAACCAGTAATGCCGAAACAACTATAAACAGCACAAGATTTACTTTTCTGAGCCATGCGCAAAGAATGGGAGCATAGGTGCCTAAAATCAAAGCGTAAATAGTGCAGTGGTCAAGCACCTGCATAACTTTTTTGCCCATGCTCGGCCTAAGGCCGTGATAAACGCTTGACATGGTGTAAAGAAATATCATCATGCAGCCGTAAAAAATTCCGCTGCCGAGTCCCCACCAGTTTTTGTGAATGCACGAAAATATTACACAAAGAGCAAGCACTGCAATTCCAAATGCGCCCCCCACTATGTGACTTACCATATTAAATATTTCTTCACCCTTTGTATAATCGGGTAACTTTCTGTCTTTTAATTTAGTTCTGCTCATAATGCACCTCCTGTTTTGCAATATTCATTATACAGTGACAGCCTCACTTTGTCACCCTACCCTTAATAGTATATTCCTACTTAGATAAATATAGAGTAGAATTGCAAAAGTAGAGCTCTACTCACAGTAGAAAAACAGTTATATCAAGGCTTTTGCATACTTGAAATTACATATAATATGTTGTATAATACTGCCAGAAATTTTCGGAGGGCTGTCCATGACTGAACAGGAATTTAAAAACAAAGTTGCTTCAAATATAACTGCTTTCAGAAAAGAAAGCGGACTAACCCAAGGCGCACTTGCGGAAAAATTGAATTATTCTGATAAATCCATTTCAAAGTGGGAGAGGGGAGAAGGCCTTCCCGATGCATTTGTTCTTAAGCAAATGGCAGATATATTCGGTACCACTGTTGGCCAAATTTTAGGCGAGGAATCTAACGGAATTTCCAATAAAAAGCAAATAAGTAAAAAGAAAAAATCAAAGCATAAGATGATTGTTGCTATGTCTGTTATCCTTGTTTGGCTCATTGCGGCAATAGTTTTCTTTGCTCTCACGGTGCTTGCAGTTCAGAAATGCTGGTTTGTTTTCTTAGTTGCACTCCCGGTATCTTTTATTGTTATGACCGTACTTGGCTGTATATGGTATGGCAATGTTTTTAAGGCTGTTAGCGTCAGTGGACTTATTTGGACTGTTTTTCCCATTGTTATAGTTGCCGGTGGCAGTGCAAAATTTGCATTTTTCTTAATTATATGTGCAATTCTTCAGGTTTTAACGATTCTTTGGTTTGTAATGCGCCATAAGTTTGGAAGCGTAAAATCAGATGAAAATTTAGAGGAACAAGAAACAGTAGAATAATAAAATAAAAATTTAGAGCTATATTCACCTCGTGTGAGTATAGCTCTTTTATATGTTGTCATCCCATAAGTGCTGCAAGTAATGACGGTAATGCCTGTATAAGCTTCATAAGCAGATTCATAAGAGCTGTTAGAAGCTCTGAAAATGCGGAAGCGGTATCTGTTGCTTCATTGCTGTCATCTGTGTTTATCGGCGGCTCTGTTGCCGTTGTATCTGAAGTATCGGTTGATGATGTTGCCGTATCATCCGGTGAGGAGCTTAGTTCATAAAGTACAGAAACGTCCACATTACCCGAAACACCGTTTACGGAGCCTTTACTTGTAAATTGCCACATGGTGTATGTGCAATCATAATCCACATAAGAGTTATACCTTGCAAGCCAGACGGGGCTGATAAGTAGAGAAGATATCATGTGATTTGTTAAAATATTCGCATTGGTATAAACCATTGTGCTGTAGCCATTGTTATTCAAAAGCAAGCAAAAATTATTGCATATTGCAGTAAGAGAGGCTTTTGAAAGATTAGCTTCATAAAGTCTGCCTGTTAGGCCTGAGCTGTTTGATGCATACTCAATATCATAGGCTATGGGAAGCTCAAAAGATTTACCGCTTATCGCTTCAAGCACAAATTTGGCCTCTTCCGTGCTGTCATCATAAGAAACAGGCTGGCCATAAAAATATGCACCTACTTTAAGGCCTGCGGCTTTAGCGGAAATATAAAATTCTTCAAACTTTTCATCTATGTTAAAAGAAGCGGTTTTATATCCACGGTATCCGACTCTTAGTATCACTCCGTCGATACCGGAATTATAAATCGCAGAAAAATCAGAAACAGTATTGTAGCTTGACAGGTCAACAATATAAGATTTATTGTAATTATCAAATGCAGTGCTGTGAATAAATCCACCTGTGTTAAAGGCAACCGAATAATCTGCTCTGTCTGCATCTACCTTAGGCTTTACTGCAGATATTGTAATTGTAATAATAAAAATAGATATAAAAATGCAAGAAATTGCACTGATGATTTTACGATTTGAAATTGCCATTTGACTCCCCTATTATTTAGTTGACAGTTCCCTTAATGCGGCATATATTTCGTGAATTTCTTTAACAGAAAAACCTGTAAGCTCGATTGTATCTAAAAAATCATCAAGATTCATTGTGCTGCTTCTGTAAAGCATATTCAACATTTTCTTTGCCTCTGAGGAAGAACTGAACCGTAAATTTGTCATTTTTCTGTCCATCTAATCACAACCATTCAGTATAAAGTACTTTTACAGGTTGATTTTTACATTAAATACTTAAAACAATCTTAAAATGAAACATAAATATTTACAACTATTTAACTATAAGTGCTATATTAAGCGAAAAATGTTGCAAATATTTAAAAAAAGAGGCTGTCTAAAATGACAACCTCTTAATTTTGTGTTTATTGTTTGCTGAGTTTACGATCTAAATCCGGTAAAAGAACGATCTCACCCGATTCTCGAGTTTTATTCATATCTATAAGTCTTTGGTTTGATGAGCCTCTAAATCTTAATGCGGGACTTTTTAGTTCCTCAACAAATTTGCCGTCAACAAGCACATCAATTAAAGATAAAAATTCATCTGTAACGCTGCACCACGGATGGCTGCCGTCAGTTTTCAGCATTTCATAAGTGAAACCTGTAAAGCACCAAATATCTTTACTCGGAAGCTCTTTTCTCACTCTCCGGATAAACGGCACAAGAGCTTGCTGATTTTGAGGTTCCATAGGCTCACCGCCAAGCAAGGTAAGGCCTCTTATGTAAGAAGGGCGAAGCATATTTATGATTTTTTCTTCAGTTTCGTTTGTAAAAGGCTCGCCGAATTTAAAATCCCAGGTTTGAGGCTGAAAACAATTTTTGCATCTGTTTGTGCAGCCGGATACGAATAAAGTTACACGAACACCTGTTCCGTTTGCTATATCGCAATCTTTTATTGTGCTGTAATACATAATTATAAGTGAAGAACCCTATCTCTTATTTCTTGAGTACGGCCTTGATTCCAAAATTGAGTGCCGATATATCCGCAAGTACGGCGGGCAACATTCATCTTATCTTGATCTGTGTTACCGCAATTCGGGCATTTCCAAATAAGCTTGCCGTTTTCTTCTTTAATCTCAATTTCGCCGTCCCAACCGCAAACTTGGCAATAATCGCTCTTTGTGTTAAGTTCCGCATAGATTATGTTATCATAAATAAACTTCATAACCTCAAGAACCGCCTCAATATTATCCTGCATATCGGGCACTTCCACATAGCTTATTGCTCCGCCGGGTGAAAGAGCTTGGAATTGAGATTCAAATTTTAATTTATCAAAAGCACTTATATTTTCGGTAACATGTACGTGATAACTGTTTGTGATATAGCCCTTGTCATTTATGCCCTCAATTATACCGAAGCGGCGCTGAAGGCACTTTGCAAATTTATAAGTTGTACTTTCAAGAGGTGTTCCGTAAAGAGAATAATCAATATTTTCTGCTTTTTTCCACTCTGCACACTTATCATTCATTTTTTGCATTACCGAAAGAGCAAAGGGTGTTGACTCCGGATCAGTGTGACTCTTGCCGGTCATATATTTAACGCATTCATAAAGGCCTGCATAACCAAGAGAAAGAGTTGAATATCCGTTATAAAGCAGTTTATCGATTACTTCACCCTTTTTAAGCCTTGCAAGGGCGCCGTATTGCCAAAGAATAGGAGCAACATCAGATGGTGTGCCGAGTAATCTTTCATGGCGGCAACGGAGAGCTCTGTGGCAAAGTTCAAGGCGCTCTTCAAAGATATTCCAGAATTTTTCGGTATTGCCACCGGATGAAAGTGCAACATCGGGAAGGTTAATTGTAACAACACCTTGGTTGAATCTGCCGTAATATTTATGCTTGCCGGGCTCGTAATTACCGGCATTAGCTATATTGCCAACACCTGCATCTGTAAATCTATCCGGGGTAAGGAAAGAGCGGCACCCCATGCAAACATATACATCGCCTTTAAGCTCCAGCATTTTCTTTTCGCTGATATAATCGGGCACCATGCGTTTTGCCGTACATTTTGCGGCAAGCTCAGTAAGATACCAATATTTTGAATCCTCAGTAATATTATCTTCCTCAAGCACATAAATGAGCTTCGGGAAAGCAGGGGTAACCCATACACCGGATTCATTTTTAACGCCTTGGCAGCGCTGCTTGAGCATTTCTTCAATTATGAGAGCAAGGTCTTTCTTCTCCTGTTCGTTGCGAGCTTCATTAAGATACATAAAGATAGTAATGAAGGGAGCTTGTCCGTTAGTTGTAAGGAGAGTTACAACCTGATATTGAATAGTCTGAACACCTCTCTGAATTTCTTCAAGAAGTCGTGCTTCAACTAACTTTTTAAGCTTTTCTTCACTGAGTGTTTCCCCTATTGCATCCATCTCATGCTTTACCATTTTGCAAATTCTCTTACGGCTTACATCAACAAAAGGTGCAAGGTGTGTAAGAGTGATAGACTGGCCGCCGTATTGGTTTGAAGCAACCTGCGCAATAATCTGAGTAGCAATATTACAAGCGGTTGAGAAAGAATGAGGTCTCTCGATAAGGGTACCGGTAATAACAGTGCCGTTTTGGAGCATATCCTCAAGATTTACAAGGTCGCAATTATGCATGTGCTGAGCATAATAATCAGAATCATGAAAATGAATGATTCCTTCACGGTGTGCCTCAACAATTTCTGCAGGCAAAAGAATACGTTCTGTTATATCCCTTGAAACCTCGCCTGCCATATAGTCACGCTGGGTGGAATTTACAACAGGGTTTTTATTTGAATTTTCCTGCTTTGCTTCTTCATTGCTTAATTCTATAAGGGAAAGAATTTTATCGTCAGTTGTGTTTGACTTACGGATAAGTGAACGAGTGTAGCGGTAAGTGATATAGCTTTTTGAGACTTCGTAAGCGCCGTGAGCCATAATTTGATACTCAACAAGGTCTTGTATCTCTTCAACAGAAGGGGCACGGTTCATTTTAAGGCAAGCGTACTCTACATTTTCCGCAATTCTCTTAATTTGAAGCTCGGTCATTCTTGCATCTTCATTGACACTTTCATTAGCACCTGTAATTGCGGATATGATTTTGTCAATGTCAAAAGAAACTTCGGCCCCATTTCGCTTAATTACATTCATATTGTGCCTCCTTTACTGAATTTTTTATATAAACCACAACATCTTGTGTTTTTGTGTGCTCAAATAATATATCATCACGAGAGATATATGTCAATAGTAAAATAACAAATTTTGAAAAATTTATATAAACAAAAATGTGGGTATGCTTTACAGATAAAATTACTTAATCAAAGCATGCCAGCAGTAATTCAATTAACAGAGCTATCCGAACAGTTACAAAACAATTTCCTTTGAATGTTATGTATTGGGTTAAGAGCGATGATGGAAGCTTTGAGCTTCATGACGGACAGCAAAGAACAATCAGTGTTTGCCAATATGTCAACGGTGATTTTTCGATAGATCATTTAGCTTTTCATAATTTAACCGACACAGAAAAAACAGATTCTTAATTATAAGCTTATGATATATATTTGCGAGGGTACAGATAAAGAAAAACTTGACCGGTTCAAAATCATCAATATTGCCGGAGAACAGCTAACCGCACAGAAACTGAGAAACGCAATATATACAGGTGAATGGCTTACCGAAGCAAAGAAATATTTTAGCAAGACGCAATGCCCTGCATATCAGATTGCAGGTGATTATTTAAGCGGCAGTGCAATTCGCCAAAACTAAATTGAAACCGCTATCAAATGGATTGCTGCCCGTGATGGTATCGAGATTGAAGATTATATGTCAAAACATCAGCATGACACAAACTGTAATGAACTATGGCTGTATTTTAAAACTGTTATAAATTGGGAAAAGGCTACATTTCCGATATTTCGCAAAAAGCTGATGTCCGGACTTGACTGGGGTATCTATTACAACAAATATGGCACTGCAGCTCATGACCCAAAAACATAAGAAAGTCGCATTGTTAAACTGCTTGACGATGAGAATGTAGGCAATCAAAAAGGAATTTATGAATATTTGCTTGACGGAGATGAAAAGCATTTAAATATACGTGCATTCAGCAGCAAAATGGCACGTACAGCATACGAACGACAGAAAGGTATCTGTCCTAAATGTGGCAAACATTTTGAAATTGAGGACATGCAAGCCGATCACATTGCACCATGGAGTAAGGGCAGCAAAACGATCTCGAAAAATTGTCAAATACTTTGTGCAGATTGTAATCGTAAAAAAGCAACATAAAAAATAAAAACATTTATAGCAAAACAAAAGCATCGTCGTATTTTTACGGAGCTTTTTCTTAACAAAAATTATAAACAGGTTTTTAATTCTTATCGACAGAATGTATAAGAATCTTTAAAAAAATTATTTATATGATATAATGTAAGATGTGGGAGATAACTCTGTAATTACTTAAAACCCCTGCCTTCACAACAACAAACCCCACAAAGTGAAAGCCAAGTGGGGTTTAAGTTATTTCTGGGAAATTTATGAGGAGACAATTTATCTTGTAAACTGTCTGCCTGTTTGTGGGTGTTAATGAGTAATGAGAAATGAAGGGTCGCTTTGCTCCGATTGTATCCGTTTGCTCCGCAAACGGCAATCCCCCAGTCTGCTTCGCAGACAGCCCCCTTTACACAAAAAGGGGCCACGTGAGGTTGTTGCTTTGCGACGATTGTATTAGACAACCTCTCCTTCAAAGCTTCGCTTTGCCACCTCTCCAAAATTCAGCGAAATAAATCCTTACGGATTTGTGAAATTCGCCTGACGGCGAGTGAAATTGCCTTCGGCAGTGAAATGTCTGCGGACGAGGGAGGATTTATTTTTATGTTTCATTGATCATTGATCATTGTTAATTGAGCGAAGCGACTGCACAGGGGAGCCGAAAAACCGTGCTTTGCACGATAAGTGAAGAAAATCAGAACATTATTTAATTAAATAGTTTATACATTTTATCGGGAACATTTGTGATGATACAATCTGCGCCGATATCGCTAAGGCGTTTAATTTCGTCAATGTCATCTATAGTCCAATACTGAACGGCAATACCGAGGGAATGACAATATCTGATAAACCTTTCTGTACCAAGTCTGATAATCTTATATTGATTCGCAGGGAGCTGAACAGCCTTAAAGGGAAGCTTTTCTTTATTAAGCTTAATATTAAGGGCATAAGCAAAATAGAAAAACACTCCTTCTCTAACACCAATTGAGCGCTGAGTTTTAGGATATTTTTTTGTAAGGTAAGATGTAATATCACTGTTAAAAGTGGCAACAATCACTCTGTCTGCAATGCCTTTATCGTTGATAAGTTTAATAAGAGCATCTGCGGATTTTCTGCCTGTTTCGCTGTCATCCTTTATATCAATACTATAAAGATATTCGCCGTGAGCCTCAATTTTATCTATAATATCTTCAAGCAAGGGTATACTTAGCCCTTCGGGGATATCGCCGTTTCTTAAGCCTTTATACGGCATTTCTCCGGTATCCGTAACAAAGCTTTCGCCGGGATTCAGTTTGCTTATTTCCTCATAAGTTAAATCGGAAGGCTTAATGTTTTTTCTTCCGAATTTTTCAACGGCATCGGTAGTTCTGTCAAGAGAACCGTCATGAAGAATGATAAGTTTATTATCTTTTGTCATATGCAAATCAAATTCAAGCTCTTTAACAGAGAATTCTTTTGTATTCAAACAAATATCAAAAGCCATTGGGGTATTTTCGGGTGCTATCCCCGCCCCTGCTCTATGAGCTGCAATTTGGGCGTGGCCTTCATCGGCAAAAAGCTTGCCTTTATTAGTCTGAACACTTCTTAAATTCTTCGGCATATATCTGTCGGCAAAATATCCGAGAAGTATCAGAAGGCCGGCAACGGCAATTGCGAGACAGATAATAATTTCAATTATTCTTAAAATCACAATAAGAAAAGTCATAATTATCACCATAATAAGACAGCGCCTTGAAATTCAAGACGCTGAATTTGTTTTATTTCATTTCGCTGAGCTGAACAGGTCTGCCCTCTGCAACGGATTTCTTTGCTGCAAGAGCAACAAGAATTGAATTAAGACCATCTTCACCGGTTGTGGGTGTGGGCTTATCGTTAAGAACCGCATCAACAAACTGAAGCATTTCATCCCTAAAGGACTGCATATATCTTTCAAGGAAGAAATAAAGAGGCTTATCGGATACAACGCCTTCTTCGCCCATGTAAACTACATTGGTAGGAGTATCGTTTGATGCAACAGCAGCACCCTTACTACCGAAAACTTCAATTCTCTGGTCATAGCCGTATGCTGCGCGTCTGCTGTTATCAATAACACCAACAGCACCATTAGCAAATTTAAGGCTGATAACGGCTGTATCAACATCGCCTGCTTCACCGATAGCGGGATCAACAAGGCAGGTTGCATTTGCATAAACTTCAGTAACTTCACTACCTGCAAGGAAACGAGCCATATCAAAATCATGAATGGTCATATCAAGGAACATACCGCCACTAACCGCGGAATACTCTGCCTTGGGAGGCTCAGGGTCTCTTGAAGTAATTTTAACAATATGAACATCACCGATTTTACCATCATTAACCATAGCCTTAACATTAGCAAAGTTGTGGTCAAAACGGCGGTTAAAACCTACCTGAAGTTTAACGCCGGCAGCTTTTACTGCATCAATAACGGCATTAACCTTTTGGGGAGTAAGGTCAACGGGTTTTTCGCAGAAAATGTGTTTACCTGCTTTTGCGGCCTCAATAGCTATATCAGCATGAGTATCTGTGGATGAGCAAACAAGCACTGCTTCAATCTCGGGATCGGCAAGCATAGCTTTATAATCCTCATAAACAGTGGGAATATTTAACTCTGCAGCAACCTTTTCTGCATTTGCTCTGAAAACATCGGTAATACCGATAACTTGAGCTGTGGGAACATTGTATGCAATTGATTTTGCATGAAGTGAACCGATACGGCCGGCTCCTATAATACCTACTTTAAGTTGTTTCATCTTTAGGTCAGTCCTTTCTTAAGGCATAATTTATAACACAAATATACTATCACATTAATAAATGTAATTCAACAAAAAATTATCCGCCGGCAAAAAAATATTCGTTGGCGAAAAAAATCAAGCATTTTAGAATTAACAAAATTTTTATATTACGATAAGTATTGCAATAATTTATAAATTAATGTAAAATACACTTGAAATATTGGAGGAGGATCAAATAATGAAAACATCTAAAAAAGTTCTTTGTTTATTTTTAAGTGCTTTATTTTTGTTTGCAATGTTAATACCAACAGCTTTTGCCGCGGAATCAAAAGGCTACACAATAAGCAATCCTTATGCAAATGTTGATTTCAGCACCGTAAACACATATAAAGCTGCTTTGCATACTCACACAAATGCAACCGATGGCGACCCAACCTTAAAGCAATCAATTGAACGTCATGTAGAAACAGGCTTTGATATTGTTGCCACAACGGACCATGGCACCGTAAATTATACATGGGAAACTGAAAATGCAAACAAACTAATTCACGGAGTGCTTTCGCTTGTTGGCAGAAGTGAAGGTGGACTTGAATATTTAGGAAAAGAAGGCACATTTGCAAACGGAACAAGCTATAAACTGACAAGCGAAAACGGCGATGATTATCTTATTCTTAATGACGGCTCAAAAATATTGAGAGTTCCTTATGGCATTGAGCAAAATGCCATTTCAGCAAACGCTCATGTAAACAGCTGGTTTGTAGATTACCATAAAGACAGCATTACATCATATAAAGACGCTATAAGCAACGTTAGCAGAATGGGCGGAATTTGCGTTATAAATCACCCGGGTGAATATTCAAAAGCGAGATATGAGATTCATTCATCAGACGCATATAACACCGATAAATTTGCCTATTGGTATCTTGTAAATAAATGGGCATCACTTCTTGATAAATACGATGGTTGCATCGGCATTGATATAAATTCAAAGGGCGATGACAGAACTAAATACGACAGAGTCCTTTGGGATGAATTACTTCAAAGATTTTCAGCAAACGGCAAAAATGTTTTTGCAATTTGTTCAAGCGATGCTCATCAGCTCGATAAGATAAATACGGGCTTCATTTATGCTCTTATGCCTTCACTTGATTCCGCAAGTCTTAAATCCGCATTAAAGAACGGTGAATTTTTCGGAGCATCTCACTGCATTGGAAATTATGAAGAGCTTGTTGAAATTTACAATTCGCTTAACGAGTTTTACGGTGAGTCACAAACTTGCAAAGCTGTTAAAGAAACAGTTGATAAAATGGCTGCAAGAATTGATGATATTGAAACAGGTAAAGTTGATGCGGATTCAAATATCGGTATAACATATAAAGTGCTTGATGATGAGGGATACTTTAACGGTGAGACCGAGCCTATAATCACAAACATTAAAGTAGATGATGATACAGACACAATCACAATATCCGCAGAAAATGCTCTTATAGTAAGATGGATTTCAAACGGAAAACTTATTACCACTACCAAAGGCAATGAATCAAGCTTTAATTTAGCTGAATACTCTGACAAAATTGGTAACTATGTAAGAGCGGAAGTTTTCGGTGAAGGCGGAATAGTATATACACAGGCGTTCATCTTAAACGCAGAACAAAATGCAAATTCAAGCTCTGTAGTTGATAAAGGATTCTTTGATTTTGGCATTTTAGACTGTCTTGTGGGAATTTTTGAAAACTGGGGAGACATTCTTTCAAGAATGATCAAAAATGTCTAATATGAAAATTATAAAAGGTATTTACGATAACGATTACGGATGTGAAGAACATGATGATAATGAAAAATTAAAATATTATGTTTTGCTTACCGATGAACAAGGCAACGAAGATTATTTGCTTGTGGAAGATGATTATCTAAAAGAAAATAATCTTGATGTCGGTTCAATTTGGATTAATCAAAAGGAGGATTTACAATGAAAAGATCATTAAGTATTTTAGTTGCAGTTATAATGATTTTGGCTACACTCAGTGTAACAGCATTTGCAACAGAAACAAAGACAGACACGCTCATTAACAAAGTTTCAAATTCAACGGAAATGCAAGCCACCGTAAAAAGCGGCAGCACATTACTCGGTTCATCAACAACAACTTATTATGTTAAAGGAAATTCAGCTGCTTATGAATTTAATAACGGTTTTTTGAAAGTAAGGGTTGTACTTGCTGATGGAAATGCTTATGCTTATTTTCCTTCACTTCCGTATTTTTACGCAAAGCTGACTAATACCGGCCTTATAAATGTTGATGTTTCTTCACTTATAAAAAAAGCAATGGGAGTTACAAACGCCGTAACAGTTTTTGAAAAAAGTTATGATGAAACAGTTGACGGAACAACATATTATGTTGAGCAATATAATGACAGAGCACAGGCTGTTCTTAAATTCTATTATATTGGTGATGATTTGAAGATACTTAAAGTGACAAACAGAAGCGGTTCCCTTGCCGAATCAACACAGTATACTTATTTTGATAATTATTCATTCAGCGTTGACAGCAGTGTTGTGGCTGCACCAAAAGGAATAAATGTTACTCCCCTTCTCAAATCACTTTTTACTCTTTTGCTTTCAAATGCAATTACATTATAATTTATGAATAAAGAAAATTTACTTATGCCACGATACAGGTTTAAATGTATCTTAGATGTAACACCGGAAGATTTACACAAAATGGGTGCAAAAGCAGTTGGCCTTGATATTGATAATACCGTTGCCCCTGACGGAACAATGAACTTTATTGATGGAATAAAAGATTGGGTAAAAATGATTCAAGAGGCGGGCTTTCCCATTACAATCATTTCAAACGGTACTTTTATAAGAGTAATACCCATATCAAAATATTTAGGTGGTTTGCCATATATTCATCTTTCAATGAAGCCTTTTCCCAGAGGACTAAAAAAAGCCGCAAAAAGAATGAATGTAGATATATCCGAGCTTGCTATGCTCGGTGACCAAATTTTTTCCGATATTAAGGCGGCAAACGCTTGCGGTGCAATTCCCGTAAGGATTGACCCTCTGCCAGCAAAAAGTCTTTATCCTCATTATTATGAGTGGAAAGCGAAAAGAGAAAAGCCCTATATAGAGGCTTTTGAAAAAATACACGGATACGGAGTATACGATTGATTAAATCGGAGCTGCAAGAATTATTCCTGCAGCTCTTGTTTTATATAAAAAATTTCACCTAAAATGCAACATTTTAATTATTTTAATATACTTTTATTGTGACAAGTATTTACAAACAATTAACATAATAAATAATTTTATTTATTTTTTTGGTGATATATTATAGTTGTATGTATTAGGGAGGAATAAAAATGAGTTCATTTTTTTCAACAATCGGTGAAGTATTTAAGAACATATTTGCAGTTTTAATGAGCCTTTTTACCGCGATAAGCGGCTTAATAGGCGGAGGCAGCGGAAGCGGAGAAGAAGTAAATGGCTTAACGCAAACTATTGTTATGAGAGTTAGCGCCATTGATAATATAAGGCAATTTGAAGGTGCTTGTTCGGATGGACAATATATATATCAAGTTATGATTGAACCTGCAGCCTCAAGCAGTACAGGCAAAACAGAAAAGGCTGTTATTCTTAAAATTGACCCATCCACTTGGACTATTGTAAAAAAATCCGCTGAGCTTACGGAAATAAATCACGCAAATGATATCACTTACGACCCTCGTAAAAATTTATTGCTTGTTTCCAATAATGCACCAAATTACAAAATGATTTCCGGCTTAAAAGCTGACTCTTTAGAGTATGTCGGTGGTGACTCTATTGATCATCCCTTGTATTCTCTTGCATATTTAACTTCCGGAGATTCCAGTTTTTATTACGCCGGAATTTCGGGAACATATAATTTTGGCGAGTATGATGGCGGCTTTTATACTATAAGCACTTTTAACGGCATCAATAACGGATGCACGCGCCAATCAATTGCAACGGATAACGAATACCTTTATTGCTTGTTTTCTGACCCAAACTGCATTTACAAATACAAGCTTGATGGCACTTATGTTGGGAAATGTTCATTGCCAAACCCCGAAACAAATTCTTATTCCTATGAAGCAGAAGGAATTCTCTTCCATAATGATGTTTTATATGTAACATACAACATCAAAGGAAAGGGAAACGGCGGAGTTATTTGTAAACTTGAGAATGTAACCTACAGTGAATAAAAATCACACAATAATATTTACATCCATTTTAAGCTTTTTAAATACACTTAACTTTAATTTAAGCGTGGTAGATAACTGTAATTACCACGCTTTCTTTATTTATCTTTACTATTGAAGAAATAAACATTTAATGTTATAATCAATATATATTTATTTGGGAGTTTTAAGATGAAAGAAATAATTGTAAATATATATTTGCTTGCCTGTTCGCTGATCGGGCTTGGTTACGGCTTGGTTCTATTGTATAAGAACAAGCAGTCCCTTTATTTTAAGTTGATGATTTTTCCTATTGCTTGCCAGGTCTTTTCCAGAACATACTATACGGTTTTACTTTTATGTTATGAGGAAATTCCCATTACATTCAATGTTGGTTATATAGGTTTAGCTACATTCTTTTTATTCCTATTTTTACCAAACATTGGTGTTATTGACAATTTGGTTGACGAAAGAAATAAAAGCTTCAAAAAATACAGGCTTATCCCCATAATCATTCCTTCTTTCGAGCTTATTGTATCACTTGTTGCGCTGTTTTTAGGCTATGCTTCACTCTCTGTTCGCATATATTTCATAATTATGTCTTTACTTGCAGGGCTTGCCGGTTATTTCAATGTAAAGCATTTGATTATACCAGATGTAGAAGGCGGAATAATTGAATCCATAAGAAAATTTAATTTATTCTGTGTGATATTTGAGTTATTTGCCCTTGCCGAAGTCGGATTATATTGCTTTAATCTTTCAAGCGCTACAATAGTAGTAGATGCTCTGCTCGGTATTTTTTATATTATATTTCTTCCCTTTCTTAACAAGGAGACACAAAAATGGATTCAATGAGTTATATACTTTTTATCTGCATAGCCGTTCCACTTGCAATGATGCTTGTACCCATTGAAAAGAAATCTAAAAAAATTGTTGTAGCTCTTTTGCTGGGAATGTTTTGCTGCTTATTTGTAAGTGAAGTAAACGGTTTAATAATGCGATTAACCGGTGATTCTATGCTATACTTAACGACTAATGTTACTCCATTAACGGAAGAATTGGTTAAGCTGCTGCCGGTTATATATTATGCATTACTCATATCCGATGACAGAAAAGATGTTACTACCGTTGCCTTTGCCATTGGCGTTGGTTTTGCTATGCTTGAAAACATAATAATACTAATTCAGCATATTTCATCGGTAAATATCTTTTTTGCATTAATAAGAGGTTTCAGCACAGGTCTTATGCACAGTATAACCACAATGCTTGTTGCAAATTATGTTATTTATATTCGTAAAAAGAAAAAATTATTTATTTGTGGAACTCTTTGCACATTTAATTTAGCTGTTGTTTTCCACTCTGTATTTAATTTGCTTGTTGAAGCATCTTCAACTGTTGCCAACTACATAGGCTATTTCCTTCCGATTTCAATTTATCTTATTATAAATGTGTTTGTTTATGAAAGGGTAATTAAAAAATCTAAGCAAAACAAAGAAGCGTAATAAAAGTAGATAATCTTATAAATTCACTTGCACACCAAAGATACAATGTATCTGTTACGGTGTGCAAGTTTTTTATCTTATAATTACTGTGACAAGTTTATTATATTTGTCATTATTTTTCTGTTATAAGTAAATTATGTAAAATGTCATATAGAAGATTTGGTTATAAAATATGGTTATTTAAGCTATACGCTTAAAAATAAATTGAATTTAAAGGAGAAAAAGCAAATGAAATGCAGTAATTGCGGAACAGAATTTGAGGGAAAGTTTTGCCCGGAATGTGGAGCAAAATCAGAATCTCAAGAAGAAGCAATAAACCAACCTATTCAGCAACCCATTTCTAATCAAACGCAAAAGGAACTTTTTCAAGGCACTAACAATTCTGAAAAAAAGAAAAAAATTAAGAAACCGATTTACAAAAGATGGTGGTTCTATTTACTGATTGTAATTGTTTTGTTAATTATATTATTTAGGGCGGGTTTAAACAATTCTGATGATAATAAGTCTGATTCTAACAATGTTATAAATACAACTGAAAATAAATCTTCCCTTGGTGATTACGAAGTTGAAATTAAGGATTTTAGGCTTATATACAATTATGATAATAAGCCGGTTGCTATTGTTACATTTTCTTATACAAATAACAGCGACACAGCCCAGTCTTTCCTTTGGGCATTTGAAACCCACGCTTACCAAAACGGAATAGAGGCCGAAAGTACAAGTTATTTTGATGATGACGATTACGATGACACCAACAACCGCTCTAAAGAAATTAAATCCGGTGCAACAATAGAAGTTAAAGAGGCTTATTTGCTTAATGACACTACCACTCCTTTAGAGGTTGAAGTTGGTAAGAGTTTTAGCTTTGACGATACAAAAATAACAAAAACTCTTGATATAGCAAGCAAAGCCCCTGCTGAAACCACAACAGAAAAATCCAACGACAAAATTAAAACAGAGACTACAGCTTCAAATTCGGATAAATATAAAGTTAAAATCAAATCTTGCAAATTGGTAAATGACAGTGATGGAAATCCTGTTGCTATTGTAACTTATTCTTTCACAAATAACAGTAGTGAAGCAACATCATTTATTTGGGCGTTTGAAACGCACGCTTATCAAGATGGAATTGAAGCAGAAAAAGATATACTTTTGACAAATGATGACTATACAAAAAATAACAATCGTTCAAAAGAAATAAAATCAGGCGCCTCAATTGATGTTATGCAAGCGTATGAATTAAATGATACATCCACTCCATTAGAAGTTGAGGTAGGACAGTTATTCAGTTTTGACGATACAAAAATAACAAAAACATTCTCATTTAACTAATAATCCATAAAATTATCCCGACAGTTTAGGCTGTCGGGATGTTTTGCATTTATTCAATTTCAGTTATGATATAAATACCTGCTTGTATCTTCTTTTGCCTTATTATACACACTTTCCGATATAACAGCACCATATTGGTCTTTTAAGTCAGTTGTATATTTTTCGGGCAATTTGCCATCGGATGTAACGATTTTAGATGCAGGCGCGCTACATTCTATTTTAGCCGTAGAATCATAATATGTAGAAGAAATATAGTCTATTTCTTTATTGATTGCAACAGAATCAACAGCAATTTTTTCTAAATTAGCGCTGAGTTTTTCTCCGCTCATATTCAGCTTACATTTAACATTGGTTACTATACCCGGTACCCAAACCGAAAAGCTGGTATTGTATTCATCATCATTATATTTTTCAAAACAGCTTAAAAATTCTTGATTTTGGTTTCTCTTTAAATCTTTACTGTACGCCATATCAAGAATATAAGTTTTCTTATCCCCGTAACCGTTTTGGTCAACATAAGTAAACTCAATATAGAATACTTCTACCTCATCGTAATCCGCATCCGTAAGGTTAATTGGGTTTTCCACATTAAAATACAGAGTATATTTATACATACTTTCTTCATCGTGATGGGAATAACCTTGATTTATATCACCGTCTGATGTACCAATGCAGTTTTTAAGAGCAGACATTTCTATAACAGAATTATATTGGTCTTTAAACTGTCCCACATATTCATTTTGACTACTGATATTATTTACGATATTATTTAGTTCTTTTTCGGTAAAATCAATATCATCGTGAGTCTTAAAATAGGGAGAATTTGTTTCATCAATAACTGATTTTTCCATAGAGCAATAAACATTTGCAGTAGAATCGTTATAAGCAGATGAAACATTATCTGTGTTACTGTTTATTCTTTTACCGTTACAATATACGCTTTCAACAGTAAATGATAAACGCTCACCGCCGTCCATATTAAGTTTAATATAAATTCTGTTAAGTTTGCCGGCAAGAGTAACATCAAAACTTGTGTTATAAGAATCATCATTAGCTCTGATAAAATACTTATTCAAAAATTCCGAATTTTTGTTGCTGCTACCACTCCAAGACATATCAAATTTATCATTTGATTCATCCTTAAAGCCGTTTTGACCGCAATAATAATAAGAGAAATAAAACTCATTAACGGCATCTTTATCCATATCTTTGGAATTGCAAGGATTGCTGACTTTTAGATTTATTGTGTAAACATAAGCACATTCATCTTTTTCGGCAGCATAAGCAACATAAAAGCACTGAGAAGATACAATAATTGCCACAACGCAGAGAAGGGACATAACAATTTTTAACTTTTTCATTTTTATGCCCCCTTCATATAAACGTCATAAGATATAAATTCTTTATTGATTGAATTCATATCTACCTCACAGCCTTCTTTAACGGCATTATCAGTCCTTGAAGCATAGAGATAAACTCTGTTATCGGTTATATGCTCACCATCATCAATGGTAGCTATAGCACCTTCATTAAGATTAACTCTGTTGCCGTTGATGTCATAAACATGTTCCCATTTATTAGAATCATCATTTACCATACCGTAGTCTTTACATGCTAAACCTAATTTTGAGATGGGATATGCCGTGCTGTTGGTTTTAGTCGTGGTGTAATAAAGATAAATTTGTTTACCGCCGGTACCGGTATTAAGAGAAACAGCCTTTGATCCATCGGAGCCGGATGCGTAAGTATATTCATCAATAGCACTCTTATATTTTACACCATTAACGGTAATCGACTTTTGATGAGCTTCTCCAACAGTCAAAATAATATCTCTGACGGCATATTTGGCTACACCTTTTTTAACCTCTGATGAGAGCAAGGTATATCTTGAATAACCGATATAAATATATTCACCGCCGGTGTTTTGATTAATATCCATGTCAACACAAATATTACAGCCGAGGCTCAAAAGATTACATTGAGCTTCTTTTTTCGTTTTTCCGTGGCCTACATAAATTGCGCCCATCATGGTTGCAGTGTCGGCATAGCTCATGTGAATAAATGTTGATTGATTAGGGTCACCGTAAAGAGTGGCTTTTGAGCCTTCCACACTAACATCTGTTCCGGTTTTAATTTCTGTAACATCAACTGATTTTGTTGATAACGCAGTTGCACAGCTGCCTTCAAACACTTCTGAGCTAACGCTGATAGAAGTAAGAGGCATACCGGGAGATGCACCGGCTGAGGTTGTATAGTAAAGATAATAAGAGCCTTTGGGGTCCATTACCATATCCCCTGCTTTTGTATATGTTACTCCTCCAACGGGAATAGTTGTGGGAACGGTAGTAGCATCGGTAACATATTTAATTATACCTGTTATGGCTTTTGCCTCAGAGTCCGTTCTTGAAACACCGATATAAGAAACAGTGCTTGCAACGGCAGTTGGGTCGGAATAAAAAGTCTTAGATTTATCAAGTGCAATATTTGCGCCAATGATTTCATCGGTACATTGAGATAACAGATTTTGAATACAATATTCACTTCCTGTTAAATTCACCTGAGCTTTGGTAGTATCATCATAACTTGAAGCACTATCCCCCGCTGCTTTATCAAATGTGTAAGTAGAAACATAAATTGAGGAAATATACTTTTTCTCTACCGGTGCTTCTTGCCTTTGATAAATATATACGGGAGTTAATTCCATACCACTTGAAATATAGGTTGAATTAGTTGTTCTGTAACCAAGATTATTAAGGCCTGTTCTGTTGGGAGTTTTGAAATCCTGAACACATACAAAGCCGTCCGGCGCGCTTTCATCGGATGTAACCATAACATCATTAACAGTAAGAGGTGTGCCGCCTTCAACAGGGCCGAGAACATAAATTCCTTTACCTCTGCCGGTACAGGTTGACCAATCAACAGTCTCATAGTCCTCAGGTGAAAACTCGGAAGTCGGAGTTTCTTGCTCAAGGCCGGATGTAGCACCACTTGTATTGGCAAATTGATATGAATGAGTTTCATAGATACCGCGGAAATAATACTCTTTATCACTTCCGCCGCTTACACTATATTGAAGCTCATATAAAACATCACAAGCAGCATAAGAGCCTGTTGTTAGCGTGCCAAGGAACGCAGGAACAGAATAATTGCCCGGTGCCGATGCATAGGATTTAATACCGTAAATAGCTCTATATGGATTGTGAGTAGTAGTGTAACAAATATAAGTTTCTACATTTTCTGTCCACTTCTTTTCAACCACATATCCGTGAATTACAGAAGGAAGCTGTATTTTTGCAGCATGAGTTAAGCTCAAATCAAACTTTTTAAGATTTAATGCTTTTATATAATCATCTGCGGAGTTTCCGAGTTTACCGCTTGCATTACCTGCAACTAAAACAATACCCGAAATATATTCTTCACCCTCCGTATAAGAAACAGACGGTTTGAAATAAAGGTAAGTACCTTTATCGTTCCAATGCTCGTATGTTTGATATTTGGGATTGCTCTTATAGTCGGTGTCAACCTCACTGCCTATGTTGAGATTGAAAGCATTACCGCCACAGAACATATTAACAGGTTCATACCCTTCGGGAACATCATCAAGAGAATTTTTAACTAAAATATCAGCAAGAATAGGTGTGCCGGCTGATTTATATGATGTGTAATAAAGTGTATCACCGGTCGGCGTCGTTCCGCAAGATGTATAAGAAGCATTACCGAAAGTATAAGCGGAAGTTGTATTTCTCGCAGCAATTCTTATATCCGTAATAGCATCATCTGCATTAGTTGTAGTGGTAAAGCCTAAATAAGTATATTTCTTTAAGGAAGCGGTGACCGGAGTTAGGTTAACATCAAGTACCTTATAACCGCCCTTTGTCAAAGCGGCTTTAGCTGCAGTTTCACTGCTTTCAACAGAAAGAGAAATCTTTGAAAGGTACTGACCGCCTTCTTGAGCTTCGCCTTCATTTATTGTATTTGCTGTCTTTTTACAATACATATAAATAGATGACGAATCGGATTTTGAGTTTGCATTTAAGTTTGCGGCGGAAACCTCGCCAAAGCATTTAACAGCTTCATAGCCCTGAGGAGTCTTATTGTCATCATATTGAACTGTAATTAAGTCATCAATTTGAGATGAACAAATGGGTTCACCCACATATTTGCTCTTTGTTGTATACAGGGCATTCCAGCGTCTTGCATTATCACCGTTAATATTAGCAGCACTATTCCCCTGCTTTACTACCTCATATCTAACATATCTGTTTTGTGCTAAATCAAATATAATAGTGGGAATAGTTGAGAATGATTCAGCATCATCATCGTTAAACAAATCCCAAAGATATTTTACGAGAAGTGCAACAAGAAGAACAACCATTGCCACAAGGGCGACATAGTTCAAAATTACAAATGCACAACCGAGAATACCGAAAATCGTGCCGCAAACACCTGAGCCGATACCTGCGCAGCAAACTGCCCATGTTGATGCAGTTGCAACGGTAGAGTAAACCGTGAATGCAGACATATATCCGATTACGGATGCTGCAATATAGGTAATACCATAGCATATACCTACAACACTCATAATTATTTCAAGTTTTGACATTGATTCAGAAAGGAAATCATCAACATCATCAGGAGAGGTCAAAGTGTTATATATTTGACCTGCGGAGTTAGCTCTGTAAGCGTCTGTTGTAACAGCAACTTTCTGGTTATAAATTGACTGGTCTGTTCCAATCCAAACAGATACGCTTTCTGAGCCTGTAATTGATTTAATATCTTTCTTTATAGCTGTAATTTGTTTATCAGCCTCATCTGAGATACCTGTTTCATTTATAAGATAGATAGCCGAAAAGGCAACGCCGCTAAGCCTCATTGTAGCTACTTGACCATCTGTAAGACTATCAACGAGAGGATAAATTTTTCTTAAATTAGCAGATTCATCATAAGCTGAATTACCGAGAGAAACAATATAATCACCGAGTTTTGTTGTTTCGTCATAATTATATTGATTCAAAACATCATAAGCATAAAGATAATATGCATCTCCGTTTTCGCTTTCAATTTCAGCACCGGTTGTCATATCTTCTACGGTCTTTTCTGAAATTTCAGTTACATCGCTTTTATCATCTTCAACCAATTCCAGCTTTTTATTGTTATTTTCTTCATAACGTGCCATTGCGTCATTATAGCCTGTTGCAAACGCTTGAAGGCTATCCACAAGTTCGGATGCAAGAACCTTATATTGAATATCAAGCCTTTTATTATTATCTTCATCTTTAAGCTCATCTTTAACCTTTGATGAAGCTAATCTTGTTGCCCAATTTTCACTGCCGTAATCAGCAACACCTGCAACGAGGGCGTTACAGAAGGCAGAAACAACAGCTGTGCTTGAACGAGAAAGGATTTTCTTTATAAAGTCAACAGTACAATTACCGCTAACCATATAATCGCCTAAGCTTTGCTTATCAAGCTCATCAACATAATAGCAATTAAGCACATTGACAGCAGCTAAAGCAGCAGGACTGTTATTTTTGTAATTTGTGGTAAATTCATCAATAGCATAAGAAATTTCCGTGGGAAGATTTCCGAGCTTTTCTATTGCTCTTTCGGCAATATCGCCATAGGTATAATCTTGATATCCACTGTTCATTTGAAGAAGTGAAATACCGGTAATACCTTCATCGGCATTATTGGTGGTTTTATAACCAACAACATATATACCGTTATCTTTTATATCTCCGCTGCTTGCATGATTTATATTCTTTTTAACAGCCGTATAGCCTGCGTTTTCACAGCTCTTTATAGCGTCATTTAAGCTATCACCGCTGAAAATTTGAACCTCAGAGATATAAGTAGAGCCGT
Source organism: bacterium (assembly GCA_963652165.1). Lineage (GTDB taxonomy): Bacteria > Bacillota > Clostridia > Oscillospirales > Acutalibacteraceae > CAG-177. The sequence goes on along the minus strand of CAVJRM010000010.1, from coordinate 16,688 downwards.
AGGCCTCTACCACTCCGAATACGGAGCCGTAATTTGTAATAAGCAATGCAAACACCAAAACAACAGCGATAGAAGCAATAACAAAGCTAATTAAATTTTTCTTATTTTTAACCATCTGTTCTTGCTCCTTTCTTCTTTTTGGTAATTAACATAAAAATTATAGCAATGAATATAATAAACACAAAAGCTATGCAAATAAATACCACACTACCATCACCGATAGCAGATGCTACGGCACGGGTGTTATCACTGCTTAAAGAGGTTTGATTAGTCTTACTCAGAGTAAAGCCACTATCAAAATGAATGTAATTATTATATTGGAATTTATCAATACCTTTTATTACAAGATGTGAACTTTTGCTATTTGAACACAAATATACAGCAGAGCCTTCATAAAGACCACCACAGTATAGATATGCTGTTGATGCTGTTCCGTCTTGCAGACAAATGTCATTTTCATTGGTGCTTACTGTATTATTTTTAACAATAAGCTTACCTGAAACATTGATGTCATTCATACTGTCAACATATATTCCGCCGCCGTTATCCTTAGCGGTATTGTATTGATAATCGCCACCTAAAACAAAAACTTTATCGTCGTTTATATACACAGCTCCGCCCTCTGAGCCGGAGGAATTATAAAACATTTGGCAATTATTTAAATAAGTGCCTTCACCGGAATCGCAGTAGATTGCGCCTCCGTCATCATTTGTAGATGAATTATTTGTAAAAGTGCAATTTGTTATAGTGGTTTTAACATCGCCATCGGCAAAAATCGCTCCACCCTCTTCAAGAGAGGAATTGGAATAGAAAATTGAATCGGTGATTGAAACAGTACCATCATCTGCATATATAGCACCACCGTTGTCCTCTGCATAATTGCCTTCAAAAGTGGAATTGCTGATTTTAACAGTAGCTTCATCAGAATAAATAGCACCTCCACAGCACTCGCCTGAAGCCTCATAGGTACGATTGCCGTAAAAAGAACCGCCGTTTACGATGAGCTTTGCGCCGGAGCCTATGATGCTTATTGCACCGCCGTCATCAGTTGATACACAATTAAGTATTGTGCCACCGTTAAAATTAAGAGTGGAATTATCGCTGATAACAATTCCCCCACCTCGTTCATCGTTAGCGCCGTTTTCAATAGTGCCGCCTTTGAATAACTTTGAAACTGTGTATTCATTACTCCTTGAATCAATAATTGTCATCAGGGATTTAACATAAATTACAGCGCCACCATCTTTTGACTTAAAGAGGTTTCTGTCAATAGTGTAGCCATTCAAATCAAGGGTTAAATTGTTTTTGCCTGAATAAGTTAATGCACCACTGCTGAAACCAGAGCCACTGCCTAAATAACCGGAGCCGTCAGCCTTCCAGCTATTATTGAGAGTAAATGTTACCTCACTTGTGTTGCCGAGTTCAACAGCTTTATTCCAAGCTTCTTCAAAAGATGAGTACGAAGTTGAGGTATTATTTGCCGTAACTGTGGCACATTTATCCTCAGCGTTAGCAATAACATTTAAGCTGAGCAACGAAATAATTGTCAATAAGAGGCATATAAATTTTTTTAATTTCATTTAAATCAGTCCCTTTTATGCAATAGCGGTTTCCTTCTTTTTCTTTGGCTTAGGAAGAAATGCTCCGATAATAATACCGATAGCAGCACCAACGCCAACGGCTATTGCAAAGTTGCTATTTGAGAAAACAGAACCTGTTGTAGCAGATGCAGTACGGCTGAAATACATATAAGTCCCCTTTGCTGAATCATTAACACCCGTATAATCTTTTGATGTTAAATTAATTGCATTGGTTTCTCCGAACATACTTACATTTTCATAATCCAAAGGTGCGGTTGCGGAGCCCTTAACTACCTTCATATCGGCTTTAATGGGCTCGCCAACAGAAGAATCTTTTGTATAGAAAAGAACAAGCCAGCCGTTTTTGCCAACATAATTGTTTAAATCTCCGGCACTTCCGGAAAGATTTTTAACATAATTATACGCTATGTAATCATCACCGTTTTCTGTATTTACCGTATCAACTATATGATTTGGCACAGCAGAATATTTTGCATCAATATCTTCATCCGAGAATATAGTTACAAACAGCATAACAATGGAAACAACAGTCCAAACACACATAAATGCAAAAAATGCAACTTTTAAATATTGGACTCCTCTATATAGTGCAGAATGAGCATAACCCGCTGTCCCCTTACCATATAAAACAGTTTTCCATGTTAAAGCATGTTCAATTTGTGGGTCATTAAAAATCAGCTCTAAGCTTTTTGACTCTTTAACCACTTCTATAACACCGTCTGCCCCTTTATTTACGAAGCTTAAAATGTGTTTATTGATTGTTGCCGACACACATTGTAAAGCAAAAACGGTAATAAAAGACGAAATTATAGGTAAAACATAAAAAGCAAAATAATCTGTCCACTTATAATCATTTTTCGGTTGGAAAACTCTGCTAAATAAATCCTCAGACCAATCTTTGCCGCTTGATTGATATTTCTCTGTACTTGCGCTTGTGAGAGCGACACCGTTTTCAAATAAGCTTCTGTCAACACCATCATAAATGGAAATTTTTTCCATTGAAGAAAGAAACTCATCAAACTGTTCAAAGCTGCTTGTGGTTGCATTATCTCCGTCAACTGTAACACGGGAAATAACTTGCTGAAGGCCTACATTATTAACCTGAGCCGTTAGCTTTTCCCCCATATAATATGCCAATGTGTAAAGCTCCATATCTTCAACTTCTTCAGAAGGGCGCATAAAGAAATCAAGCATCGTACCATCGCCGTAATCCAAACTATCGAGATAGCAAACAAGGTTAACATCTATTAAATTATCATAAGTTTCAACTTTATCGGTGGTTTTTTCAACAGCATCACAGACTTCATCAGTTGTCATATCATCGGTAATTTCAACTTTGTTATTATCGGCAGCCTCAATTTTTTCATCTAATGTACCTGTGTCAATCTCTACATCAGAGCCATCCAAAAAATACTTGGATTTTGTGCTGCTTAAATTTTCATAAAATACGTCCCAAGTTGTTCTTATAATTTCAGCCGCATTACCATAATCAGCCGTCAAGGCACTGTAAGCTTTGTTAGGTGTGGGATAAGTGTTTAAATACAAATCAACAAGTGAATCTGTATCTGAACCGGACATTTTTTCTATCCACTTTTTATCACTATCATTCTCACCGGCAAGAAACAAAAGCTGCTGAATATTGATTATAAACGAAGAATATCCCTGCAAGAAAACTTTTGTAATATCCGTTGTGTCTTTCAAATCACAGGTAAGAAGATAATCCCCCATATATTTGCCGGAATCGTCCTCATAAAACTTATTCAAGATATTATAAACTTCAGTTGCAACAGCCGAGCCGGAATTATAATTTGTGCGGTATGATGTAATCATGGGAATTAATCCGTCAACAGTGGCAGAAACATTTTCCTTCATCTTATCAAGTAAGATTTCATAATCGGAAAAGCTGTATTTTCCGTTCATATTCATTGCGGAAATATCTGTGATAGCTTCATCTTTGTCGGTGGTAGTTTTATAGCCGAGATACATACCATCAGAAAGAGATTCATTAAGATTTTCAGAGGACATAAGTTTATAGCCCTGCTCTTTAAGTTTCTCCTCAGCTTCATCGGAAGAACTTGCGGAGCAAATAACAAGTTCGGAGATATAGCGCTCTTTGCTTGATGCGGCAAATGCAGCTGTACAAGTAACAATGCAAATCGATAAAGCTAAAATAATGCTGATAGTGGCTTTAAGAATTTTATTGAGCATTGTTTTCTATCTCCTTCCCTCTCTTCTTTTTAACGCCCCTGCAAATGCAGAACGTTACTATTGCAAGAACAATTATGCAACCGGCACCTATTAACACATAAGTGCTACCGGAAAACACACTGCCAGCTAACGCTGTATTGTCAGTGGCATAAAACAAGTAAATTCCGCCTTTATCATTTGAGTAGGTATATCCTGCTTTTTCGTTAGTAAGGTTTTGAGCTACACTTTCACCGAACATTGAAAGAGGTGTATCGTCACCGGGAATGTTACTGCTTCCATATTGAACAACAAAATCTGCTGTAATCGGATTACCTGCGGATTTATCTTTTGTTGTATAAAGAGCAACCCACTCTTTGCCTACATCCCCGTTAATATCGCCAAAGTCTTCAAGAACACTTGTTCTGTCAGTGACCATATTTGCATCTTCTCTGTTACAATTTACAGCTGTGTAATATGTGAAAACTTTTTCATCATTTTCATCTACGCCTTGATTTACCATGTGCATTGGAATAGGTGTAAGCTCAGTATTATAATAAGCCTTCAAATCGGTGTATGTTTTCCATACAGATATAGTAAGAAGAATAATTGAAATTGCAGCCATGGCAATGCCGGCATAGTTAAAGACCTTACTCCAAGCTCTTGCTTCACCGACTTTTGAATTGATAGCTGCACATTCTAAATCTGTCTCTGTATCACCGGTCATAGCGTATAAGCCATCTACAATTTCATCATTCATGTCATCTATGGCAACTAAAGTATCTCTTGTACTTAAAACCGTTTTAGAAGATTTTTCAAAGAAATTACTTGCAACAAAAGAAGCAACCGTAGCAACCGTGGTAACGCCAAAAGCAAGATACATTACCTTGGCAGCAGTAGAAACGCCACCCGTAAACCAGTTATCCGATGCATCTTTATCGGATGAATTTTGCAAATTATATGCTTCCCCTGTCATTGCAACTTCATTTGTGAAAACAGAGCGGTCAACGCCATCATATATAGAAACTACGCCATCATCCAAACTGTCAATTTCCACTTTCTCAAAGGCTTTTTTTACTGAATCATCATTATTGATACCAAGAGAAACGATTTGATACATAGGAAGGAAATCAAGGCAAGCTCTTTGGCCTTTAGTTAAAACTGAAACTAATGGGTAAAGTAAATAGCTGTCATCATTTTCAAGCTCATATTCATCACTTGTTACCAAATCAAGAAGAGAAATATCATCATTTTTAAGGAGAGATAAAGCCTCATATTGAGTGCCTGCGGCAGCCCACTCGGCTATTTCTTCACTTTCTTTATTTTCTTTATATGCTTCAATTTCTTCCTCTGTGCTTGTAAATTTTACAGCTTCATCTGTATAAGTTTTTAAGTAATCTTTATAATCCTTAAATTTAGATGCTATTGCCTTTGCGTCTTCGTCATATTCGGCAGAAAGCTGTTTTGCGGCTTCGCCTGCAGTAACGCCCTTTTCTTCTACAAGCTCTTCAACCATTTCATCGTAAGTTTTGGCATTATCGTATCTTTCTATCCAAACAGTATCCTCATCATCAGTTGCGAGCGCAACAATCTGTTCAATAGTTAAAACAGCTGTTCCGTTAGCCTGCATAAGAATTGTGGTCATATCAGCGGTTTTTTCCTGCTCATAGGATGAAAGAGTATTAAATTCTTCATCTGTATATTCTTCCCTAATTTTATTAAGGAATAAATCACCTAAATTTTGGTTAGTATCATTATCATATAACAGATTTAATAAATCATGAGCTACAATTGCTCGCTCTTGACCGTTTTTGTAATTTTCTCTGTATTCGTTTATGGCAAATATAAAATTATCAATAAAGAATTTAATAGTTGATTTCTGCTCTTCAAGCATCAACTGATAATCTTCTACGCTATAACCACCCTTCATATTCATAAGTTTCATATCCGTTATAGCTTCATCGGCATTTGAGGTTGTTTTATAGCCAAGATAAACGGCTCTTTCATCAGAGAAAGAATCATCTGCGCCTTCATTAAGGTTATAATCAAGCGCCTCATAACCGTTATTTTTGAGATAAGATTTTGCATCGTTATCGGTTTCACCGTAGCTCAAAAATACTTCTTTAATGTAGGACTTTTTGTTAGATGTGGCAGCAAATGCAGCTGTACAAGTAACAAAGCACATTGCAGCAGCTAATATAACACTAATTGTGGCTTTTAAAATTTTATTAAACATTTGCTTCCATCTCCCTACTATATTTTTTCTTTTCGGTTTTTTTACCGGCAAAAAATGCACCTACGCAGCACGCCAAAGCAGCGGCAACACCTAAAGCTATATAACCGCCATTTGAGAAAACGCTGCCTGCAAATGCGTTTGTATCTGTACCATAAAAGAGATAAATACCGTTTTTACCGTCTGAATATGTATATCCTGACTTTTTGTTGGTTAAATTTTGCGCAACACTTTCACCGAACATTGAAAGAGCTTTGGTATTATTTGGAATGTTGCTATCATTATACTGAACAACAAAATCGGTTGTAATCGGGTCACCGGCTGATTTATCGGTTGTGGTATAAAGAGCAACCCACTGCTTACCTACATCACCGTTCAAGTCGCCATAATCTTCAAGAAGTTTATTATTATCGGTAACCATATTATTTTCAATTCTATTGCACTTAACGGGGTTATAGTAGGTATAAACCTTTTCGCCGTTTCCGTCAGTGCTTTGGTCTACCATATGCGTTGGGATTGGAGTGAAATCAACATTATAATACTCTTTCAAATCACAATATGTGCTATAGAGAGAAACAATCATAATGGCAATTGAAACACAAGTCATTACAATACCTGCATAATAAAAATATTCATTCCATTTTGTAGCAAATTTGTTTGTTTTCGCAGCAGATCTTGATACTTTGTCAATTTTAACGAGTTCATTATGTGCCGCAATATAAGCCTTATCTGTTGTACCATAAAAATGAGCGATATAATTCATATGAGAATAGAGACCATCAATTTTATCCTTAGGATATAGTACATATTTAAAATATTGGAACTTTGCCATAGAGTACTCTAAATAACTGTAGGTGGCAAATGAGGCGGCTGTAGCCAAAACAGAAACACCAAATACACAATATAAAATCAAAGTTGTAGTTGATATGGAATCCTCAGCGCTTTGAATCGCATTTTTACCACTTGAAGCCTGAAGCCTAAGAGCTTCATTTGTAAGAGCTACATTTCCGGAAAAAATTGTACGGTCAACGCCCTCATAAACGGAGGTTTTTAAGTCTTCGGAAGAGAAAATGTCTGTATTTTCCATTATGCTTTTTGTTGCCTCATCACCGTTTAAGCCAAGGGAAACAATTTGATACATGGTAAGAAAATCAAGGCACACCCTTTGACCTTTGGTAAGAACGGAAACAAGCGGATAAAGCATAGTTCTGTCATCATTTTCTATATCATATTCATCACTTGTAATCAAATCAAGGAGAGAAACATCATCATTAACCATTGTGGATAAAGTTTCATATTGTGTGCCTGCTGCAAACCAATTGGCAAGCTCGGCATCGTCAAGGGAATCTCGATAAGCTTCAATTTCTTCCTCAGTGTTTGTGAATTTTACATCTGCATTTGTATAATTTTCAAGATAAGTTTTATACTCATCAAGTTTTGAGGCTATAATCTTTGCATCCTTATCATACTCGGCAGAAAGCTGTTTAACGGCGTCATTCATGGTAAGATTCTCTGTATCCATAAGATTCTCAACCATTTCCTCATAAGTCATCGCATCGCTGTATCTTTCAGCCCAAAGGTTATCACCATCATCTGTTGCAATAGAAATAATCTGCTCAATAAGAAGAATTGCATCTGCATTTCCCTGCATAAGAATCGTTGTCATATCAGCGGTTTCTGATTGTTTCTCGGAAGAAAGAGCAGACCATTCTTTATCGGAATATTCTTCTTTAATTTTATTGAGCAGCAAATCGCCCATATACTGCTTAGTATCATCATCATATAACGTATTAAGCATATCATGAGCAGCAACAGCGCGTTCTTGCCTGTCATTATAATTATTTCTGTATTCGTTTACAGCAACAATAAAGTTATTGATAAATGATTTTATATTTGTTTTTTGCTCTTCAAGAAGCATTTGATAATCTTGAACGCTGTAACCGCCCTTCATATTCATAAGCTTCATATCGGTTATAGCTTCATTGGCGTCTGAGGTTGTTTTATATCCGAGATAAACAGCTCTTTTTGTGGAGAAAGTGTCATCTGCACCTTCGTTAAGGTTATAATCAAGAACTTCATAGCCTTTGTTTTCAAGATAAGATTTTGCTTCGCTATCGGTTTTACCGTAGCTCAAAAATACCTCTTTAATGTAGGAATTTTTGTTAGATGTGGCAGCAAATGCAGCTGTACAAGTAACCAAACACATTACAACAGCTAAAATAACACTGATAGTGGCTTTTAAAATTTTATTAAACATTTGCTTCCATCTCCCTACTATATTTTTTCTTTTCGGTTTTTTTACCGGCAAAAAATGCACCTACGCAGCACGCCAAAGCAGCGGCAACACCTAAAGCTATATAACCGCCATTTGAGAAAACGCTGCCTGCAAATGCGTTTGTATCTGTACCATAAAAGAGATAAATACCGTTTTTACCGTCTGAATATGTATATCCTGACTTTTTGTTGGTTAAATTTTGCGCAACACTTTCACCGAACATTGAAAGAGCTTTGGTATTATTTGGAATGTTGCTATCATTATACTGAACAACAAAATCGGTTGTAATCGGGTCACCGGCTGATTTATCAGTTGTAGTATAAAGGGCAACCCATTGCCTGCCAACATCTCCGTTTAAGTCACCGTAGTCTTTAAGGAGTTTTGTGCTATCGGAAATCATATTCTTTTCTTTCCTGTTACACTTAACGGCATTGTAGTAAGTATAAACCTTTTCATCGTTTTCATTGGTAGCTTGAGCTACCATATACTTCGGTATAGGCGTGAAATCCGTATTATAATACTCTTTCAAATCGCTGTAAGTACTGCACAATGATACAACCATAAGAACAATTGTTACACATGCCATTGCAATACCGGCATAATAGAAAACTTTACTCCAATAAGTTGAAGTTCTATAACTTTTTGCGGCGATTTTTTGCTGAACTTTAGCCTCTTCTGATGCTTGTAAAGCCTCATCATAATTATCGGTTAGCTCAAATGTAATATCTTCTGAATATTTCAATAGTGCCGCACTCAGTTCATCATACTTATTGGCGGCTAACTTAAAACCTCCGCTTATAGCAAAAGATGTAGCTGTAGTAACAGCAGAAACGCCAAAAATAGTATAAAATATAACCGAAGTGGTTGAAATATAATCGCTCATCGATTGCATTGCATTTTTTTCTGTAGAATTTTGAAGTCTCAAAGCCTCATTAGTCAATGCAACATCATCAGTAAATATTGAACGGTCAACCCCTTCATAAAGAGAAGTGTTTTTTTCTTTAAGTGAATCAAGATTTATTTTGTTAATTGCCTCTTTTGAAGCCTCATCACCATTTATGCCGAAAGAAACAATTTGATACATAGAGAGAAATTCAAGGCAGGCTCTTTGACCTTTTGAAAGAACAGATACAAATGGATAGAGCATATATCTATCATCATTTTCAATATCATATTCATCACTTGTAATCAAATCAAGAAGAGAACTATCATCATTTTCAAGAACAGACAATATTTCATACTGAACGCCCGCAGTATACCAAATAGTATAATCAAAATCATCATTGGCTTTTTTAAAGGCTTTTATTTCTTCTTTAGTGCTGCTAAAGTTTACCGATGAATTGGTATAGTTTTCAAGAAATTCCTTATAATCTTCAAATTTTGATGCAATTATTTTAGCATCTTCATCGTACTTTGCAGAAAGTTCTTTTGATGCCTCACTTACTGAAATGCCTTTGTCTTCAACGAGATTTTCTACCATTTCATCATAAGTTTCAGCATTTTCATACCTGTTCATCCAAATTTCGTTACCTTCATCAGTGGCAAGAGCTATAACTTGCTCAATAATAAGAACTAAATCTGAATTGCCTTGCATAAGAATAGTTGTCATATCAGCTATTTTAGATTGTTCATCAGATGAAAGAGCGTTCCACTCTTTATCGGAATATTCTTCCTTTATCTTATTAAGAAGCAAATCACCCATATATTGCTGTGTATCGTCATCATAAATAAGGTTTAGCAAATCATGAGCAGCAACAGCACGGCCTTTTTCATCATTATAGTTATTTCTATATTCGTTTACGGCAACAATAAAGTTATTGATGAATGATTTTATATTTGCTTTTTGCTCTTCAAGAAGGATTTGATAATCTTCAACACTATAACCGCCCTCCATATTCATAAGTTTCATATCGGTTATAGCTTCATCAGCATCTGAGGTTGTTTTATATCCGAGATAAACAGCTCTCTTTGTGGAGAAAGTGTCATCTGCACCTTCGTTAAGGTTATAATCAAGAACCTCATAGCCATTTTCCTTGAGATAAGATTTAGCTTCGTCATCGGTTTCACCATAGCTCAAGAAAACTTCTTTAACATAAGAGTTTTTATTAAAGGAAGCAGCAAATGCGGCCGTGCAAGTAACAAAGCACATTGCAAGAGCTAACATAACACTAATTGTGGCTTTTAATAATTTTTTAAGCATTATTACTTTCTCCCTTAAATTTCTTTTTCTTTTTTATTGCTCTGCAAATAAAATAAGTAATTGCGGCTACAACAACCAAAGCACCGATTCCAATTAAAACATAAGTGCTGTTAGAGAAAACGCTTCCGGCATAAACGGTGTCATCTGTACCATAGAACAAATAAATACCGTCTTCATCATCTGAATAAGTATAACCGGCTTTTTCGTTGGTTAAATTCTGAGCAACACTTTCACCGAACATTGAAAGAGGTGTATCGTCACCGGGGATATTGCTATTTTCATACTGAACAATAAAATCGGCAGTAATGGGATTGCCGGCAGATGTATCTTTAGTTGTGTAAAGAGCAACCCACTCTTTACCTACATCTCCGTTAATATCACCGGAAGATTTAAGTGCAGAATTTTCCACGGTAACCATTCCGGCGTCTTCCCTGTTACAATCAACAGCTTTATAATAAGTGAAAACTTTTTCGCTATTCTCATTAACGCCTTGATTTACCATATATGCAGGGATAGGAGTATAATAGGTTGTATAATAACTTCTTAACTCCAAATATGTGTTCATTGCAGACCAGCCCATAAGCACCAAGGAAATGGTGGCAAAGGTAAATCCGGCAACGCCGAGTGCTCTGCTGAGGGAATCCGCTTCACCTATTTCTGTTAAAACAGCGCTGTGTTTATTTAAGGTAGCCTTTTCAACGTATCTAAGCGTATCCTCGCCGGTGTCTAACCATGTTACCAGCTTACTTTCAATCTCAGGAGCTTTTTTAGCTAATTCATAAGCAGACGATTTGTAAATACTGCTTGCAACTAATGAAGCAACTGCGGCAACGGTAGAAACCGTAAAAGCAACATACATTACTTTTGTAGAGGTTGAAATACCATCACTGAACCAGTTTTCAGAAGCATCTTTATCGGAAGAATTTTGAAGTTTATAAGCATCACCCGTTAAAGCAACTTGGCTTGAATAAATGGAGCGGTCAACGCCCTCATAAATAGAAATTTGCCCTTCGGTGTATGAATCAACATCAACTTTATCCATAGCCGATTTCATTGCATCATTATTGTTAATGCCGATTGAAACAAGTTGATACATGGGAAGGAAATCAAGGCAAGCTCTTTGACCGTCTGTTAAAACAGAAACTAACGGATAAAGCATATATCTATCATCATTTTCAAGGTCATATTCATCACTTATAATTAAATCAAGGAGAGACACACCATCGTTTTCAAGGAGAGATAATGCTTCATACTGAGCACCTGCAGCATACCAGTCGGACAAATCATCGCCGTCGTTTTTATTTAAATACTCTTTAATTTCATCCTCAGTATTTGATAGCTTAACGTCTGCATCGGAGTAAACTTTCAAATATGATTTGTAATCTTCGAGCTTTGAGGCGATAGCTTTTGCATCCGAATCATATTTTGATGCCAATGCGGAAACGGCTTTTGACATATCCACATTACTTTTATCCATGAGACTTTCAATCATCTCATCATAAGTTTTGGCATTAGAATATCTTTCTGCCCAAACGGAATCACCTGAATCTGTTGCAAGAGCAATAAGCTGCTCAATGGTTAAAACAGCGGTGCCGTTAGCTTGCATAAGGATAGTGGTCATATCAGCAGTTTTACTTTTAACATCATCAGAAAGTTTATTATAGCTGTAAGTACCGTATTCTTCTTTAACTTTATTAAGCAACAAATCGCCTAAATTTTGCTGAGTGTCATCATCGTAGAGAAGATTTAACATATCGTGAGCAGCAACAGCACGCTCCTGGCCTTTATTATAATTTTCTCTGTATTCCTTGATGGCAATCTTAAAATTATTGAAGAAAACTTTGATATTTGCTTTTTCTTCTTTAAGGAGAATTTCATAATCCTGAACACTGTAACCGCCTTTCATATTCATAAGTTTCATATCGGTTATAGCTTCATCAGCATTTGTAGTGGTCTTATAGCCGAGATATACAGACCTCTTTGTAGAGAAAGTATCATCTGCGCCTTCATTAAGGTTATAATCAAGCACTTCATAGCCTTTATTTTTAAGGTATGATTTTGCCTCACTGTCTGAATTTCCGTAGCTTAAGAAAACTTCTTTAACATAAGATTTTTTACCGGAAGAAGCGGCAAACGCTCCTGTGCAAACAGTAAAGCACATTACAACAGATAATAGAATACTGAGAAAGGCTTTCATAAAATTTTTATGCATTGACTTTTTGCTCCCTGTTGTATTTTTTCTTTTCGGTTTTTCTACCAATGAAGAATGTTGCAACACAGCACAAAACTGTTATGCATACTCCACACAAAATATAAGTACCGTTTGTAAATACACTACCTGCAAATATTGAAGTATCTGTGCCATAGAAAAGATAAATACCGTTTTTATCATCTGCATAGGTATATCCAGATTTTTTATTAGTTAAATTTTGTGCTACACTTTCGCCAAACATTGAAAGAGCAACAGTATCATTCGGAATATTGGTGTTTTCATATTGAACAAGGAACTTTGCGGTGATTGGGTCACCTGCAGCTTTATCTGTTGTAGTATAAAGGGCAACCCACTCTTTGCCTACATCGCCATTCAAATCACCGTAATCTTCAAGAAGTTTGTTGTTATCGGTAACCATATTTTTTTCAATTCTGTTGCACTTAACGGGACTGTAATATGTGTATACCTTTTCATCATTTTCATCGGTGGTTTGGTCTACCATGTGTATTGGAATAGGCGTGAAATCAACATTATAGTATTCTTGCAAGTCCTTAAAAGTACTCCACAACGAAACAAACATAAGTGCAACTGCTATACAGGTAAATGCAATACCGGCATAGCTAAAAGCTTTGCCCCAGTTCTCCACCGTTGTGCTTTTATTCATAATTTTTTGTGCAGAATTGGCATATTCATTTGCTTGTGCAGAATAAGAAGCCGAGAGCTCCCCTATAGTACCATCTGCCAAAACTTGATATTCAGATTGCAAACCCTGAAGGCGTGTACCTTCTTTAAAAATCTTATATGATACACTTTTCCAAATGGCACTTAATCCCCAAAAAGTTGCTGTAGCAGCAACAGAAGCGCCAAAAAGGGCATAAAAAATCTTTGATGTATCAGAAATATAATCAGTTGCGCTTTTCACTGCACTTTTATTGCTGGAAGCCTGAAGCCTTAATGCTTCATTGGTTAATGCAACCTCACCGGAGAAAATTGTACGGTCAACACCGGTATAAACAGATGTTTTACTTTCCTTTAATGAATCAAGATTCATTTCTTCAAGTGCTTTTTCCATAGTTTCATCACCGTTGAGACCATAGGAAACAATTTGATGCATTGGCATAAAGTCTATGCACGCCCTTTGACCTTTTGTAAGGACTGAAACAAGAGGATAAAGCATTGTTCTGTCTTCATTTTCCACATCGTAATCATCGTTTATGAATAAATCAAGGAGAGAAACATCATCTTTTTCAAGAGTGGCTAAAACTTCATACTGAGTACCAGCTGTAAACCAATTTGCAACGGTGTAATCATCATTGGCATTCTTGAAGGCTTCAATTTCTTCCTCTGTGCTTGTGAATTGTGCATCTGCATTATAATAATAACCGAGATAATCTTTATAGTCTTCAATCTTTCCTGCTAAAGATTTTGCATCTTTATCATATTCTGCAGAAAGCTGTTTTGCGGCTTCATTTGCAGTAATGCCCTTGCTTTCTATAAGCTCGTCAACCATATCATCGTATGATTTTGTTTTTTCGTATCTTTCAACCCAAGTATCGTCACCCTCATCTGTTGAAAGCGCAATAACCTGCTCTATATACAAAACCAAATTTGCGTTTCCCTGCATAAGAATTGTTGTCATATCAGCAACTTTTGCTTGCTCATCAGTTGAAAGAGTAGACCACTCATCATCAGTATATTCTTCCTTAATTTTATTGAGGAGTAAATCACCCATATACTGCTGTGTATCATCCTCAAAAATAAGGTTAAGAAATTCATAAGCCGCTACTGCACGGGCAGTCTTTTTCTTATAATTGCTTCTATATTCATTTACGGCAACAATGAAATCATTAAGGAAAAGCTGAATATTTGACTTTTGTTCATCAAGAAGCATTTGATAATCTTGAACGCTATAACCGCCCTTCATATTCATAAGTTTCATATCGGTTATAGCTTCATCGGCATCGGATGTGGTTTTATAGCCGAGATAAACAGATCTCTTTGTTGAGTGAAAATCATCTGCACCTTCATTAAGGTTATAGTCAAGCACCTCATAGCCATTATCTTTAAGGTAGGATTTTGCCTCATCATCTGACTTTCCGTAGCTTAAGAAAATTTCTTTTACGTATTTATTTTTTTCGGAAGATGCGGCAAATGCACCTGTGCAAGCAACAAGGCACATTGCAGCAGCTAAAGCAATACTGATTGCAGCTTTTAATGATTTTTTAAGCATTGACCATCAACTCCTTACCATACTTTTTCTTTATTGTTTTTTTACCAATAAAATATGTTCCTACACAGCAAGCCAAAGCAACTGCTATGCTTAAAGCTATATAACTTCCGTTTGAAAATACACTACCTGCAAAAGCGGTTGTATCTGTGCCATAGAAAAGATAAATGCCGTTTTTATCATCTGCATAAGTATATCCGGATTTCTTATTTGTTAAATTCTGAGCTATGCTTTCACCGAACATTGAAAGTGCAATAGTATCATTCGGAATATTGCTGTCTTCATACTGAACAAGGAGTTTTGTAGTAATTGGATCACCGGCAGCCTTATCGGTTGTGGTGTAGAGAGCAACCCACTGTTTACCGACATCGCCATTCAAATCACCGTAATCTTCAAGAAGTTTGTTATTATCGGTAACCATATTTTTTTCAATTCTATTGCATTTAACGGGGCTGTAGTAAGTATAAACCTTTTCATTGTTTTCATCTGTAGTTTGATCGACCATATGAACAGGGATAGGAGTAAATTCAACATTATAATACTTTTGTAAATCATTATATGAACTCCACAAGGAAGCGAACATAAGAGCGATTGTTATACAAGTTAATGCAATACCGGCATAGTAAAAAGCCTTATTCCACACTAAAGCATTATTTGCTTTTTCGTAAAGGCTGTTAGCTTCAGCTACCTTTGCCTGATATATAGTGGTAAGATTCAAATTTTCACGCTGAGTAGTAGCATTTAATGCCATATCAAAAATATCAGAAGCATTGCTAGAAATTTTTCCACCGCTTTCTTCGAAACTTTTAGCAAATGCCTTAAAGATACTACCAACAGACCAAGAAGCAGCTGTAGCAACTAAAGAAACTGCAAAAAGGGTATAAAAAATCTTAGATGTAGTTGAAATAGAATCGCTTGCGCTTTCCACAGGTTCTTTTCCGCTGGATGCTTGAAGCCTAAGAGCATCATTTGTTAATGCGACATCACCGGAGAAAATTGTACGGTCAACACCCTCATAAACAGAGGTATTGTTTTCTTTAACGGAATCTAAATCTATATTATCAATCGCTTTTTGTATAGCCTCATCACCATTGATACCGCAAGAAACCAATTGATACATAGTAACGAAATTAAGGCAAGCTCTTTGACCTTTTGTAAGAACAGAAACAAGAGGATAAAGCATAGTCCTGTTTTCATTTTCAACATCATACTTATCGTTTGTGAGCAAATCAAGGAGAGATACATCATCATTATTTACATACGCCAATAACTCATAATGAGTACCGGCCGTATACCAATTTGCAACGGTTGCATCATCATTAGCGCTTTTAAACTCCTCTATTTCTTCCTCTGTACTTGTAAACTGCACTGATGCACCGAAATAGTCTTCAAGATAAGTTTTGTAATCATCTATTTTAGATGCGATAATTTTTGCATCTTCATCATACTCTGCGGAAAGTTTTTTTGCTGCCTCAGCTGCGGTAATACCATCACTTTCCACAAGCTCCTCAACCATTTCATCGTATGATTTGGCACTGCTGTATCTATCAAGCCAAAGGTCATCGTTATCATCTGCTGCAAGGGCAATAATTCTTTCTATTGCAAAAATCAATTTTGCATTTCCTTGCATAAGAATTGTTGTCATATCGGCAACTTTTGATTGCTCATCAGTTGAAAGAGCAGACCACTCATCATCTGTATATTCTTCCTTAATTTTGTTGAGGAGTAAATCACCCATATACTGCTGTGTATCATC
>CAVJRM010000009.1:0-66876 GCA_963652165.1 bacterium | reverse complement strand
GTAATGAGTAATGAGTAATGAGTAATGATGGGGATTTTGCCGTGCAAAATCCGATTGTATAATTTTGCAGGAATTGACAGTGAGCAATTAGCAATGAAACTTAAAAAATAATTTTTTCTCGTCCGCAGATATTTCACTGCCGAAGGCAATTTCACTCGCCGTAAGGCGAATTTCACAAATCCGTAAGGATTTATTTCACTGAAAAACGGAGGGCGGTGGTGGGATTGCAACAAGGATGTAAAAGCAGACCGGGGGATTGACCATACAATTGTCGCGTAGCAAGCAAATGGAAAATTTAAAAATCTGCTTGGCCGGTTGTTCTGGGGTAGGGAATTGCATCACGAATATTATCAATACCGGTAAGGTACATAACAAGCCTTTCAAATCCGAGGCCGAATCCGCTGTGCTTAACACCGCCGTATCTGCGAAGGTCAAGGTACCAAGAGTAATCCTCCGGGCTTAATCCAAGCTCGTCAATTCTCTTTTCAAGCAGGTCAAGTCTTTCTTCTCTTTGGCTGCCGCCGATAATTTCGCCGATACCCATTACAAGGCAATCTGCTGCGGCAACGGTTTTGCCGTCATCGTTAAGGCGCATATAGAAAGCTTTAATCTCTTTGGGATAATCCGTAACAAAAACAGGTCTTTTGAAAATCTTCTCTGTAAGATATCTTTCGTGCTCTGTTTGAAGGTCACAGCCCCATGAAACTTTAAATTCAAATTCGTCATTATGCTCTTCAAGCATTTTAACGGCATCTGTGTAGGTTACTCTGCCGAAATCGGCATTTGCAACTGCATTAAGCCTTTCAATAAGGCCCTTGTCAACGAACTTATTGAGAAATTCCATATCTTGAGGGCAGTTTTCAAGCACATACTTAATTACAAATTTAATCATGCCCTCCGCATAATCCATATCATCCGAAAGGTCTGCAAAAGCTATTTCCGGCTCAACCATCCAAAATTCTGCGGCGTGGCGTGCCGTGTTGGATTTTTCGGCTCTGAATGTGGGGCCGAAGGTGTAAACCTTGCCGAAAGCAAGAGCCATTGTTTCTGCCTGAAGCTGACCGGATACGGTAAGATATGCGGGCTTTTTGAAGAAATCTTCAGTGTAGTCTACTTTGCCGTCCTCTGTTTTAGGCACGTTTTCAAGGTCAAGAGTAGTTACTTTAAACATCTCGCCTGCGCCCTCACAGTCGGAGCATGAAATAAGGGGAGTGTGGGCATAAACAAAGCCTTGGTCAATAAAATATTTATGAATTGCATAAGCTGCCGTTGAGCGAACTCTGAAAACGGCATTGAACAAATTTGTTCTGGGCCTTAAATGTGCAACGGATCTTAAAAATTCACGGGTGTGTCCCTTCTTTTGAAGAGGATAGTCCGGGGTTGAAACCGCTTCAATGCTGATTTCATCTGCGTTTATTTCAAAGGGCTGATTTGCATTGGGAGTAAGTAAAAGTGTGCCTGTAACTTTAAGGGCAGCACCTACGTTAACCTTAACAATATCCTTGTAATTTGCAAGTTTTTCGGATTCAAAAACAATTTGAATGCCCTTGAAGCAGCTGCCGTCATTGATTTCGGCAAAGCCTATGGCTTTTGAATCTCTGATGGTTTTAACCCAGCCGTAAACGGTAACTTTTTTGTCGCCGAATGCAGCGGAGTTGTCATAAATACTTTTTATTTCTGTTCTTTCCATATATATATCTCCTTGAGAGTAAGATTACTGAGCTGACGCTGTTGCTCAATTAGCAATTAGCAATGAGCAATTAGCAATGATGGGTTGCTACGCAACAACTATTACGACGCAAAGCGGAGTAACAAGGTTCTCACGCAGTGAGGTTCTTATACAATCGGATTTTCAAAGAAAAATCCATTCATTCCACATTTCTCATTTAAGCGATAAGCGACTATCACAAACAGATTCTATCACGATTTGCTTCAATTAAGGCGTCACCTATGCCGCTTACGTTTCCAAGCTCTTCAATACTTCTGAAATTGCCGTTTTCGGTGCGGTAATCGATAATTGCCTGAGCTTTTTTATCACCGATTCCATCAAGTGAAGCGAGCTCTTCAAGGCTTGCGGTGTTTATATTTACAAGCCCTGAGGCTTCTTCTTTGGTGGTATGGGTTAATGTAACACTCACAGCATCTAATCCGCTGTATTTCGGGCTGTCAATTACCTTAAAAGCGCAAAGCATGGCGGCAATGATTAAAGCTATGCCAATAAGCAATAAATCATGTTTAGGTAAACTTTTCATATCAGAAGTTTGAGCCGTTCCAGCCCCAGTGATGGGATTCTTCATATTTAACGTAAATGTTATTTGTTTTTATGTTAAGCTCTTCACTGAGAATCTCACAGATTGCGGCGGTTAAACGGTTATAAGCATCGTCTGAAGCAGAGCCGAAAATGCTCACATCCGCAAAAGCATAATTCTCACTTGAATCACCTTTAAATGCCATTCTTATATTATCTTCAAAAGCAAGCATAAGCCAAGCTTCTGTTTTGCCGGGGATGAGTGCAATAGCCTCCCCCAGCTTTTTTTGTAAATTTTGTTTTGCAGTGTCACTGATTGAAACACTTGTTGTGGTTTTAATATATGGCATATTATCCTCCTTAGCTCAGCCTTAAATAACTGCCCGCTTCCACATCAACACCGCTGAGTACAGAGTAGTTGGTGCTTGTGTAGTTAACATATATCAAGGCGCCGTTATCGTATTCCGTGCAGAAAATGCCGTCATCCACTTCATAGTGGTCTGTGATTTTTGCGCTTCTTAGATCACTGAGAACAGAGTTTATTTCAGAATAAAATTCCGCGGCGGAATTTATTGTATTTTCATAGTAATAAATATCATTTTCTCCGGTGCCCTCAATAGGTTCATAATTCCATTCATAATGGGGGCAAATGCCGTATTCAATGTGTTTGAGCAGATTTTCACTGTCTGTTACAGTGTTGATGCCTTTACTTGTGTAGTCTGCAATGCCATGAAGAATTATCTGCACAAAGGGAACGGGAATATATGCACCGCTTTTTGCAACGGATGTGGTGGAGGGGAGGTTTATAACGGCATCCACATTTTTCAGCATATAGAAATTACCGCCGTTAACCATGATTTTTTTACTTGTTGCAAGAGGCGAAATTTTAGAAGAAATTATTTCAGAGGCCTCCTGCCTTAAAACTCCGTTTTCCGAGAAATCAGAGTAAAGGGTTGTGCCTACGTCATCAAGGCAAAAGCCGGAAAAGTTTTTGCTTCTCATATCCGAAAGAATTTGAGATATAACATCTTTAAAGTTACTTATTTTACGAAGACTTCTTGATTTTGGCGTGCTGCCCGCAGCTTCTGCGATGGAATCTTCCGGAGTATAATTTATGCTTTTACCGTAGATATTTTCACTCGAACCGTCTGAAAAAGATTTTGCCGAAGAAATTGCGTTTATATCAATATACAGATTCATATTTTGTGAAACCATATATTCGTAAAGTTCATCAAGCTTAGAGCTGCCTCCGAGCTTTGAAAGTATTTTGCTGTCGGCAATATCCACGGAATCGCTTCCGCCCGTAAATATGGATTTATAAACCAAATTTATGTTATTAATACCCTTGTTTTTCATACGAATGAGAAGGTCGTTTGCTTCGTCAAAATCCGTAAGTACCTTTGTATATTTAAGCTTGGCAAAAGATTTTGACGTTACGCCTGTAAGTGTAACATAAAATGGCAAATAGTCGGAGTCATCAATAGTTTCCGCTGAAAGCACAGAGTCTCTTATAAGCTGCTCTCTTACTGCTGAGGCCATGCCTGCATAAGAAGCGTTGTTGCCGGAAAGAAATCTGTAAATTATATCAATCTCGTCTATTGCGGAAGTTTTTGAGATATATAAAGTTTCATCTTCATAGGCGGTGGGAGTAATGTTAAATTCAGCATAAACTCTATTGTAAGAGCTTAAATTCATAGCCTTTTCGGCCTTTATTGTGGCTACCGAATCTCCGCCGGAAATCTTGCCGTCGCTGTTATCTTCATCACCTTTGATTACGGCGGCAAAAGCGCCGCTTCCCCATTTTACACCGAAAACGGGAATGATTGCGGGCCCTGACACCTCAGTGGGATTTGCAGGATCTTCACCGTAAACCGCAAAAGAAAGGGGCTCAAAAGATTCATCATAAACAGAGGTTTTAATAATTGCTCCGCACCCGTCGGGCACAAACATAAAATTCTCGGAGCTCATATCATTATATGCGCCAAAATAGTTCAGCACTTCAATATCTTCTATATAGGCATTTTTGTTGCCCGTAATGTTGGTATAAGAGCAGCTGACACTCATATTACCGTCTGCAAGAGTAACGGATAAAACCACGCGGAAGCCTATATCATCGGCTGTATATGTTTCTTTTGCCGCTGTTTCCTCATTTGCGAAAATGTTGTAAATAAAATTTGCACCGGTGTCTGTAACATCTATGGACGACGTGCCATAAGCAAAAGAATTATCTTGACTGTTAAGGGTGTAAATATCTGTGCCGCCGGCTATTTTTAAAGTTACCAAGCTTGAATCACAATTTTCATCAGCGGAAGAAGATACGTCTTCAAGTATAGGCAAACTGCTCCAAAGTACGCTTGCGGATTTATCGTAAATTGCAAAAGAATTTGTGCTTCTGTCAAGCCTCAGTTCAATAAATCCCGAGGAAACAACGGATTCGGAGTAAGAATCATTACTCTGTGCATAATGAACGGAAGAGCTGTTTTCATCTCTTATACTGATTATGTTTCGGCTTTTTACGGATGAAACGGTATTAACTCCGACTTTTTCACTCCCTGAACAAGAAGAAAGTATGAGGCACAAAGCCGTTGCAATGGCAGCAGCACGGAATATTCTTTTTTTACTTCTTTTTCTTCTCATAGTAATCTGAATTTTTTGCTACCTCAAAACTGAATATTACGCCGTTTTCGGTGTTTTCGGCACTGTAAGCACAGCCGTGATTATCCATAATACTTTTAACTATTGAAAGGCCTAATCCAAACCTTGTGCCGCTTCTGCCATGGGTTTTATCTGCCCTGTAAAAACTACTCCAAATTTCAGGCATATCCTCGTCTGCAATGGGCTTGCCTGTGTTGAAAACGGAGAATTTTATGGTTTCGCCTTTATCTTCATAAGAGATAATTATTTTCTTTTCTCCTGCACAGTGTGAAATTGCGTTTGTAATATAATTTTTCAGCACAATTTCAATTTTATCACCTTGTGCATAACATTCAAAAGATAAAGGAACATTATTTTGAACGGTAATGCCGTTTTGTTCAATTTGAAGCGAAAGATGTTCAATTAAAGAGTCGATTCCTTCGCCTATGTCATAGTAATCCGGGTTAAATGGTGCGGTTTTGCTTTCAAGGCGTGAAAGCTCAAGAAGCTCCAGCACCAGTTCATTCATTCGTTTACTTTCGTCGTTGATTATGCTGCAATATTCCTTTATAACCGCCGGATCGTCGCTGATGCCCTCGCAAAGGCCTTCGGCATAGCCGGATATAATTGCAATGGGAGTTTTTAGTTCATGGGAAACGTTGCTTATGAAATTCTTACGGGCATTATCAAGAGCGAGACGCAGCTCAATATCTTTTTCAAGCTGCTCGTTTTTATCTTTAAGGTCAAGAAGAGCGGAATCCAAAGTGTCCGAAAGAGTGTTGATACTTCTGCCCAGCTCGCCTATTTCATCTGTACCATAGTCTTCGCATTTTCTCTCAAAATTAAGAGCGGCCATATTCTTTGTAACATCATTGATTTTTTCTATAGGCTTTGTGAAACTTGTGGAAATAATTAAGAAAATAACGCTTACAAGAATGATTAAAACAATGGCCGAAATTGAATAAACCTCATCTGCAACCTCTACAATACTTTCAACATTAGCCACAGGTGTATATATGTGTAAAATTCCGCCGGACGAAAGGTTATACGTATAGATAAAATAATCTGCGTTTGTTGCAAGCTTTTTCTTTACTTCAAAGTTCTTGTAAGAAAAGGATTTGTTGCTGTTTGAAGATTCCTGCATGCTGTTATAATCTGAACTTGAGGAACCGGAAGACGCAAAGTGCTCACTGCTTAATCCGGAGCCTGCGCCTTTGCTTGTATAAATCAAAAAGCCGTCGGGATCACAAATTTCAAAATCCACATTGCGATTTTCCGCAAGAGAATATAAATCAATGTAGTAAGAACCGGTATCGGGAATAAGAGCGTTAATCGTATCTGCCACAGAGCACAGCTCGCGATAGGTGTTATAGGTGAAGGTGCGAAAAAGTATTCTGTAGGAAAATAAATTCACAATGCCTATCATAAGCACCAAAACAATAAAAATTGCAGTGAAAATTTTAACTCTTATTTTCCCGCGGATTAAGGAAATAGGAGATTTCACCCTTTGTTCACCTCAATTTTATAACCTGCACCGTAAACGGTTTTTAAGTGATTTTCGCCCCAAACGCCCAGCTTTGTTCTGAGCCTCGCCACATGGGAGTCAACGGTTCGTGCATCACCCGTAAAATCAAGGCCCCAAATATCATCCAGCAAATTATCACGGGAATAAATGCGGCCGGGAGATTTCATAAGTTTAAGTAAAATATTGTATTCTTTTATGGTAAGGTCAAGCTCTCTGCCTGAAAGAGTTACCGAATGAGCCGGAATATTCAAAATAAGGTTGTCAACCGTAATAATATCGTTTGAGTTTTCGGCGGGTTTTGCATCTGCTCTCTTTAAAAGAGCCTGAATCCTTTTTACGAGAATAGTTGGGCTGAAAGGCTTTGTTACAAAATCATCTGCCCCGGACTCAAAAGAAACAATTTCATCAAATTCCTGTGTCCTTGCGGTAAGAACGATAATGGGAACGGAGCTTGTTTCGCGGATTTTTTTTACGACCTCCCAGCCATCTAATTCGGGCATCATAATGTCGCAAACAACAAGGGAAATATCGCTGTTTGCTTTGAATTTTTCTATGGCGTCAAGGCCGTCAACGGCTTCAACTGTTTCATATCCGGAATTTTTAAGGAAATCGCATACAAGCCTTCTGATAAGGGCTTCATCATCTGCAATAAGAATTTTGCTCATATTCCCACCACCTTAAAAACAATTATCCATAATCACAGTTATTTTATCACAACTGTATTATATAAATCAAGTATAATAATATAACAAAAAAGGGAAGCCGGAGCTTCCCTTTTAGCTTTGCTGTTTAGTTTCTGGGAGATCTGTTGCCTCTGTTGCCTCTAAAGCTGTTACGGGGCTTGGATTCTCTTGGCTCAACTGTGTTTTCGGGTACAAGGCCTTCAACCTCTATAAGAGCCTCGCGGCGGCTGAAATTAAGCCTGCCTTGGTCATCCTTGGGAAGAACCTTAACGATGATTTCATCGCCTACTGCAACTACATCTTCAACTTTTTCTGTTCTCTTAACATCAAGCTGACTGATGTGAACCATACCTTCAACGCCGGGAGCAATTTCTACGAATGCACCGAAGCTCATAAGGCGGGTAACAACTCCCTTGTAGATAGAGCCTTCTTCGGGGCCGTTTGCGATGGTTTCAACAATGAAGATTGCTTTCTTTGCATTATCAACATCTGTGGAGGAAATAAAGATATTACCGTCTTCCTGAACATCGATTTTAACATCGCACTCTGCGCAAATCTTCTGAATAACTTTACCCTGCTTACCGATAACATCACCGATCTTTTCGGGGTCAATCTTGGTTGAAAGCATCTTAGGTGCCCACTTGCTGAGCTCTTTACGAGGCTCTGCAATAACAGGAGCCATAACCTCATCAAGAATATAGCAACGTGCTTTATATGTCTTATCAAGAGCCTCTCTGATGATTGCAGGGGTAAGGCCATGAACTTTAAGGTCCATCTGAATTGAAGTAATACCCTTCTTTGTGCCGGCAACTTTGAAGTCCATATCGCCGAAGAAGTCCTCAAGGCCTTGAATATCAACCATGGTCATGAAGCGGTCGCCTTCTGTGATAAGGCCACAGGAAATACCTGCAACGGGTGCCTTAATGGGAACACCGGCAGCCATAAGTGAAAGGGTGGAACCACATACGGAGCCCTGAGATGTAGAGCCGTTTGATGAAAGAACTTCTGAAACAACTCTGATTGTGTATGGGAATTCTTCTACTGAAGGAAGAACGGGGATAAGTGATCTTTCTGCAAGAGCGCCGTGGCCGATTTCTCTTCTGCCGGGGCCTCTGCTGGGCTTTGTTTCGCCAACGGAGTATGAGGGGAAGTTATAGTGGTGAATGTATCTCTTGCTCTCTTCTTCATCAAGGCCGTCAAGAATCTGGGCGTCGCTCATTGGGCCGAGAGTGGTGATTGAAAGCACCTGAGTTTGACCTCTTGTGAACATACCTGAGCCGTGAACTCTGTCAAGTAAGTCGATTTGAGCATTAAGAGGTCTGATATCGTTAATGCCTCTGCCGTCAACACGCTTGCCCTCATCAAGAAGCCAGCGGCGAACAACGTATTTTTGAGTTTTGTAAAGGCAATCCTCAATCTTTTCTTCCATGTCGGGATAAATTTCGTCAAACTTCTCATGAACTTTTTCATAGATGGGTTTAAGTCTTTCATCACGAACTCTCTTGTCGTCTGTGTCAAGAGCTGCACGGATATCATCAATAGCAAAAGCTTTAATTGCCTCAAGCATTTCGGGGTCGGGATCATTTGAGGGGAAGTCAACCTTTTCTTTGCCGACTTCAGCCTTAATCATATTGATAAATTCAACGATTTTCTGGTTTTCTTTGTGAGCAAACATAATGCCGTCGTACATATCATCGTTGCTGATTTCGTTAGCACCGGCTTCAATCATTGCAACAAGGTCGCTTGTGGAAGCAACGGTAACATACATCTCGCTCTTCTTTCTCTGCTCGAGAGTGGGGTTGATAACGTACTGGCCGTCAACCATACCTACAACAACGCCGGCAATGGGGCCGTCCCAAGGAATTTCGGAAATTGAAATTGCGATTGAAACACCGAGCATAGCGGTAATTTGAGGTTCGCAATCCGGGTCAACGGACATAACTGTGGCAACAACACCAACATCGTTTCTCATATCTTTGGGGAAAAGAGGACGAATGGGTCTGTCAATAACTCTTGATGCAAGAGTTGCTTTTTCACTTGCTTTGCCTTCACGACGCTGGAAAGAGCCGGGAATTCTGCCAACGGAGTAGAGCTTTTCTTCGTAATCAACTGAAAGGGGGAAGAAATCTACGCCTTCACGGGGCTTCGGAGCCATGGTAGCTGTGCAAAGAACGTTTGTTTCGCCGTAACGAACAAGGCAAGAACCGCCTGCAAGTTGAGCCATTTTGCCAACTTCAACAACTAAAGGTCTGCCTGCGATTTCGGTTTCGTACTTTTTGAAACCGTCAAAATTAAGTAAGGACATTTTTTTACCTCTTTCTTAAATATATTTCCGCAGGTCGGTTCGGTTTTTAGCAATAAAGCCAATGCAAAGCAGAGCTTTGCTTTACACTCGATTCACTGCTAAAAAAGCCATGGAACCGCCTGTAGATAGCGAAAAATGGGAGTGCTGTAAGCACCTTTTAAAATTGCAAATAGCAGGCAGAAAGAATCCTGCCTGCTGTAGGGGACGATTATTTACGGAGACCGAGTCTTGCAACGATTGAACGGTAACGCTCAATGTCATTCTTCTGAAGGTAGCTGAGAAGATTTCTTCTGCGGCCAACCATCTTAAGAAGGCCTCTACGGCTGTGATGGTCTTTCTTGTGAATAGCAAGGTGTGCGTTAAGGTCGTTGATTCTCTTGGTGAGAACAGCGATTTGAACCTCGGGTGAACCTGTGTCGCCCTCGTGGGTAGCATACTCTGCCATAATTGCCTGTTTTTCTGCTTGTGTCATGATTTTTCACCTCATTAAAATATTTGCCGCGCGCTCAGTAAAGGGCAGGTGAAAACCTAAGTAGGTTTGCTCCCAAAACCGTGCCAACGGGCATATTGCGAAAGGATTATATCATAATAAAAATAATTTGTAAAGAGGAAATTTTCAAAAGTTAAAATATGCCTTTAACCGCAATTTCAGTTGCAAATTCAGCTGTTTTTCAAAAAATTCAAAACTTCAACGCAAATTTCATCTGCTCTGTCTTCAATGCACTGATGTCCGCCGCCTTTTACCGTATATCTTACGGCATCGGGGAAGGCGTTATTCATTTCCGCTTTTTGACTGTCATTGAGAATTATGTCTTTTTCGGCTTGGCAAAGAAAAACAGGGCAAGTGATTTTAGATGTATTTTCCATATCCGTTAGGCGAACATTATACATCATTTCGCACATCCCGGCACCGAACCCGTCATATTGAACCGGATCCGTAACCCCTTTAATGTCATAATTTTTTGCAAATTCAAGGTTGTTTGTGGCAAAGTAAATAACGGCTTTGACAAGGGGAGTGCATTTTGTGCCGTACTTAAAGAAGAAATTCATAAAGCTTTCCATTGCTTCCGAAGTGCAGATTTTCTCAGCCCATGCGGGAAATTCCGTTTGAGCACAGGGGCAGAAGAGCATAAGAGCCTTTACGGGAACGGCCTCGGCAATATTCACCGCAATTCCTCCGCCCATGGAATGGCCTGCCACAATCCACTCGTCAGTGGGGGCAATACTTTTCATAAGAGCAATAATCAAATCCTCACGGTCAACTATTGTCATCTCTTTGTTTTCTCTGGTGCTGTAACCGAAATTCGGCACATCAACAAGGACACATTCATAGCCCTCTTTTGAAAGGCTTGCCGCCATATTTCTCCAGCTGTATGTGCTGCAAAGGAAGCCGTGAATCATTAAAATTCTGCCCTTCATTTCACCCTCCGGGGCAATAACTCTGTAATGAATATCATAATCACCATAGGTAAAATATTGGCTGTTTTCATAGGGCTTGTAGCTTGTGTCCACAGCAAAAGAAGTTAAGCAAAAAGCAGATAAAATTAAAGTAAAAGCAAGTAAAATCGATATAATTCTTTTCATAATCTTACCTCTTTCCGGTGGAGCCGAATCCGCCTTCGCCTCTCTCGGTTTCATCAAGCTCGGAAACCTCAACGGGAGGAATAAGGGAAACGGGCATAATAACCATCTGGGCAATTCTTTCATCGGGATTTATAGTGTAAGGTTCTTTAAGCTGATTTATAAGGCCAACACAAATTTCGCCTCTGTAATCGCTGTCAATGACGCCCACGGAATTAAGAAGTCCTATACCGTGCTTTATGGCAAGGCCGCTGCGGGCAAAAATGAAAGCTCCCAGCTCCGGTGAGGGCAATGCAATGGCGATACCCGTGGGAATAACGGCTTTTTCGCCTCCTGCAAGGGTTATGGGCTCATCAATGCAGGCATAAAGATCCATGCCGGCAGAACCGGGAGTTGCTCTGAGGGGGATTTTTGCATTTTCTCTCAATTTTTTTATTTTAAGTTCCATAATTTCACCTATCTCAATTTTTTGATAATTTCCTGAGTAGTATCTACAAGTTTTGCGGCGGCGTGTTTATAAACAAGCTCCATTTCGCCCATAAATTCTTCTTGATAAGAGCCGAATTTTATTTTGAAACGATAAAGGCCGTCATCTTCATCAAAACGGGCAACACCTCTGAAATCGTAAATTCTGCATCCGCATTCAATGGCCCATTTTATCATTTCCCATTGGAGCAGATAATTTGGCATAACGTTTCTGTGAATGTTTCGTGACGCACCGTAAAAATACCAAAGCTTATCGCCGTAAACAAGGGCAATAGCGCCTGCAATGGCAACTCTTTCGCCGCCCTCCGGGGTGTAATAAGCAATATAAAGTCGGGTTTTGTCACCGAAAACATCGAGAAGCTTTTTGAAATATGCGGCGGAGCGAAGCTCAAAGCCGTCACGCTCGGTGGTTTCTTTCATCATATCATAAAAGAGCTCAGCCTTTTCACTACCGCAAATTTCTATTTCAACATTATTCTTGATTGCCACTCTGACTTTACGGCGATGGCCCGAATCAAAAGATGCGAAAACTTCATCTTCCGTTTTGCCCTCAAGATTTATGCGGATAACCCTTGCACACTGAAAGCCCTTGAATCTGTCCGTAACAGGGCTGATTTGAAAACCGGCATCTTCAACGATTTTTCTGTATTCACTGTCGCTTGTGTCTGCGTCTTTATCGATTTTTAAAGCGTAAGCGTTATATTTTTTGCCCTCTTTTTTTGCGGCGGACATAAGAAAATCAAAAGTTTCTTTATCATGCAAATCGCAAACCGGGCCGCGGGGAGCATAAAGCATATGATAAGGCATTTTTGAAATTTTACGCACCAAAACCGACATGGTGCCTTTTATTTTGCCCTCATTATCTCGGCAGATTATTCCGAACCAGCCCCAGTCATCCTTAACTTTGCCCCAAAGAGAGCTTTGCATAAAATGGCCGTTTTTGTGGGATGCAACAAAGGTGTCCAGCTCTTCGGCATTATCTATGGAAACAATTTCTTCCGTCATATAAAAATCTCCAAATTAAAAAAATATATCTCATTATACATTATAGTGAAATGAATTTCAATTAGCAGTTAATAATTAGCGATGAGGTCGCAGAGCGACAATGAGTAATGAGTAATGAGTAATGAAGGGGATTTTGCCGTGCAAAATCCGATAGTATAATTTTGCGGGAACTGACAGTGAGCAATCGCCTCGTGACGGGCTTGCCCGGCTGGGGGATTGACTATATAATCGTTACGGAGCACCCCACTTCTTTTCATCTTTCACTTTTCTTTTTCACTTATCGTGCAAAGTACGATTTTTCGCCTTTGACATTACTGCTCTTTTATGTTAAATTATAAAAAGTAATAGCTACACGCAGATTTGTATGCTTACGGCATACCACATGGGGTCTTATTTATATATAATTAAACAAATGGGGGGTACAATTATGCAACAAAATTACAATAACGGTTACGGAAACGGATACAATCCTAATTACAATCAAATGCCACCGATGCAAAATGTAAATCCGAATTTAAAGCCTTGCCCTTCCTGTGGGCACGCAGTTTCAAAAACGGCTTTGGCTTGCCCAAGATGCGGGGCAAAAATAAAAGCCCCTTGGTATGAAAAATTGTTTATAGGTATGCTTATTTTTATCATTGTTTTTGAGGGAATTATCATTTTAAGGCTCAGTGACAGCGGCGATTCTTCAAGCAGCAATACATCCGATAAAACCGTACAAACCACAAAATCTGATTCTACATCAAATAATTCTGTGTCAAACAATAATGTAATAAGTACCACAGATTCAAACCTCGGCAAATATAAGGTTGAAATCAAAGGGTGCAGCCTTACAAAGAACTATTCAGGCAAGTCTGTCGCAATTGTGACTTTTTCATATACAAATAATAGCAGTGAAGCTGCTGCTTTTGACTGGACATTTGTAACTCACGCATATCAAAACGGAATTGAAGCCGAAAACACATGGTATGATGACGATGTTTATGGCGGCGAAGACAATCAATCTAAAGAAATAAAAACCGGAGCTACCATTGAGGTTAAAGAAGCATATTTGCTTAATGATACAACTTCACCCTTAGAGGTTGAGGTAGGGCAGAGCTTTAGCTTTGACAGCACAAAAGTCACTAAAACCTTTGCATTTAAATAATAAAAGCCGCTCAATATGAGCGGCAAAATAGGTTATAAAAAACACAAAAATCCGATAAAACCACCGAAAAAAACAAATATTGAAACAAATACTCTTATAAATATCTGTTGAGAACTTTTAATTTTTGAATATATCTTAAAATTTTCCAAAATGTTAAATGGATTAAAAGTAAAGCAGTACGGGATTAAAAAGGCAAGAGCTAAGACTATGGCGGCTAAAACGGTTTTTAATGTGCCTATATTAGAGTGAATGGAAAAAACCAAGCCGGCATATATAATCAAAACAGCAATGTAAATGATGCTTGCCCCTACTCTCATTAAAACGGATTTACTTCTGAATCCCGGTAAGCCGTTGCCCTTTTTGCGTATAATTTTTTTACCTGAAAGCTGCTCTTTTATTTCAATAACGCTTGCATATCTGTCGGTTAAATCCATGGATATGCATTTTTTAACTATTTCGCGAGGCTTTCCTTTGCAAAGCTCTTCGTTAGGGAATTTGCCCGTTAAAAGCACATTCAGCAAAACTCCCACAGAGTAAATATCCGCTCTTTCATCTGTTTGAAAAAATCCGAATTGTTCCGGAGCCGCGTAACCTGCTGTGCCCAGTATATGAGTGTCGCAATCGGCGTTTTCTCTTTTTGCTCTTATGATGCCATAATCTATGATTTTAACATTGCCGTCATAAGATAAAATAACATTTGAGGCGGTAATATCACGGTGAATTATACCGTTTGAGTGTAGAACTTCAAGTCCGTTACAAACACCAAGAATAATAGTTTTAGCTTCATTTTCCGTGAATGTTTTGCCCTCATCAATATAGCTTTGAAGGGAACGGCCGGGCACAAATTCGGAGTAAGAGTAATTAACTCCGTTTTCATTTGTTACCTCAATCACGGCAGCTAAATTTCTGTGCCTTACGGAGCAAAGTTTTTCGGCTAAGTTTATATTTACATTATCAAGCTGCTTTTTTATATAGATTTCTCCGCTTTGAATATTTCGCACGATGGAAGTGCTTTCGTTCAAAGCTTTAAGCTCTTCTGTATTCCATGCGAAAAGCTGTTTTGCAAGGGCACTCAAAACATACACCACCTTTAAGATAGGAGCATTATAGCATGAAAAGAACCACTGCGCAACTACTGGAAATTTTGAAAAATCAAAAAAATTATGATGATTATGTTAAAGAGAATGAAGAAAATTTTGTTACGGGAAAGCCTTGCGATTTGCTTAAATCCGAAATAGAAAAAAGGGGCTTTTCTAAAGCCGAGGTTATAAGAAATTCCGGAATAGAAAGGCATTACGCTTATCAAATACTTTCAGGAGTAAAAAAACCATCAAGGGAAAAAATTATAATGTTTTGCTTCGGTATGGGTATGAATTTTGAAGAAACCCAGCATTTTTTGCTTGAATGTTCTGCCTCTGCTCTTTACGCAAAAAACAAGAGAGATAATGTTACCATATTTGCTATTGAAAATCAGCTTTCAATAATTGAACTCAATGATTTACTCTATGAGCTTAATTTGAAAATTTACGACTGATTTAAACCATTTAAATTCTAAAAAATATAAAAGCTTGCACTATTTACTCTTATATAGTATAATACATAGATAAGGTAATATTATATAGAATATAGAGGAGGCGACTTATGAAAAAAGCTTCACCGATTATTGCGATTTTGCTTACTTTCATATTAACTTTCGGCATTTTAACCCCTGCATTTGCCAATGACGATTCATCGGAAGGCACAGGTGCAGGCAGCAGTTCATCTGTATCTGATGAAATAAAAGAAGATTCTAAAGATAAATCAGATGAAAAGCCCTCAGAGGAAGAACCCAAGGAAGAAGAGCCCAAAGACGAATCTAAAGATAATTCTGAGGTAAATAAAGACACTTCTTCATCGGAAGCAACTTCAACTACAACGGAAAAAGCACCGGAAACTACAACGGAAAAAGAAACAGAGCAAACCACACAGACCAAAGAAAAGAAAGGCTTTTCCCTTAAAAACGCAATTTACAGTAAGGGCGTTCCCACTCTTACAACATCAACATTCTTCAAGATTTATCAGGCATTAAGACTTGCAAAATATGTTGTTACGGGCAAAATTTTATTCTCAAAGCCTAAAACACTGTCTGTAACTATGGATGACACTCTTAAAGAAGTTTGCGACACTATAAGTTCAAATACAGCTCTTGATGTTTACAAGCTTCTCACAAATTTGCCGGACGAAAGTGAATCTATCGACAATATCAATAAAGTTCTTAATATCGACACCGCCGAGTTCAGAAAAGAAATGTACACCCTCAGAGATCAGTATGATGATGAGGGCAACACCACAATGTACACAATCACTTGGATTATGGGCGCGCTCATGAGCTCCATCAAATCCGCACAGCTTGAGCTTATTCCCCAAGGCGATTCCGTTTACAAGGTTGAAATGGTTTTAACCTACGGCGACGGTGGCACAGAACGTTATAATACCTTTATTTATATAAATACAGAAACCGGTGAATGTTACGGCAAAAATGAAAGAGGTATGCAAGATACGGGCTTTAACTGCAATTACAAAGAGGCACTTGTGTATGCTCCCATTAACTGCTGGATGCGTAACTTCGGCTTCTGCTTTGAGTATGATGCTCTCTGCTATGCTTTGCCTGTTTATTGCTACAACACCCGCAGATTCCACTTTGAATATAATAATAAAGACTATATGATTCAGATGTGGAAGGGCAATTATCTCATCACAAACGGCGGTGAGGTTGGGGTTTATTACCGTGATAAAGGCAAATACGGCACATTCTATAATGTTGTTGAAACAGAAGATCAGCTTGATATGAGCCTTCAAATTTGGCACGGTGACGATTTGCTTGTTAACATTACAGAGCAAAATCACTGGTGGGTAAACGGCTTTAAGATGGGCACACGCCTTTACAGCCCCCACTCCCTTACTCTTAAAACCACAATTCTCATGACAGATGAAGAAATGCTTAAAGCATTTACAACTGCCGTTGACAGAAACATCTGGAAAGACGTAACTTACACCGTTGACGGCCTTAAAGTTAGTCTTACTTGGGATTCATAAAAATAAAAGCTCCCTTCGGGGAGCTTTTTGCTTATAAAATTTTTTCTCCCATGAAATTAACAACGCCGATGAGCGGAAGCCTTGCAGTACCGGTAAGTTTGTCGCCGTCAAAAGAAATCCTGACTTTAATAGTTTTCCCGGGAAGAAGGGGAGTGTTAACATTCAAATGGAGGGATTTTCCTATTTCGGTAATATTGCTGATTTCAAAATCCGGTGTATTAAAGCCCTCAATTTCCGCAATAAGCTCATATTGACCGTTATTATCGAGTATCGTTAAAGTGGTTTTTTTATCAACCAAGGTTGTATCAAGCTTACAAAGCCATTTTCCGAGACCTATCATAAAATTTTCCTCCCTGATTTCTAACAATTATTTATTTTAGCACAAAAAAATAAAAATTTCAACATTTTCAATATATGGAAAAAAGATTTTTTCGGTGCACAAGATATAGTACCTTTTAAATATAATATCATTACATCATATATTGCCGGAATTTTCAAGAATATAAAACGGTCGTAAACCCTTGTAGATCAAGTGAAAGAAGAATTTAAAAAACCTAAAAAAATATGAAAAAAAGTGTTGACATCCCTATATTATTATGATATATTATCAAAGCATGCTGAGTGATTAGGGCGTATTATGCCCTGACGCAAGCATAATGATATGCGATGATGCGGGAGGTGGCCACCCCGGAGGTGGGAAATTTCCGCGGAGTATGTCCGATTTAAAACCGGGCGATGAATTTATCCCGCAGGTGCGATATGCCTGCCTGCAGATTTTTCGTCACAGTGCTCAAAAAACGGTTTCTTGCGTGAGCCGCAAAGTTTGGGTGCAATGATGGAAAATGTCAGGCGAGCGTACACGGCCCGAAAGCTATGCCTGTTCCCGGCAGAGCTTTTGAAGGATAAGTATTAATTGCAAATAAACGAAAGTTTACCCGGAAATAGTGTTTCCGGTTTTTGAATCGGAAGGGTTGAAACACCCGGGTCAGTTTTCAAAATTTGCGTGCCCAACCAATTTTAAGGAGGCATTCCAATGGCAGTTAAGGGAAAAATCAGAATCAGACTTAAGGGCTATGATCACAGTGTTGTTGATAAGGCAGCAGAAAAGATCGTAGAAACAGCTAAGAGAACAGGCGCTGAAGTTTCAGGTCCCGTTCCCCTTCCCACAGAAAAGGAAGTTGTTACTATCCTTCGTGCAGTTCACAAGTACAAGGACAGCCGTGAACAGTTTGAACAAAGAACACACAAAAGACTCATCGACATTATCAGACCTTCAGCAAAAACAGTTGAGGCTCTGACCGGTCTTGAGCTTCCCGCAGGCGTTGAAATCGAAATCAAGCTTTAATTTCAGTTTTGACAAATGCAGGTCAAGTTGGCGAAATCGTCAACCAATAACCAAAGGAGGATGCAAATATGCAAAAAGCACTCATCGGCAAGAAAATCGGTATGACCCAGATTTTCGATGAAAACGGAAATGTAATTCCCGTAACAGTAGTTGAAGCAGGCCCTTGCAACGTTGTTATGAAAAAGACAATGGAAAACGATGGCTATGAAGCTGTACAGCTTGGCTTCGGCGATGTAAAAATCCAGAGAGTTAACAAGCCTCAGATGGGCCACTTCAAAAAGAATGATGTAGCTCCCAAGAAAACTCTTAAAGAGTTTAAGCTTGATGACATCAACGCTCTTAACGTTGGTGACACTCTCACAGCAGACATCTTTGCGGTAGGCGACAAAGTTGATGTTGTCGGCACAAGCAAAGGTAAAGGCACCGCAGGTGCAATTAAGAGATGGAACTTCTCCAGACTTAAAGAGTCTCACGGTACAGGCCCTGTTGCAAGACACGCCGGTTCACTTGGCGCTTGCTCCGACCCTTCAAGAGTTTACAAGGGAAAGAAACTTGCAGGTCACCTTGGATGTGAAAGAGTTACCATTCAAAATCTCACAGTAGCAAAGATTGACGCAGAGAATAACCTCGTAGCTATCAAGGGCGCCGTTCCCGGCCCCAAGGGCGGCATCGTAGTTATTAAAGATGCAGTCAAGAAAGCATAAGGAAAGGAGTAGAAAAGAATGCCTACAGTATCAGTATTTGACATGACAGGTAAGAAGGTTTCCGACCTCGAGCTTGCAGAAAGCATTTTCGGAATCGAGCCCAATGTTTCAGCTATGCATCTTTGCGTAGTAGCATATTTGGCAAATCAGCGTCAGGGCACACAGTCTACCCTTACCCGTTCAGAAGTCAGCGGCGGCGGCAAAAAGCCTTGGAAACAAAAAGGCACCGGCCGTGCAAGACAGGGTTCAACCAGAGCTCCCCAGTGGTATCACGGCGGTATCGCTCTCGGCCCCAAGCCCCGCAAGTATCATAAAGATGTTAACAAGAAAGTAAAGAGACTTGCAATTAAGTCCGCTCTTTCTTCAAAGGTTGCAGATTCCGAGCTTATCGTTCTTGATGATCTTAAGCTTGATGCAATTAAGACAAAAGAGATGGCAAAGGTTGTTAACGCTCTTGAAACCGGTAAAAAGGTTACTTTCGTTCTTCCCGAAAAGGATGAAACCATCTATCGTTCAGCCCGCAACATCGCTGGCGTTAAAACAACTCTTGTAAACACACTCAACGTTTATGACATTCTCAACTGCGACACTCTTGTAGTTCTTAAGGATGCCGTAAGCAAGATCGAGGAGGTATATGCATGAGTAAAGCAGCACAGGATATCGTCCTTCGTCCTATAATCACTGAAAACAGTATGGACGGCATTGCAGACCGCAAATATACATTTGAGGTTGCTAAGGATGCAAACAAGATTGAAATTGCTCAGGCAGTTGAAACTCTTTTTGGTGTAAAGGTTGCCAAGGTTAACACAATCAACGTTAACGGCAAGCTCAGAAGATACGGCCGTTTTGAAGGCTTCACAGCTTCCAAAAAGAAGGCTATCGTTACACTCACAGCTGATTCAAAGACAATCGAGTTCTTTGACGGCATGATGTAATAGGTAATATATAAAGTATATATTATAAAGAAGTAAGCACATAAACCAATCAAATTTGGCGGTAAGGTATGGAGCTTAATGCTCCGCAAAGCTGCTATAAGGAGAGTAAATAATGGCTATCAAATTTTATAAGCCGACTACAAACGCAAGACGTAATATGTCGGTTACAGATTATTCCGAGCTCTCAAAAGTTGCACCTGAAAGAAGCCTTCTTGTTTCACTCAAGAAGAACAGCGGTCGTAACAGCTACGGAAGAATCACCGTTCGCCACAGAGGCGGCGGAGTTCGCACAAAATATCGTGTAATTGATTTCAAGAGAGATAAGGCAGGTGTTCCTGCTACTGTTGAAAGCATTGAATACGATCCCAATCGTTCCGCATTCATCGCACTCCTCAAGTATGAGGACGGCGAGAAGAGATACATCCTTCAGCCTGTTGGCCTTAAAATCGGTGACACAGTAGTTTCCGGTGAAGGCGCAGACATTAAGCCGGGCAATGCACTTGCTCTTAAGGATGTTCCCACAGGTACAGTTGTTCACAATGTTGAGCTTTATCCCGGCAGAGGCGGCCAGCTTGCAAGAGCAGCAGGCAACTCAGCACAGCTTATGGCTAAAGAAAACGGATATGCACTTCTCCGTCTTCCTTCAGGTGAACTCAGAAACGTATCTGCTGACTGTATGGCTACTATCGGCCAGGTTGGCAATGTTGACCATGAGAATGTTAAAATCGGTAAAGCCGGTCGTAAACGTCACATGGGTTGGAGACCTACCGTTCGCGGTTCTGTAATGAACCCCAATGATCACCCCCACGGTGGTGGTGAAGGTAAAGCTCCAATCGGCAGACCGGGCCCTGTTACACCTTGGGGCAAGCCTGCTCTTGGTTACAAGACCAGAAGAACAAAGAAACCCTCAGACAAGCTTATCGTAAAGCGTCGTAACGACAAATAAGTGAAAGGAGCAGATAATAATGGGCAGAAGCGTTAAAAAAGGACCCTTTGTGCAGCCTAAACTGCTCGAAAGAGTTCAGGAAATGAACAATAAGGGCGAGAAACAAGTTCTCAAAACTTGGAGCCGCTCATCCACAATCTTCCCCGACTTTGTCGGCCACACATTTGCTGTTCACGACGGACGCAAGCATGTTCCTGTATATGTTACAGAGGATATGGTTGGCCATAAGCTCGGCGAGTTTGCACCTACAAGAACCTTCAGAGGTCATGCAGGTTCAAAGACTTCAAATAACGGTAAATAATCAGCGAAAGGAGTGTATATAAATGTCAGAACAGGAAATGATGAGCGTGCCTACCGCAACAGCTAAGGCCACTTACATCCGTATAGCTCCCCGTAAGGTTCAGATCGTTCTTGATCTTATCAGAAACCAACCCGTGGAGAAAGCAATGGCAATTCTCAAGTACACACCCAAAGCTGCGTGTGAACCATTAGAGAAGCTTTTAAAGTCAGCTATTGCAAATGCTGAAAACAATAACAACATGGACACAGATCGTCTTTATGTTGCAGAATGCAGCGTAAGCCAGGGCCCAACACTCAAGAGAATCAGACCCAGAGCACAGGGCAGAGCTTACAGAATCAATAAGAAAACATCACACATTACCCTTGTACTCAAGGAAATGGAATAATCGAAGAGGAGGTTTAACAATGGGACAGAAAATTAATCCTACCGGTTTAAGAATCGGTGTTATCAAACCCTGGGAATCCCGCTGGTATTGTGAGCCCGGTAAGTTTGGCGATACTCTCGTTGAAGACTATAATCTTCGTGAGTACCTCCTTGAAAAGCTTGCTCCCGCAGGCGTACCCAAGGTTGAAATCGAGCGTGACGCAAAGCGCGTTTACGTAAACATTCACTGCGCAAAGCCCGGTATGGTTATCGGCAGACAGGGCGCAGAAATCGAGAAGCTCAAGGCTATTTGCTCAAAGAAGCTCGGTGGTAAGGAAGTTTCCCTTAACATCATCGAAATCAAGCAGCCTGATCTTGATGCACAGCTCGTTGCTGAGAGCATCGCTTCTCAAATCGAAAGAAGAATTTCTCACCGTCGTGCAATTAAGCAGGCTATCGGCCGTACAATGAAGCTCGGCGCAAGAGGAATTAAGATTCAGTGCAGTGGTCGTCTCGGCGGCCGTGAAATCGCTGGCGCTGAAACATATCATGAGGGTACAATTCCCCTTCAGACCATCCGTGCAGACATAGACTACGGCTTCACAGAAGCTAAGACAACCTATGGCCGTATCGGTGTTAAGGTTTGGCTTTACAGAGGCGAAGTTCTTCGCGAAGCAAGAAACAATAACAATCGCCCCAGAAGACGCAGAGAAGGAGGTAACCGCTAATGCTTTTACCTAAGCGCGTTAAGTACCGTAGAGTACAGAGAGGCAGACTTACCGGTAAAGCTACAAGAGGCAATAAAGTTACTTACGGTGACTACGGCCTCGTAGCCCTTGAGCCGGCTTGGATTACCTCAAACCAGATTGAATCTGCCCGTGTTGCCATGACAAGATATATCAAGCGTGGCGGTCAGGTTTGGATTAAGATATTCCCCGATAAGCCCATCACAGAGAAACCCGCTGAAACCCGCATGGGTTCAGGTAAAGGTTCACCTGAGTATTGGGTAGCAGTAGTTAAGCCCGGCAGAGTTCTTTTTGAGATTGCCGGCGTTGAAAAAGAGCTTGCAGAAGAAGCTATGCGTCTTGCAGCACACAAGCTTCCCATTAAATGTAAGTTCGTAAGTAAAGAAGAAATGGGTGGTGAGCAGTAATGAAAGCCAGTGAAATCAGAAACCTTTCTGCAGCTGAGCTTGATGCAAAGCTTGCAGAGCTTAAGGACGAGCTGTTCAAACTGCGCTTCCAGCAGGCCGTAAACCAGCTCGACAACCCTACTCGTATTAAAGCCGTTAAGAAAGACATTGCTCGTATTAAGACAATACAGAGAGATGTTGAGCTCCACGGCACAAACGCTTGAGACGGGAGGTTAAAAGACTATGGAAAGAAATCTTAGAAAAACTCGTGATGGTATAGTTACCAGCGACAAAATGGATAAGACTGTAGTTGTTTCTGTTAAGGACAGAGTCAGACATCCTCTCTACAAGAAGATCATAAACAACACATACAAACTTAAAGCACACGACGAAAACAACGAATGTGGCGTAGGCGACAGAGTTCTCGTTATGGAAACCCGTCCCATGTCAAAAGACAAGAGATGGCGTGTAGTTAAAATCATTGAGAAGGCTAAATAATTAGCTGATGTAAGGAGGAAAACACTGTGATACAGCAACAGAGTTACCTCAAGGTTGCCGACAACACCGGTGCAAAAGAGATCATGTGCATCCGCGTACTTGGTGGTTCCGGCAGGAGGTATGCCAATATTGGCGACGTCGTAGTTGCTTCTGTTAAAAAGGCAACACCCGGCGGCGTAGTTAAAAAAGGCGAAGTTGTAAAAGCTGTTGTAGTTCGTACAGCAAGCGGTCTTCGCCGTGAGGACGGTACTTACATTCGCTTTGACGAGAATGCAGCCGTTATTATTAAGGACGATAAGAGCCCTAAAGGAACCCGTATCTTTGGGCCAGTAGCAAGAGAGCTTCGTGATAAGGATTATACAAAGATTCTTTCCCTCGCTCCCGAAGTACTTTAATCGGAGGTGCGAAGATATGAATAATAAGGTTCATGTTAAGACAGGCGATGAAGTAGTCGTTATCAACGGAAAATACAGAGGCACAAGAGGCAAAGTTATGCAGGTAAGCCCCTCAGAAGGTAAAGTCATCGTAGAAGGCGTTAACATTGTTAAAAAGCATGTTAAGCCCAGAAAGATGGGTGAGCCCGGTGGTATTATCGAAGCAGAAAGCGCTCTCTATGCCGACAAGGTTCAACTTGTTTGCCCCAAGTGCGGCAGACCCACAAGAACCGGCACTAAGATTGCAGAAGACGGCAAAAAGAGCCGTGTTTGCAAAAAGTGCAACGCTGAATTTTAATTAGAGGAGGATACAACAGATGGCAAGATTAAAAACAAAATATGTCGAAGAAGTTGCACCTGCTCTTATGAAAAAATTTCAGTACAAGAGTGTAATGCAAATTCCTAAGCTTGAAAAGATTATAGTAAACGTTGGCTGCGGTGCAGACAAGGACAATTCAAAGGCTCTTGATGCAATCAGCTCAGACCTTATGCAAATCACTGGCCAAAAGCCCGTATATTGCAAGGCTAAAAAGTCAGTTGCTAACTTCAAGCTTCGTGAAGGCATGGTAATCGGTGCAAAAGTAACTCTCAGAGGCGACAGAATGTATGAATTCCTTGACAGATTCTTCAATCTCGCTCTTCCCAGAGTTCGTGACTTCAGAGGAATTAACCCCAACTCATTTGATGGCAGAGGAAATTACTCCATGGGCATCAAGGAACAGCTTATATTCCCTGAAATCGATTATGATAAGATTGACAAAGTAAGAGGCATGGACATCTGCTTTGTTACAACCGCAAACACAGATGAAGAAGCACGTGAGCTCCTTACACTTATGGGCGCTCCGTTTGCAAGATAAGGAGGGAAAACCGTGGCTAAGACATCACAAAAAGTTAGACAGGCTCGTCCTGCTAAGTATTCAACAAGAGCATATAACAGATGTAAAATCTGCGGAAGACCTCACGCTTATCTTCGTAAGTATGGCGTTTGCCGTATATGCTTCAGAGAGCTTGCACATGCAGGCCAAATCCCCGGCGTTAGAAAAGCAAGTTGGTAATTGAGCAATTGCAAAGGAGGTAAACAGTATGCAAATTACTGATTCCATCGCTGATATGCTTACCCGTATCCGTAATGCGAACTCGGCAAAGCATGATACAGTGAAAGTTCCCGCATCAAACATGAAGAAGGCAATTGCTCAGATTCTTGTTGACGAGGGATATATAAAGAGTTTCAAAGTTGAGGATGACGGAAAACAGGGCATCATGGAAATCGCCCTTAAATACGGCCCCAACAAGTCTCAGGTTATTACCGGTCTTCGCAGAGTTTCAAAGCCCGGTCTGAGAATTTACACAGATGTAGAAAATATGCCTAAAGTTATGAACGGAATCGGCATTGCCATTCTTTCAACTTCAAAAGGCGTTATGACTGATAAGGACGCACGCAAAGCCAATGTTGGCGGCGAAGTTCTTGCATTTATTTGGTAAGGAGGAAGCATTCAATGTCACGTATAGGCAAGATGCCCATTGCAATTCCTGCTGGTGTTGATGTTACTATTGAAGGCAACCTTGTTACCGTTAAGGGCCCCAAGGGCACCCTTTCAAGAAATATTCATCCAAACATCACAGTTGAAAAGGACGGTAACGAAATTAAAGTTTCCCGCCCTAACGATGATAAACAAAACAGATCACTTCACGGTCTTTCAAGAACTCTTATCGCTAACATGGTTCAAGGCGTTAACGAATCCTTCAAAAAGGAACTTGAAGTTAACGGCGTAGGTTACCGTGTAGAGCTCAAGGGTAAGGATCTTGTTCTTAAGGTTGGTTATTCACATGATGTTATCATCACACCACCCGAAGGAATTACAGTAGAAGTTCCCGCACCCAATAAGATCGTTATCTCCGGTGCCGACAAACAGAAGGTTGGCCAGTTTGCAGCCAATGTACGCGAGAAGAGACCTCCCGAACCCTACAAGGGCAAAGGTATTAAATATGCTGATGAGCATATTCGCCGTAAGGAAGGTAAAGCCGGTAAGGGCGGCAAATAATAAGAGTAGAATAAGGAGTGAAATAATATGGTTACAAGA
The DNA here is from genome assembly GCA_963652165.1 of bacterium. GTDB lineage: Bacteria > Bacillota > Clostridia > Oscillospirales > Acutalibacteraceae > CAG-177. Next base: position 41,448 of record CAVJRM010000009.1, on the reverse strand, counting down.
CCGGACAGTAACAAGGCCAGACAGCATCGCCATAAGAGAGTTCGCGGTAAGATCTCAGGCACAGCTGAATGCCCTCGTCTCAATGTTTACCGTTCTCTCCAGCATATCTACGCTCAGTTGATTGATGACGTACAGGGCGTAACCCTGGTTGCTGCTTCAACCGTAGAGAAAGATTTTGCAGAGTACGGCGGAAACAAGTCCGCAGCTCACAAAGTGGGCGAAATTATCGCAAAGCGTGCCGCTGAAAAGGGCATTACAGAATGTGTATTTGACCGTGGCGGCTATGTATATCATGGTAGAGTTCAAGAACTCGCTGAAGGTGCCCGTGAGGGCGGCCTCAAATTCTGAGAAAGGAGAAATTTATTATGGCTAAGATTGACGCATCACAATTCGAGCTCACAGAGCGCGTAGTTGCTATCAACCGTGTATCCAAAACCGTAAAGGGCGGCCGTATCATGAAGTTCTCCGCTCTCGTAGTTGTCGGTGACGGCAACGGCACAATTGGTTTTGGCCTTGGTAAGTCAGGCGAAGTTCCCGACGCTATCCGTAAGGGCATTGAAGATGCAAAGAAGAACCTCATCCAGGTTTCTCTTAAAGGCACAACAATTCCTCACGAGATCACCGGTAAATTCGGTGCAGGCGTTGTGCTTCTTAAACCTGCTGCACCCGGTACCGGCGTTATCGCCGGCGGCCCCGTTCGTGCTGTTATTGAAACAGTAGGTATCAAGGACATTCGTACAAAGGCTCTTCGTTCAAACAATCCTTGCAATGTTGTAAGAGCTACACTTGACGGACTTTCAAAGCTTCGCACAGCAGAAGAAGTTGCTGCTATCCGTGGCAAGTCTGTTCAGGAAATTATAGGTTAAGGAGGGCGGATTTAAATGGCAGATTTACAGGTAAAGCTTGCAAAAAGCTTAATTGGTTCCACAAAGTCTCAGATTGCAACCGCCCATGCACTTGGTCTTTTCAAGATCGGTGACATTTCAGTTCAGCCTGACAATGCCGCTACAAAAGGAAAGATTAAAAAGCTTGCTCATCTTCTTGCAGTAAGCGAAGTTAAATAAGGAGGTGCGATTAAATGAAGTTACATAATCTCGCACCCGCAGCCGGTTCAACAAAAGAGCGCAAGCGCATTGGTCGCGGCCCCGCATCAGGCCAAGGCAAAACAGCCGGTAAGGGTCATAAGGGCCAGTTAGCCCGTGCAGGTAGAGGTCAAAGAGCCGGTTTTGAAGGCGGCCAGATGCCTCTTCAAAGAAGAATCCCCAAGCGCGGATTCAACAATATTTTCGGCACAGAGTTGGCAATAGTTAATGTTGCTACACTTGACAACTATTTTGAGGATGGTGCAACCGTTACAGTTGATGCACTTCTTGAAAAAGGTATCCTCAGCAAGACAATGGACGGCGTTAAAGTTTTAGGCCAGGGCGAAATCACCAAAAAGCTTACCGTTCAGGTTAATGCTTTTTCCGAAAGCGCTAAGGCAAAGATCGAAGCAGCCGGAGGAAAGGCAGAGGTGATCTAATTGCTCCAGACTATTATTAATGCTTGGAAAATTGCAGATCTCCGTAAAAAGATTCTTTACACAGCTCTTATAGTTGTTATATTCAGAATCGGATCGGCAATTCCTGTTCCATTCACAAATATCGGTGAGGCAGGTCTTATTACAGACGCCAATGCCGGTACATTTATGAACTATTTGAGCATGATGACAGGTGACGCATTCAACTATGGTACCATTTTTGCAATGTCCATCACCCCCTACATCAACAGTTCAATTATTATGCAGCTCCTTGCAGTTGCAATTCCCGCTCTTGAGAGACTTCAGAAGGAAGGCGAAGAGGGCCGTAAGAAGATTGCTTCTATCACCCGTTTCGTTACTATCGCTCTTGGTCTTCTACAGAGTACCGCATATTTCTTCTATCTCCGCAGCCAGGGTTATATTACCACTGATGCCTCAGGCAATCAGTACACAGGCTTCTGGGCAGTGTTCCAGGCTTTGGTAATCATCGCTTGCTTCACAGCAGGTACAGCCCTTATCATGTGGCTCGGCGAAAGAATTAACGATAAAGGCATCGGTAACGGTATTTCCATTATCCTTTTTGCCGGTATCGTTTCAAGAATTCCCACTCTTATTGCATCACTCTACGGCCCTGAAACAGGTTACATCCGTTACGGCGGTCCATACTATGTTCTTTCACCCGTAGTTGGCGTTATCATGATTCTCATGATTGCATTCATCGTTTGGATGGATAATGCAGAGAGAAGAATTCCCATTCAGTACGCAAAGAGAGTTGTAGGCCGTAAGATGTACGGCGGTCAAAACACTCACATGCCTATTAAGGTTAATATGTCAGGTGTTATGCCCGTTATCTTCGCTTCATCAATTCTTTCACTTCCTCCCACAATTCAGATGTTTGTTTCATCAAAGATTGAAGAGGGAAGCTTCTGGGATAAGTTCTTCAATGTGTTCACATCAGACCATTGGGCTTATGCCATCATCTATTTCGTATTTATCATTGCTTTTGCATATTTCTATGCAAGCATTCAGTACAACCCCATTGAAATGTCAAAGAATATCCGTGAAAACGGCGGTTCAATCCCCGGCATCAGACCCGGCGAGCCCACCGCAAGATACATTGGCAAGATCATCGGCAGAATCACCCTTCTCGGTGCTCTTCTCCTCAGTGTTGTTGCATTGTTCCCCATCGTATTTTCACAGATTACCACCTTCGCTCTTGAGAAGGCAGGTTACAGCCAAGGCATGAACATTTCACTCGGCGGTACATCTATCATCATTCTTGTTGGTGTTGCTCTTGAAACAGTTAAACAGCTTGAGAGCCAGATGATGATGAGACATTATAAGGGCTTCCTTGATTAAGCCCTGAGCGAAAGCTCGAATTAACGGAGGATTAGCATGATAGTGCTTAAAACATCGGATGAGATTAAATGTTTGCGTGAAGCGGGCAGAATCGCAGCCGGAGCATTAAAAGCAGCGGGTGAGGCAGTTGAGCCCGGCGTTTCAACTGAGTATGTAAACCGTGTTGCCCAAGATTATATAATTAAACACGGAGCAATACCCACGTTTAAGGGGTACGGCGGATTTCCCGCTGCCGCATGCATTTCCATAAATGATGAGATCATTCACGGCATTCCGAGCAAATCCCGTATTATTCAGCCCGGCGACATCGTCAGCATTGATACGGGTGCAACCTTTAAGGGCTATGTCGGAGATAATGCTGCCACTTTTGCAGCAGGTGAGATTGCACCTGAGGTACAGCGGCTGTGCGACGCCACAAGAGAGAGCCTTTACGAAGGCATCAAAATGGCAGTTGTAGGCAACAGAATCGGAGACATTGGTTCCACAATCCAAAGGTATTGCGAGGAAAGAGGCTTTTCCGTTGTTAGAGAATATACCGGTCACGGTGTAGGAAGAGTTATGCATGAAGATCCCAGCGTACCGAATTACGGCACTCCCGGAAGGGGCGTGCGCCTGCAGCCCGGCATGGTTATAGCCATTGAGCCTATGATTAACCTGGGCACCGCAGCAATCAGGCAATTGTCTGATGGCTGGACTGTTAAGACTAAGGACGGTAAACCCTCAGCTCATTTTGAAAACACAATAGCCATCACAAAAGATGGACCCATAATACTTACACAGGTATGATAGGGGAGTTTCAAAAAGGCAGGGTGGTAAAATCCCTTGCAGGCAGAGATAAAGGCTACTTGCTCGTAATAATCGAAGCAAACGAAAAAACCGCTTTTGTGTGTGACGGCAAGGAACGGCCCCTTAACAGACCGAAAAGCAAAAATATCCGCCATCTGGAGCTGACGGATTTATCACTGAAAGATAATGAAATGGCAACAGACAGGGCTTTAAGAAAGGCTCTAAGGCGCATAAACGCAGAAAACTGCAACGTTTAGGAGGATATTATGTCCAAGCAGGATATGATTGAAATCGAAGGTACGGTAATCGAGGCAATGCCCAATGCAACTTTTCAGGTTGAGTTGGAAAACGGCCACAGAATTATGGCACACATTTCCGGAAAACTCAGGATGAACTATATTCGCATCCTTCCCGGAGATAAAGTGACAGTAGAAATGTCACCCTATGATCTATCAAAAGGTCGCATAACATGGCGATCAAAGTAATTAAAGGAGGTATTCAAATATGAAAGTCAGACCTTCTGTTAAGAAAATGTGCGAAAAATGCAAAATTATTAAGCGCAAGGGAAAAGTAATGGTAATCTGTGAAAATCCCAAGCACAAACAGCGTCAGGGTTAATCCCGACGAAAAACCAAGTTTATTGGAGGTGCAACTGACAAATGGCGCGTATATCAGGTGTTGATCTTCCCAGAGATAAGAGAATCGAAATCGCTCTCACATATATCTATGGTATAGGTCGAAAAACAGCAGGCGACATTATAGCAGCAACCGGCATAGATCCCGACGTAAGAGTTAAGGATATGACCGAGGACGATGTATCAAAGATTCGTGAATATATCGACCATAACCTTAAAGTAGAAGGCGATCTGCGCAGAGAAACTGCATTCGACATTAAGAGACTTATTGAAATCGGATGCTACAGAGGCGTTCGTCACAGAAAGGGCTTACCCGTTAGAGGTCAGCGTTCAAAGACTAATGCCCGTACACGCAAGGGCCCGAAGAAGACCATTGCAAATAAGAAGAAGTAATCAGGAGGGATATTATGGCTAAAGTTAAAACTACTAAAGGTTCCCGCAAGCGCCAGCGCAAAAATATAGAGCGCGGTGCAGCCCATATCCAGTCCACTTTTAACAACACAATTGTTACTATCACTGACACCCAGGGCAACGCAGTTTCATGGGCAAGTGCAGGTGAGATGGGCTTCAGAGGTTCAAAGAAGTCAACTCCGTTCGCAGCTCAGACTGCAGCAGAAACAGCAGCAAAAATCGCTATTGATAACGGTATGAAGACTGTTGAAGTATATGTTAAAGGCCCCGGCCAGGGTCGTGAAGCAGCTATCAGAGCTCTTCAGACAGCAGGTTTGGAGGTTAACATGATTAAGGATGTTACTCCTATTCCTCACAATGGCTGCCGCCCGCCCAAGAGAAGACGTGTATAACTAAAAGGAGGATATAGAATATGGCAAGAAATATGCAGCCTGTTGCTAAACGCTGTAAGGCACTCGGTATTTCTCCTGCAGTTATGGGTTACAAAAACAAGGAAACAAATCGTAATCCCAAAGGCCAGATGAGAAGAAAGAAATCCGAATATGCAACTCAGCTTGATGAAAAGCAAAAGGTTAAGTTTGTATATGGCATGCTTGAAAAGCAGTTTGCTTCATATTATGAAAGAGCTACAAAGATGCCCGGCAAAGCAGGTGAAAATCTCCTTGTTCTCTGCGAGCGTCGTCTTGACAATGTTGTATTCCGTCTTGGATTTGCAGCAACACGCCGTCAAGCTCGTCAGCTTGTAACACATGGTCATTTTACCATTAACGGCAAGCGCGTAGACATTCCTTCATATCAGGTTAAGCCCGGTGAAGTAATTGCTATTTGCGAAAAGAGCAGAACAAAGCCTGCATTCACCGAATTAACAGGTGACAATGCACCCGTAGTTCTTGTTCCTAAGTGGATTGAAAAGACAGATGCTTACTCAGGCAAGATTGTTGCAATGCCCGCACGTGACGACATTGACTTCCCTGTAGAAGAGCACCTTATTGTCGAACTTTATTCAAAGTAATAACTGCATGGCCGTATGTCCTTTTTGGGCATACACCGGCGTATTACTACGGCAACTTTTTGAATGCATACCGCAGGACTTGTCCTGCCTGTTAATAAGGAGGGTTTTGAAATGATTGGTATCGAAAAGCCCAGAATAGATACTGCCGAAATCACCCCCGATGGGAAACATGGATTATTCATAGTTGAGCCACTTGAGAGAGGCTATGGCACAACCTTAGGCAATAGTTTAAGAAGAGTGCTCCTTTCTTCATTACCCGGCTACGCAATCACATCAGTAAAGATTGATGGCGTTCTTCATGAATTCAGCACAATTCCCGGCGTTAAAGAGGATGTAACAGAGATAGTTCTTAATCTCAAACAGGTTATCCTCAAAATTAACGGTGACGGTCCCCAAACAGTATATATCAATGCTTCCGGTGAATGCGAAATCACTGCCGGCGATATTAAATGCAGCTCCGAGGTTGAAATCCTTAACCCTGAGCTTCACATTGCCACGCTTAATGCAGATGCCCATGTAAATATGGAAATCACCTGCGATAAGGGCAGAGGATATGTTTCAGCAGAAAGAAACAAGGCTATTATGCAGCCTGTCATCGGTGTTATAGCAATTGATTCAATTTATACACCTGTATTAAAGGTTAATTACACAGTCGAGAACACACGTGTTGGCCAAATCACAGACTATGATAAGCTTACACTTGAAGTGTGGACCAACGGAACCATTACAGCTATGGAAGCCGTTTCTCTTGGTGCCAAGATTCTCAACGAGCATCTCAACCTCTTCGGAAACCTCTCAGGTGAGGCTTATGATACAGAGGTTATGGTCGTTAAGGTCGACGATGGAAAAGAAAAAGTCCTGGAGATGACCATTGAGGAACTTGACCTGTCTGTGCGTTCCTTCAACTGTTTGAAGAGAGCTCAGTATAATACAGTAGGCGACCTTATCACCAAGACTGAAGACGAAATGATGAAAGTCCGTAATCTCGGTAGAAAATCTCTTGACGAAGTTGTTAATAAGCTCGAATCTTTGGGCCTTAGCCTTCGCAGAGATGATGACTAATAAGCAAGGAGTGTGAACTAAATGCCAGGAACCAGAAAGCTCGGCCGCACAACTGACCATCGTAAAGCTATGCTCAGAGGCCTTGTTACATATCTTTTGGAAAACGGCAGAATAGAGACCACCGTTACAAGAGCACAGGAAGTTCGTGCAATGGCAGAAAAAATGATCACCATTGCCAAGGATGACTCCCTTCAGTCAAAGCGTAAGGTTCTTGCATACGTTACAAAAGAAGACGTTGTTAAGAAACTCTTTGATGAAATAGCTCCTAAGTATAAGGATGTAAACGGCGGTTATTGCCGTATAATCAAGACCGGCGCTCGTAGAGGCGATGCAGCTGAAATGTGCATCATTGAGCTGGTTTGATTTAACAGAATAACAAATTAAAGCCTTCGGCAAAAGCCGGAGGCTTTTTCCTTTGACTGATTAATGAGAAATGAAGGGAACATTTTAATTAGCAATTAGCAATTAGCAATGATGTCGCAAAGCGACAATGTGGAATGTGGAACGGCCCTTCGGGAATGTGGAATGTGGAATGATGGGGCACTGCGTGCAGTTTGTATTGGCTTGCTACGCAAGCTGACAACCTCTCAGTTTTTGAACGCTCAAAAAAGGCGAGCGTTCAAAAACAGCTCCCCTTACAACAGGGGAGCCGAAAATGCTCTCATTTAATTTGATAAAAATCTATAGTTTATTGCTCTCTGTCAGTATTATCTATTCTGGCTCTTTGTCAATTTTAACAAATTGTTTGAGAGTTTTTAATCATATTGACGAAAATAATATGACTTGTTGCTTATTTTATAAAAAAATGATATATTTAATATAATTATATTTAGAATGGGGAGGAATGTTTGTTGACGAGTTCCGAAAAGATTGTAATAATCGCTTTACTCTTGGTTAATCTCATCGGTCTTGTGATTTTACTCATAAAGCAGAGCAAAAATAAAAACAGCAATAAATTTGATGAACTTTCCGCCGATCTTACCCAAAAAATGAACAATGAATTTGAGCGCTCACGCCGTGAAAACGGAGCAAATGAGAGAGAGCTTCGCAAAGAAATTTCAGATTCATTGGGAGTTATGAATACAAAAATCGAGCAGCTTCGCCTTGATAATTCCGACCGTCAGTTAAAAATGGAACAGGCCATTATGAAAAATCTTACGGATATCAGAGACAGAAGCGAGGAGCAGAGCGAAAGGCAAAACAAAAAAATGTCCGACGCCGTTGACAAAATGCGGGAGAGCAACGAGAAAAAGCTTGAAGAAATGCGGCAGACCGTTGACGAAAAGCTTACCGCCACTCTTTCCACAAGGCTTGATTCTTCTTTTAAGACCGTATCCGAAAGGCTTGAGAGTGTTTACAAATCCCTCGGCGAAATGAAAGAGCTTTCCACAGGAGTTACGGATAATGTTACCGCCCTTAACAGAGTGCTTACCAACGTTAAAGCGAGAGGCACTTGGGCAGAGGTGCAGCTTGGCTCAATTCTCGATCAAACCCTGCCCGGAATGTATGAAACCAATTTCGTTTGCGTCCCCGGCACACAGGACAGAGTTGAATTTGCCGTGCGTATTCCATCGGATGAAGGGAAAATTACCTATCTTCCCATAGATTCAAAATTCCCCATGGAAGATTATGTTCGCCTTTGTGCCGCAGGGGATGAAGGAAATGCAGAGGCTCTTACCGCAGCCCGTAAAGCCCTTGAAGCAAGAGTTCAAAACGAGGCAAAAACCGTTGCAAAATATATAAATGTTCCTTTAACCACTCCCTTTGCGATTCTTTACCTTGCCACCGAAGGCTTATATGCGGAGATTTCTTCTTCAAGAAACGGTGTGGCAGAAAAAATCAGAACAGATTATAACGTAATGCTTGCCGGCCCTTCCACAATCACAGCCCTGCTTAATTCTTTATCCTTGGGCTTTAGGGCGGTTGCCATAAACGAAAAAGCAAACGAAGTGCGCACTTTACTTGCTGCCGCAAAACAGCAATATGATAAATTCGGCGGCTTAATTGACAAGGCCCGCAAAAAGATTGACGAGGCAGGGAAAACCTTGGATGAGGCAGACCACAGAAATAAAATTATCCAAAAGAAATTAAGCTCTGTTGAAGCTATTGACGGCGATAATGCCGATAATATATTAGGTATAAATGAAAATAACGATACACTCAAGGAGGAAGACTAAATGAAAGACCCAAAAGAAATACTTGCTCAGATGACTCTTGAAGAAAAGGCAGCCATCTGCGACGGTAAAGACTTCTGGCACCTTAAAGGAATGGAAAAATATGACATTCCCGAGGTTATGGTATGTGACGGCCCTCACGGCTTAAGGAAAAAGGATTACAGCCAAAAAGGTTTCAGCCTTTCAAAATCCGTTCCCGCAATTTGCTACCCCACAGCCGCAGCCACAGCCGCATCATGGGATCCGGAGCTTATTTATAAGATGGGCGAGGCTCTCGGCAGAAAATGTCAATACGAAAAAGTCGGCGTACTTCTCGGCCCCGGCATCAATATGAAAAGAAGTCCTCTTTGTGGCAGAAACTTTGAATATTTTTCGGAAGATCCCGTTCTTGCCGGCGAAATGGCAGCAGGCCTTATTGACGGCATTCAGTCCCAAGGCGTAGGCACATCCATTAAACACTTTGCCGTAAACAGCCAAGAAACAAGAAGAATGGTTGTGGATGAAGTTGTAGATGAAAGAGCCCTTCGTGAAATTTATCTCAGAGGTTTTGAAATTGCCATTAAAAAGTCAAAGCCCTGGACCGTTATGTGCTCATATAACAAAATAAACGGCACTCACGGCTCGGAAAATTATCACACCCAAACCGAAATTCTCCGTAATGAATGGGGATGGGACGGCGTTGTAGTATCAGACTGGGGCGCTGTTAATGACAGAGTTGAAGGCGTAAAAACAGGTAACGACCTTGAAATGCCCTCATCTTCCGGCTCAGGCACAAAGAAGATTATTGAAGCTGTTAAGAGCGGTAACCTCTCAGAGGCAGACCTTGATAAAGCTGCACTCAACGTGCTTAATCTTATTAAGAAATGTGCAGACGGCGCAAAGAAAGATTATAAATATGATGAGCATCAAGACGAAAAGCTTGCAAGGAAAATCAGTGCAGCCACAATGGTGCTTATGAAGAATGAAGATAATATTCTTCCCCTTGATAAATCAAAGAAAATCGCAGTTATCGGCGCCCTTGCAAAAGAGCCGAGATACCAAGGCGCAGGCTCCTCTCACATTGTTCCCACAAAACTTGAGGATGCTTATACAGAGCTTAAAAATTTAGGCGTTAATTTTGAATACGCTCAGGGCTATGAGCTTACAAACAAAAAGGCCGGCAAAAACCCGGCACACATTGCAGAGGCTGCAGCTCTTGCCGCAAAAGTTGACACAGTTGTTTTATTCATCGGCCTTACAGATGAATACGAGGCAGAGGGTTTTGACAGAACGGATATGAAACTTCCCGAGGCTCACAATCAGCTTGTTGAGGCTATTGCAAAGGTCAATAAAAATATCGTTATTGTTCTTGCAGGGGGTTCACCTGTTGAAATGCCCTGGAATGACGAGGTTAAGGCAGTGCTTAACAGCTACCTTGGTGGTCAGGCAAGCGGCGGTGCCGTTGCGGATATTCTTACCGGTGCGGTTAACCCCTCAGGCAAACTTCCCGAAACTTATCCCATCAAATATGAAGATACTCCCGCAGTAAACAACTTCCCCGGCAATCCTGCCTCTGTTGAGCACAGAGAGGGTATTTATATCGGTTACAGATATTATGAAAAGGCAAATAAGCCTGTTCGTTACCCCTTCGGCCACGGCCTTTCATACACAAGTTTCGAATATTCAAATATAAAGCTTTCCGCAAACGAAATTGACGAGAGCGAAAAGGTAACAGTAACATTCACCGTTAAAAATACCGGTGCCGTTGCAGGTGCAGAGGTTGCTCAAATCTATGTGGCAGATAAAGAAAGCACAATTTATCGCCCCGTTAAAGAGCTTAAAGCCTTTAAGAAGATTTACCTTGAGAGCGGTGAGGAAAAAGAAGTTTCCGTCACTCTTTGCAGAAGAGCTTTCGCTTTCTACAATGTAAAAGTTAATGATTGGACTGTTGAGAGCGGTGCATTTGACATTCTTGTAGGCTCATCCAGTGCTGATATTCACCTTAGCGCAGAGCTTACCGTTAATGCTGCTCCCGTTGAAATCCCCGATTACAGCAAAATCGCTCCCGCATATTACACAGCTGACGTTCAGTCTGTTCCCGATGACCAGTTCAAAGCTGTCCTCGGCAGAGAGATTCCTCCCACAGACAGAGACCTTTCAAAGCCTATCACCATTGCAGACAACTTTGAATATTGCAAGCATACCAAGAAGGGCGCAAAGATGTATAAGCTCCTTGATAAGCTCGTTCCCGAGGGAATGGCAAAGGGCATTGCTCTTCAAACTCCGTTCAGAGATTTCGTTTCAATGAGCGGCGGCGCATTCAATGAGGTAATGGCAGAAGGACTTGTTATTTACCTTAGCGATAAGAAAGGCGGCAAGAGAAAGATTGCCGGCCAAATCCCGAATCTCATTAAGAGCATCGGACCGCTTATGAAGAACATTTAAGTTGCTAACGCAACAATGAGTAATGGTGTCGCTTTGCGAGTGGTCAGTGGATAGTGGATAGTGGTTAGAATAGTATAAGCTGACAGAGATCTTTATACAATCGGATTTTGCAGGGCAAAATCCCCTTCATTACTCATTACTCATTACTCATTAAATAAGGCTCATTACTCATTACTCATTTTTATCAGAAAACGAGGTTGAAAATGAAAAGAAGATTAACATTCAAAATACTTGCAGTGCTTATGGCCCTCTGCCTGCTTGTAGGCTCTGTGCCAATGATGGCATTTGCAGATGAAACAACAATTCATCTCGGCGTGTTTTCGGATGTGCACATTTTTGCGGATGAATTGAAAGACAATAATTGCGAGGCCTATCAAAAATACACTATCGCAAAAAGCAAAGAATACGGCGAGAACTATTCTTTATTAAATAATGCCCTTGAAGGTGTGCTGAAAAATGCCGAAAAAGACGGGGCAGATTATTTGCTTATCCCCGGCGACCTTACAAAAGACGGTGAGCTTGAAAGCCATAAGGCTCTTGCAAAAATTCTTGAAGAATGGCAAGAAGAAACAGGCATTCCCGTTTTTGTAACAAACGGCAACCACGATATAAACAATACAAACGCCACAAAGTTTGTTGACGGCAAAAAGGTTCAAGGCACAACCACCACCCCTGAGCAGTTCAAAGAGATTTATAAAAACTTAGGCTGGGATAAGGCTGATGCCACATTCACCCCCACAGGATATTCAGCAGATAAAGACGGTATAAAGGGCGGTATGCTCTCTTATGCCGCAAACCTTGGGGATGCTTACAGGCTCATAGTTGTGGATACAAACATTTACTCCGTTGATAACGGCGCAAAAAAGACAGAGCATATAACCGACGGCCAAGTGGGTGATGAGCTTCTTGCTTGGGTTAAAGCTCAGGCAAAGCAGGCACAGAATGAGGGCAGAATCCCCCTTGTTATGCAGCATCATAACCTTGTGCCCCATATAGAAATAGAGCCTTCCACATTCTTCGCTTTCGTCCTTTGGGATTGGGAGAGAATTGCCGATGAATACGCGGATGCAGGTATTCACTATGTGTTTACGGGTCACCTTCATTCAAGTGACACAAGCACTTACATAAACGATAACGGTGAAGAGGTAACGGATATTCTTACCCCAACTCTCACAGGCTACCCCAACTATTTCAGGACCGTTGATGTTACCACAGACGGCTCAAATATCACCTTTGATATGACAAGCCACGACATTGACGAGTATTCAAATGTAGTGAGTGAAAACAATGTTGAATATGACAAGCCCTATAAATATACTTCATCCTTTGACCAAACTTTCGGCAACGATATAGGCGACTTTTTGGAGCGTACAATCGGTGAAGTTATAGATAATTATTTCACTCAAATTCAAGAGGCGGGGGGATTGCTTAAATTCCTCGCATATAAGGGCATAGATGTGCAGGCTTTGCTCACAAAACTCCTTAAAACAGACGGCCTTGCCATAGGCAATATGGATATTTTAACCGTCAGCGGCAATGTAATGAGTTTCCTCAATGATTTGGATTCTCAGATTATGACAACTTACATTGAAAAGCCGGAGGAAACCCTTAACAAAGTAATGGCTCTTGTGGATAAATTGCTTGCTTTTAAGGTCAGCGACTATCCCAACACCTATAATTCAACTGTCCTGGGCAGCGAATATTATACAGGCAAAGGCTGTACCCTCGGCGAATATGCCACCACCGCACTTTTGCTTTACTACGGCGGCGACGAAAGCATTTACGGTAAAGAGGGTTATGAATTTGTAAAAGATGCCATTGATAAGTTTGACAGCGGCGAAAACACAGAAGGATTTTTTAATCTGCTTATAGAAGTTGTGGTTGATGACCTCGTTCAAGATGAAATTCTCGCAAATCTTGATTTCAATATTGACACTCTTTTCCCCGCAGGCTCAGCTTTCTACCTTATGGGCAAGCTTTTCTCAAATATTGTGGATTTACTCCTCGGCGGAAATAACACCTATATGAATCTTATAGATTCTGTTCTCGGCCTTTCCGTAGTCCCCGAAGGATATAATTCCGTTGACGAAATTCTTGATACTCTTGTAATTGACAAATATTTAACAAAGAGCCAGTATGAAGCTTGGGGCGCTACCATCGCTTGGATGGTAAAATGTTTTGTATTTGATGACAGCCCTGCCGAAGGCGATAATACCATCACCTTAAAATATACTGGCAAAAAGGCAGTCGAGGCCACAAAAGAAAACTTCCGCCTGCCCTCAAATATCGTTATGGGCTTAACGGAGGATAACACCCAAAGCGTTACAGTCACTTGGCTTACAAAATACAGTATAACAGATACGGATATTGAGCTTCTTGATTACAGCGAAAATCCGAAGTTTACAGGCAAAGCCACAAAAGACAGCCGTGTAACCGCCACCTATTCCGAAACGGAAAGAAGTTTCCCCGGTGCAGATTTGGGCATTATCGGCCTGCTTGATTACAGCAAAGATTACATAGAGCATACCGTTACCCTTACGGGCCTTACCCCCGGGGCAAAATACAGCTACCGAGTGGGCAGCGAAAGCTACGGCTGGTGGAGTGATACAGGCACAATCACCATGGCAAAGGGCGATGATGAAGCCTTCACATTCATTGATATCACAGACCCACAGGCTCAGCGAGCAAGCCATTACGAAACTTATGCTTCCGTTATGAGCAGCGCTTTAACTCTTTATCCGGATGCAAGATTTACCGTTTCAAACGGCGATCAGGTTGACCTTGGCACCACTTCAAAGCATTGGAATTATCTGTTTAACAGCTCCGATTCATTCTTAAAATTACCCTTTATGCCAACGACAGGTAACCATGAGGATGAGGGCAGCGTGCTTAAAACAAACTTCACTTTGCCCGGTGTTCCGGAGCAGGATGAAGAAACGGGCACATATTATTCTTATGATTACAATAATGTTCATTTCACTGTTTTGAACACTAATGACCTTGAGGATGATAAGCTCGGCGGCACTCAGCTTGAGTGGATGAAGAAAGATATTAAAAACAGCGATGCAAAGTGGAAAATTGTGGTGCTTCATAAAGCTCTTTACGCTAACGGAGTTTACTACAAAGACGATGAAACCGTTGCTTTAAGGAATCAGCTCAGCGCACTTTTGCCCTATTTAGGTGTTGACCTTGTGCTTGAGGGCCATAATCACGTTTACACAAGAACAGGGGTTATGAATGCAAATTGCCTTGTGCCCACAAACACGGAAACCGTACAGTATAACGGTCAAACCTACGAAATGAAACTCAACCCGAAGGGCACGATTTATTCGATAATCTGCTCTGCAGGTGTTAAAGAATACAAAGAAATCGATGCGGAAAAATGCGATAAATACTACCCCAGAGCAGAAAGCATAGTAAGCAACGATTACCCGATGTTCTCCGCAATTACCGTTGACGGCGACAGCCTCTATTACAGCGCTTATCAGGTGATTGACGGCGAAGCGAAGCTTGCGGATTCTTTCGGCATTAAAAAGAGCGAGGGCAGCAAGTCTGCATCGGACAGCGTAAAATGCAGCGCCATTGATAATCTTATTCAAACCGTTTTACCGAAACTTAATGTTAAAGTAACTTGGAAGGTAAGCAATTTTATGCTTAAAGTATTTTCACCGATTATTTTACTCTTGCAAAAAATATTTTAATTTATGCGGAGCTGCTTTGGCAGCAAGGCAGCTCCGCCCGCTTACGATAGAAATAAATCGCTACGCTCAAATGTGGAATGTGAAATGAAGGGAACATTTTAATTAGCAATTAGCAATTAGCAATTAGCAATGAAGGGGATTTTGCTCCGCAAAATCCGATTGTATATTATCGCAGGAACTGACAGTGAGCTTTATACAATCGGAGCGTAGCGACCCGACATTACTCATTACTCATTGTCCCTACGGGACATTTCATTCCCAATTTCCGAAGGAGCATTTCACGTTTCTTATTGTCGCTCCGAGATTTTATCTTTATCGTAAACGGTTCAAGAAAGGAAGATTTTAGTATATGAATAAAGTTCCTCTTTCACAAAAGCTCGGCTACGGTGTGGGTGCAGTAGGCCTTGATTTAAGCTACGGCTTATTTTATTCCTATTTGTCCCTCTATCTCACAAACGCTTTAGGGGTCAGCCCTCTGTTTTTGCTGATACTCGCCCCCCTTGCAAGAATTTGGGACGGTATCAATGACCCCATGATGGGCACTATTGTAGACAGAACACACACCAAAATGGGCAAGCATCGCCCTTGGATTTTAACGGGTGCAATTCTTAACGGCATCGTTCTTGCCCTTATGTTCAACAATAATATGCCTGCCGGCTCCGTGAGATTATATATCTATGTTGCCGTGTTTTATGTGCTTTGGGGAATGACAAATACCCTTGCGGATATTCCTTTCTGGAGCATGATTCCATCCTTTGCCACAGAAGAAAAAGACAGAAATTTGGTTTCAACTATTGCCCGCACTTTCTCGGGCCTCGGCCAAGGCATCGTTTCAATTCTTACGGCGATTATCGTTGCCGCTCTTGCAGGGGTTGCAGGCAGTGACCTTGACGAAATGGGCGCAGATGCTCTTAAAAAAGGCTTTGGCGGCTGGAGTTTAATTTGTGCCGTTGCCCTTGTTTTCTTTGCCTGTATTACTGTTATTTCCACAAAAGAAAAGAATTTACCCGCGGCAAATGATGAAAAGTTCTCTTTCAGAAAAGCTCTGAGCATTATCCGCCACAACGACCAGCTGCTTATATTCATGCTTTTTGCAATGATTTCAAACTGCGGTTATTATATGACCTCCGGCATAAGCAGTTATTATTTCCTTCAGGTAAGAGGAGATTTGACTTTGCAATCAAAGTTTAATCTTTTAGGCTCTGTGGGCTCTGTGCTCTCTTTGCTTGTAATCCCAATTTGCGGTAAATTTATGAGCAACCGCTCCACTTATCGTTTTTCTCTCTCCATTGCTACCGTCGGTTACATCGGCATGGCAATTGTGGGCTACTGCACGGAAGGCAACCCCTACGCCCTTGGCGCCTGCTACCTTGTGGCATCTATCGGTATAGGCAGTATGTTTGTTAACCAAACGGTTATGCTTGCGGATATAGTTGACTACGGCGAATATAAATTAGGCTCCAGAAATCAGAGCCTTACCTTCTCAATGAAAGGCTTTTTGCAAAAGATGGCATACACTTTGCAATCAATTATCATGTATTCCGCATTCGTTGCCACAAAGTATGATTTTTCAAGCGGCACAAGCTCCGAGGCAGTCAACAACCCTGCCGCAAACAGCGCAATTACATTCATGATGTATATTGTTCCCCCTGTAATGCTTATCATTTCTCAAATAATTTTCTCAAAGAAATATACAATTCACGGAGAGTTCAAAAGAGAAGTTCTTGATGCCATTACCGCTAAAAGAGCAGCCCTTTCCGAAGAAAAGGAGTGATATAATTGTCAGCCTCCACAAAAGAAATGATTTTCAAGACCTTTCTTGAAATTCTTAAAACAAAGCCCTTTGATAAAATCACAGTAAGAGATATTGTTGAAGCCTGCAACATAAACAGAAACACATTTTATTACTATTACAGTGATATTTATGAGCTTCTTGAAGAAATTTTCAAAATGGAATTTTCCGAAATGGTTGCAAACCACAGCAACGGCTTTCGCTGGCTTGTGGGCTTTTCAAGAATGATTGAAACCTCTTATAACAACAAGAAAATCATAAATAACATTTGCGCCTCCCGAAGCTATGAATACCTTGAAAACTATATGTTTAAATCCTGCCGTACCATTATGTCGGATTATATTCATGAGCTTTGCGAGGGCAGAAATATTGATGACGCAAATATGGAATTTATAATTTCATTTTATCAATATGCGATTATCGGTACCCTTTCCGAGTGGTACAGAACGGGTATGCCGGACCCACCGGAGAAGATTTTAAGGCAATTTTTAATGGTATTTGAGGGCATTATGCCCTCAATAGAAAGGGCAGAAAAGCGTGGATCTGCTAAAAGAAAACAGTGATTTTGTCGTTTGCGTAAAAGAGGCGGGTCTCTTAAGTGAAGGGGAAGGCAAAAACTCCCTTGTAACCTTGCTTAAAGAGCAAACAGGCAGCGAAATTTACCCTGTTCATCGTTTGGATAAAGAAACGGCAGGGGTGATGGTCTATGCCAAAAATTCAAAAACCGCCGCCGCCTTTTCAAAGCAAATAACCGAAAATAAAATTAAGAAAAGATATTATGCAATAATCAAAGGCTGCCCGGAAGAAAAAGAGGGCGTTTTTGAAGATTTGCTTTTCAGAGACAAACAAAAAAATAAAACTTACACCGTAAAGCGAATGCGAAAAGGTGTAAGAGATGCAAAGCTGGAATATTCTGTTTTGAAAGTTAATAACGGCCTGAGCCTTGTGGATATACTGTTGCATACAGGGCGAACTCATCAAATCAGAGTGCAATTCAGCAGCAGAAATATGCCCCTTTACGGTGACGGTAAATACGGCGGAGGCAGCGGCAAGCTTGCCCTTTTCGCCTACTCCCTCTCTTTTATCAATCCCATTACAAACGAAAGAGAAACTTACACGGCTTTACCGAATTTAAATGAAGAGCCGTGGAATAGATTTAATTAGCAATGATGTCCCTACGGGACATTTCATTCCACATTCCACATTTGTTTGCTTTGCAAACGGCATAACAGTGGTCAGTGGTCAGTGGTTAGTGGATAGAATGGCAGAAACTGACAGATGGCTTTATACAATCGGATTTTGCACGGCAAAATCCCCGACATTACTCATTACTCATTACTCATTCCACATTAAACCGGCTTTGCCGTTTCTTCGGAGGTGATTTTATGATATATTATTTTTCCGGCACAGGCAATTCAAGGTATGCTGCCGAAAAGCTGGCGAGGCTTACAGGCGATAAATGTGTAAATATAGCTGCCATCTATAATGGCACGGTGACCTCGGTTACAGGCAGAAATGATGTTACGGGCTTTGTTTTTCCCGTATATTACGGCGGTTTGCCGGAGATGGTAAAGAGGTTCGCTTCACATAACGAAATAAAAAATAATTTAGCTCCATACGTTTATGCTGTAATCACCTGTGGCGGCGATGCCTTTGCGGCAGATTCAAAGCTTGAAAAAGCCCTTGGCAGGCCTCTTGATTTAAGCATATCCCTCAAGATGCCGGATAATTATGTTATAGCCTATAATCCATCAACAAAAGAGGAAGCATTAACCGCATTAAAGGCGGCAGACGGCAAGCTTAACGGAATTGCAGACAGAATTTTAAGGCGAGAAAAGCATCATAATACGGATTTTAAGAAAAAACTGATTTCCGGATGTATGTATTCTCTTTACCCTATATGCCGCACAACTTTATTTTTTAAAGCAAATAACAATTGCATTTCCTGTGGTATGTGTGCTAAAATTTGCCCGGACAGAGCAATTAAAATCAAAAACGGCAAACCCGAATGGGTAAAAAATCGGTGCCAGCACTGCACCGCTTGCATAAACAGTTGCCCTCAAAATGCAATTCAATTTACCCGCCTGACTGAAAAGCGAGGCAGATACAGTATGATAAAGCTCATAAAGGAGACAGAAAAATGATAGTTAAAAATTCTTTCGGTAAAACTGCCAAAGGGGAAAACGTTGATGTTTACACAATCAAAAATTCAAGAGGAACATCCGTTGACATTTTAACTTACGGTGCAATTATCAACAGTATTTATGCTGAAGATAAAAACGGCGAATTTGCAGATGTTCTTTGCGGTTTTGACACCATGGAGGGCCACGAAAAGCTTTCAAATTATCAGGGCATGACCGTAGGCAGATATGCAAACCGTATTGCAAACGGCGAGTTTGAAATTGACGGCGTTAAGTATCAAGTTGAGAAAAACGAAAAAGGAATCACTTGCCTTCACGGCGGCGGAGAGCTTTCTCATACAATCTGGAAAGGGATTATCATAGATGATAACAGCGTTGAAATGAATTATCACAGCCCCGACGGCTCAAAGGGATTCCCCGGAAATGTGGATTTCAAAGTAACTTTCACTCTCCATGAGGATAATTCTCTTGAGGTAAAATATGAGGCTGTTTCAGACAAAAAGACAGTTATTAATATGACAAATCACGCATATTTCAACCTTGCGGGTAAAGGCGATATTTTAGGCCACGAGCTTAAAATCAACGCAGATGCCTACACTCCCACAGATTCAAAGAGCATCCCCACGGGAGAAATCAGACCTGTTGAAGGCACCGCCTTTGATTTCAGAGAATTTAAGCCCATCGGCAGAGATATTCATGCAGATGATGACCAGCTTAAGCAGTGCAGGGGCTATGACTATAACTTCTGCCTTAATGACGGGGACGAGCCCGCAGCCGTTGCCTATGACCCGGAAAGCGGCCGTATGATGGAAGTATTTACAGACCTTCCCGGCGTTCAGCTTTATTGCGCAAACTTCCTTGATGGCACAAAACCCGGCAAAAAGGGCGTTCCCCTTATTCAGTATTGCGGATTCTGCCTTGAAACTCAGTATTACCCCAACACCCCAAATATGCCGGAGTTCCCACAGTGCACAATAGATGCCGGCAAAAAATATGAAAGCACAACTATTTTCAGATTTTCGGTTAAGAAATAATTTCGCTTATGCTCAAATGTGGAACAGTCCTTTGGAAATGTGGAATGTGAAATGTGGAATTGGGAATGTGGAATGAAGGGGAATGGTGGGTCGCTTCGCTCCGTTTGTATAGGACAACCTCTCAGTTTTCGAACGCTCAAAAAGGCGAGCGTTCAAAAACAGCTCCCCCTGCTATCAGTGAAATAAATCCTTACGGCGAGTGAAATTGCCTTCGGCAGTGAAATGTCTGCGGACGAGAAAAAATTATTTTTTTAAGTTTCATTGCTAATTGACTCGGCTTTGCCCAATATTCCCAAATTCACAATTATTTATTTATGAATTCACAAAAAGGAAACATTATATTGTATAATAAAATCATAGAATAAGACAGGAGGGTCTATATAATGGCAGAAAAAATACTTGTTGTTGATGACGATACCAATATATGCGAGCTTTTAAGGCTTTATCTTGAAAAAGAGGGCTATGACGTTACTATCGCAAATAACGGTGGTGAGGCCGTAAAAATTTTCAAGGAGATTGACCCGGATCTTATGCTTCTTGATATAATGCTTCCCATTCTTGACGGCTGGCAGGTTTGCCGTGAAATCAGAAAATTTTCACAAAAGCCTGTTATCATGCTTACCGCTAAGGGCGAAACCTTCGATAAAGTGCTCGGCTTTGAGCTTGGAGCAGACGACTATGTTGTTAAGCCTTTTGATGCAAAAGAGGTTATGGCAAGGGTTAAGGCCGTTCTTCGCAGAACCGGTGGCGGAGAGAAAACCGCTATGAAAGAAGTAAGATACGACAAACTTATTGTAAATCTTACAAATTATGAGCTTATTGTGGACGGCCAAAGGATTGATACTCCGCCTAAAGAATTAGAGCTTCTTTATCACCTTGCAAGCAACCCCAACAGAGTTTATACCAGAGATCAGCTTCTTGACGAAGTTTGGGGATTTGATTATTACGGTGACAGCAGAACGGTTGATGTTCACGTTAAGCGTCTTCGTGCAAAACTTGAGGGCGTTTCGGATAAATGGGAGCTTAAAACCGTTTGGTCCGTAGGATATAAATTCTCCACAAACGAATAAAAATCATAAAAAACGACCACTCATTTGAGTGGCCGTTTTCAATTTTATGTTTACTGAACGTAGCTTCCTACTGTAAGAAGGAATCCGCCGAACTGGGCACCGAATTCGGGGCCGCCGTCCATTATAATTCTGCCGTTCTTGGTAGCATCAAGCATATCATCTGTGCCGAGAAGAGTGCCAAGAGCGCTCTTGAAGGAATCGAAGCGTAGTGTGAAGAAAGGCATTGCTCTCTTATAATCACCTCTGCCTGCTTTTGAGTGGCCGGCTTTAATTCTGATGAATGCATTTACTTCAGGATGGCCGTCAACAGCAAGGGCATAAACACGGTCAGGGCTCTTAGCTGTCCAAGCGTGTACTTCCTCATGACCGTTTTTATTAAGAGTGCTGATACCGCTTGTAAGCAGGTAGAAGAAGCACTTAACCATAAGCTGCTGAGTTTCTTCATCTTCGGGAGCTGTTTTTGCTGTAAGTAAAGAGCTCATTTTAAGGAGCACCATCATAAAGGAAACGAAAGTGCCCATATTTTTAACTATGCCGTGCATTTTCGGCAAAGTTTTGGGGCCAATGCTGCCTTTAAAAAAGGCATTCATCTGCTCAACGGACTTAAATTCAAGCTCTATATCTGTGTGTTCTTTGTCGCTTACCTTGTCAGCGTGAACAAGCCATTCGCCTGAGTTAATCACAAAGTGTGTGGCATATTTGCCCTCAGGTGCGTCGGGGTCAAGAGCGCTGATTTGGATAACTGCATGAGTATGCTCAAACTTTTTTGCAAGGTCGGGCACATCATTTGCAATGGTTTTCATAAGCGGAAGAGCACCACAGAGAAACAATTTGTTGGTAAACATATCTTCTCTTGAAGCCATATTAATCAATCCTTTCTGTAATTGCTCTTCTTATTAATATTCGTCGTCCCAGTCGTTATCTTCTTCAAAGTCCTTATGCATAACTTCACGAACGGACTCAATAATACCGTTAGCGTCAATGCCGGCATCAGCCATGATATCTTCCTGAAGGCCGATCATTGCAAAGGATTTATGGCCAAGCATCTTAAATGCACAAGCCTTACCGCTTTCAACAACAACCTCTGAAACAGCTGAGCCGAGGCCACCTGTAACGAAGTGATCTTCAACGGTGATAATTCTTCTGGTTTCTGTAACAGCCTTAAGAATAGCCTCTTTATCGATAGGAGAAATGGTATGCATGTTAAGCACGCGAACACTGAGTCCATCGGCATTTTTAAGGAACTCAGCTGCCTTCTTTGCCTGTGCAACACATGAACCGCAAGCTATAACGGTAATATCTGTGCCTTCATTAATTGTAACAGCCTTACCTACTTCAAAGCCGTAATCTTGGTTATCATAAAGAACAAGGTCAAAACCTCTGTTGATTCTGATATAGAAGGGGCCTTCTGTGTTGTATGCTGCGTTTACTGCATTAGCGGTTTCATAACCATCTGCGGGAACAATAACAGTAAGGTTAGGCATAGCTCTTGTAATTGCTATATCGGCAAGAGCGTGGTGAGTGGAACCTGCCTGGCCGAAAGATGTGCCGGAGTGAGTGGCAACGATTTTAACATTTGCTTTTTGGTAGCAAATATCTGTGTGAAGCTGGTCACAAGCTCTCATTGCGCAGAATGCGGAGAAGCCTGAAACGAAAGGAATGATACCGGCTTTTGCCATACCTGCGGCAACGCCCATCATATCCTGCTCGGCAATACCAACGTTGATAACTCTTTCGGGGCAAACCTTAAGAACGTCGCCGAGTTTTGTAGATTTTGCAAGGTCGGCTGTAATGGCAACAACCTTGGGATCATTTAACATAATATCAGCAATAGCTTTACCGTAAATTTCAGCTGTAGCAACTTCAGTTTGGTCTATTGCGTTATAAACAAATCCACCTGCCATAATTATTCAGCCTCCTTTTCTACGCGTGCAACACGATCTGCGTAATATTTATCAAGTTCTGCTTTATATTTTTCAAATGTAGGCTCATCAATTGCCATATAGTGGCAGTGATAATCGCCCTGAACACTGAGAATACCTGCGCCCTTAACTGTATCCATAAGAATACAAGTGGGATTTGTGGGAGCTTTTGATCTTTCAATTGCAACATCAATTGCATCGCAAAGCTCTTTAATGTTGTTGCCGTCAACACAAATGGTGTTAAATCCAAAAGCTGTAAGCTTATCTGCAAGAGGCTCAAGTTTCATAACATCTTCGGTGTTACCGTCAATCATACAATGGTTTCTGTCAACAAAAACTATGCAGTTTGAGAGCTGATAGTGATTCATTGTCATAAATGCTTCCCAGTTGGAGCCTTCACCAAGCTCACCGTCACCGGTTACAATATAGGTAAGATAATCTTTGCCTAAAATTCTTGCTGCAAGAGCTGTACCTGCTGCAATTGAACCGCCGTGACCGAGGGAACCTGTAGAAGCGTCAACGCCTACAACCTTGTTGGAGTCAAGGTGCATACCCATTTTTGAACCTGAAAGGTTAAATGTTTTAAGCATTTCCGGGTCATTAAAACCTTTGTCGCAAAGAACAGGAGCATAAGCAATAGCTGCATGGCCCTTTGAAAGAATAAATCTGTCTCTGTCTTCCCACTTAGGATCCTCAACCTTAATGTTAAGATATTTGTGATAAAGAACAGTGAGAAGGTCCATTACGGAGAGACCGCCGCCCAGGTGTCCGCTGCCTGCCCATACAGTAGTCTGAAGGGAAAGGTGACGCAGCTCATTGGCTTTCTTTTCAAGGTCAAGCCATTCCTGTTTTGATAATGCCATGGGAAATTCCTCCTTTTGAGTTTATAATAAGCGTTAAACGCTTTAAATTAACCAATTTTTGCACATTACAAACCGGTTAATAATTATATTAACAGAGTTTTTATATAAAGTCAACAAATTAAACAAGGAATATTTTTTTGCATTTATTTATTTTGTTCATTTTAGACAAAATAAAGCCTTGTTTTTGTACACACTGTTTAAAGAAGAAAAATTATCCCGTTTAAATGTGAAATACGTAAAAATGACAAACCTAGAAAGACAAAATCTTTTCCTATAAACAAAGAAAAATCGGAGGGCGATCTCCGATTTTTCTATATGGCATTTAATTGTTGTGCGGTAAATGTTCAAAAGCTGTCCAAATACATCTGATGCATAAACCTGCACTATAATCTGCATTAGGAGGAGTGCAGATTATGATAAAATTCTCTTATTGCCTGTAATTTTAGGGATTCATCCTCTCGGCCTCAGCTGCTTATAAAGCCGAGAGGAGCCCTACATTCAGGAGAAGATTGGTACTTGTGAATTACTTTGTATTCTTTTTGTCAGACATTGAAGAGACAACTTTTTTTAATTCGATTTTTGCTGCGTCCATGCCTGCTGCCAATGCCACAGAGCCGATTATAACCATACAAAATTCCATTTCGATGCCTCCTTAAAGATTTTATAGAGTTTGCCTTGGCTAACTCTTTACTCATATTATAGTTACCTATTGCTAACTTGTCAAGAGTTTTTTTAAGAATTTTAAGGAAGTTTGTATTTTGAAATTTTTTACAGCTAATTGATTTTAGCTCAAAATAAAATTCTTCATTGCCTCTTTCGGCTGATAGCCTACGGTCTGCTTTACGGCTTTGCCGTTTTTCATTAATATGATAGCGGGGATGGAGTTTATGCCGTACTCCATGGCAAGAGCCGGGTTTGCATCCACATTTACGTTGTAAAAATCTACTTTTCCATCAAGCTCATCCGAAAGCTCTTCCATAATGGGCGCCAGCATGCAGCAGGGGCCGCACCACTCGGCTGAAAAGTCAATTACTGCCATATCGGAATTTTTTGCTTCGTTAAGATTATTATTTTCTACTGCTGTAACCATAATTTGCCTCCTTGATTTTATTAAGATTATTTTGCACTGAATAGGATAAATCGTCAAGAGCTTTTTGCAAATTTATAAAAAGAAAAACCCGAACCCTATTGGATCCGGGAATATGGTCGGAGTGCAGAGGTTCGAACTCTGGGCCTCGTGGTCCCAAACCACGCGCGCTACCAACTGCGCCACACCCCGAAATATATAGCGGTACTGAATCGCTGTATTTAGCATTTTAATTCAAAACGGGCTGTATGTCAACAAAAATTTACGCTAAAATGAAAAATATTGAAAAAATTATAGATATAAACGTAAATATTATTACATTTAATAAAAAAACACTTGCAATCGGGGCTTTACTGTGGTATATTATTCAAGCATTTATACCGTCAGTAGGTGTTTTTGTGCCGAAGACGGGATTTAATATGAATATTAAAACGGGTGTTCCTCTGGCAAACCTTTGTGAATGAACATCTGGAAAAAACGGAGGTTATTCAAATGGATGCACTCAAATTAATCGCACAGGATTCTCTTAAAGCAGAAGCTCCTGTTATCGAGATCGGTGATACCGTTAAGGTTGACGTTCTTGTTAAGGAAGGCAGCAAAGAAAGAATCCAGGTATTCGAGGGAACAGTTATCGCTCGCAAAGGTTCCGGAGTTTCCGAAACATTCACCGTTCGTCGTGTTTCTTACGGCGTTGGCGTAGAAAGAGTTTTCCCGCTTCATTCACCACACGTTGCCGGCGTTCATGTTGTAAGACATGGTCGTGTTCGCAGAAGCAAGCTCTATTATCTTCGTGACAGAGTTGGTAAGGCAGCTAAGGTTAAGGAACAGATTAGATAACTACAATCAAATTAGACTATAGCCAACATACGGAGCAATCAAGTTTCAAGTTTAGCTATAGTCTTTTTTGGTTTTTAGGGCAACGCCCTAAAAATGTGGAATGTGGAATGTGGAATGTGGAATGTGGAATTGGGAATGGGGAATGAAGGGAATTTTGCACGGCAATCCCCCGGTCTGCTCCGCAGACAGCCCCCTTTACACAAAGGGGCCACAGCTCTCTGTCAATTCCTACGTTTCTATACTATCGGATTTTGCATGGCAAAATCCCCTTCATTGCTAATTGCTAATTTGAAATATCCCCATTCCACATTCCTAATTTCACATTGAAATGGCTTCGCCATTTCCTCGGAGGTGAGAACTTGCGTAATCACAGAAAAACAGAAAAATATTTTGTAAAATTCCCTAAAAAACCCCGTACAATTTATACAATACTTTTTGAATCTTTGGATTCCCTTAAAGATGCGGTTATCGTAGTGTTTCTCATCTTTGCTTGCCTTTTCAGAGTGGTAGGCGTCAGCGGAAGCTCTATGAATCCCACCCTTGAGGACGGGGACTGGGTTGCCATTTCCGGCATCACCACCTCAATAGACAGAGGGGATATTGTTATTGTAACTCAGCCTTGGGAAAAGAACATTCCCATAATCAAAAGAGTTATTGCTCTGCCCGGGGATACGCTGAATATAGATTTTGAAAACGGAATTGTATACCTGAACGGCGAAAAATTAGAGGAAGATTACATTCTTGAGCCTACATATCTTAATTATGATGCAAATATGCCTATGACCATTCCCGAGGGCTATGTTTTTGTAATGGGAGATAACCGCAACGGCTCCCTTGACAGCCGTTCAAGCAAAGTAGGTTTAATAAAAGAAGAATTTATATTGGGTAAGGCTTTATGCAGATTTTACCCCGACCCCAAAAAACTGACACAGGAGGACTAAACCATGGAAGAAAAGAAAGAAAAAGCAAAATACTCATCGGTGTTTGATGTGGTATCCGTTATAACTTCATCCGCAATTATCGTTGCCCTTGCCTTTATGTTTATATTCAGAACGGTAGGCGTCAGCGGCTCTTCCATGTATCCCACCCTCACAGATGGGGACAGAATCATTCTTTCCGCCTTTGACCTCGATATAGAGCCGGGGCAGATTGTTGTTACCTGCCAGCCCTCAAAATACTATTATATAGAATCCGTGCTTGTTAAAAGAGTTATTGCCACAGAGGGGCAAACCGTTGACATAGATTTTGAAAAAGGTATTGTTTATGTGGACGGCGAAGCTCTTGACGAGCCTTATGTAAACGACCTCACTCATGACGATGAAGGCTTTGAGGGCCCCATAACCGTGCCCGAGGGCTATGTTTTCGTAATGGGAGATAACAGAAACGCCTCATCAGACAGCCGTGACTCACGAATCGGACTTATAAGAGAGGATTATATTCTCGGAAGGGCGCTTTTCAGAATTGTACCTTTCGGTAATTTTAAGATAGGGTAAAACATGAACGAAAAAGCATAAATTCAACCGGTGCAAAATATGCATCGGTTCAAAAGACGGTAACAAAGAGATAGCCGAAAAAACGGAAGAAGATAATGACAGAAAATAACAAAAAAGAAACAATAGACTATAATAATATTAACTGGTTTCCCGGCCACATGGCAAAAACCCGCAGGCTCATAAAAGAAAGTCTGCCCCTTGTGGATGCGGTTTGCGAGCTCGTAGATGCCCGTTTGCCCATTAGCAGCCGAAACCCCGAAATTGATGATATAGTGGGCAAAAAGCCAAGAGTTATTTTGCTTAACAAATGCGATTTGGCAGATGATAAGGCCACGGCGAAATATATTAAAAAATTCGCCGATATGGGCATAAAAGCAATTCCCGTGGATTGCCGCAGCGGAAAAGGCCTCGATAAATTCCAGCTTGCCGTAAAAGAAGTTCTTAAAGAGAAAATTAAGGCCAATACTGAAAAGGGCATGGGGGGCAAAGCCCTCAGAGTTATGGTTGTGGGCATCCCCAATACGGGCAAATCCTCATTCATTAACCGTATGGCAGGTAAAAACAGAGCAAAAGTTGCGGATAAACCCGGGGTAACAAGGGGAAATCAATGGTTTTCCATAGGCCAGGGTATAGAGCTTCTTGACACTCCCGGTGTGCTTTGGCCTAAATTTGAAGATCCGGAAGTGGGATATAAATTATCTTTTATAGGCTCCATCAAAGACGAAATTCTGGATATACAAGAGATTGCAATTCGCCTTTTGAAAGTAATGCAAAAAGATTATCCGGACAGGCTCAAAGAAAGATATAAGATAGAAGATTTTGAATCCCTTGAACCCTATGAGCTTCTTGAGCTTATTGCAAAAAAGAGAGGTATGCTTCTTAAAAAAGGAGAGTACGATACGGAAAGAGCTGCCATTATGCTTCTTGATGAATACAGAGGCGGCAGGCTCGGCAAAATAACCCTTGACTGATAAGGAGGTGCTCCGATGAAAAGATTTATGGCAATTCTACTTGCCGCAATATTATGCCTGGATGTAGTATCCATCGGAGTAATTCTTTTTACGGATGCGGAAACAATTTCAGAGCAAAATTTAACCGAAACAGATGAAAACGAAGATATTTTTACCCGTGCAAGTGTAGTGGCCGTGGGCAACAACATGGTCCAAGATAATATTTTAACTCAGGCAAAGGCACGCAGCAGCACAGGGGGATACGATTTTTCATACGTTTATGAAAAGGTGGAAGATTTTATTTCAAATGCTGATTCCGCTGTGATCACACAGGAGTCGGTTATTTCCTCCACTCACAGCGTTTCCGGCTCCACCCTTATGAATTCCCCCACAGAGCTTGGGGACGAGCTTGCGGATATAGGCTTTGATGTGGTAAATGTTGCCACAAATCATGCCCTTGATTACGGTGAAGAGGGCCTCATAAATACCCTTGATTATTGGGAAAGCAAAAATATAATCACCATCGGCGCATATAAAGATAAAACTCAAGACCAGTGGATTACCATGCAAAAGTGCAACGGCGTTAAAATTGCTTATGTTGCTTTTACGGACGCCGCAAACGGCAACAGCCTGCCGGAGGATTCCCAGGCGGAGCTCAGCCTTGCAGAGTATGAAACATGGCTCAGCAGTTTGATTTCTTATGCAAACCAAAAAGCAGACGCGGTTATAGTTATTGCCCATTGGGGTAACGAATACGAAAACGAGGTTACTCAGGCTCAAAAAGATCTTGCCGCAAAGCTGGGCGAATGGGGAGCAACGGTAGTTATCGGCACCCATCCTCATGTATTACAGCCTGTGGAATATATTGAAAATTCAAACGGCACAAAAACCCTTGTTGCCTATTCTCTGGGTAATTTCCTTTCCGCTCAGGCAAAGCCCGAGTATATGCTGGGTGCGGCTTTGACCTTTGATATTGTTAAAAACACGGAGCAATATTCCGTAACCATAGAAAACGTTTCAATAAAAGGCATCGTAACTCATTACGGCCAAAATATGAGCAAAATCAGGCTTTATATGCTTGATGATTACACCGATGAGCTTGCCTCAAAGCACGGCTTAAAAGAATCTTATGAAGATTTTTCCGCAAAATATCTTAAAAATCTCCTCAGCAAAACCATAGACAAACAATTCTTAAATTAAGGTGCTAAAATGGATTATAATTTTGAAAAATCGGCCACGGAAAAGGGATATAAAGTAATTTGCGGAATTGATGAGGCAGGCAGAGGCCCTCTTGCAGGCCCTGTTTACGCCGCTGCCGTGATTTTGCCTGTTGGCCTTGAAATTCCCGAGCTTAATGATTCAAAAAAGTTATCCGAAAAAAAGAGAGAAATGCTCTTTGATGTTATCACCGAGAAAGCAATCGCATACAGCATTGCTTTTGCCACCAATGAAGAAATTGACGAAATAAATATTTTGCAGGCCACTTTTCTTGCCATGAAAAGAGCTGTCGAAGGCTTGCAAATCAAGGCAGATTATGCCCTTGTTGACGGCAACAGAATGCCTCCTCTCGATATAAAGGGGGAAACCATTATAAAAGGGGATGCCAAAAGCCCGAGCATTGCGGCGGCATCCATTCTCGCAAAGGTCAGCAGGGACAGATTTATGTATGACCTTGATAAAAAAATGCCCGAATATTGCTTTGCAAAGCATAAGGGCTACGGCACAAAGCTCCACTATGAATGTATTGCCGAAAACGGCATATCAAAATATCATCGCCTTACCTTCTTAAAGAATTTAGAGGAGCATATAAATGATAAAAAATAAAACGGGCGTTTGGGGCGAAGTTTACGCCGCAAGATACCTGAGAGATAAGCACCTGAAAATTTTAGCGGCAAACTATAAATGCCGATTCGGTGAGGCGGATTTAATTGCCACAGACGGCAAAATGCTTTTTGTGGTGGAAGTAAAAACCAGAGATATAAATACTCTCCACAGGCCCATGGAAGCCGTTGACGAAAACAAACAGCACCGCCTTGAACTTACCGTAAAAAGCTTTATCGCCGCCACAAAGCAGGATAAAGAAATAAGGTTTGATGTGTGTGAGGTGTGGCTCGAAAAGAATTACAAACTCAGCAAAATAAACTATATTGAAAACGCATTTTAAAAGTTTACAATTCTTTAATTTTTCTTGTTAATTTTGCAAAATAACTTTATTATTTTTTGCCCTTTTTTCTCTGTTTTTACAGCTTGAAAAATAAATATAATGTGATATTATTCATTTTGGGTGAGAAAAATGAAAAATAAAATTACTACCGTTATGGCTTTTTTGCTTGTAATGGTATTTGTGCTTTCCTCTTGCACAAAAAATAATGACATTTCGGAATCAAAAACAGCAAAAAACGAGGCTGTCTCTCTTTCTGAAAAGGAAGAAACAACGACAGAGGCGCAGCCTAAATATACATTGCAAGATAATTTGGTGGCATTAACCTTTGATGATGGCCCCGGCAAAGAATCCACAGAGAAAATTCTCAGCGTTCTTGAAGAAAATAATTCCGTTGCCACGTTTTTTACAGTAGGGTATAACCTTGATTTGTATCCCGAAGTAACTCAAAAAGCCTATGAAATGGGATGCGAAATCGGTAACCACACCAAAGACCATAAATATTTGAATAAAGTTTCTTCCGATGAGGCAAGAAAACAAATTAATGAAAATAATTCTAAAATTAAAGAAATAACCGGTGTGGAATGTAAACTCCTCAGAGCTCCGGGTGGATTTACGGAAAGTGTTAAATCCATAACGGATATGCCCCTTATAAATTGGAGCATAGATACAGAAGATTGGAAATACAAAGACGCCACTCATAAAGACAGAAGTGATGAGGAACGCACCGCAGATATAAACAGAATTGTAAATAATGTGATGAGCACCGTTAAGAAGGGCGACATTATCCTTATGCATGATATTTACAATTTCTCCGCTGATGTGGCAACTGAGCTTATTCCTCGACTTGTTAAAGAGGGTTATACTCTTGTTACAGTAAGTGAAATGTTTGATGCTTACGGAGTTAAGCTTGAAGGCGGAAAAGTTTACCGCAATGTTGACTTTTCAACCATCAACAGCAAAATAGTCCTTGAAAAAGGCAAATATATAATCAACACTGAATCCGGCGGTCTTAATCTCAGAGCAGAGGCAAACACAAATTGCGATGTGCTTACCGAAATCCCGAGGGGTGAAACAGTGGAAGTTATTGAATCCGTTGAAGGTTGGGCAAAAGTTACATACGGCGATAAAACCGGCTGGGTATTTGCAAAGTATTTGAAATCCGCATCTTAATGGTGCTATGCAGGTTTGAATTTTAAATTTTAATTTAATAAACATAATCTCGGCAATGATTAACTTGTTGCCGGGATTTTTTGCACTCGAGGGATAAATATTTGCTCTTATTGGGAATTTAGAAAAAACAGGGTGGACTGTTGTGTATAATGTAATGCAGAAAAAGAAAAAAGGGGTCTGCATGAAATATTATATTGTTTCCGATATTCACGGCTTTTTTGATGAGCTTAAATCTGCATTGAGTGAGCAGGGATTTTTTTACCGACACCGAGCCTCATAAGCTGATTATTTGCGGAGATATTTACGACAGAGGAGTGCAAGCACAAGAGTTACAAGCCTTTATACTTGATTTAATTGATAGGAACGAGGTTATACTGATAAGAGGAAATCACGAGGACTTGATGCTTGACCTTTTGAATGAATGGGATGAATACAGCTATTTAGATAAAACAAATATCCAAAATGGTACGGTTGCTTCAATGCTTCAACTTACAAATTTCACTGTGGATAATTTGAAAAAAATCCTGCAGAAGTAAAACAAAGGCTTTCCGAAACCCGTTTATTACAAAAATCATTCCGAGTATGGTTAATTATTACGAAACGGAAAATTATATTTTTGTGCATGGGTGGATTCCATGCGTTTCAATTCCGTTCGCCCGTCAAAAAGGAAGATTTATATATAAATACATGTATAATGAAAATTGGCCTAAAGCAAATGAGTTAGAATGGAACAAGGCAAGATGGATAAACGGAATGGAGGCTGCCCACAGCGGAGTAATAGAGCCGAATAAAACCATTGTTTGCGGCCATTGGCATTGCTCTTTTGGACATTCCAATTATGAAGGCAAAGGGGGATAATTCGATAATAATCCCGATTTTTCACCCTATTATGATAACGGCATTATCGCGTTAGATGCCTGCACTGTTTTCACGCGAAAAGTTTGAGGACGTAATTACATACCCGTCATACACAAGTGCTCCTACTTATGAATATTTTAAATTTTATGGGAAGAATGTGGCCGAGAGATAGAATGAAATTATTTAAGAGTATGTAATTGAAATTGCCATTGCCCATTGATTTTGCACATAATTGAAAAGACTGCCGCTTTGTTTTATTTGCGACAGTCTTTTTGCTTTTTAACTTTTTAACTTACGAAACTCCAAACAATAAATGCAACCCAGAGTATAAAGAGTATGCCCGTTGATTCAAGAAATGCACCTACTCTTGTAACTACTGCAAAGGGGAACCCCAAAACAAGGAAGAAGTTATCCCTTGCCACTTGAAAAGCATTTTTGTTTAACGTAGTCGGTCTGAAAGACAAATAATTGATAATATCTTCTGTAAGGGGGAAGCAGCAGCAGAGCATTGAAACACCCACATACATTGAAAGAATATAAACTATAAACAGAGGAATACTGTCCCAAGGAGTAATTCCCATATATTTTAAGTTTATATATCCGAAAAGGAAAAGAGGGAAACCAATGTTGAAATTCATAAAGCCGGGGCCTGTTGCCATTAAATATGCGGAAAACTGTGTTTTTGAAAGGGAATGTTCCACGTGGCCGCAAGCCTCGTCCATTCTCATATAACCTGTGGGCTCAACCTGAAGGCGAAGAATACGGCAGGTTAAGTGCTCCCAAAAGCCTCTCATGTATGCGCCCGGGAAGCATATAATTTTAGTGATTATATAAAATATTCTCATATAAGGTCGCACACTCCTTCCGTAAGAACAGATTCAAGGGAAACTTTTTCATTAACTATATCGGCCATTCTTTCTTCTGTTTCGGAATCTGCATAAGAATCAAGAATGTCTTGAATGCTTGAGGCGTTTTCTGTGTTACATTTACCGTATTTTTGACAGAACATTGCAGAAACATAAACAGTTGCAAGTAAATCATCAGTGTAAGCAGAGGAATCTCCGTAATAAGAATAACGGGTATATGCTTTATTTTCGGCACTTACGGCGCTTTCATAGGCGTTATCGTAATCACCCTCAAGCAAGTAAACAAGGGCAAGCTGGCGGTCAAATTCGGGGATAAGGCTGTAAAGAGAATTTGCTTCTTCCGCAAGGCTCTTAACTTCATCGTAATTGCCTTCAATTCTGTTTAAAGCTATAAGCAACGAATAAGATGAATCGGAATCGGCACCGTCGGTTGTTATATTATTTTCCTGATAATCATAAACAAGCTCTTTTGCGGAATCCATATCTCCGGCTTTAACATAAATCCTGAAGAGCTGGTTTGCCGCATCCCAGTCGCTTATATCTTTTGTTCTAAGTTCCATAACAAGAGGCTTGGCCTCATCATCGCGGTCTGTCCTTATGAGCATATTGATATAATCGTTGTAGTAGAGGAAAGAATAATCTTTGCTTTCTTTTTGAGCTGATGTGTGTATTGCTTCAAGATAACCGTTTTTTGTGTCGGAATCAAATGTGCAATAGCCGGCAATGCTGTAAATAAAATAGTCAAGCCAAACATCTTTAACATTGTCTGTACCGCGAACCTTTTCTATCTCGGCAATGGCTTTTTCGCCGTCCTCTACAGTGGGATCCTCAAGCTCTGCAATTTCGCTCATGGCATCGCTTATTGCATTGTATGCGGTTTCGTATTCATCATAAAAGACTTTACAATCTTTGTAAGATTTGGCATGAGTCATATATTTTGAATTGATGGTAAACACATTTGAGGCATAATTGTAGGCCTGCAACGGATCATAAACATTAACGATTGCCTTAAACGTTTTGTTTTCAAGGCCGCAGCCGGATTTAAGCAAAGGATTGAAAACAGTGCTGTCCCCGACAATGTCCGTAAGTTGTGTAAGTACCTCGGAAACATTTGAATATTCTTCGTAGGCTGAAAACCAGTTGTTTTCAGATGCTTTTATATCACCCTTTATAACCTGAAGAGCAGGAGCACTGAGAAGGCAGATCATAATAAAAGCAAAGAACGAAAGTGCCAAAGCTGCTATACCCGCAATCCAAGCAACAAAGGTAATCTTTGTTTTAAGCAAGGCCGCCTCGCATACATAGCAATATTCATGGCCTGCTGCAACGGTGGTGTTACCGCAATGGGGGCAAACGCGAACATCATCCTCTTCATGATCAAAGGAGTAGTCGTCTTCTTCACTTACTTCTTCACCTGTGGCTTCGTTTGTGCCTTCGTCAGTTTCTTCCGATTCCGAAACATCCTCAGCAGGTTCTTCTTTTTCTTCATCTACCTCGGATTCTTCATTTTCTTCTTTCACTGTCTCGGCAGTTTCTTCTGCCGCTGTTTCCTCTGCGTCTTCAACAGTTTTGCTTTCTGCGTCTTCAATTACTTCTTCGTTTTCCTGTTTACCGCCACATACGCTGCAAAGCTCCGCATTATCGTCAATGGGTGCTCCGCAATATTCACAGTTTTTCATATATTGCTCCTTTCGTTAAAATCATAACGCATCAATGATAACATTATTTATGATAATATTGCAATTAAATATGAAATTGTTTACACATTATTTACGCACGCCACAGCTTTCTGTCAAGGCTTCTGAACTGAACGGCCTGTGCGATGTGCCTTGCCTCTATGGCCTCACTGCCTTCGAGGTCTGCAATTGTGCGAGCAACCTTAAGCACTTTATCATAAGCTCTTGCTGAAAAATCCAGCTTTTCAAAAACTTGTTCAAGCATAACCAAAGCTTTTGATGTAGGGTTGCAATAGGTTCTTGTCATTTCCGGTGTCATTTTTGCATTGCATGATATTCCGGAGCCCTTCAAACGTTCCTGCTGAATTTTCCTTGCGGCATTTACACGCTTTTTTATATCCGCCGAGCACTCCCCGGGAGTTTTTGAGGATAGTTTTTCAAAATCCACAGGCGGCACTTCGATATGAATATCGATTCTGTCAAGCATGGGCCCGGATATCCTTGAAAGATATCTTTGAGGTGCTCCCGGCGGGCAAGTGCATTGCCTTTTCGGATGGCCGTAGTATCCGCAGGGGCAGGGATTCATGGCGCAAACTATCATTGTGGAACAGGGATATGTAACTGAACCGCTGGCTCTTGAAATGGTGATTATATTGTCTTCAATAGGCTGGCGAAGGACCTCCATAGCTTGCCTTGAAAATTCAGGCAGCTCATCAAGAAACAGCACTCCATTATGGGCAAGAGAGATTTCTCCGGGTTTTGGTATTGCACCGCCGCCGGAGAGGCCGGCAGTAGATACAGTGTGATGAGGTGAGCGGAAGGGCCTTTCTGTAATGAGAGAAACGCCTTCGGGTAAAACGCCGGCAATGGAGTAAAGCTCAGTTGTTCTCAGGCTTTCTTCAAAGGTCATATCAGGCAAAATGGAAGGTAACCTTTTGGCGAGCATACTTTTACCGGAGCCGGGAGGCCCAACCATAAGAATATTGTGGCCACCTGCTGCGGCGATTTCAAGGGCGTATCTTGCCTCTTGCTGGCCCATAACATCCCTAAAATCCGGAAGAGGCGGACGATTTTGAATCTCGCTGTATTTATCAAAAGTTACAGGAGCAAGCTCGGTTTCCCCCGTAAGATAATCTACCATCTCTTTAACGGTTTCCACTGCATACACATCGATGCCCTCAACAACGGAGCTTTCAAGCGCGTTTGACTTTGGAACAAATACTCTTTTTATTCCTTCTTTTTTTGCTCTTATAACCATGGGAAGAGCGCCGTTTATGTGACGAACAAGGCCATCAAGGGATAATTCGCCTATGAAAGCACAATCATCAACATTGCATTTAAGTTGAAAATCCGCTTTAAGAACCGCAACAAGGATGGGTAGGTCATAGATGGGACCTTCTTTTTTGGTGTCGGCAGGGGAAAGATTCACGGTAATACGGCTTTGGGGGAAATTATATCCACTGTTTTTTATGGCAGAACGGACTCTGTTTCTTGATTCGTTTACGGCGGTATCAGGCAGGCCTACAATATCAATTCTGGGAAGACCTTGGCCGTAATCCACCTCAACGCTTACCATATAGCTTTCTATACCGTAAAGCCCCATGCTGTTCACACGAGCAAACATAAATTCACCTCTCACTTTTTTCACTTGCGAAGCGAAATATAATTTTATATTTTTGAAATTCTGAATTCAAAGGAATATCCTTTGCCGGCCTTAAGTTTATAAGGCTTATGAAGATAAGCACAGCCGGGCATATCTCCGCCGACGCCTCTCATTGCGGCATCAAGGCTGAGGGTAAGGAAGTTATCCTTTTGAAGCTCAAAAAGGTGCCTTGTTGCATCCAGCTTTTCGGGGGTATATCTTGAAAGATTGAAGCCGAAGGGGATATCCATAGCATCGATTTCAATGCCTTTTCCTTCGCTGTCTGTGATTTTAAGAGATCTGACATCTGTCCTATGGCCGTTTTCCTGAGGCCTCATATATCTGTGCTCAAGCTCATCAACATTCATTGCGAATTTGGAAATTCTTGCACCGGTTTTTCTGTCACAATAGGTTTCCTGTGGGCCTCTGCCGTACCAAGCGGTATTTTCAAGGCTGTTTTTAATTCCCATTCTGACACCTACTTTAAGCATGGGGAGGAACAAGCCTGCGGCCTTGTGCTTAACGGTGACATCACCTGCGGGGGAGAAGAGATAAACGGTTTCAACTCCGGCTGTAAAGGGAGCTTTCCAGTTTACTTTAATTTCAACGCCTGAAGGTGTTGCCCCGGCTTTTACGGAAGATGCGGCAATCTGTGCGGTGGTTCTCTTCCACTGATAAAGAGGATGAACTCCTGCAATCATGGGCACAAAATTCACATAGCCTCTGTCGTTATCCGTAAGGGCACGGAAGAAATCCGGTCTCATGGGAGTTTCGATTATCTCGTTGCCGTCATAGCAGAGTGAGGCAAGAGCGCCGTTTGCGATTTCCGCGGTAAAGCCTTCGCCTATAATTTTAACGCTGCGGCCGTTTTGCTTGAATTTTAAATTGCCCATAGCAGGCTTTTTCTCTGCTGCAGCCTTTTCGTAAATTACGATTTGTGAGAAAGAAGTTTCAAAGCCGGCAGGTGCCCAAGTTTTGTCTTTATTGAGGATAAAGCTAACGGTAAGAATAAGCTCCCCGTCTTTATATTTCTCGGTGTTATAGGGCAAAGTGACGGTTTCTTCGCTCATCGGAGGAATAACAAGGCCGGTGATTTCACCGCTTTCAACCTCGTCGCCGTTAAGGGCCAAAGACCATTTGAAATTATAATCCGATGTATCTATAAATACATTTTTATTCTTAATTGTAACTTTTCCGCTTCTTGCGGCAGAATCAACAACCTCAAGGTTTGAATAAACTTTTTTAACCTCCCAATAGGATGGCTGAGGAGTTCTGTCTGCGGTGATTATGCCGTTTGCGCAGAAATAGAAGCTGGTATTGCCTTCACCGAAGTCGCCGCCGTAAAGCCACTGCTCCTGACCGTCCACAACTTTTCTGATGGATTGGTCCACATAGTCCCAAATAAAGCCGCCGCACATGTGATCATATTTTTCGAAATCGTCAACATATTCTTTGAAATTGCCAAGGCTGTTTTCCATGGCGTGGGCGTATTCGCAGTAAATTACGGGGTGGTCTTCATAAATTTTCTTCGGAACGGGTTTGTTATCCGCAGCAAGGGCATTTGCAACATTATCGTAAGGGCTGCACTTGATTTCTTCCTGTTTTCTGAACTTTTCGCAAATTGATTCAACAGGGTACATTCTGCTGATAAAATCGGATTTTGTGAAGTCAAAATCACCCTCATAGTGAATAGGTCTTGTGTTGTCAAGGGCAAGAATTGCCTTCTTTTCGTGCATGAAGTTTTCACCGTCACCGGCCTCGTTGCCGAGGGACCAGAAACAAACACAGGCATGGCTTCTGTCGCGAAGGACCATTCTTTCGGCTCTGTCACAAACAGCCTCTTTGAAATCCGGATTATCTCCCGGGCAGTTTTTGCGGCGAACGCCGTGGCTTTCCACATCTGCCTCATCCATTACATAAAATCCCAGCTTATCGCACATCTCATAGAGGCGTTCTTTGTTGGGGTAATGGCTTGTTCTGATGGCATTGATATTTGCCTGCTTCATCAAATAAAGATCCTGCTCGTAGCGGTATTCGGGGATTGCCCAGCCGTTATCCGGGTCAAAATCATGGCGGTTAACACCTTTTATGATTACTCGCTTGCCGTTCATATAAAGGACATTGCCTTTAATTTCCATTTTTCTGAAGCCGATATTTATAGCTTTTGCGGAGAGAATTTTTTTGCTGCTTGCTTTAAGCACAATGGCAAGCTTGTAGAGATTGGGGCTTTCGGCGCTCCACGCTCTTACGTTCTCTTCGATATATTCAAAATGCAAAACAGTCTTATTGCTCTTAACGGAAACGGGCTGAGTAACTACCTTTTTGGGAGTTTTGCCGTCATAAAGAGCAACCTCAAGGGAGCATTTCTTTTCGTTAAGCTCATAATTGAAAAGAGTAACTTCAAGGTCAAGTTTACCGTCTTTATAATCATTTACAAGGCTTGTGTTTGCAAAGAAATCACGCACGCAGATTTTTTCTTCCCCATAGATATAAACATCTCTGTAAATACCGCTGAGGAACCACATATCCTGATCTTCAAGATAGGTGCCGTCTGTGTAACGATAAACTTCAACGGTAAGCTGATTTTCACCGATTTTAACATAGTTTGTAACATCAAATTCCGCAGGAGTCATAGAGCCCTGTGAATAGCCCACTCTTTTGCCGTTGATATAAACAAAAAATCCTGCTTTTACCGCACCGAAGCAAAGGAAAACCTCTTTGCCGTCAAAATTTTCGGACAAAGTGAAGGTGCGGCGGTAAACGCCTATTTCGTTAAGGCTGTGATTTATGCGGGGGATTTCGCTTTTTGCGGTGGAAATGGCTTTCGGGTAAGAATTGCAAAGATAAATAGGCTTGCCGTAACCTTTAAGCTGCCATAAGGACGGCACTTCAATATCATCCCAGCTGCTGTCATCGTAACTGTCGGCATAATAATCTGTCCTTAAATTATCAACACCTGTCTGCCACCAAAATTTCCAGATGCCGTTAAGTGAAAGATAGTCCGGAGCAGGCGCCCCCGTAACCGCATCTTTTACGCTTTTACGGGGGATGGCGGTGTTGTGGCCGTCTTCTTTATTTTCTTTGATGATATAAGGATTTTCCCAATATTTAAGTTCGGTTGCCATAATTTCTCTCCCTTACTGAGAATTTTTATATATAAATTAATTATAACACGGGAAAATATAATTAGCAACAATGAAACAGCTTTGTTTTTAGTTGTTTATAACCATTCACTTTTTGTATTCAGCCGTTGACAAAAGCATAATTTTTGATATAATGTAAACTGTAAATTTTTGATTTAAGGAGTGAATTGGTTATGCCATTGGTAACTACTACTCAAATGTTCAAAGACGCATACGAAGGCGGCTACGCCATCGGTGCATTTAATGTTAACAACATGGAAATTATCCAGGGTATCGTTAACGCTGCAAAAGAGCTTAAAGCTCCCGTAATTCTTCAGTGTTCAAAAGGCGCAAGAGATTATGCAGGTCTTAAGTACATCACTAAGATGGTTGAGGCAGCTGTTGAGGAATCCGGTGTTCCCATTGCTCTTCACCTTGACCACGGCCCTGATTTTGAAACCTGCAAACAGTGCATTGACGGCGGTTTCACCTCTGTTATGATTGACGGTTCTTCTCTTCCTTATGAAGAAAATGTTGAATTAACAAAGAAAGTTGTTGAATATGCTCACGCTCACGGCGTTGTTGTTGAGGGCGAGCTCGGCACTCTTGCCGGCGTTGAAGATGACGTTGTTGTTGAAAGCGGTAACGAGAGCTATACAAGACCTGAACAGGTTGAAGATTTCGTTAAGAGAACAGGCGTTGATTCTCTTGCAATCGCTATCGGCACAAGCCACGGCGCATATAAATTCAAGCCCGGCCAGAAGCCTCAGCTTAGATTTGACATTCTTGAAGAGGTTGGCAAGCGTCTTCCCGGCTTCCCCATCGTTCTTCATGGCGCATCATCCGTTATGCCCAAGTATGTTGAAATGATTAACAAATACGGCGGAGAAATGCCCGACGCTATCGGCATCCCCGAAGAAATGCTCAGAAAGGCATCTGAAATGGCAGTTTGTAAGATTAACGTTGACTCTGATCTTCGCCTTGCTCTTACTGCATCAATCAGAAAGCATTTTGCTGAGAATCCTTCTCACTTTGACCCAAGACAGTATCTTAAACCCGCTCGTGCAGCAATCCAAGAGGTTGTTGAGCACAAGATGAAAGATGTTTTCGGCTGCGCAGGCAAAGCTGAATAATTCAACCTTATAGAAATAGAAAAAGCTGTCGCAATGCGGCAGCTTTTTTGCGTGTGATGTTATTTAAAATAGCTGATTATGTTCACAAAGAAGTTTTTGATTGTTCCGAAGAATGTTTCAATATAGTATTCCACTTTGAAAAGAAAAAGCTTAAATTGTGAGGGCGTTGGTTCGATTACAGGCTGCTTGCCCTCTGTGTTGTCATTGTTTTCCTGTTCTGCTTCGGCAGCATCCTCATCGGTGATTGTGCCTTTATCCGAAGTAGCGAAAACGGAAACACTTGCTTCCTCGGAATTATCTGCAGTATCTGCAAAAGCAAGAGCAGAAAAAGATGATAGCATTAGAACGCAAAGAATGATTGATAATAATTTTTTCATATAAATACCTCCGTGGAAATGGCGAAGCCATTTCAATGTGAATGTGGAATTAGGAATGTGGAATGATGGCCCGTGAGGACAATGAGTAATGAGTAATGTCGGGGATTTTGCGGTGCAAAATCCGATTGTATATCGCTTCGCGAGTGGTTAGTGGGCAGTGGTTAGTGG
>CAVJRM010000008.1:0-70544 GCA_963652165.1 bacterium | reverse complement strand
TGCTAAATCTTTGGAAATATTATGTGAACAAATTGTGTCAGGGGCAATATATTCGAGAGTTATTTCGAAATCTCCGAAGATATTCTTTCCCTCTGATAAAATAATTTTATTAGGCAATTCACTAAGGTTTTCTTTATAAAATTCAAGGTAGCCTGCCCTTGTACGCATAAATAAATTACCGCTGATTTGAATTTTTCTGCCTTCGCCGTTTTCTTCATAAGCCCTAATTGCTGAAACAATATCATCAATCATTCTGCTATCCGGTGAAAAATCGGTATTTTCATTTATGATGGCAGAAATTACTCTTTTAATAATCGGTTTTGGCAAATTATAGAGAGCTGAAATTTTATATTTATCTTCTTCTTTTGCCTCATTTATTTTTCCGTTGGCAAGAGAAAAAAGATAATCTTCATCCTCATTTATATCGTCAATACATCTGCTTGCACAGTTTTCAAAAGAGGGATTTATTTTTTTAAGCTCAGTTATAACATTATGCCTAATTCTGTTGCGTGCATATACAACATCAGCATTCGTTTTATCCGTAACAAAAGGAATATTATTTGCTAAGCAATAAGCGTTAATTTCTGCTTTGGTGCAATTTATTAAAGGTCTGATTATGTTATCTCTTTTTACAGGAATAGAGCAAAGACCTTTTAACGATGTTCCCCTTGTAAAATTAAAGAAAAACGTTTCAACTCTATCACTTAAATTGTGAGCGGTTGCAATTAAAGCATCATCATAAAGAGAATTAAAAAATCCATAACGAACTTTACGTCCTGCCTCTTCAACAGATTCTCCGTTTTTTTGAGCGATTGATTTAATATCAGCTCTTAAAAGATGAAGTTTTATGCCATATTTTTTACACTGTTCTTCAACAAAATGCTGGTCGGAATCTGCATCTTCCCCTCTTAAACAGTGGTTTACATGAGCAGCCTCAAGAGTAATATCATATTCATCCTTTAACAAATTCAAAATATTCAATAGGCTCATTGAATCGCTGCCACCGGATAAAGCCACAATTACTCTGCTTCCTTTGGGGATAAGCTGATATTTATCAATTGTGTTTTTTACTTTAATATTCATCGTGATTTCTTTCAATGGGCTTGAACTGGGTCCTTTCACCATCCCAAGCAAATTCGACTTCGCCTGTAGAACCGTGTCTGTTTTTGGTAACGATAACAGAAACTTTATTTATTTCGGCTGGCTGGTCGCCATTATCATCTTTTTCTTTTTCGCCTTTGTAATAGTCTTCACGGTAGAGCATTAAAACTATGTCGGCATCCTGCTCAATTGAACCTGATCCACGAAGATCGGAAAGTTGAGGCTTATGAGATTTACCTCTTTCTTCTGTGCCTCTTGCAAGCTGGGCAAGGCAAATAATTGGGACATTAAGATCTTTTGCCATCGCTTTAAGAGATTTCGTAATTTGTTCAAGCTCATTAACTCTGTTTTCGGCTCTAACGCTCGATGTAACAAGGCCGAGATAGTCAATCATAATACATTCAGCTCCAAGTCTACGAGCTTTAGCTTTCATCTCCGGAACAGTGATTCCTGAAGTATCATCAAAATAAAGCTCTGCAGAACTAAGCCTACTTGTAGCTTCTCCGATTTCTTTCCATTCATTCGGGCTGATTTGACCACTTCTCATTTTTTTGCTTGAAACACCGGATTCAGTGCCAAGTACACGCATTGCAAGCTGTTCTTTAGTCATTTCAAGAGAGAAAAACAAAACCTTTCTTTTGGCTATGACAGAAACGTTCCTTGCAAGGTTAAGTGCAAAACTTGTTTTACCCATGGCAGGCCTAGCACCAACTATTATAAGGTCCGAGCGATTAAGGCCGGTAAGTATGTTATCAAGATCTGAAAAGCCAGTAGTGTAACCTTTATATTTTTCAGCATCTTCGCCGGTAAGGTTCTTAAGCGTTTGATAAACATCATTAAGAATAACATCACCGAGCCTTGAAGGTGCATTACTTACCTTACCTTTTCTTATATCATAAATTTTTTGCTCAGCACTATCTAAAAGAACATCCGCAGTATCTTTTTGATTAACAGCACTTTCAATTGTTTCACTTGAAATTGAAATAAGCTGACGAATATAGTATTTTTCTTTAACAATCTTTGCATACATTTCCACGTTTTGAGTGGTAGGTACAGATTGAGCTAAATCCAATAAATATTGTTTGCCTTGGTTGCTGTCAAACGTCCCGTTCTCAACAAGCATATTGAGAACAACTAGAGGATCAATTTTACTACCCATAGAATCAAGGGTAAGCATAGCATTAAATATATTTTT
Source organism: bacterium (assembly GCA_963652165.1). Taxonomy (GTDB): domain Bacteria; phylum Bacillota; class Clostridia; order Oscillospirales; family Acutalibacteraceae; genus CAG-177. The sequence goes on along the minus strand of CAVJRM010000008.1, from coordinate 68,248 downwards.
ATGCTGAGGCATAAAAAACGCATCAGAATTGAGTATAATAGCAACCTGATTTAAGCATGAAGGATCACTTAGAATACAACCGAGAACTGCTTGCTCAGATTCCATACTATAAGGCATTTGAATGTCATTAAGGGTAAAGAAATTATTATCGGGCATAAGATTACTCCGTTCGGTAAATTATTCACCGACATTCACAAAAAGTGAAGCCGAAATTCCGTTATAGAGTTTAACCTCTACGGGATAAGTTCCGAAGGTTTTTATATCTTCAACATTTACTTTTTTCTTTTCAATATTTGTATTGAAAGTTGTGTTGATAGCAGTTGCAACATCCTTTGCTGTTACTGAGCCGAAGAGTTTGCCGTTGGCACCTGCTTTTGCGGAAAGTTTAACGGTTTTCCCTTCAATTTTTGTGGCAAGTTCCTTTGCGGCAGCTATTTCCGTTTCAATACGGTGTTTTTCTGAGCTTTCTCTGTTTTTAAGTTCACTCATAGCTTGACCGTTTGCTTCAACAGCAAATTTACGAGGTAAAAGAAAATTTCTTACATATCCATCTGATGCAGTAACAAGCTCTCCTTTTTTACCGAGCCCTTTTACATCCTGTAACAATACTACTTTCATTTATTTAATCTCCTTTGTGGGAATTTTATCTATCTCTTTAATCAGTAAAGATTTTGCTTCGATCATTGATTTATCAATAAGCTGACAGGCAGCCATAGTTTGATGCCCTCCTCCGCCAAGAGCTTCCATTATGAGCTGAACATTCACTTCTCCAAGGCTTCTTGCGGAAATACAAGTTTTTTGGCCATCAAAATAAATCACAAATGAAGCTTCAATGCCGATGGTACTCAGCAAATCATCTGCAGCTTGTGCTGCAATAATTCTGGAATCAGCTGTGCCCTCCGAAACAAAAGAAATAGCACAATTTTTATATTGCTCTGCTTTACCCATAACTTCACTTTTAATCTTTGTGATTTCTATAGAGTTTGAGAAAAGCTTTTTAACAGAAACTATATTTGCTCCTCTTTCTTTTAAATAGGCTGCCGCTTGAAAAGTTCTGACACCGGTCCTTGAAACAAAATTTTTAGTATCAAGCATAATACCAGAAAGAAGAGCTTCAGCAATAGCAGAAGGAACGGAATTATCATCTACGGTATAAGAAATATATTCTGTAACCATTTCGCAAGCTGATGATGCAGTAGGATTATGAAGCAAATGCTTATCTTCCTCATTAACTTTTGCAGTAAGCCTGTGATGGTCAATAATAGCATATCTTTCGCATTTATCAAATAAATTAGGACATTCGGCAAATGAAGGAAGATGTGTATCAACAAGAACAAGAAATGTCTTTTTATTTATGAGTTTATTAGCTTCATCTTCATCAATAAACAATTCTGAAAATCCGTTTTTTACAAGTTTATCAATAAGAGGTTTTGCCAAAGTTTGATTTTGATTGGTAACAACATAAGCGGGTATATTGTTAAATCTCGCAATAAGTGCAACGCCAACTGCAGCGCCGATAGCATCATAATCTGAATATTTATGGCCGCAAACTAAAACATTGCTGCTGTCACATATCTCACTGCAGAGTTTATTTGCCCTCATTCTTGCCCTTGTTTTTGAATATTTCTCAGCTGAGCGGGAAACACCGCCAACAAATTCATAAGATCCATCCGGACCTCTTAATGCAACTTGGTCTCCGCCACGTCCGAGAGCCATTTCGATAGCTTTACGTGCACCTTTTTCAGCATCTTTAATTGTATTACCACCGGAAATACCAACCGAAAGAGTTACACCGGCATTTTTATTCTTAAACTCAAAATCTCTGACATTTGCAAGAATAGAAAATTTTTCAATTCTCATGGCATCAACATTGCTTTTTTCGGTAATAATCATCAATCTGTCATCGCTTATTCTTTTGGCAACAGAATTGAATTTATCGCACCATTCATCAATCATAGATTCCATACGGCCTTTAATTTCTGTTTTTTCACTGTCTCTGAAATCAGAACGGAAATCATCGATATTATCGGTTTCTATAACGATTACATAAGGCCTTGTTGATTTATATTTTTCTTCAGTTTGTTTAAGGTATGTGGAATCAAGAAAATTAAATACTCTGTAATTTTCGCCGTCTTTATGAAAATTAAGGGTGAAGACAGAATAATATTTCTCCCCTACCTTTGCATAAATATTTCCTGATGCATCAGTATTCGGGATAATTTTGCCTATATTAAATGATTGCGAAATATCACCATCTGCAATTTCAGTGTTAAATAAATCATTACACCATGTAACAAATCCTTTTTCGTTACATACGGCAGAAGGATAAGGAAGAGTTGAAAGAACTTTTGAATTGGAGTAGTCCATTCTTTGAGAAGCTTTTTTAAGCATACGCTCATATTGCCTATTTGCAAGCAAAGCTCTGACTAAGCCGAAAATTACAACAGCAAGAATCACAACAGCCTCTGTAAGAGCAAGCCGCATATCGACTTTGAGTCCGGTATAAACGGCAAAAGCTGCTGCTGCAGAAACTGACAAAATTATAAGCAAGCTGTCATACCAAAAGCCCTTTAACTTCATTTAAACCTCCATAATAATTGGTAAAATCATCGGGTCTCTGCGAGTTTGGCCATAAACGAATTTAGAAACAGCATCTCTGACTTTACCTTTAATTGCTCCGATGTCGTTAATATTTGAATAATAGCAGTTTTCAAGAGCCTGCTCAGCAACCTTGCGAGCAGAATCTATAAGTTCCTCAGACTCTTTTACATATACAAAGCCTCTTGAAATAACCTCAGGGCCCGCAATAAGCTGATGTGTTTCATAATCAATTGACGCAGTAACAACAATAATACCGTCCTCACCAAGACGTTTTCTGTCACGAAGAACCACAGAACCGACATCACCAACACCACTACCGTCAACAAACACCTTTCCGGCAGTGACAGGAGTACCGGCTTTTATGGATTTATCGGTAATTTCGGCAACCATACCATTATCTCCGATAAATATATTTTCTTCGGGAATTCCGATAGTTTCTGCAAGAAGAGCGTGTTTTTGAAGATGTTTTTGTTCACCGTGAACAGGTATGAAATATTTAGGCTTAACAATACCCATCATGAGCTTTAATTCTTCTTGACAAGCATGACCTGAAACATGAACATCATACATTTTTTCATATATAACTTGCGCGCCGAGCTTCATAAGCTCATTTACCACATTGCCAACCATTTTCTCGTTGCCGGGAATCGGGGTTGCCGAAATAATAACATAATCATTCGGTTTTATTTCAACTTTTCTGTGGTCTGAAAACGCCATTCTTGTAAGGGCAGACATAGGTTCGCCTTGACTACCGGTACAGATGATTACTAACTTTTCAGGTGGATAATTATTTATGACATCCGCATTTATAAGCACATTCTCCGGAACATTAAGATAACCTAATTCGGCAGAAACGCTTACAACATTTTCAAGAGAACGGCCTACAAGTGCAACCTTTCTGTCAAGAGAATTTGCAACATTAATTATTTGCTGCACTCTATGAATATTTGACGCAAATGTAGCAACAATAATCCTATTTTTACCGGCTTTTCTGAAAAGTATATCAAACGATTCACCGACCTTACGCTCGCTTTCGGTGAATCCGGGTCTTTCGGCGTTAGTGGAATCCGAAAGTAATGCAAGAACCCCCTCATTACCGAGCTGTGAAAATCTTGCAAGATCTATCATACCACCGTCAATTGGAGTAGAATCTATCTTAAAGTCACCGGTCTGAATTATAGTACCTGCGTCACATTTAATAGCAAGTGCAATAGCATCGGGAATTGAATGATTTACATGAATCATCTCAACATTGAAAGAGCCGAGCTTTATTTCATCACCGGGTTTAACCTCAATCAAATTTGCAGAAGAAAGAAGCCCGTGCTCTTTAAGCTTGCCTTTTATGATTCCAAGTGTAAGCTTTGTGCTGTAAACTGGTATATTAACGGTTTTAAGTAAATATGCAAGCCCGCCGATATGATCCTCGTGACCATGAGTAATGACAATGCCTTTGATTTTATCTTTGTTATTTTCAACATAAGTAAAATCAGGAATAACGGCATCAACGCCGAGCATATCAGGCTCAGGGAAAGCAAGACCGCAATCTACAATGAACATTTCATCATTGTATTCATACAACGTCATATTTTTACCAACTTCGTTAATACCACCGAGGAAAGCAATTCTAACAGGCTTTGCCTGCTTGGATTTAGAATATTTCTTTTGAGAACCGTTACGAGGCTTATTATAATGCTTTTTTTCTTTCTTTTCGATAGAAGTTGTATTGGTCTGTTGATTTTTACGACTGTAATTTTGTGATTTATTGCTCTTTGAATTACTATCAGCTGATTTTTTGTTTTGTTTTTGCTGATTTTTTAAAGTTTTCTTCTCGCTTTCTTGTTTATTATCTTTTGAATTGTTTTTCTTTTGCATAATTTCTCCTATAAAATTTTATATATATGAAGGGAAGCTCTTGTCCCTAATTTGCCTATAAGCCTATAATATAATAATATTATATTGAAGAAATGTCAAGTTAAAATGAACACGCCAATTAAAAAGAAGATGAAGTAGCAGATAATATAATTCTTCATTGTCTTTAAGTATTACGATAAAGAATGTTGATTGAAATTAAAAAACATACTAAAAGCAATATAAAAAAATGAAAAATAAAAAACATCTCAAAAGACCAACAAAAATAAGGGTAATTGAGATGTTTTGTTACTTTCAGCTATCAGAGTCAAAAATCATCTTGTAATTATGTTAGGTAAAACGAATGCGTAACCCTAAAATAGTGTAGAATTGCAATTGACATAACATTTAAAAGATAATTGACAATGCTATAATAGCTTTATTCTTTAATTGCTTCTTTTGATTGCTCTGCGTTATTGTGTCTAAATATAGCGCGGAAAATCGCTCTTGAAATTGGGCCTGCAATAAATAACTGAACAGGAAGAGCCATTACGAAATCACGGCAATAAGTTACAATATAATTTGGAATAAACTCTGCTGTAAATCCATACCCGTGATAAACACCGATAATGCTTGCCAAAGCAACTTGACAAACAACAGTAAAAATTTGAATGGCAAAAATTATGGCAATGGGTCTGTCATGAGCTTTAACAACACGAAATGCAAGTTTCTTAGCTATATGGCTTGAAATGAAAAATGCGCATAAAAAGATGATAACATACTCAATCCACATACCTTTAAGAGCAGTTAAAAAGGTTGCATTACTGAAAGAACCCATTGCAAGCACGGTGTTATATAAAGTCATGATATAAACCATTATCCATGCGGTTACAGCAGTAAAAAATACAGATTCAAATTTAGTTTTAGGCATAATTATAAATATCCTCCAAAATAAAATAAAAATCGCCCGACAAGCATAAGCCTGCCGGGCGTCAAATGGCATTTTATCAAAAACAGTCACATAAATTCAAGGAAAAATTTAGAAGTGAAAAATTTTTGTAAAATCCACCATAATTACGTCCAAAAAATCATATAAGAATTTTGTGTAAAATAACAATACAAAAAATAGATTATTCTTTGTTTTTATTCTTAATAATCTTGATGCCGCGCTTTGCTGCATAAGGAAGAATATACTTGAATTTATCTTCCGAAACAACAAGCTTGCTCGCCTCAGGTTTATCACGGTGAAGAGTGATAGCATCAAAGCTACACTTTGTTGTGCATATACCGCAGCCGATGCAGCGATTTTGGTCAACAATGGTTGCACCGCAGCCAAGGCAACGAGCGGTTTCGGTTTTAACCTGCTCTTCTGTAAGAGTTGCATGGGCATCTTTAAAGGATTTGCTGTCAACAGAAGAATCCACGCCTGCCTCTTGGCGACCGGCAGTGTCATAGCTTTCAACGGAAATATCATCTTTGTTAAGCCCAATAAATTCACGTTTATTTCTGCCGATGGTCATATGACCGTGCTGTACATATCTGTGAAGGCTCTCTGCAGCCTCGTGACCTGCCGCAATGGCATCAATGGCAAATTTGGGGCCTGTGTAAACATCACCGCCTACGAATATATCTTTTTCGGCTGTTTGGTATGTAAGAGAATCGGCGATAGGATAATCACCGTGATGATATTCAACCTTTGTGCCGTCAAGGAGGCTGCCCCATTCAATTGCCTGACCGATTGCAAAAATAACCTTTGTAGCAGGGATAACTATTGTTTCGTTCTCATCATAGAGTGGTGAGAACTTCTTGATTTCGTCAAATACTCTTGTGCACTTCTTGAATACAATTGAAGAAACTTTACCGTCTGTAACTCTGAGTTCTTTCGGGCCCCAGCCACAGTTGATAACGACACCGTCTTCCTCAGCTTCTGTGATTTCTTCATTAGTTGCAGGCATAATATCTCTTGATTCAAGGCAAAGCATTGTTACTTTCTTAGCACCGCTTCTCGCACTTACTCTTGCGGCATCAATGGCAACATTACCGCCGCCGACAACAACAGTTTCATCATCAAAATGGCAATTACCGGTATTAGCGGTTTTAAGAAAATCTACAGCAGTCATAGTGCCTTCGGCATGGTCATTTGCAACATTGGGATATCTACCGCCTTGGCAGCCAACAGCTATATAGAAAGCTTTAAATCCGTCTTTTCTCAAGGAATCTATGGTAACGTCTTTACCTACTTCTACACCTGTTTTAATTTCAACGCCCATTTCCTTCATAATTTCTATTTCAGCTTCGATTATATCTTTTTCAAGCTTATATGAAGGGATGCCGTATGTAAGCATACCGCCGGCTTTCTCGTTCTTTTCAAATACAGTTGGATAGTAACCCATTTGAGCAAGATAGAAAGCACATGAAAGGCCTGCAGGGCCAGCACCGATTATGGCAACTTTTTCTTTCCAGCGGCCCTTATTGGATGCAACAACGATATCGGGAACATATCTATGCTCTGCCTCAAGATCCTTTGCTGCAATAAATTTCTTAACAGCGTCTATCGAAACAGCACTGTCAATCTTTCCTCTTGTGCAGGCATCCTCACATCTGCGGTTACAAATCCTTCCGCAAACTGCTGGGAAGGGATTTTCCTTCTTAATAAGTGCAAGAGCGTCTCTGTAACGGCCTTGGGAAGCCATCTTCAAATAGCCTTGAACAGCTATATGAGCCGGGCAAGCGGTTTTACAGGGTGATGTGCCGGTATCATGGCAATTTATACGATTCTTATCACGATAATCCTCGTCCCATCTATCCTCGCCCCACTTTAATGCATCGGGAAGAGGCTGTTTGGGATATTGTACTTCGCTGCCGTCCTTTTTGCAAAGCTTTTGACCAAGCTTTAATGCACCTGCAGGGCAATACTCAACGCACTGTCCGCAAGCAACACACTTTGACTTATCAACACGTGCTCTGTAAGCAGATGCGGAAAGATTTGGAGTGTTAAAAAGCTGTGAGGTTCTAAGAGCATTACAAATTTTTACATTACAGTTACAAATAGCGAAAATTTTGTTTTCACCGTCGATATTTGTAATTTGATGAACAAAACCGTTATCCTCTGCGCGCTTTAATATTTCCATAGCTTGATCATAGGTGATGTCATAACCTCTGCCGGTTTCACGGCAATAATCAGCCATATCACCAACACCTATACACCAGCCCTCATAGTCATCTGCACAGCCTTCATCAAGCTTTTTTCTGCCATAACGGCAAGAGCAAATTGAAGCGCCGATATGGCCTTCATACTTTTTAAGCCAGTAAGAAATATGCTCTATGTCTGCAGTGGTATTTTCCATGGAAATAGCCTGCTCAACGGGGATAACATGCATGCCGATGCCTGCTCCTCCCGGAGGAACCATTTGGGTGATTCCGGCAAGAGGAAGAAAGGTCATTCTTTCAAAGAACATTGCAAGCTCAGGGTGTCTATCCATAAGCTCGGTGTTCATATTTGTGTATTCAGCAGAACCCGGAACGAAAAGAGGAACCCAGTAATAACGGTCTTTCTTTTCGTAACTTGTGCCGGGAATCGGGCCATCTTTGGTATATTTATCGCCGTAATCATATTCAAGCATGCCAAAGTAAGCAAGTCTGTCTAAAATTTCATCGGCCGTCTTTTTATCCATGCCGTGCTTTGCTGCCATATTGAGCAAATCGGAATATGCATACTTTTGGCGGACTTTCATTTCAAGGAGCAAATCAAGGGAATGCTCTCTTTCACTCTCACTCATTTCATCCTCAAAGATACAAGCAAGGCCCCAATACTCGGGATCTTCAACTTTTACGCCCTTGAGTTTGCCGTCAAAGCGATCGGTAACTCCTCTCACAAATTTAAGCAGCTTTGGATTAGGATTTTCATCATGCATATGCTTTGGAACGAACTTTTTGCTCATTTCAGGCATAAAAACACACCCTTTCTTTATTCATCAACTTCAATTTCTTTTATCACAAATTCATTACCGGCAATAAGATAAGTATCTTCGCTCCCACAATGGGGGCAAGTTTTGCCATATTTAACAGTGCTGTAATTACTTTTGCAATTTGTGCAAAAAGTAACGGCAGGAATTGTATCAACGGTAAGAAGGCAATCTGTAAACATTTCATTTCGTTTACAATTCCATTTCCAAACGTCTATAAGATAATCGGGAATAACCGTGGAAACTTCGCCTATCTCAAGTGCAACCTTATGGACGTGAGATGCACCGTTTTCTTTAGCGGTTTTTACCACTTTATCTGCGATATAAAAAACAACTCCAAGCTCGTGCATTGTTTTCCTCCAAGATTATTTTTGCCACTGGGCAACTCGCTCTCTTATGTAATTGGCGAGATCATCTACACCCTCCCCTGTTTTAGCGGAAATGGGGAACAATTTAATATTGTGATTTCTTCTGCGTGCGTACTCCTCAACCTTATTCATATCGAAATCGAAATAATGTAAAACATCAATTTTATTGATAATCATAGCATCGCAAACTTCAAAAACAAGAGGATATTTAAGAGGCTTATCATGGCCCTCCGGCACAGACAATATCATCATATTGAAAGCTGCGCCTGTGTCAAATTCTGCAGGGCAAACAAGATTACCGACATTTTCCAGCACAACAAGGTCAAGGCCTGCTGTACCAAGCTCATCAATGCCCTGGCGAGTCATTTCAGCATCAAGATGGCACATTCCGCCTGTGTGAAGCTGAATAACCTTTGCACCTGTATAAGATATGGTTTCAGCATCAACATCAGAGTCTATATCAGCTTCCATAACACCAATTTTTAAGTCATCTTTTAAATTTGAAATCAGCTTTGTGAGAGTAGTGGTTTTGCCTGCTCCCGGTGATGACATAAGGTTAATAAGTAAGGTTTTCTGATTCTTTAATCTGTTACGTAAGGCATCGGCATCTTTGTTGTTATCTTCAAAAACGCTCTGTTTTACCTCTATAACTCTATACTTATCCATTTATACACACCTCTATCCAATTTATAATTATATTTTAAAATAAGCTAGTTGTCAACATTTTATAAAGCAAAAATCACCCAATCTTAAGATTGAGTGATAAATTAAATTCCGTATTTAATTTTTATTCTGCCAAGCTTTTCACTAAAAGGCTTAGCGAGAAGATATACAAACATGCAATTTGAGATTGCATAAACAGCCGTATATGGCACTGCCGTAGTAATCGCAGCCAAGTAAGCACTTAAATTAAAGCTATTGTAAGCCCAAATAACAGTCCATATATCCATAATGAGAGAATAGAAAATTCCCGCAAAAAATGCATAAACGCAAAGCTTTATTTTGTTGTTTATAAGCTGTTTTGAAAATAAACCTGCAAATGTGCCTATAAGTCCCCAAGCAAACATCTGAAAAGGAGTCCAGACACCCATACCCGCAAACATGTTTGATATAAGAGCTGAAAAGGCCCCTACCATAAAGCCCGTTTCGCTGCCCATATAAATTGCTGCAAAAATAGTTATTGCCGTTACGGGATTTACTCCGGGTAACGGTGAGCAAATCACTCTGCCAATTGAAGCAAGGGCAACAAATGCGGCGGTCAAAACCAATCTGCGAGTGCCGATTTTTCTTTTTTCAAAGCCACTCGTAAAAAGCACAACAGTAAGCACCGCAACTGCCATAATAACATAAGAGTAACTCTTATCTCTAAAAACAAAGGCTCCTGAAATTACAACAGCCGGAATAATCAAAAAAGGCAATATTTTTGAAAGAAAAGAACGAAGAAATGCATTTTTAATAATAATCATACTGTTCCTCCGATATATTTCTCCAAATCTTCAAATGTAACAAGATTTTTACAAAAATCTTTGGTAATTCTGTTTATTGAAGTGGTATAAAAAAGATTTTCGGAAAAGAACTTATGAGGCGTATCAATACAGGTGATATTTCCTCTGAAAAACATTGCAACTCTATCTGCACACATTGCAGAAAATTCTACATCGTGAGTTACGACAATTACTGTTATGCCTTTGTATTTCAGTTTTTTCAATACATCTGCTATTAACAGCTTAGTGCTACTGTCAAGTCCTTTTGTAGGCTCATCCAAAAGTAAAATTTTCGGCTTTGAAGCAAGGATTTTGCCAAGTGCGGCAAGCTGCTGCTCACCGCCGCTTAAATCATAAGGGTGTCTGTCAGCAGCATAGGATAAATCGTAGGGAATTATATTGAAATCAGCATTAACATCTTCAAATTCTTCTTTCAATGTATTATGGAGAAATACAGTTTCAACATTTTGAGGAAGCATTGCAATACAGTTATCGTAAAGCTCATTATTTCTGTATTTTTTTATGTTTTTGCCGAGAATTTCAATTTTACCTGCATAGGGTTTTATTAAGCCTGCAATAGAATAAAGCATTGTGGTTTTGCCGGAGCCGTTAGCACCTAAAATGCACAAAATTTCATCTTTATATGCAGTTAAACAGGTATCTTTAAGCACATCATTTGAATTTTTATCATATCTAAAGCAAACATCTTTTAACTTAACAACAGGTTCTTTTGAAATTTCTTCATACGTGGGGATATATTCACCATTATCCGGCAAAGGATGATTTTTAAGATATGATTTGCCCTCTGTTACATTTAACGGGCATTCCCCTTCTTTGTTAAGCAAGCTGTAAATTTTAACGCTACCGGGCATATAATTAAGAAAAGTATCGTTATCAATAATTTTTTCAATAGTTTCTCTTGTCTTGCCCTGTGCCGCAATTTTTCCGTTACCAAGAATAATAATTTTATTGCAAAGTGGTATTACATTTTCAAGCCTATGCTCTGTAATAATAACAGTTATTCCCAGCTCTTCGTTAAGCTTTTTAATCGTTGTTAAAAATTCGGAAGCGCTTACGGGGTCAAGCTGAGATGTTGGCTCGTCAAAAATTATAGCTTTCGGATTCATTGCAATTACAGACGCAAGGGATATAATTTGCTTTTGCCCACCCGAAAGCTCCAATGTATTACAATCAAAAAGATTATCAATTCCAAAATAGCTCATAATCTCTGCCACACGGCGTCTCATAAGGCTTTGTGAAAAGTTCAAATTTTCCATACCAAAAGCAATTTCGTGCCAAACTTTATCGGTAACAATTTGCTGATCAACAGACTGCTGCACAAAACCTATTTTTGCGGATTCTTCAAGTGAAAGGTTTGAAACCGATTCGCCGTTAAAATAAATTTCGCCTTCCATATTTCCAAAGGGAGAAAGTTCAGGCTTTAAGAGTCGTAAAAGTGTGGTTTTGCCACTGCCCGTTGGACCACATAGCACAGTAAAATCCCCTTCTTCAATTTCGAAGCTTATATCATCTATTATTTTACTTGAGTTTGGATAGGAGAAGGATAAATTTTTGACTTCAAAAAGTGCCATTTGAACTTTTCACCTCCTTCGATTGCAGTAGAGCTTAAACATAATACTCCATAAGAAATATATCCGAGAATTGCAGGCAAATCATTATTAGGGATTTTTAATTCAGGATAAAAAGAATAATCAAGTACTCCTGTAGCCATGGATATTATCATTATAGCCGAAAGTGTAATAACAACAAAAATAAAAATAATATCGCATAGTTTAAATTTAAACAGAGAAAATGAAGACCTTTTTTCTCCGCTGTAGCCTCTGGCAGCCATGCTGTCTGCAGTAATAACTGTTTTCTCAATGATATACGTTACCATTATGGAAAAAACATGAGACAGGCCTTTTATTTTTGATATAATAGTGTCGTCTTTATACAGTCCCATTGCTATTTGAGACAAATTTACTTCTTTCGATTTCTTGATAAATAAAGGTATAAATCTCAGTGAAAGCGATAAAGTTAAAGCAAGTTTCGGCGAGGCTTTGCCGACCGTATAAATCACTTTATCTGATGTCATAATTGCAGAAAATATTGCAAACCAATACAGAGCCGCAGCAATCATAAGCCCCATAAACAAGCCATAAATAAACGCTTCGAGAGTAACAAGATTATTGTTAAGAACGAAAATAATCGTTTTACCGTTATGACTGAATATAGGATTTACAAGGCCACAGCCTAAAATAAGTATAAAGGCAAAAATATGCACCTTTTTCTCTTTGCAATAGTCGCTTGTAATGTAGAGTAACAAAGCCCCGACAAAAAATAAAATTATGATTATTGGATTAGAAGAAAACATGCCCATAAGTGCCACGGCAATAAAATATACCGACACTGCAAGCGGATTTAAAGAATTAAGATTTCTCACTTCAAGTCCTCACCGAGATTACAAGTATATTGCCATTCTATGTTATCGCCGTCTGAAAGAGTATATTGGCCGCATCCCACATCCGCAAATTCACCGTTTACGCTATACATCCATCCTGAAAGCTCACCATAATCAAATTCATAAAGATTATTTATACCGGCAATATATGCATTAGTATGGTCATTCATTGCCTGAGTATTATCTTCAAATTGAATTTCATGCTGTTTTACTTCATATATAAAGCAATCATAAACTGTGGAGCCTTCACTGAGAGTAACAGTAGTTTCAGGTAAAATAATTCCATCAGAAGGTGTTATTTCTTCTGTAGCTTTACCGGCAACAGTATCACAGGTTATGCTCATGGTGACGGTAATCGTATTTACGTTTTCAGGCTCGGTTACGGTGAAAAATTCTTCTTTAGTTTGAATATTACTGAATATAACAGCAACTGTAGCGGCAGCAGCAACAAGAACAATAATTACATAGTTAATTACTTTTTTATTTTTCTTTGCAATAAAAATAACTGCTACGCCTATTGCAAGCGCCCAAATACCGATTATAAAATAAATTTTAAGATCATTTAAACTATCGGATTTTTTATTATTATCATTATTTTCTTTACTTTGTGCTGTTGTCTCTTGATTTTCTTCTGATAAACTTACTGTTTCCGTATCATTCTCTGTAACGGATTCGATAACGACTTCCGTTGTTGTGCTTTTATCTGACGCAGAAGTATTTTTTTCTGTTTTAGATTCTGTTGGCTTTGCAGTTTTAGATGCAACAGCAGAAGTAGTCTTTTCAGAAATTTTATTTGTTGAAGCAGAGAGTGTAGTTGCAGATTTACTTGTTACAGCATTACCGGAGAGTGAAATCATATTGTTTATCTTATACAGTCCACCCAAGCCATTATTATAACGATATAGAGAAACAAGAGCATAAAGCACCTGCGATGTAGCTGTTCCGTTATAATCTCCGCCCGCTTTATGGCTATATGCTCCGCTTGTGATTTCATAACTTAGCATTGCATCAACGGCGGTTTTACCGTTCTTTATAAATCTTGAATCTTTAAGTGGGTTTATATTGAGCGAAGTTAAAGCTACCACAACCTGTGCAGCACTTTCGGGATTTTCTGTGCCATAGCTTTTAAATCCTGCACTTTCAAGCTGAGAAGAAGAGAGAAAGTTCAGTGCTTTATCCGTTGCTTCTTTAACTTTTGAATTACTTAAATAATAGGGTGCAAGACATTGCAATGTCATAGCTGTAACATCAACGTCGGAATATTCGGAGTTTATAGCCCATCCGCCATCATTATTTCTTTCCTCAAGTAAATAATCAATGATTTGAGATGAAGTAAATTTTGTTGACGAATAGCCGTTATTTAGAATATGCAAACCGTAAATATAGCTCATTATTCCAAGCTCACCTATATCATTATTCAGCACGCGGGTGATAAAATCTTTATTTTTATCACCAAAACACGACAAAACAAGAGCCATTCTTTCACGGGAAACGGCGTTGTCATATTCGTTATACGATGAGGCGTAAGAACTTAATGTATTGGCATAAGCCGAAAAATCGTAGTTGCTGCCTTTATACTGTATAAGAGAGAAAACAAACCAATCCGAAGATGCACCGGCTTTTTCTGCATAGATGCCGTTAAGCAAAGACTGCAAACTGCCGCAATTATATAACTTAACTTGATAATTAAAAATATCATCTATGAGGCTTTCTATATTGCTCTTAGAAGCAGCATTAGCCGAGAGTGTAAGCGCCCTCGGCATGAATGCGGAAATTATTAAAATTGAAGCAAGAACAAAGGATAAAACCCTTTTCTTAAAGCTGTTCATTTTATCTCCAATCAAAGCAAAAATTATTTATTTGCAGGCATAACACTATAAATAAAGTTCTTTATAATATTAATAACAGTGCTGATGAAATCTTTAATAGCATTTATGATAGTGTTGACAATTCCGTTATCTACTACTTTGCAAGCGGGAGGAGTAATAATTTTTCCTTCGGGAGCTTTAGCACTGATAATTTTATCACCTATGCTGCTTAACGTAACGGTAGCCTTACCGTTTTTATCTGTTTTTACGCCTGTATCTTTGCCGTCAACGGTAATGGTTGCACCTTCAAGAGGTACAAAAACAGGATTCCAGGCGCTGTCATATCCGTTTTGAGCAGTAAGTGTAAGTTCAACGGTGTTGCCGTCCTCGTTAATAATAAACTTATCAAAATAAGCAAAGCTATCAGTATAAGTTTTGGCATCCGAATAACTAAAAGCATAAACATAATCGCCGGATTTAACGGTATCTGCGAGGCTCCAAGCAGACTTATTATTTACATAGTAACCAAAGCTGCCGCTGTTTGTTTGACCCCAGAGCTTACGAAGGCTAAGGCCGTATGTTTCATGGGTATAAGATTCATAACCGTCAGCTGCACCGCCATCATAAAACTTTTCATGTGCACAGTAAAGAACATCGTTGATGGTGAATTTACCGTCTTTATCAATATCAGTAACTGTTATTGACTCAACAGAAACTACAAGTGAGCCTCTGTCGCTGATGGTAACATAAGCATTGATGCTGTCTGAATCTGCAGCAAATGCAAAAATGGTTGTGCCGAAAATCATCATCACGGCAAGTAAAATTGAGATAAATTTTTTCATTTAGAAAATCTCCCTTTCAAAGATATTTTATAATGCGTAATGCAATTATAATCTCTATGCATCTTTAGGCATTTTCAAAAGGGTATAACTATCCCACATAGCAAAAAACGCCTTTCCGACTAAGTCGAAAAAGCGTAACACAAACAAACTCTAAGCAATTTTAATACTTAAAGCAATCAGCGGCTACACTTTTCATTCCCAAAAGATGCTGCAATATAAGCAATTCGTGGGCATTCCGGCTATAACGGCAATGGATGTTGTGACGGATTTTCACCGCTCTTTCCCCTTAACCTAAAAAGGATGCGAATGCGTTTTTACTTTTCTTTATGCTAACACTTAAAGCACAAAATGTCAAGGTAAATAACAAGTATTTAGCCCTAAAGCTGTTGACTAATCTAAAATCATAAAATATAATATGTGTTATAACATTTATTTTCACGGAAGAGATATTATGAACGAGATAACAGTCGAAGAACTCGGCACATTAAGCACAAATGAATATCACATAGTGGATATAAGGAGTAAAGAAAATATTGCTTACGGTAATATTCCTGTTTCGCTTGAAATTCCCGAAAAAGAGATTTATTATGTTCAACCCGAAAATGACGGCAAAAAATTTATTATTTGCAGTGCAAATGATGAATCAAGCCTTGAAGTTGCAAATTTCCTTTGCGAAAAAGGATATGATGCAGTAAGCCTTAAAGGCGGTTACACATCATGGGTTATATTTGATATGAATAGGCAAAATGCAGAAGAAATCAGGGAGAAAGCCGAAGAAAGCCTACGAAAAAGATTTCGCACAAGAATTTTTAATAAATTCGTAAATGCCATTTGCGACTATGACCTTGTAAAAGAAGGAGATTCTATTGCTGTTTGCATTTCGGGCGGCAAAGACTCTATGCTTATGGCTAAACTCTTTCAAGAGTTAAAAAGGCACAATAAATTTCCGTTTGAAGTTAAATTTCTTGTGATGGACCCGGGATACAGCCCTGAAAACAGACAGATTATAGAAAAAAATGCGAAAGCTCTCGACATACCGATAAACATATTTGAAACAAACATATTTGATTCAGTTTATAATGTTGAAAAATATCCATGCTATTTATGTGCAAGGATGAGGCGAGGTTACTTATATAAGTTTGCTAAATCATTAGGATGCAACAAAATCGCACTCGGCCATCATTATGATGATGTAATAGAAACCATACTTATGGGTATGCTTTACGGCGCACAAATTCAAACAATGATGCCCAAACTCCACAGCACTAATTATGAAGGAATGGAGCTTATACGCCCCCTTTATTACATTAGAGAAAATGATATTAAACTTTGGCGAGATTACTGCGGGCTTCATTTTTTACAGTGTGCTTGCAAATTCACAAGTGCTTGTGCTAACTGTGAAAATGAAGAAAATAAATCTAAAAGACTTGAAACAAAAAATCTCATTAAAGAACTGAAAAAGACAAATCCTGATATTGAGGCACATATTTTCAGAAGTGTAGAAAATGTAAATTTAGATACAATTATCGCATACAAGCAAAATGGCAAAAAAATCAGCTTTCTTGAAAATTATGATAATGAGCAGCAATAAACATAATATGATTTTATGATCCAAAGCCTTGACAAAAAATATTTATTATGCTATATTCCCTATAACCTATGGATATAATAGGGATTGAGGTGCTAAAATGAAAATTTCAACAAAAGGCAGATACGCTTTGCGGCTTATGGTTGACCTTGCAGAGCATATAAACAGCGGATACATTTCGCTTAAAGATATTGCAGAAAGGCAAAACATTTCAAAAAAATATCTTGAGCAAATTATTCCGTCGCTGACAAGAGCGCAGCTTGTAAACACAGTAAGAGGCGCACAAGGCGGATATAAACTTGCAAAACAGGCAAACAAAATAACCGTTGGGGATATCCTTCGTGAAACAGAGGGAACTTTCACCTTTGACGATGACAGCGAAGATACTCAATCTTCTATTTGCTTTGTTTGGAAGGGCCTTGCAGACACAGTAAACAAATACCTTGACAGCATAACAATTCAAGATATTTTAGACCATGATATGGAATACATGGTAGGTAATTTTATTATTTAACAGGAGAAAAATTTATGGATACAGGAATTTCAAGAGAAAATGCTCTTAAACTTTTACAAGAATACAATAAAGAGGCTTTTCATATCTATCATGGGCTTACGGTTGAAGGAGTTATGAAATGGTTTGCAAAAGAACTCGGATATGGTGATGATGAAGAGTTTTGGGGCATTGTGGGTCTTCTTCATGATATAGATTTTGAAATGTACCCGGAGGAGCATTGCATTAAAGCTCCGGAGCTTTTAAGAAAAGCAGGAGTAAGCGAAGATGCAATTCACAGCGTATGCTCTCACGGCTATAAATTAACAGTTGATATTGAGCCTAATCATCAAATGGAGAAAATTTTATTTGCAACAGATGAGCTTACAGGTCTTATCGGTGCAGTTATAAAAATGCGCCCTTCAAAAAGCACCTCCGACCTTGAGATTAAGAGCCTTAAAAAGAAATTTAAAGATAAAAAATTTGCCGCAGGTTGCTCTCGTGATGTAATTATCTATGGCGCTGAGCTTCTCGGCTGGGATTTAGATAAACTTTTTGAGCAAACAATTCTTGCAATGCGTTCATGTGAAGAAAGTGTAGCGAAAGAACTTGCATCTCTCGGATATGAAAATTAAGGGTGAAAAAGATGAAAATTTCAGAAATTGTAAATGATAATAAGCCTTCTATTTCTTTTGAGGTCTTTCCTCCGAAAACAGATTCTGCTTTTGAGTCTGTAAAATCTGCGGTTGATGAAATTGCAGCATTAAAGCCTGCTTTTATGAGTGTTACTTATGGTGCAGGTGGAGGAACAAGCAAATACACCCTTGATATAGCAAAGGAAATAAAAGAAAAATATGATGTCCCCTCCCTTGCTCATCTTACCTGTGTTTCTTCATCCAAAGAAATGGTTAAGCAAAGGATAGATGATATTAAAGCAGCGGGAATAGAAAATGTGCTTGCTTTAAGAGGCGACATTCCCGAGGATATGATAAATTCCGACAGAAGCAAATGGGATTATCATTATGCTTATGAGCTTGTAAAAGAGCTTAAAGCATCCGCACCTGAGCTTTGTGTTGGCGGTGCTTGCTACCCTGAAGTTCACCCCGACAGTATGAATAAAAAATCAGATATTGAGCATCTTAAAGAGAAAGCAAATGCAGGCTGTGAATTTTTCACTACACAGATGTTTTTTGATAATAATTTGCTTTACAACTTTATGTACAGGATAAGAGAGGCAGGCATAAACACACCTATCGTTGCCGGTATTATGCCAATAACAAGCGCAAATCAAGTGGAAAGAGCAATTAAGCTCTCCGGCTCATTTATGCCTCAAAGATTTATCAGCCTTGTAGATAAATTCGGCAACGACCCTAAAGCTATGATGCAGGCGGGTATAGCTTACGCAACGGATCAAATAATTGACTTATTTGCAAATAACATTACAAATGTACATGTTTATTCTATGAACAAGCCTGAAATTGCAAGGCGTATTATGAATAATCTTTCTGACATTTTAGGTAAATAAAAAGGACGCAAAATGTTTAATGAATTTTCAAGAACAGAGCTACTTTTGGGCAAAGAAAAAATGAATAGGCTTTCTTCATCAAGAGTTATAGTTTTCGGTGTTGGCGGAGTTGGCGGATATGTATGCGAGGCTCTTGCAAGAAGCGGAGTAGGCACTATTGATATAGTGGATAATGACAAAGTTAGCCTTACAAATATTAACAGGCAAATTATCGCCACTCACAAAACAATAGATAAATACAAAGTTGATGTGATGAAAGAAAGAATGGCTGATATTAACCCCGATATAAATGTTAATGGTCATAAATGCTTCTTTCTTCCCGAAAATTCAGATAGCTTTAATTTTGAAGAATATAACTATATTATAGACGCAGTTGATACTGTTGCCGCAAAGATTGCAATTATTGAAAAAGCAACAAAATCACAAATACCGGTAATAAGTGCCATGGGTGCAGGCAACAAACTTGACCCAACAGGCTTTAAAGTGTCCGATATTTATAAAACGAAGGTTTGCCCTCTTGCAAGGGTTATGAGAACGGAATGTAAAAAAAGAAACATTCCCTCATTTAAGGTAGTCTATTCCGAGGAACAGCCACGCAAGCCTGTTAAAAATTTACCAATAGAAGAAAGCAAATCAACCACTCGCAGAGACACTCCCGGAAGCATTGCTTTTGCCCCATCCGTTGCAGGTTTAATAATTGCAAGTGAGGTTATTAAAGACCTTGTGGGTGGATATAATATAGATTAAAATTCGGAGATAAAATGAATAGCATCGATAAAAATCTACTGAATAAATATGAAGAATTAAAAAATTATATTGAGAGATTAGGGAGTGTAGCCGTAGCATTTTCAAGCGGTGTTGATTCAACTTTCCTGCTTTTTGCCTCAAAAAAAGCACTCAATGATAACATAATTGCTTTAACTGCATCATCTTGTTTGTTCCCGAAAAGAGAGCTTTCGGAAGCAGAAGAATTCTGCAAAAATCACAAGATTAAACATATAATCATAAATGCAAATGAATTTGAGATTGACGGCTTTTCGGAAAATCCCGTAAATCGCTGTTATCTATGTAAAAAACAATTATTTAATCAATTCAAGAATATTGCAGCTGAAAATAAAATAAATCAAGTAATTGAAGGCTCAAATTTTGATGATGAAGGCGATTATCGCCCCGGTTTAACGGCAATTAAAGAGCTTAATATTAAAAGCCCGTTAAGAGAATTAAAATTTACCAAAACAGAAATTCGCAATTTGTCAAAGTATTTTAATTTGCCCACGTGGGATAAGCCGTCTTTTGCTTGCCTTGCAAGCAGATTTCCTTACGGAGAAGAAATCAACGAAGATAAAATCGAGATGGTTGACAGAGCCGAACAAATTTTACTCGATATAGGTTTTGAGCAGTTTAGAGTAAGAGTACACAATTCAAATCTTGCACGCATAGAGCTTTTACCAAAAGACTTTCATAAATTTATGGAAGATAATATTAGGCTAAAAATTTATGAAGAATTAAAAAAAATCGGTTTTAATTATGTTTCGCTTGATATTATCGGCTACCGAACAGGCAGCATGAATGAAATTTTAAAAGTTAATTTTTAATAGTGAGAATAATAAAAAATCAACTTATTATTTTTCTTTTTTGAACAGCATTAAAAAACAGGCCTGCTAACAACAGCAAGCCTGTTTTAAATTATTTAGTAATTTAAGCGATAAAAAGAACTATAAGAGTAGCTAAAAGAGAAAGAACAAAGAAGATAATAGCAAAAGCTTTTGTAATTTTTACGAGCTTTTCTTCAACTGTTCTGCCTTTATTTTTACCAAGGAAGGTTTCTGCACCACCGGCAATAGCACCAAGGCCATCTGCACGGCCTTCCTGCATAAGAACTATAGTTACGAGTATAACAGATGTAATAATAAGAATTACACCAAGAACGATTTCATACCAAGACATAGGTAATTGACCTCCAAATAAATCTAATTTTACTATGGAATAATACCACATTAATGTTATAAATGCAAGATATTTTTTTATCTTATGGATAATTTTATAAAATTATCAAAAAGTAATCTGTTCTGCACTGTCATCAGATGAAAGCAAAGCACCAGCAGCGGGCAAGTTTTTAGCCCTGAAACGATAAACTTTTGAAAACTCACCTTCAACATAAGGTCTTACATCAAAAAGACGTTGACCTTTTTTAAGGGTAATAATTCCAACGCCAGAAGAATCTTTTGAAGATTTGGAATTTATCACAGCTGTGTTAATCAAAAGATGACGGCCGGCAGAAGAAATCACAACAAGCTCTGTATTCTCAACAAGCTGAACCGCTTTCACAAGCGGAGATTTATTAGAATATGCTTTAATGAGCTTCTTCCTTTTAGTAAGCGTTTTATATGATGAAAGATCAACTTTAACCCCTTTACCGTTTTCAAAAAAGAACATTATATAGCCTTTATAACTATCATCTGTAACAGCCATAAATACAGGGACTTCGCCCTCATCCATTCCGAGCTTTGCGGCAACATAATCACCCATTGAGCTAATTTTGGTATCATCAAAAGCCGAAACGGTTGTTTTATAGCATTGATATAAGTTAGTGAAGAAAAGTAACTCTTTATTGTTGGAAGTTTCTATGGTTTCAACAATTTCATCATTTTCTTTTAATTTATGCACACCATTCATCCTTGCGGACTGATTAAGAGATTGTGTGGTAACCTTTTTGAAATACCCCTCTTTTGTGAAGAATACAGTAACCGGATAATCGGGAACTTCGTCATTTTCTTCGGAAACAGAAGCTTCGTAAGAATAAGCAATCTCTGTTTTACGTTCTTTACCGTACTTTACCGAAACATTTTTAAGTTCTGTTGCGATAATCTTTTTAACTCTCTTTGGATTAGCAAGAATATCTTCTCTGTCTTTAATTCCCTCTTCAAGCTTTTCAATATCTTGAAGTCTTTTAAGAATATACTCTTTATTTAAGTGCCTAAGTTTGATTTCCGCAACATACTCGGCTTGGATTTTATCAATTTTGAAGCCTATCATTAGGTTCGGAACAACTTCAACTTCTTCTTCGGTATTTCTGATAATTGAAATAGCTTTATCAATATCAAGAAGTATTTTTTCAAGACCTCTTAAAAGATGAAGTTTTTCTTTTGCTTTATTGAGTTCAAATGTTGTTCTTCTGCGAATACAATTAGTTCTGAAATTTATCCATTCAAGCAAAATTTCTTTTACGCCCATTACTTTCGGATAGCCGTTAACAAGAACATTAAAATTACAAGAAAATGAATCTTCAAGAGGAGTTGAAGCGTAAAGCTTTTTCATGAGTAGATCTGGGTCAGTGCCTCTTTTTACATCAATTGTAATTTTAAGACCGCCTAAATCTGTTTCATCTCTGATGTCGCTGATTTCTTTGAATTTGCCCTCTTTAACCTTTTCGATAACTTTATCAATTATTGCTTCGCTAGTAGTTGACGGAGCAATTTCATAAACCTCTATACAGCTGTTGGATTTATCATATCTGTATTTTGCTCTTACCTTAAAACTACCTCTGCCGGTTTTGTAAATTTCTTCAATGGTTTCTTTGTCATAAAGAAGTAATCCACCACCTGAAAAATCAGGAGCAAGTAATGTTTCAGTAACATCGGCATTTTGATTTTTAAGCAGTTCTATTGTTGTGTTGCAAACCTCAGAAAGATTAAATGAACAAATTGAGCTTGCCATACCGACGGCAATACCTGTATTGGAATTTACAAGCACAGATGGGAATGTTACAGGCAAAAGCCTCGGCTCTTTCATGGTGTTATCAAAGTTATCAACCATATCAACAGTATCTTTGTCAATATCGTTAAAAAGCTCTGCACAGATTTTTTCGAGCTTTGCCTCTGTATATCTTGATGCAGCCCACATCATATCCCTTGAGTATGCTTTACCGAAATTGCCCTTAGAATCAACATAAGGATGCAGCAAAGCATCATAACCTTTTGACAGACGCACCATAGTATCATATATAGCGGCATCACCATGAGGGTTAAGCATCATAACTTGACCTACGATTTTAGCGGATTTTGCTCTCGGCCCCGTCAAAAGCCCCATTTTATACATCATATATAAAATTTTTCTGTGAGAAGGTTTAAAACCATCTATTTCGGGAATTGCTCTTGACATAATAACGCTCATAGCGTAGGGCATATAGTTCGTTTCAAGAGTGTCAACTATCTTTTGCTCAACTATTTCACCTGCGCCGAAAATATGGGTTTTACTGTCAAGTTGTTTTCCCGTATTCACTTTTTCTTTTTTAGAATTTTTTGCCATAATTCTCTCCGATTAAGATAAATCAGTATCATCAATATAAAGATGACCAAATTCAGATATATAATCTTTTCTTCCTTGCAAATTATCACCGAGAAGTAGCTCAAATTTAACTGCGGTTTCTTCGGCATAAGATGGGTCAATTTTAATAAGTCTTCTTGTGGCGGGATTCATAGTAGTTAAAGACATCATATCCGCATCATTTTCACCAAGACCTTTGGAACGCTGAATAATATATTTCTTGTTGCCAATCTTTTCAAGCACTTCTGCCTTTTCTTTTTCGGTATAAGCAAACCAAACCTCATCACCGCAGTTGATTTCATAAAGTGGTGATTCTGCTATAAACACTTTTCCCTCTGAAATTAGAGTGGGCATAAGGCGATAAATCATAGTAAGCACAAGTGTACGAATTTGGAAGCCGTCAACATCCGCATCGGTACAAATAATTATCTTACTCCATCTTAACAAATCAATATTAAACGAAACAAGGTCTTTACCGGATTTAGGCTTATTTTTTATTTCAACGCCACATCCGATAACTTTAAGCAAATCTGTAATGATTTCGCTTTTGAAAATGCGGTCATAATCAACTTTTAAGCAGTTTAAGATTTTGCCTCTAATGGGCATAACAGCTTGAAATTCGGAGTTTCTTGCCTGAACGCAAGCGCCCTTAGCGGAATCACCTTCAACTATAAATAATTCTCTTACGGAAGCATCCTTACTTCTGCAATCCGTAAACTTTTGGATTCTGTTTGTAAGATTATTTACATTTTTGGTTAAATTTTCTTTTTCACCTAATCTTGTTTTTTCAGCCTTAACCCTTGAACGCATATTTATAAGCACTTGGGTTGAAATCTTTTCGGCGTCAAGTGGGTTTTCAATAAAATAGACCATTAACTGATTCTTCAAAAATGCAGTCATTGCATCTTGAATACCTTTATTATTTATTGCTTTTTTAGTTTGGTTTTCATAAGAAGTGAATGTTGAAAACGAAGAAATAACAAGCACAAGGCAATCATCTATATCTTGAAAAGTGATTTTGCTGTCACTCTTTTGATATTTGCCCTTTTCTTTAAGGTATGAATCTATTTGATAAACAAAAGCATTTCTTGTGGCTTTATCAGGTGAACCTCCGTTTGCCAAGAAGCTTGAGTTGTGATAATACTCCTTAAACTGAATTTTATTAGAAAAAGCAACAACAACATTGGTTTTTAATTTATAATAATCAAGGTCGTCTCTGTCTTTACATTCGGTTTCCTGTTTCCATGATTGAATGGAAGTTAAGGCATCATCACCGATTTTTTCTTTTAAATAATCTTCAATACCATTTTCGTAATAATATTCAGTTGTTTCAAATGAGTTACCCTTTTGATTTTTGTAAATGAAATGAACACCGGCATTAACAACGGACTGATGCATAAGCATATCTTTGAAATATTCATCTGAAACATTGATTTCTGTAAAAACATCAAGGTCGGGGCGCCATTTAATTCTTGTACCTGTATCTCTTTTACTATATGGCTCTTTTTTCATTTCGCCATAAGGCTTACCTTTTTTGAATTCAAGATTATACTTAAAGCCACCGGCGTGAATTTCAGCTTCCATATATTCGGAAGCGTATTGAGTGGCGCAAAGTCCTAAGCCGTTAGTACCGAGAGAAAACTCATAGTTGCTGCCGGAATTATTATCATATTTGCTGCCGGCATATAATTCGCAAAAAAGTAATTCCCAGTTATATCTTTTTTCTTTTGAGTTATAATCTACGGGCAGACCTCTGCCGTAATCTTGCACCTCAACAGAGCAATCAGAAAACCTTGTAACTATGATTTTATCGCCGTATCCTTCTCTTGCCTCATCTACAGAGTTTGAAACAATTTCAAATATGGCGTGTTCACAGCCGTCAAGCCCATCGGAGCCGAATATAACGGCAGGTTTTTCTCTGACTCTTTCTTCATCTTTAAGAAGCCTGATACTATCATTATTATATTCATTCTTTTTCGGCATCAGATTTCCTCCTTGAAAATTCGCATAATTCAACTAACACAGTATACCACATATTGAATTAAAGTCAATATTTTCTACAATAAGTTGTATAAATTTGTTTTTAATATTGTAAAATAAATTTATATATGATAAAATGGCTGAAAATAAACAGAGGGATGATAATTTGAAGCATGTAGATATATTTACAGATGGTGCCTGTTCCGGTAACCCGGGCCCGGGCGGCTGGGGTTCAATTCTCAGATACGGTGATGCCGAAAAAGAAATAAGCGGCGGAGAAAGAGAAACAACTAATAACAGAATGGAGCTTACAGCTGTAATTGAAGCATTAAAAATACTGAAAGAAAAATGTGAAGTTTCAATATACTCAGATTCAACTTATGTTTGCAAAGCATTTTCAGAAGGATGGATTTGGAATTGGGTAACAAAAGGCTGGAAAAAGAAAGACAAATCCCCTGTTCTTAATACGGATTTATGGCAAGATTTACTGAATGAGCTTAACAAACACGAATATAAATTTTACTGGGTTAAGGGCCATGACGGCCACCCGGAAAACGAAAGATGCGATAAATTGGCAGTAAATGCTTATCAAAAATTTTTAAACGAATAATTTTCATATTATTTTAAGAGAGATATTAAGGAGATTTACAAATGAATGTACCTGATTATTTCGGATGTAAGGTATTTAACGACAAAACAATGAAAGAAAGGCTGCCTGCCGATATTTATCAAAAGGTTCAAATTGCCATTAACGAAGGCAAAAGACTTGATATTGAATCGGCAAATATCATAGCAAACGCTATGAAGGATTGGGCAGTTGAAAACGGAGCTACACATTTCACTCACTGGTTTCAGCCAATGACCGGAATTACTGCAGAAAAACA
Organism: bacterium; assembly: GCA_963652165.1. Lineage (GTDB taxonomy): Bacteria > Bacillota > Clostridia > Oscillospirales > Acutalibacteraceae > CAG-177. The sequence goes on along the minus strand of CAVJRM010000008.1, from coordinate 42,078 downwards.
CGACAGTTTTATCTCCGCAAAAGGAAATGACAGCGTAATAATGGAATTTTCCGGAAAAGAACTTTTCAAAGGCGAATCCGATGCATCTTCATTCCCCTCAGGTGGTTTAAGAGCAACGTTTGAGGCAAGAGGGTATACGGCTTGGGACCCAACATCTTATGCCTTTATAAAAGAAGGTGTTTTATGTATTCCCACGGCTTTTTGCTCATATTCCGGTGAAGCGTTAGACCAAAAGACTCCCCTTTTGCGCTCTATGCAAGCATTAAACAGGCAAGCTGTAAGAATTATGAATCTTTTCGGCGAAGAAAACGGAAGAGTTAAAACTACTGTTGGAGCTGAGCAGGAATACTTTTTAATAAACAAAGAAGATTATGATAACCGCAAAGATTTGATTTTTACGGGAAGAACTCTTTTTGGTGCTATGCCTCCCAAAGGTCAAGAGCTCGATGACCATTACTATGGTTCAATTAAGCCGAGAGTTGCGGCATTCATGAAGGATTTGGATGAAGAGCTTTGGAAACTTGGGGTATTAGCCAAAACAGAACACAATGAGGTTGCTCCGTCTCAACATGAACTTGCACCCATTTTCACAACTACAAACATTGCAAGCGACCAAAATCAGCTTACAATGGAAATAATGAAGAAAACAGCTGCAAAGCACGATCTTGTTTGTCTTCTTCACGAAAAGCCTTTTGAAGGTGTAAACGGCAGTGGTAAGCATAACAACTGGTCAATTTGCACCATGGATAACAAAAATTTACTTGAGCCGGGCGATACGCCTTATGAAAACGCTCAATTCCTACTTTTCCTTTGTGCAGTTTTAAAAGCGGTTGATGATTATCAGGATTTATTAAGAATCAGCGTTGCAACTGCGGGAAATGACCATAGACTTGGAGCGAATGAAGCACCGCCGGCAGTAATTTCAATGTTCCTCGGCGACGAAATTACTGGTATTCTTAATGCCATTGAAAATGATTCTGAATACGATGCCCTTGAAAAAACACCTCTTAAAGTAGGCGTTCATGTTTTACCGAAATTTGCAAGAGATACAACAGACAGAAACAGAACTTCTCCCTTTGCTTTTACAGGTAATAAGTTTGAATTTCGTATGCTTGGCTCTGCAAGTACAATTTCAAGCGCTAATATTGTGCTTAACACTATTGTAGCTGAATCTCTTAAATCTTATGCGGACAGGCTTGAAAACGTTGAAAACTTTGAAGAATCCTTACATGCTCTCATTAAGAAAACAATAAAAGATCATAAACGAATTATATTTAATGGAAACGGTTATGATGACAAGTGGATTGAAGAAGCAAACAAAAGAGGTCTTCTTAATTTACCCACTACTCCCGACTGCTTGCCATATTTAATCCATGAAAAAAATATTAAACTTTTTGAAGAACATAAAGTTTTCAGCAGAACAGAAGTTGAGGCAAGATACGAAATATATCTTGACAATTACAACAAAGCCATAAATATTGAAGCATTAACAGCTTTGGATATGATCAAAAAAGACTATCTGCCGGCAATTTCTCTTTACTCTGCAGAGGTATCATCTGCAATAAACTCCAAAAAAGCTGCTTCATTAAGTGTAGACTGCTCCTATGAAGAGCAAATTTTGGAAACTCTTTCCGAAATTTGCGGAAGAGTGTTTAAGCAAACATCTTTATTAGAAGAAGAATTGAAAAACACTTCCAAAATTACCGATGCCTTGGAAAAAGCAAACAACTATAAATCAAGAATTATACCTGTTATGGATAAAATCAGGGAAGATATTGACAAGGCAGAAACCTTCACGGCAACTGATTATTGGCCCTTCCCATCCTACGGGAAAATTTTATTCAGCGTATAAAAACAGACTGCAGAATTTACTGAATTTCAGTTTTCTGCAGTCTTTTTACATCAAATTATTATTATTTATTCAAATATTTTTCAATTGCGGCAATTTCAACACACAAGCAAAGAATCTTTACGGCAGTTTTAAGCTCATCCGTTGAAGGAAATGTAGGAGCTATTCTGATATTTTTATCTTCCGGATCTTTCTTATATGGGTAAGTTGCACCTGCACCTGTAAGAGTTACGCCGGCATCTTTGCAAAGCTGAACCGTTCTTTTGGCTGTGCCCGGAACAACATCAAGGCTTATAAAATATCCGCCTTTGGGGTTAGTCCACTCAGCAATTCCTTTATCTTTAAGGTAAGTATTAAACCCATCAATAACAATATCAAATTTAGGCTTTATTATTGCGGCATGTTTTTTCATGTGCTCTTTGATTCCGTCAAAATTTTTGAAGAAAGCAACATGCCTTAACTGATTTATTTTATCATAACCTATAGTTTGAATTGACATTCTGCTCTTTATTGAAGCGATGTTTGCATCGGATGCGGCAAGCGCTGCAACGCCTGCACCGGGGAAGCTGATTTTAGATGTAGATACAACCTCAATAAATAAATCTTCATTGCCGTATTTTTTGGCAACTTCAAAAATATTAGCAAGTTTATCGCAATCGTCACTGAGATGATGAACGCAATAAGCATTATCCCATATAACTCTGAAATCTTTTGCTGCCGGTTTAAGGGAAGCAAATCTTTCAACAACAGCATCGGAAAAAGTTACTCCGCCGGGATTTGAATACATAGGAACACAGATTATACCTTTAACTTTTGGGTCTTTAACATATTCGTCAATCAAGTTCATATCCGGGCCATCGGAATTCATGGGAATATTTATCATCTCAATGCCAAAATGCTCAAGTATGCCAAAATGTCTGTCATAACCGGGAACAGGACAAAGGAATTTTATACCATCTTGAGCCGCCCAAGGTTTGTAACCTGCGCCGAATATCATGCACTGAGATACATAATCATACATTATTGTAAGGCTTGCATTGCCGAAAATAATTATATTCTTTTCGGGCACACCTAACATTTCCGAGAAGATAGCCTTGCACTCAGGTATACCATCAAGTACACCATAGTTTCTTGTTTCAGTGCCGTCACTTGCCTTAAAATCACCAAGCAAATCAGGGTTAAGCATAGCATTAGATAAATCAAGCTGTTCTGCGCCGGGCTTTCCCCTTGCCATATTCAAGTTTAATGAAAGCGCTTTATAATCCGCATATTCTTTATTAAGCTGATTATACCTTTCTTCTAGCTGTTCTTTACTCATACAAGAAATGTTCATTATGCATAACCTCCGACAAAAAGATGCAAATTATATGGGATATATTACTATATTCGGAGACATTTTGCAAGTATTTATTGTCAATCTTGCAAATTTATTGCATAATGCACAAAAAGATAAAATTTAAATAACACATTACGGTTATTTTTAAATATTTTCATATATCAATGCGTTAACTTTGTTTCTGATATCAATTAACCAAGAATTGTCATGAGGATAAGTATTAAAAGTAATATCTCCTAATATCTCGGCAACTTTTTGCTCACCAATATATGATTCCAATAGTTTTAGAGCTCTGTAATCTTGTAAAGCATCATAAAAAACTTTTAATCTGAGGGAGCATAAAGCTTTTCCGTCTTTTGCGGGGTAAACAACAAAAGCGTCACCGGAAGGAAATTTTTCGCCGGCATCGGTTGTTTTAAATGGATTTATGTGTTCTAATGAAAATTGAGAATTATAAAAATTATAGCCCCAATGTAAAAAACCATTTAAATTGTATTTGTATACAAGCAGTCCAAGTACCCTGTTTCTTACAGAAGGCATTGCAATAAATCTGTTAGGTTCGTTATCTCTGCACTGTGAACAGCAATAATAAGTCCATAAATTACTTGTTTTACCATAGAAACTTTCTATTTCATTTTCATTTGGTACAGGTATATCAACATAACCCTTTTTGAAAAAGTCAAAATCGGATAAAGCATCAATAATCGGATAATTGGGAAAAGCTTTTTTTACAATTTCTGCCCTGTATTTATAAGTTTGTAAGTTTGCTATATCAGGCTCATCTGAAATATGAAAAAAGATTTTATCAGCTAAATTTTCTCTGCATATAAATGAGTTAAGTGATTTGGCAAACTGAGCAATAAATTTTTCATATTTCCTGCTTTTTGTTTTGGTTTCCCATCCAAAAATCCGCTTAACTCTCCCCTTTTTGTCTTTTGCAATAATTTTAGGTGAATGTTTTGCCCCCCATTGAGTAAACAGATGGCTCATTTCAAAATATTCAATTCCGCAATTTTTACACAAATCAATCCATTTTTTTAAATTCTTGAAGCCGAAAATATATTTACCGCCTCTTATTTTAATATCTACAAGCTGCATTGTCGTTCTTTCTTTTCCCACAGCCGTATCAAGCGGAGGAGTAAAAAGAGGAGTCAAAATACAATTCATCCCATGATAAACAGCAGTTTTGATAAACTCTTCATTTATTCTCCAAAATTCCTCTGAAAAAGGTTTAATATGGTAAAAATCACAAATGCAATCGGCATGGTACCAATTTGTAGTAATAAAATCTACATTCGGCAAGATTGCATCAATTACATTTATTTTGATATTAACGAGTGAATCATTAAATTTCAATTTCAAATCGAGCAAACCTGAGCTTGCGGGGTCAGAAACCTCAATCCAAATTGATGTATTTTTATTCTTTTTTAAGATAAAACTATTATCTATTGGTTTCAATACATCCGGGTACATTCCAGGCTCTTTGCTGACAAAAAAATCATCTGAATCACTATAGGCGGCAAATTTAACAGGCACATTTTCAACAACGTAAAAATGAATATCACAGTTTATGTTTGAAAATTTACCTATAGTAATGTTGGCATCTTCATCTGATTTTAAAACAACTTGAAAATTCAGCCTTTCATTTTTCAGCATAGAAAATGAATTCATCTCATTGCAGGAAAGATTTTTGTTATCAAATATTTTTTCAAGGGAAGAAATTGTTTTTATTTCTAACATCAAATCACCGTCACAAAAGGCACATTGCAAAAACAATGTGCCATAGAATTTAATTATTTGGACAAATCAGAAGTGCAATGCGGACATTTCGTTGCTTCAATTGAAATTTCACTCTTGCAATAAGGACAAGTCTTTGTTGTTGGCTTTTCTTCAACAACTTCCTCTTTCTTCTTTGTTTTATCGGCAATTGAATTAATTACTTTAATCAAGCAAAAAATAACAAAAGCCATTATCAAGAAATTCAAAACAGCGCTGATAAAATTACCGAATGCAAGTACCGAAGCGCCCGCTGCTTGAGCTTCGGCAAGAGTAGCGTATTTCTCACCGTCAAGAGCAATAAACCAGTTTGAAAAATCAATACCACCGGTGAAAAGACTTATAATAGGCATAATAATATCACTTACAAGTGAATTAACTATAGTTTGAAATGCTCCGCCTATAATTACGCCGACAGCAAGATCAATAACATTACCTCTCATAATAAATTTTTTAAATTCACTTATGAATCCTTTTGATTTTGACATACAAATTCTCCTTTTTGAATATACATTATTTCAATAATAAATTTTCTACTCCTTCAAGGTTAAAATCCGGAATAAAAATTTCATCACTGGATGATTTTTTCTGAAAATAAATATTTTCAAAGCCGATTTCTTCAATTTTTTGCTTTGCTATCTTATATTCCTTAGCGGTAATAGGTCTATCTATTGGGCTAATATTTTTCGCTTCGCCGTAAGGAGTATATTGCCTCATCACACTAATATAAGTATCTAACGACAGATTATCGGCAACCCAGTTAAATATTTTAACTGCTTGACTTATGTTACCGGGCAAAAGCATATGCCTAATTAATATTCCCCTTTGGGCTATTCCGTTATCATCGATTATTAAATCACCGACCTGTCGGTACATTTCTATAACAGCTTCAGAAGCATACAGGAAATAATCTTTTGCTTTTGAATATTTCAAAGCAGGTTCATTATCGTAATATTTGATATCCGGCAAATAAATATCCACTAAACCATCAAGCTCTTTTAGTGCATCGACTGATTCGTAAGAAGAAGTGTTATAAACAACGGGCACAGGTGAATTAAATTCTTTGAGTACTTTTGAAAGAACATGAGAATAATGTGTTGGCGTAACAAGGTTGATATTATGAACGCCTTTATTTATGAGGTTGTCAAAAATTTTCATCAGTTCATATTCCGTAACATCTTTTCCAAATGCCTCATGGCTTAACTGATAATTTTGGCAAAAAACGCATCCGAGATTACATCCCGAAAAAAACACAGTACCCGATCCGTTTTTTCCACTGATACAAGGCTCTTCCCAGTAGTGAGGAGCAGCTCTAGCTACACGAATTTTTTCATTTACGCCACAATATCCTATTTTATTTGTTCTGTCTATATTACATTTGCGAGGGCATAGAGAGCAAAGCATAGAAACTCCTATAGATATATAAATAATAGTTGAAATTTAACACTGACTATAGTACAATAAAATTAATTATTTATAAATAAAATAAACAATTGCAGCAATTAAAATTGCATCTAAAAGCATTTCAATAGGTAAGCCAACCATAAATTTTAAATGTTTGGTCTTATGCCTAATGATTTTCATGGTTATGTACATTGAAAAGGAACCGCCGAGTAATCCCACAGTTAAAAGTGTAGCTTCGGGAATCCTCCATTTATGATTTACAGCCTTGTACTTATCAAGTATGGTTATAAAAACTGCAACTGCAGACATAATCAAAAGATAAATAATCAGAAATTTAACAAACCCGAAAATCATAAAATCACCCGTATATATTATATTTTCAGAACAAATAACTGTCAATAACAAATTTGAGGTTTTTATGGATAAAAGAAAAATTTTAATCATTTCAATAGTTTCCGTAATTCTATTAATTGCAGCTGTAATAATCAGTTTATTTGCAACAGGAGCTGTAGATTCATTCAAAAAGCAATTTGAAGAAGGCTCGGAAGACGAGAATAGCACAATAGCAGAATATATTGTTGAAGAATCTACTGCAGCAAGGCCTAAGATTGAAGCTCCCGCCTCTGTTGTAACAGCGATATATAATTCATACAACGATAATTCACAAGAAGAAATAAAAAGCATAACAGCAAACGGTTTTAACTCAATAATATTTGATTTTGATGAGCTTAAAGCTGATAACATTTCTTCCTTAATTCAAGTATCAAGAGATGAAAAAATATATACAGGATTAAGAATAAACGGAACAGAAAATAATCTTTCAACATTTGTTGCAGATAACAATGTAGATTTTGTGATTATCTACGGATTAGATGAAACTTCAGAGCAATTCGGCAATAATTTTACAGCGCTTAAGAATGATTTAAAGAAAACCGACAACAATTTAAAAATTGCATATGAACCGTCTGATATTTCTAAAATATCAAATAGCATTACACAAATCACAGATGAAGTTGACTTTATGTTTATCAAACAGACCTCTGATGATATAGAGGAATTTCAAAATGCTCAAAATGTTTGGAACGAAGCAACAACAGATATTTGGATGTGCCAAAATTTGAACAATCTAAAAAATATCAGTTCAAATGATGCTTTAGAAATAATCAACACTATTTCATCATCTGCCACAATGTCGCAATGCAAAGCTTTGGCGTTTTACTACTATGGCAGTATATCAAGCGCAACAGGCGCCGCTGCCAAATCCGTAAAAGAATACATATCAAAGAGAGAGACATATCTTGTTGATAAAGATTTTTCAATTTCCAATTATTCAAAAAATTCTTTTTCTGTTGACACCTCAACTATTTCTTTTAAAGGCTCATCAAGCCCGTTATATGAATTAACTTGCAATGGAAATGTAATAAAAACAGCTGATAACGGCGATTTTTCAGTTGATTGTATTTTAAGTGTGGGAAACAATAAAATCGTATTTGAACACAAGGGTAAATCCTACACCTACAACGTAAACTATAAAATAAAACTTCTTAAATCCGTTTCACCCAATAAATCAGTTACCGTTCCCGGTGGAATAGAAGTTGAAATTACAGCTGTTGCCCATAAAGACGCTAAAGTAACAGCAGAATTTAACGGAAAAACGTATACGCTTACAAAGCTTTCAGGAGAAGACTCAAATAGTGATACATTGGCGGACAGCGGCTCTGATTTTGCTACATTCAGCACAAGTTTAAAAACTCCTGCCGGAAAATCATCTTCGCAGAAACTGGGTAATTATAAGGTTACCGCAACACTTAACGGAACCAGCGAATCAAAGAACGGTGCATCTATAACCGTAAGTGCAAACGAAACAAAAAGTGCCAATACACAGGCTGTGAATGTTGAAACATCTGCCACAACATCATCTGAAACATCCGCAAGCGTTACCGAAACGGAATCATCAACAGAGGGCGGCAGAACCACAAGGACGACAAGAATTTTAACTGAAAGAACAAGAACAGCATTAAATGGAAATGATGAAACAACATCTTCATCATCCTCATCATCAAGCGAAAACAAATCAAACAGCAGCTTACAGCAATACAGCTATACCGAGAATTACGGATTAGGAACAGCTAAATTATGTTTGATCACAGATGACTATGTGGAAACATATTCCGGCAGTAACACCTCATCCAAGTCTGTTCCCGATTGTTCCCCTCTTCTTAAAGGAACAGTCGATTACATTACAGGCTCAGGAACTTGCAGCGATGATAGCGATAATGTTACATATTATTATCTTTCATCCGGAGTAAAAGTGCCCTTATTCAGAGAAGAAAACACAACCTCTGGCTCCGACACAAAAATTACGCATCTAAAAGTAATAGATGGTTATAAAATGCCCTCAAATCATATTAACATTTTATCCTGTTATAATTCTAACGGAAATACGATTATTAAGCTTGAGATGAACAGACTTGTCGCCTTTAATGCAAAGCTAACCGGTCAAAGTTACTCGTCATATAACGGCCGAATGGTTGCCGTATCAAAAGTAGATTGCAGCGGCCTTGAATTTACATTCAGTGATACAAGCAACATATCCGGTTCACTCAATTTTTCCAATTCCATAATCAAAAGCGGAAGTGCATCAACCGACGGCACAAATGCTACTATCAAACTTTCTTTCGCCAATTCAGGTAAATTTTACGGTTATCATTATGAGTATTCAAACGGAGTATTAACCATAACAATTAAATCAAAGCCTTCATCTTTAAGCGGTTATACTATTATGCTCGACCCGGGGCACGGTGGATATGACGGCGGAGCAAGCTGTGCAGTGTCATCTTCACAATGGTCAGAAAAAAAGGTAAATTTATCTTTAGCAAATAAGATCAAAGAGCTGCTTGAATCAGAAGGTGCAAACGTAATAATGACAAGAAACTCTGATAGCTTTCTCAGCCTAAGTTCAAGAACAATGATGGCAAGGAATCAACAGCCGGATTTGTATATCTCCATACACTGTGATTCTTCATCATCATCGTCCGCTTACGGTACTTCAGCCTATTATTACAGAGCTTATTCTCAGCCTCTTGCAAAATACATTCACGAAGCAATTGTATCTGCGTATAACAATTCAATATACAGTGGTCAAGGGAAGAGTAAGGTTGACAGGGGCACAAGTTTTTATGCCTTCAAAGTATCGAGAATTGAAGAATGTCCGGCTGTACTTATCGAATATGGATTTGTATCAAATACAATTGAATGCCAAGCATTGCAAAACGCTTCCACAAGAGAAATTCTTGCTAAAGCTACTGTAACAGGTATTAAAAATTACATTTCAAACAGTTAACATCATTTAATAATTTGGAGAAAATAAAATGCCAATTAAAATTCCAAACGAATTACCCGCAACTAAAATTTTAACAGAAGAAAATATATTTGTAATGACTGAAACACGTGCCATGACACAAGATATACGTCCGCTGCAAATATTATTGCTGAATCTAATGCCCACAAAAATCGATACTGAAACTCAACTTTCAAGGCTTCTGGGTAACACACCGCTACAGGTTGAATTAACGCTGATTCATACAGAATCTCATAAATCAAAGAACACAAGCGAAGATCATCTTTTATCCTTCTATCAAGTATTCAGTGAAATAAAAGATAAATATTACGATGGAATGATAATAACCGGTGCACCTGTTGAAAACTTAGAATTTAATGAAGTTGAATATTGGGATGAGCTCTGTGAAATCATGGAATGGAGCAAAACTCACGTTTACAGTACATTTCACATTTGTTGGGGCGCACAAGCTGCTTTATATTATCATTTCGGAATAAACAAATATCCACTCAAAGAAAAAATGTTCGGTGTTTTTTCACATAAAGCCGATTATAAAAAATCAATTCTACTCAGGGGATTTGATGATGTCTTCTATATTCCTCACTCAAGGCACACCGAAATTAGAAGAGAAGATATAGAAAAGGAGCCGAGATTAAAAATTCTTGCCTCATCATCTGTAGCAGGCCCGGCTATACTTATGACCAAAAACGGTCGTCAGATTTTTATTACAGGCCATGCAGAATATGACCAATATACTCTTGATAAAGAATACAGGAGAGATTTGATGGCAGGAAAAGAAATAAAATGCCCGGTAAATTATTACCCTCATGATGATATGCGCTTAGCCCCTGTAGTCTCGTGGCGTGCTCACGCTAACTTACTTTATTCAAACTGGCTAAACTATTTTGTCTATCAGTCAACCCCATTTGAGCTTCATAAAATATCTGATAATGATAAAGATTAAAAATTTTTCTCCTTATTTTCAAAAATTTTATAAAATTCTATTTACATTTAAAATTCTTTAATATATAATAATATCGAATAAATTTTATGAAAGGAGAACCACTATGCCTGCTTTTACTTATGAAATTGTTGAGACTGTTGCTGTTCTTTCAGAAAATGCAAGAGGCTGGCAAAAAGAACTTAATCTTGTTAGCTGGGGAGGTCGCGACGCAAAGTATGACATCCGTGAGTGGTCACCTGAGCACGACAGAATGGGCAAAGGCGTTACCCTTAGCGATGAAGAAATGAAAGCCCTTGTTGAAGCTTGCAAGAAAATGTAAAAAAAGAAAAACAGCACCACAATTGTGGTGCTTTTTCTTTTGGCTTAAATTTATTTACCGGACTTAAAAGCCGATTCGTAGGCTTTTTTCCAGATATCAACACTTTTAGAATTATATGTTTTGGGTAAAACTGCACTTACAGCTATTGCCCTACCTATAAGCAATCCAAACTTAGGAAGTTTCTTTAAAAGGCTTGAATTTTTGCAAACCAATTTACCTTTATTGATTACATCCATTAAATTTGTATTAATTCTCTTGTAGCTTGTGAAATCCGAGCCAATAGTTATGTTATCCTCATTAACCATGCCGCTTTCAAAGGCATAATCTACCTCATCCGGGGTAAGGTCAAAAAGGCAAAGTTTTGCAGCTGCAAGCGGTGCAAGACCTGAACCTAATTTTTTATAGTAATTATATTGGTAACTCCAGAGAGTTTCTTTATTGAATAAATCCTTTTTATCGGCGATAATCGTATCCGCAAGCATTCTTGAGGCACGAAGAGAATTTGCTATACCGGAACCGATTATGGGCACAGTCATAAATGCACTGTCCCCTATTGCGGCATAGCCATCTGCGACCATCATTGAAAGAGGCTGCCTTGTTGGTATTTCAACGAATTGACCGCCTCTTAATATTTCTGTTCCGAGAGTCGGATTTGTTTTTCTCAATACATCAGCAAATCTATTAACCTCATTCATATCAAAATCATTAAATCTACCGATTAAGAGGTCAGTATGATTCTCTTCAGACGCAACCCAGCTGACGCCGAGGATATTGTCTTTAAATAAAATAACCTTAAATTTTGCCTCAACATCAATATCACTTGCTTTCTTATAAAAAGCTCTGAAAATAGTGATTTTCTCTTTCCTTGAGGCGTTTTTTTCTATTCCAAAGCTTTCCGGCAAATTAGATCTCACAGGGGAATTCATTCCACAGGCATCAATTATCAAATCGCCATAGAAATCACCTTTATCTGTATTTATTCCCACTACCCTGCTGCCGAGGATTATAGGACCATTTGCCTTACAATCATAAACAATTTTAACTCCGGAATTAATTGCATGATTTATGAGATGATCATAAATATCTTTTCTTTCCAGCTTAATCTCCAAATTATCCTGTGCTACATGTTGCCTAAGGCCCACTTTTTCAGAGGGGCTGAAAAATGTCATATCTTCTTTATAAGTATATTTATCTTTTGGAGGCATAGGTATTCCCGCGTCAGCAAGAGAATCCGGCGCAAAAATATCAGTCCAATCATAGCCGAGTGTTCCCTCAGATTTTTGCTCATAAACAGTTACATTATAACCTGCCTTTGCAAGTATTGCACCCACTGAAATTCCGCCATGGCCAAGGCCGGCGATAATAATATTCTTTCCCATATTAAACCTCCGTATCTGTTTTTATTAAAATAACATTTATTAAACTTTTTTGCAATTGATAATCAAATATTTTTTAATAAAATATCTAAAGCTGCTGAAAATTGCTCAACATTTAAGCCGGAATAATTAACAAGCAGCCTATGTGCTATCATGTTATCTTTACAATAATCAGAGTAAAAAGATGCTTTGATATTATTGCTTTCAAACATTTGTTTTAATTCATCATCGTTTTTATCGGTTTTTATTTCTATCATAAAGTGAAGACCTGCTTGAGAGTCTATAAATCTTAATTTATCTGTATTTTCCTCTAATAAAACTTTATATAGATCTTCACGTAATTTCTTATAATATTTCCTGTTTCGATTTATATGCCTTTCAAAATATCCGTTATCAATAAAAGATGAAAGTGTATATTGCTCAAACGACGAAACCGTACATGAACTGTGTTTGAATATTTCTTCTGCTCTAAGAGCTAAATCATGCGGTAGCACACAATAACTTATTCTAACAGACGGCGCAATGGTTTTTGAAAAGGTGTTCATATAAATTACTCTGTTTGATTTATCCATTGAATAAAGGGCCGGAATCGGTTTTCCTGTAATTCTTAATTCGCTGTCAAAATCATCTTCAATCACATATCTGTCTTTTTGATTCGAAAGCCACGTTAGAATTTCTTGCCTTCTTTTGGGGCTTGTAACAATTCCTGTAGGAAAATTATGAGACGGAGAAATATGAATAATATTACAATCTTTATTATTTAAATCGGATATGTCAACCCCTTCATTATCCATATTTAAGTTTAATATTTTTATTTTGTTGCTTTTGTAAGCATTCAATATTTTGGGGTATGTGGGGCATTCGACGGCAACGTATGTTTCTTCACCTAAAATTATGCTAATGACTCCATAAAGATATTCTGAGCCGGCTCCGATTATTATATCCTCATAAGAAACTTTCATTCCCCTTTCTTCATAAAGATAACGAGAAATCGATTGTCTTAAGCAAACTGTACCTTTAAACTCTATTTGTTTTAATAATTCTTCGGTTTTCTCGAGGCACATATTTCTCATAATCTTAGCCCATGTTGTGAACGGAAATTGAGCCGGTGGAACAGTATTTGACGCTAAATCTATGCTATATTTATTTTTCTTTTTTTCATGATTTTCACTTTCACTGTTAAATTTTTTGGGAACAGGAGTAGTTAGTCCCGTTTCAGCAAAGTAGCCAACCTTTTCTTTAGAGTAAACATAACCTTCTGAAACGAGAATGGAATACGTATTTTCGACTGTTACCTTGCTTATTTTTAAATGATCGGCAAGTTCTCTTTTTGATGGTAATTTTTCATTACCGCCGATTACTCCCGATAAAATATCATTTCTGATAAATCTATACAATTGTTCATATAGAGGCTTGCCTTTTTCTTTATCAAAAGTATAAGTTAACATAAGTCCTCCATTCTGGCCTTATTTTATAATCTTATTTTGGATATTTATTTAATGCCAATTTTAATTATAATCATTTTCAGAAAAAATACAAGAGGTGAAATTTATGAAGTCAAAACAACTTGATAAAATTGTGATTTCAGCTTTATTCGCTTCAATAATTTGTGTTGTAACAATTGCCGTTCATATTCCTCTTCCGTCAGGATACGGCTACATAAACATCGGCGATGCATTTGTACTGACGGCAGGAATTTTACTCGGGCCCGTATACGGCGGGCTTGCTGCGGCAATAGGATCAGGATTATCGGATTTAATTCTCGGCTATGCTGCATATATTCCCGCAACAGCTATAATTAAGGGATTAATGGCGGTACTGATATATTTTTTAAGTAAGGCATTCAAAAAACATAAAAATGTAGGTATATCAATTGGCTGTGTTTTTGGGGAACTTCCTATGCCGTTTTTATATCTTCTTTATGAATATGCTATTTTGAAATATGGTGCATCGGCAATAGCAAATCTTCCATTTAATTTGATACAAGGTGCTATATCCGCATTTATTTCAATTTTTATCATTATAGCGTTAAATAAAACAAATCTACAAGAAAAGTATCTTTGAGGTGATTGACATGAGTGAAATATATAATCAAGCAAAAGCTGTTGCAGAAGAGCTTGTTGAAGCTGCAAACTTAAAAGAAGGAAAACTTGTTGTTATCGGATGCTCAACAAGTGAGATTGTAGGCGAAAGAATAGGCACATCTGGGACAACAGATGTCGCAGATGAACTTGTAAAGGCTTTTTTTGAAGTTTTTTGTGATAATGGTATACAGATTGCCGCTCAATGCTGCGAACACCTTAACAGAGCTCTTGTGGTTGAAAGAGAGACAGCAGAAAAATATAATTATGAAATCGTATCTGTTGTTCCTCATCCGCATGCAGGCGGTTCATTTGGTACCTGTGTTTATCACGCAATGAAAGATCCTGTTATGGTAGAAGAAATAAAAGCCGATGCAGGAATTGATATAGGTAATACATTGATCGGTATGCACTTAAAGAGAGTTGCTATCCCATTAAGACTTAAGAACAACAAAATAGGATTTGCAAGTGTTAACGGTGCTAAAACAAGGCCAAAGTTAATTGGCGGAGAAAGAGCAAAATACGAATAATTACAAATTTCCCACAGTAAAAAGTGACTACGCTGTGGGATTTTTAATATTTTGAATATTGAATTTATCTGTGTTATGTGCTAATATAGCGCGTAAAGGAAGTGTAAACTATGAAATTGCTTGAATCCGGCGAAATGTACCTCGAAACAATACTTATTCTTTCAGAAACAAAAGAAAAAGTTCGCTCTATAGATGTATGTGATTATATGAATTTTTCTAAGCCTTCTGTAAGCAGGGCTGTTAATAAATTAAAAGCTGAAGGATATTTGATTATAAACCCGGATGGTGCTCTTATTCTTACAGAAAAGGGGCTTGGCGTTGCGAACAAAATATATGAAAGGCATACTATACTTTCATCATTTTTGGAAAGCTTAGGTATAACCCCAGATACAGCTGCCTCAGATGCTTGTAAAATAGAGCACTATATAAGCGACGAAACTTTTAATGCAATTAAAAAAATTACAAATAAATGAGGTTAAATATGTTCATTGCAAAAGATATTCAATATATTGGTGTAAACGACCATAATATCGACTTGTTTGAAGGTCAATACAAAGTTTCAAACGGAATGTCATATAATTCGTATGTAATTCTTGACGAGAAGGTTGCTGTATTAGATACAGTAGATAAAAACTTCTACAATGAGTGGAGCAAAAATCTTAAAGCTTCATTAAACGGCAGAAAGCCGGATTATCTCGTTGTTCATCACATGGAGCCAGATCATTCAGCAAATATTCTTAATTTTATGAATGATTACCCTGAATGTACAATTGTATCATCTAAGCAAGCTTTCGCGATGATGAAAAACTTCTTTTCAAACGATTTTGAAGACAGAAGAATTGTTGTATCAGAGGGCAGTGAATTAAGTTTAGGTGAACACACATTAAAATTCGTATCCGCTCCCATGGTGCACTGGCCGGAGGTTATGCTATCCTATGATTTAAAAGATAAGATTTTGTTCTCCGCCGATGCTTTCGGAAAATTCGGCGCTTTAGATATTTCAGAGGATGACTGGGAATGCGAAGCAAGAAGATATTATTTCGGTATTGTAGGCAAATTCGGTGCTCAAGTGCAAGTTCTTCTTAAAAAGGCCTCTGCACTGGATATAAAAACAATCTGTCCCCTTCACGGACCTGTTTTGAATGAAAATATTGAGCATTATATCAATCTTTATAATATTTGGTCTTCTTACGATGTTGAATCCGATGGCGTTTTTATTGCTTATACATCAGTTTACGGAAACACTAAAGAAGCTGTAAATATTCTTGCTAAAAAATTAAAAGAAAAAGGCGTTTCAAAAGTAGCTGTAGCAGATTTGGCAAGAGATGATATGGCAGAAGCTGTAGAAGACGCTTTTAAATACGGAAAAATAGTTTTAGCTACCACAACTTATAACGGCGAAATTTTCCCGTTTATGAAGCAATTCATAGATATTCTTAAAGAGCATAATTATCAAAATAGATTTGTAGGTTTTATTGAAAACGGCTCTTGGAATCCTATTGCAACAAAGAGAATGAAAGCAATGCTTGAAGAATGTAAGAATATTACTTTTGCAGAAGCTAACGTAAAAATTCTTTCAGCTGTTAAGGATGAAAACATTACTGAAATTGAAAGCTTAGCCACAGAACTTTCAAAATAACTTTTACTTAATAAATTTTTACTTAATAATATCTACTTAAAGACTTTTGTGTATTTATTTGCATGAAGTCTTTTTGTGTTTTGTACAAAAACAGTTATGAACAAAATATAAATATTTTGTTACATTTAACGTTGACTGCTACAATAATCGGTGCTAAAATATTTTCAGACACAAAGTGTGCCAAAATTTCATACATCTTAAAGGAGGATAATGAGATGTTTTTTCACATTTATGGTGACGCCTCTATAACTCAGCTTCTCGGCTGGTTAATGGCATTTGCAGGTCTCGTTATTTTAAATGAGATTGCTCGTCGCAGTAAGGCAGGCGGAATTTTCTGCTTTATAGTTGTTCCCGCCGCTTTAACAATTTACTTTTTAGCTATTGCAATCGGAGTTAAAACCGGTGCAGAGTGGGCATTAAACAATCCCACATACGTTCATATGAACGGTTGGTTCCACTATGCAAAGCTTTATGCAGCAACAATCGGTTGTATTGGCTTTATGTTCCTTAAATACAAATGGGGCATCGGCAAAACAGATTGGTTTAAAGTATTTCCCTTTGTAATCGTTGCTATCAACATTCTTATCGCTGTTGCTTCTGACTTTGAATCTGCAATTAAAGGCGCTAAAGCTCTTGAAGAAACCGGTGCCGCTTGGTGGTATTCAAACGAGGGCATTTGGCTTTACGGCGGTTGGTGGAACTGGGTTAATGGTATTGCCGGTATCATCAACATTTTCTGCATGACAGGTTGGTGGGGCATCTATCAGTCGAGTGACAAAAAAGATATGCTTTGGCCTGACATGACTTGGTGCTACATTTTAGCTTATGACATTTGGAATTTTGAGTACACTTACAACAACCTTCCTACTCACAGCTGGTATTGCGGACTTGCACTTCTTCTTGCTCCTACATTTGCAAATGCATTTTGGAACAAGGGCGGCTGGATTCAAAACCGTGCAAATACCCTTGCACTCTGGTGCATGTTTGCTCAAATCGTTCCACAATTTATGCTCAGTGATAAATTCTCGGTTTACTCATCTGTCTATCCGGAAGGCTATGTAATGGATGCAGCTGCTGCACCTACAAGCGCCGACCCAAGAGCACAGGGCGTTCTTGCAGTGCTTGCATTAGTAGTAAATGTTGTAATATTCGCAATGATTATTAAACGCGCAAAAGAAACTAAGACAAACCCATATAAGCACGAGATATTCACATATCAAAATGATTATAAGCTTGCACTTGAGAGAGCTGCAAAAGACATCAAATAATTTATAACAATTCAAATACTACAATATGTTGCGTGGAGCCAAAAGTAATTGCACATATTGTAGTATTTTTTATTGACTTTACACATAAGTTTATGGTAATATATTTAAGCGGCAGCTTCACCATTAAGTGAGCCGTTAATTGATGAAGGGATATGGTGTTATTATGAAAAAAATTTTTGCAGTTTTACTCGCACTTGTACTTACGTTCAGCTGTGCAACAGTTGCATTCGCAGATGAATTAACAACCGGAACAAAAGGTTCAACAAATCTTGTTTGCGGTTATTGCAACTCAACATTTGCAACTGAGGAAGCTCTTACAGAGCATCTTAAACAGTTTCATTCCGGTCTCGGCGGTGACTTAGCCGTAGATAATGAAAATCTCAAATTTTTAAGTGGATTAACAGCTACAGACCTGCTTGATAAGCTTATTGAGGTGCTCGATATTCATGCAGCTCAGTGGGACGGTATAGATGACATTATAATTCGCCTTATAGATATGATTGAAAATTTAATTTCCGGCACTTTTTCAAAATATACGGAAGAAGATGTTGCGGGAGCCGTAACAGAGCTCGAAACAAAGGTTGGTGACCTTGGTCTTGCTTGAGAAATACTTGAGTATTGCGAAAATCTTATAAATACTCTTAAGCAAAAGATCAAAGACCTTTATTCAGGTAATAAAGAAACAACCGTAGTTGAAGAACCGGCGGAAACAGGCTCATCCGCAATAGGTATTGCAGCGTTCACAGCTGTATCAACAGCCACCGCTGTTGCATTTGTTTGCACAAGAAAGAAAGAAGAAAAATAAAATACCAATATGCTTAAAATCGTAGCAGTTATATGAGAACTGCTACGATTAATTTTATTTACTGAGAGTTTTGGTTTAAATACTTTACCAAATAATATAGTTATTGTTAACTTGTATTTGAAAATATATTATGATATAATGATCGCAAACTTATATCATATGCGGGTGATATTATGGCAAAAGTAAAAAAAGCGTTAAACTATGTATTTATTGACGGCCTTTCCGGTATGGCGATGGGTTTATTTGCCACTCTTATAATCGGAACAATCCTTGACCAAATCGCGACATTTGTGCCGGGAATAGTAGGCACATATTTAAGCTACACGGCTTTAGTTGCAAAATCTCTTACAGGTGCCGGAATTGGGGTCGGAATGGCATTTAAGTATAAAGTTTCCCCTCTTGTGGGCGTTTCTGCCGGTGCAGCCGGAATGATCGGTGCATTTGCTTCAAAGCTGATTGCAGGCACAGTTATAAGCGATGCGGGCATGCTTTATTCAGGGCCCGGGGACCCGCTAAGTGCTTTTATCGGCGCATTTTTCGCAATTCAAGCAGGCAGGCTCATTAGTGGTAAGACAAAGCTTGATATCTTGCTCACTCCGGCTTTATCAATAATAGCAGGCTCGGCAGCAGGTTTATTACTCGGACCGCCGATCAGCAATTTCACCACAAAAATCGGTGAAATAATTTCTTGGGGAACAGAAAGACAGCCTGTTTTAATGGGAATAGTTGTAAGTGTTGTGATGGGTATATGTTTAACACTTCCCATAAGCAGCGCAGCATTGGGAATAATCTTAGGACTTAACGGAATAGCAGGCGGAGCCGCAGTAGTCGGATGTTGCTGTCAAATGGTTGGGTTCGCTGTTCAAAGCTACCGTGAAAACAAAATTGGCGGTCTTCTTGCACAAGGCATAGGCACTTCAATGCTTCAAATGCCAAATATACTTAAACATCCTCAAATTTGGATTCCACCGATTATTGCAAGTGCAATTTTAGGACCAATTTCAACTAAAATTCTCGGTATGACCTGTTATGCCTCAGGCTCAGGCATGGGCACATCCGGTCTCGTAGGGCAATTTATGACTTACGCATCAATGACGGAAGCGGGGGTAAGCTCACTTACCGTAATTCTTGAAATGATAATAATGCATTTTGTTGCTCCCGCAATAATTTGTATAGTTATATCAGAGTTTATGAGAAAGAAAAATCTTATTCACTTTGGTGATATGAAACTTGATTTATAATTTGGAGGGACATTATGAAAAAGAAAATCACGGCAATAATTCTTGTGATGGCAATGGCAATTTCCTTATTCACAATTCCTACTTATGCAAACACCGTTGTTACAAAATCATCCGAGCAAACAATGTATACAGTGCTTGATAAGGTTGTAAATGCCCTTGTTGGTGGTATTGCAGCAATGATTAAAACTCCGAGAAGCTGGGTAAATAAATCAGATTTCAAATCTGAGAATTTTTATACCGGAAATTCAGAAGATGAGTTTCTTGATGAGTCTGCTGAAAATGCCGCTTGGTATTTAGGATATTCAAGCGCATCACTTCTTACAGGGAAAGAGCTTGAGGGCGAATATTATGTCGGCGGCAGTCTTTCAGTTACAAAAAAGCTTGCCACAAAACAGTACGACGACCAAAAAGTGAGAACTATCGCTATTTCAGATGGCAGAGGTATTTCTATTTTTGCTGTTCTTGACGCTTACGGAATTGCAAACTCCGATGTAAGAGCTATCAGAGAGATTTTTGCAAAATGGGCAAAAGAACAAGGCAAAGAAATTACCAGCATTAGCATTTCCGCACTTCATCAACATTCTTGCGTTGATACATTCGGTATGAACGGTGATATAGTAAGCGCTTTATTCTTATCATCAGTAAGAAGTTTCCTCGGGAAAGATCTTCCCAGCGGTCAAAATAAAGATTATATGAACAACCTCTATAATGTTACTGTTGAATCAATGAAAACAGCAGTTAACAATATGGAAAAAGGAAATCTTTATTACGGCACAGTAGATGTTTCCGAATATATACACGATAAGAGAGACCCTATTGTATTTGACGGTAACCTTAACAGACTTCGTTTTGTCCCAAATTCAGACGATTCAAAAGAAACTTGGATTGTAAACGGCGGTATTCACTGCGTTGGTAACGGTGCAGGCGGAACAGAGCTTACAGGTGATTATCCATATTATATGGAAAAATATATTAACGAAAATAACAACGCAAACTTCTTATACATTCAAGGTGCAGAGCTTGCTATTACAAGCGACTATAATGACACCGTTGCAGATAAAGCAATGACCGAAAAATATGGTGAAAGATATGCAAGCATGGCTGCTTACGGCACAGTTCTTGCAAAGAAGCTTCAGGAAATAAAACCTGAAAGCGAAAAGAAACTTGACCCCATCTTCAATATTGCTTTTAAAGAAGTTTGGGTTGAAATCGATAATAATATTTTAGTGCTTGCAGCAAAAGGCGGTTTGCTTGTTAATAATGTTGCAAAAGCCGGAATAGGTAAATATGAAATTTTAACCGAGGTCGGTTATGCGGAAATAGGCAAAGACCTTGCAATTTCAATCATTCCCGGTGAGCTTGCACCTGAAATTGCATACGGTGGAGCAGATACAGCATCTACATCTTGGTATGGCACAGATTGGAAATATGAATCATTCCAGAGTGCCGCGGGTGACAGAAAGCTCTTAGTTTTCGGATTAACAAACGATCAAGTAGGTTACCTTCTTACAGATAATAACTGGCATTCATATTTCACAGAAAACGAAGAAATAGTTTCCTGCGGAAGAAATGCCGGTGCTCAAATTACAGAAGCATACCTTGGACTTTACAAAGAATTTAACAAATAAAGTGAGTAAATATGAGTAACAGATTAAAAACTGCACTCAAAGAAACAGATTTTATACTGTATTTTACCTGTATTTTAACTTCAATTTTCGGCTGTATAATAGTTTTCTCAGCCACGAGAAACGAAGCTATCGAAAACGGCCAAGCAATCGGGCGTGAATGCCTTATAATGATTATAGCCGCAACAATAGGCATCATAGGGTGTATAATAATCTCATTCTTTGATTACAATTCAATAATTCGCATTTGGCCAATTGTAGCCGGCATTTGTCTGTTACTTATCGGTGCACTGTTTATTTGGGGTGAAGCTCCTGCAGATAGGCCTGACGCAAAATGCTGGTTACCAATAATAAAAACAGGCTCCTTAACCGTAAATTTTCAGCCATCGGAGCTTGTTAAGGTTGGATTTCTTATCACATTTTCGGCACATCTTGATTTAGTAAAAACGGAAATAAACAAATTAAAAAATGTAATTTTGCTTTGCATTCACGCACTAATACCCATAGGCTTGATTATTTTGACAGACGACCTCGGCTCTGCTATGATTTTCGGCTTTATGTTTGTGGGAATGATGTTTATAGCAGGCCTTAAAGTCAGATATTTTGTAATGGCATTCGGTGCTATGGTAGCTGTTTCGCCGATATTATGGACGAAATTCCTTTCAAACTTTCACAGGCAAAGAATACTTGCTGTTTACTACCCTTCTGCGCTGAGTGAAAGCGTATATAAGGCGAAAATTTATCAGCAACAAAGAGCGGTTGATGCCATTGGAAGCGGTGGATTTTTCGGAGACGGTTTATTCAAAGGGACTTACACACAGTCTGCTTCCGGTGTACCTGTAAATGAAAGCGATATGGTATTTTCCGTTGTAGGTGAAGAGCTTGGATTTGTAGGTGGATTTTTACTGCTTGCAGTGCTTGCTTTTATCTGCGTTTGGATTATGCACACAGGCCGTAAATCCGCAACATTACCGGGTGCTACAATATGCTACGGTACTGCATTTATGATTAGCTCACAAGTTATAATGAATGTTGGCATGTGCCTTAAATTATTACCCTGCATAGGAATTACTCTTCCCTTTATAAGTGCAGGCGGCTCATCAAATATGTGTATTTATTTTGCGATTGGTCTTTGTATGAGTGTTTACAGATACAATAAATACAGAGAGCCTATAAATTTCAGATATACAGGAATAAACACACCATTTTCAGAATAAAAATTTATGCGACCTATGAAAATCATAGGTCGCAATTTTAATAGCAAATTTCACTTTTATTGTGGAATTATCTCTACAAAAGCAGCTGTGTTAGCATTCGTTTTCAAATTCAAAGTAAGCGTATCATTTACAACAACTTTTTGTGACTCAGGAGTTAAGACAGACAAATTTTTATATTCATCACGGAGCTTTGTAGTATAAAGATCATGAAGTTCGGGATTTAAAATATCTGAGTCAAGAGTAAAAGAATCGGGTGACCACGATGTTGCAGTGCCTGACGAAATATACTTTGCAGCATCTATTTTCCACTCATCAAAAAAATTACAGTCATCATTTATGTAATATGTGTGAATTTCAACAGTATTACCGATAAGAGAAGTGTCATTTACGGTAATATTCATAATGCATGGCATAAAGTGATGCTTATCAAACTTAAAATCATATGCAGATATGTAAATATTACCTGTATTTGTATCCTTTGCGGCAAATGCGTTTTTATCCGTTTTTTTCCCTATTTTTGTATTGGAAGAAACATCAATTCTTTTGCATCCTGCCATTTTTGAAAATAGCGCAGCCTCATGATATGCAACACTTACGAAACCGTTTATAGCACCACCTGTGGTATACCCCCATGAAGAAAACCACGATGCTCCTGCCTCTAAAATTTCTTTATAAAGTTTAGCATCATAAGCTGCCTGAGCACTATCCCCTACCGCACGGCAAGTAAGAGAATTATCATCAGCTCCGCTTTTACCACTTAAAATTCTACCTTCATCAAACCCATAATCAAGATTATTAAGGCCGTTTTCTTCTGCGGCAGAGCGAAGAAAATTTATGCACTCGGCAGGTCTTTTTCCGTTTGTTTTCTCATAAATTTCAGTATCGTAGAAAGATGACGTAAGATAGCAAATGCGAGTTCCATCTTCTCCTGTAGCATAATTTTTACCGACTGCGCAATGTTTTATAAAATCGCGCTCATCCCAAAGTCCTTCGGTTACTGTCATAGAATGAGCTCCCACATATACATCCTTGCCCAGTATATCAATTAACGCCTTAACAGTATAATCGTAAAACTGACAATATGAGATAAATGTTTTTTGCGGATCACCATCGGAGCTGAACCAATCTTCATTTTCATACTCTGTCAGCACACCGAAGTGCCAAGTTTTGACTTCACCAACGCCAAAATTTTTCACAAGTGTAGAAAGGTATGCGCAGATAAAATTATACCACTCATTATAATCTTTCGGAGGACAAACATTATATCCAAATCCACCTATAACAGGATTTTCACTAAGTTTCAAGGGAACATTACCGAGAATCAAAGAAGGTTTTGCACCAAGATTAAGAACACCTTGACAAGAAGCAATAATGCGGCTGAAATCATAGTCGTCAAGAGTTGTATTATCAAGTGGATTTATAAACGGGTCATTTTCTTCATTGCCACCGGTTGCTGTCATAAGCTCTATGTAATCAACAAATGACATAACATCATTCTCGCTGTCCGGCTGTGTATTTTCATTAAATGCATACGGATTCCAAACATTTAATGTGTTTACGATTGCCGGTACCTGATCACCCAATTTATTTGCGTCAATAGTAACACTTGTTTTATTGATACCAGAAACAAATCCGGAAACAACCGTTATAATTGACATTATAAATGACAAAATCTTTTCAAAAATCTCAGACATAATATATCCCCACAATAATAATTATTTCTTTGTACCGAATAATCCTCTGATAAAACTATTTGCCGTATTTCTCATAACAGAAGATAAAGCATTTGTGGCAGCTTGCTTACCAATGGCTGAAACGCTCTTTGTTTTGCCACCTGTTAAAGAATTAACGGCATTGGTAGCAATAGACCTTGAAATAGAAGATGTTGCACTTTTAACGGCTTTTTCGGCAATTTTTGAACTTTGGGAAGATGAAGACTTTTTATAATTTGATGTAAGGTTACCGGAGCCACCTTTTTTGTAATTTGTAAGGCGTTTAGGTCGCTGCTCATCTTGCTCATTTTCTGTTAGCCCATTACTTTGATTATCTTCACTATGATTTTTTAACTTTTCATTTGCTTTGCAGATAATTTCATAAGCCGATTCTCTTTCAACTGTCTCTCTGTATTTCAGCTCAAATTCATCGGAAATAATTATAGAATTAACTTTTTCTTCAGGAGCAGGCCCCATTAAACTTTGAGGGGGTAAAATTTTTGCTTTTTCAACTACTATTGGTACACCTTTTTCATCAAGAAAGCTGACTAACGCCTCCCCTGTTCCGAGAGCTAAAATCTCATCTTCACTGTTAAAATTCGGATTTGCTCTAAAAGCGTTTGCCGCAGCTTTTACGGTTTTTAATTCTGTGGGTGTATAGGCCCTGAGGCCGTGCTGAACTCTATTTGAAAGCTGAGCAAGTACTTCATCGGGAATGTCAGAAGGAGATTGAGTTATAAAGTACACTCCGACACCTTTTGAACGAATCAATTTTACTACCTGAACTATTTTTTGAACAAGTGGTTTAGGCGCATCACTAAAAAGCACGTGTGCTTCATCAAAGAAGAATACAATTCTAGGCTTTTCAAGGTCGCCAACCTCCGGCAACTTTTCAAAAAGCTCAGAAAGCATCCAAAGAAGAAAAGTGGAATAAACTGTGGGGCTTTGTATAAGTTTAGAGCTTGAAAGGATATTTATAAATCCCCTGCCGTCTGTATCGGTTCGCATCCAGTCTCTAATATCAAGACATGGCTCACCGAACATATCAGTGCCACCTTCATTTTCAAAGGTAAGTAACGCTCTTTGAATTGCACCGATACTTGCCGCGGTAACATTTCCGTACATTGTTGTAAATTCTGCTCTGTTTTCACCCACAAATTGCAGCATAGCTCTTAAATCCTTAAAATCAAGAATAGGCATACCATGTTCATCTGCAACTTTGAAAACGATACTCAAAACTCCGCTTTGAACATCAGAAAGATTAAAAAGCCTTGCTAGAAGCTGAGGCCCCATATCAGAAATTGCGCATCTTACAGGATGACCTTTTTCACCGAATATATCCCAAAACCTTGTTGGATAGGATTTATATGTAAAATTCTCTATACCAAAATTATTTATTCTTTTTTGCATATCTTCGGTATCATTACCGGGCATACACATACCGGAAAGGTCGCCTTTAACATCGCTGAAAAATACGGGAACACCAATATCCGAAAAGGATTCGGCAATAACTTTCATTGTAATAGTTTTACCGGTGCCTGTTGCGCCTGCAATAAGGCCGTGACGATTTGCCATTTTAGGAAGAATATAACAATTTTTATCTGACTGAGCAAGCCAAATCTTATTATCAATATACATACAAATCCCCCTTTACTGCTTATTTTAGCATATATAATAATGAATGTAAATAAACAAACTGTGACTCTATTTTAGGCAAATCAATTAAAAATAAGCAAAGCTATCTACATTTAACTTTTTACTTCATGCTTACATTTAATTTAATCTATTTAAGTATTTTTTAAGGATAATATCTTATAATTCAAACAATTTAACAAAAGAAAAGAGAGGTGAAACCATGTCAGAAAAATGTGTTACTCCACAATTTACTTTCAAAAGAATAGAAAAAAAGTGGAAAATGACTCCCGAGCAATTTAAAGAGCTTCTCCCATATCTTGCAGACCACTTAATAAAAGATGAATATGGTACATCTACTGTAATAAGTGAATTTTATGACACCCCAGACTTTTCCCTTATAAGGAACTCTATAGAGAGGCCGCTTTTTAAAGAAAAATTGAGAATAAGAAGTTACGGTGTACCAACAGAAGAGTCAAAAGTATTTGTGGAAATAAAAAGAAAGCTTAACGGAATAGGATACAAAAGAAGGATATATGTTCCTTATGCAGATGCAAAAAAGCTCTTAAGCGGTAAAGTAATTAACAGTGACAATTCTCAAATTGAAAAAGAAATTTTAGAATTTGTAAAAAGGTACAATCCCATTCCTGTTGCTACGATAGCATACGAAAGAACTGCGTTGTACGGCAAAGATGATAAAAATTTAAGGGTTACAATTGATCGCCATATTAGATATAGAACAAACGAAACCTCTCTTCTAAACGGCGATTTTGGAAGCCCTTTGCTTGATAATTATGAAACAGTACTTATGGAAATTAAAGGCCAAGGTGGTATTCCCCTTTGGCTTGATGAAGAATTTTCAAAGTTAAGAATATACAGAGCACCATTTTCAAAAATCGGTACCGCTTACACAAATAAAATTGCCTCAGCAGCAATATATAAATGAAAGGATAATTCATTATGTCATTATTAAACAGTGTAATCTCATCCCCTATCACCATAACGGAGCTTTTAATTTGCTTAGCATCAGCTCTTATTCTTGGCTTATTTACCGCACTTGTGTTCTCATATAAACATACAAATTCAGCTTCATTTTCACTTACACTCGTTCTTTTGCCTGTTGCAATGACGATGGTTGTTATGATGATAAACGGTAATCTCGGTGTTGCAGTTGCAGTTGCAGGTAGTTTTACTCTTGTCAGATTTAGAAGCATAGCCGGTACAGGAAGAGAAATAAGTGCAATCTTCATTGATATGGCTCTTGGTGTAATCATAGGAATGGGTTATATAGGAATAGCGGTTATTTTCTTTGCTATTGTTGCTATAGTAATAATTTTGCTTAGTCTAATTCATTTTGGAGAAAGTAACAAAGAAAAGCTTATAAGAATTACAATCCCTGAAAATTATGATTATGAAAACCTCTTTGATGATATATTTAAGAAATACGGTATAAAATACGATATTTTAAGAATTAAAACCACTAATATGGGTTCACTTGTAGATGTAACATATCATATTACTCTTTCAAAAGGTACTGTAAGTAAAGCCATGCTTGACGAACTTAGGCAAAGAAATGGTAATTTGAGCATCATGGTAACAAATAATATTACCGAAAAAGAATCTCTTTGATTGGGTGATTAAAATGAACAAAATAGCTAAAATTGCTATTGTAGTTGTATTATGTTTAGCTTTAGTTGGATCAACAGTTTATTGTGTGATAAATGGAAATCAAAACACATCCGATAATCAAGTAGAAAGTTATGTTGAAACAGCTGAAAAATTATCTGAAAAAGCTGAAAAAATAATTTCAAAAAGTACCAAAGTTGACACAATTTCACTGAACGATAAAGAATCAACCGTTTCAGGTGCCGGTGCTGTTGTAAGCGATAATTCTGTAAATATTCAATCAAGTGGAGTTTATACTGTAAGCGGTACATTGACGGAAGGGCAAATATCAGTTGATACAAGCGATGATGTAACTCTAATTTTTGATAATGCAAACATTACAAACAGCAACGATGCTGCAATTAACATTATAAGTGCCGACCATATTCAAATATACCTTAAAGAAGGTACTGAAAACACAATTACCAGCGGAACAGAAACGGAAATAAATTCTGAAACAGAAGCTGATGAAGCTGCAACAGGTGCAGCAATATATTCAAAATCTGATTTATCAATTGCAGGTAGTGGCAAAATATATGTAAATGGTTATATTAATAACGCCATAGGAACAACTGAAAATTTGGTTGTTTTAAATGGAAATATAACAGCAAACGCAATTAATAATGGACTTAAGGGTAAAAAATCCGTTAATATATTAGGCGGAGATTTAACCATAGAATGCGGTAATGACGGCATTAAATCTAATGATACCGATCTTGGAAATATAGATATAAAAGACGGAGCAATAAATATTACAAGCTATGGCGATGGAATTTCTGCAGTTTCCTCACTTAACATTGCCGGAGGTACAATAAACATAAGTTCGGGTGACACATCATCTTTAAGTGAAGGAAATTCAAACGATAGCGAAGGCTTTGATTTTAGTGATACGCCTACACCTCCGGATAATAATACCGACTTTTCTAAAGATGATATGATGGATTTTGAACCACCTGATAGAAATGATAGCGGCTCGTCAGGTAATGATACAGATTTCTCAAAGCCTGATATGAGTAACTTTGACCCTACTCAAATGAGCGATAGCGATAAGCCGGATTCAGCTCCTGAAATTCCAACAGGAGGCATGGGCGAAGGCAAAGATAATTTTGAAAAAGACAATAAAGATAATCAAGAAGCAAATGACACATCAGCTTCAGAGGATGAAAGCAGCACTAAAGGAATAAAATGCGAAGGTGCTTTGACAATTTCAAATGGAGAAATTTCCGTTACGTCCTACGACGATTCGATTCATTCAAATGACACCATATCAATTACCGGCAGCAAAATTACCCTTGAAAGTGGAGATGACGGTATACATGCAGATAACAGACTTGTAATAGATAATGGTGAAATTACAATTTCAAAATCATACGAAGGAATTGAAAGCCATATAATCATTATAAACGGCGGCACGATAAATGTAACCGCATCAGATGACGGATTTAACGCTAACGGCGGCACCAATAGCTTTGGAAATTTCGGTGGATTCAAAAAAGAAGATAAAGGATCAACATCTGAAGAAGCTTCAACTGAAGATACGGCCGAAGTAAGCGAAAATACATCTTCAAGCCAAAAAGAAGATACTTCAACAAATACCGAATCAAGGGATGATTCAATGCCAACACTTCAAATTACAGGCGGAAATATATATGTAAACGCAAACGGTGACGGCCTTGATTCTAACGGTGATATAATCATTGACGGTGGTTATATTATTGTAGATGGACCTGTAAGCGGCGGTGACGGTGCTCTTGATGGAGGAACGGAAAACGGCGGTCAAATTCTTGTAAATGGAGGCACAATTATAGCTGTAGGTGCATCGGGTATGGCAGAAAGTTTTGAAAAAGGCTCTTCTCAATATTCGTTTATTACTACTTTAAGCGAAAAAGCAAGCGCAAATTCAGCTGTTTCTATTATTGATAGTAACGGAAATGAAATATTTAGTTATACAGCTGCAAAGTCATTTAGCTCCGTTGTATTCAGCAGCAGTTATTTAAAAGTCGGTGAAACTTACACAGTAAAAGTTAATGACAGCGAAACCACTGTTACTGTTGAAGAATACAGTGAAAATACATCTTCAGGCTTTGACGGATTCGGTGGATTTAATAATTTTGATAAGAACAATAAACCTCAAGATAAATCCGAAATCGATAGCACAGAAATTACTACAAGCTCATAAGTCAAAAAATTATTATAGCAATACTTATTCAAATTTATAGTATATGAAAAAGCCTCCTGCAAAAGCGGGAGGCTTAATTTATGAGAATATAAGATATTCAATTATTTAAGGCCAAGCTCGGGGTGTCTTGCTGCAACAACGCCGAATGCATCCTCTGCAATATCAATTGCAAGAGCAATATCTTCATCTGTAACAGCTGCATTCATAAAGTGGTTATGGTGAGAAGCAAGGAACAAGCCTCTGCTTACGCACTCTGCAATCCACTCCTGATGAAGCATAAGGCTATCATCATTTGCAATTCTGAGATAGAAGAGAGCAGGTTCACCGCTGACAACGAGGTCAAATCCATGCTCTTTACCGGCAGCCTTAAAGCCGTCTGTAAGTTTTGTGCCCATTTCACGGAACATTTTGGGAGTATTTAACCTCTTCATCTTGGGGATACAAGCAAGGCAAGCTGCAAACGGCTCTGCGCTCATCCAATATGAACCTGTATAAACAACTGATGAAGCGGTAGTCTTCATATGCTCCTGACCGCAGCAAGCGGACATATTATAGCCGTTAGCAAGAGCTTTACAGAAGCAAATAAGGTCTGCTTTAATGCCATAGTAATGGTCTGAACCGGCTATATCAAGTCTGAAACCTGTTCTAACGTCATCAAAGATAAGAACCATACCGTGATCATCACAGAACTTACGAACTGCCTGCCACTGCTCTTTTGTGGCGCATCTGTTATCTGAGAAATTACCATGGTCATAGGGCTGTGCAATAAGACCGGCAACATCGCCACCGCAAGCATCATAAGCTCTTTGCATAGCGTCAAGATCAAACCAAGGAACAACTATATTGTTGCAAACATCTTCGGGGGTAATACCGGGATAGTCGGCTTTCTGTGCCCACTGGAAATCACCGTGGTAGTAACCCTTGAAGAACATAATCTTCTTTTTACCTGTATGTGCACGAGCGCACATAACGGAGAATGTGGTAGCATCTGAGCCGTTTTTCATAAAGAAAGCCCAATCTGCAGAAGCAACTGTATCAACAAGCATTTCTGCGCATTCTACCATCTTATATGAAGGAGAAGTGGTGCAGTTACCGATTTTAAGTTGCTCCATAGCTGCAGCATCAACATCATCATCACAGTAGCCGAGAACATTGGGGCCGTAAGCACACATAAAGTCAAGATATTTATTACCGTCTACATCCCAAAAATATGTTCCCTTTGCATGGTCGCCCATAAGAGGCCACTTTGTAATGGGAAGCCAAAGGCCTTCTGAGGGGCCGAGGTGACCGTAGATACCTGAAGGAATAGCATTAAGTGCACGGCCAAACCATTCTTTTGATTTTTCGTGTGTATATTCGGGATACTTACTCATAATTCTATTTCCTCCTTAACCAAGATATACAGCAACTCTGTCAAGAATTCTGTTAATATTATCAAGCATATTGCACATACCGCTCATATAGATATTGCCTGCACAAAGCTCACCGATGGTTGAAGCAGTGCCATTGAAAAGTCCGTAAGCAAGGTCAATAGTTTTGAACTCCATAATAGCTCTTGGATTTTTGCTCTTTTGTTTAACAAGTGAAAGGCGATGATTTCTTGAAACCAATGTAACATAAACGGCATCGGTAATTCCCATGGAAATCTCGCCGTCAACAATATAAGATGCTGAAAGCATACTGATGGAATCGTTATTGCCAAGGGCACAAATAGCACCGGCTATTGTGTACATTGTAAGAATTGTTGAAGTTTCAAAAAACTGTCTGTTTTTAAGATCCTCTTCAGAGGGTCTAAGATATTTGGTAAGAATATCCGTTAGCTTAGTGAATGGCCCGAGAAGGAATTTAAGCACCTGAGCAACGCCTTTTACGGGAACGCCGGGCTTAGAATTATCAATGAGGTCGTTAAATTTTTCGGGTGATGAGAACGCCATTTTGCAGGTGCAACCTCTTTCACCTTCGGTGAGTTTGCATCCATCAGCTGAGAAGTTAAGAGTGATACAAGGGCCATTTTTAACATCAAAGCAGATAGAAACAGGCTCTTTAAGGCCCTTACATATTGCCTTTGCGTTACTGTCAAGCTCGCAAAGATTTTCAAGGGTACCAAGAACACCGTATGCATTGACAAATGCTAATGCTTTTGCTTCTTTCAAAATCATTTCCTCCTAAAAATTTATTAAGCAACTCAGAATTCTAAATTTATTTAGTAAAATCCTTTTTGCTCTTTTGCTTATAATAACATTTATTAAAATATGTGTCAATAATTTGTTAAATAATCAACGATTTTAATTGGCACATTATTTTTGAAGTAAGCCCTGGGAATACGCCTTGAAATACGGCAAGAAAGCTCATAATTGAAAGAATAAGCGGAATTTCCCACCTCTTCCATTGTAAGCTCGGCATTCCCCTGCTTTCCGATAAGAACAACATCATCACCGATTTCGCAATCAATATCGGTAACATCAACCATAAGCTGGTCCATACAAACTCTGCCTATGATGTTTGCGTATTTGCCGTTAATTATAACCTTACCTTTATTGGATAAGCATCTTGGATAACCGTCTGCATAGCCCACTGGAATTGTTGCAACTTTTGTTTCTTTTTCTGTGGTGTAAGTGCCGCCGTATGAAATTTCTCTGCCTTTTTCAAGAGTTTTAATAAATGAAATTTTGGTGTGCCAGCTCATTGTGGGTTTAATCTTGATTATGGATTTATCTACATCATCGGAAGGGTACAAGCCGTATTGAATAATACCAACTCTGCACATATCAAAATATTCATCAAAATTTATTATGCCTGCACTGTTGCTAATATGCTTAATAGGTAAATCAATCCCCTCTTTTTCAAGGGAATCGCAAAAAATTTTGAATATTTCTTTTTGTTTATTTGCCTTAGATAAATCAGCTTCATCGGCAGTTGCAAAATGTGAAAAAACGCCTTCCGCATAAATGTTGGGAAGATTTACAATTTTTTTGCAAAGCTCAATGCTTTCATCTGTTGCCTGAAAACCGATTCTGCTCATACCTGTATCAAGGCAAAAATGGAAAGGAACGGTTTTATTCTTTTTAACCGCTTCATCTGATAGGGCTTTTGCCTCCTCAAATGTATAAACGGGTATTCTTATGTTATTTTCAACAACGGCTTCATAATTCCACGGAAATACGGTGCCTAAAATAAGAATGGGAGTGCTGATATTTGCGCTTATAAGTTCATTAGCTTCTTCTATGCAAGCTACGCCGAAGAAATCATATTTATCTTCTAAAAATTTTGCAATTTCAACGGCACCGTGACCATAAGCATCTGCTTTTATAACCCCAAGCATTTTAACATTAGCGGGGATTTTTTCTCTTATATTTTTGTAATTAAATTCAACAGCATCCAAATCAATGGCTGCGTAGGTTCTGTAATTCATTTTATCTGCCTCAAATATTATTCTGCTTTGCATTGTTCCTCAAAATCTGCAACAAGAGCATCTTGAATTTTTTTAAGCATTTCCGGTGCTTTACCGCCAACTGGCTTACCGTCAACGGTTTTTACGGGAATACAAAACGAACCTGTTGAATGAACGATTATTTCATCGGCATTCATTAGCTCATAAAGTGTATAATCTCTTTCTTCTGTTTCATACCCCAGCTTTTTAGCAAAAGCAAGAAGCCTAATTCTTGCGGTGCCGGGAAGAACCATATCATCGAGCTGATGAGTAATTACTTTACCGTCTTTGAATATCGAAACATTGGAATGAGCGCACTCAGTTACAATATCTCCTCTGTGAAAAATTGCCTCATGACAGCCTGCTCTGTTAGCTGCCGTTGCAGCCAAAACAGAAGGAATTAAATTTAATGTTTTACAATTACAATAATAAAATCTCTTATCTTCGTAAGTAATGACATCAACGGGTTTATATGTATCTTCAACAGTCTCCGGGACAAGAGTTATCCAAAGATTTCCGACTGAATTTTCTTCATATACATGGCTTCTAATACCGCTACCCCTTGTGCATTGCATATAAACAAACTGATCGGGGCTGTCAACTTTAAGAACAAGCTCTTTGAGAATTTTTTCAAGCTCCGTACGCTCAACGGGAATATTTATATCTAAAAGTTTTGCACTTCTGTAAAATCTTGCTAAATGATTATCAATATCAAATATTTTATGATTATGAGCATAAGTTGCGTCATAAATTCCGTCACCATACCAACAAACTCTATCCAGCATGGGAATGGACATTTTCTCTATTTCGTCATATTTTCCGTTATAATATCCTAAGTTCTTCACAACTGTCTCCTCGTAGGTTAAAACTAATTTGTAATATAATTATTTTAATATAAAACGGTGCAAATGTAAAGGAAATATTTATTTAAAAGATTTCAATAGAGATTATAATTTTTTGCATTTTAAAGATATATTCTTAAAAAACATTGTAAAATGAAAAATATCGGTTTATAATACGTGTAACACATTTGAAAAGGTGGGCAGTGTATGGCCGGAAAAATCAAAAATTTTCTCGACAGTAAAATCGTAAAAAAAGATGTTGGTGAAGAAACCTTCCTCACTTGGCGTGAAACTATCTCTTACGCTCTCGGCAGAGGTGCTCAGGGAATGTTTACCTCTATGACCGGTTCAAAGTATCTAAACTACTTTTTAACCAACATTTTATTTGTAAGATTCAAAAATCCAATGAGTCTTGCTTCAAAAATCCGTTTATATTGCGGAATTTTTGATGCCGTCAACGACCCGATGATGGGAATTATCGTTGACAAAACAAGAACTAAAAACGGACAAATGAGGCCGTACATAAATTGGTCACCATGGTTTATAGCGGCAGTTATGCTTCTATTTTTCCTCGGAATGCCTGAAAAGGTGCCGGACTGGGCTTGTATTACATGGACTACATTTTTATTTGTCGGGCTTGATGTTACATACACTGCTTTTGATATTCCAATGGGTGCTCTTGCCTTTGCAATTACTCCAAACGGATATGAAAGAACAAAGCTATATGGTTTAAGCTCTATTGTCAGGTCTATTGCCGGTGCTTTACCTGGAATTTTCGTTGCTTGTGCAGGCTGGCTTCCATACTTTAACTCTCATACAGATAAAGCCTATCTTACCGGCGCAATTGTTTCTGCTATAGGTATTTTGGTGTTTACAAGATTCACTTATAAGAACACAAAAGAAAGAACTGTTCACCACGAGGATGCACCATCTATAAAAGACTGTTTCAAACTTCTTTTCAAAAACAGACCCCTTCTTATGCTGTTCCTTGCAAATATTTTCTTCCTTATTGTAAAAGTTACATCGCAAATTTCTTTCTACTTCGTTGCAGACCTTATGTTTACAACAAAATATAATGTTTTTATAGACATTATAACATTCCCCGGATTTCTTATTGCCGGCATTGGTGTGCCTTGGATGGTTGAAAAACTTGGTGAAAAATCCGACCCACGCAAGTTTTACAGAGTTTGCTGCGTAGTTGCAATAACTCTTCATCTTCTCTTTGCAGTTACTTGCTATGATGGACTTGTTAACAAAGAAGCAGGCACACAAGTTTCCCTTGGCATCGGTATTCTTGTAGTTTTATTTACAGGCTTAACGGCTATTCCTTTGGAATGTAAGAACCTTATGCAAAAAGAGATGGAAGCTGAAACCGTTGATTATGTTGAATGGAAAACAGGCACAAGAGTTGAAGGCATCATGCTTTCTATAATGTCTTTTACCGGCAAGATTGAAAATTCGGTTTCTTCATCAATCGGTCTTGCAATCCTCGGATACACCGGCTACATTGCTCACACAGAAGGCTCACTTATTCAAAATGACGCCACAAACAAGGCTCTTTTCTTCATGACCACAATATTACCTGCAATAGGTTATTTGCTTATGCTTATACCAATGGCATTTTATAATATCTCAGGCAAGAGCCATCATCAAATGATTGAGGATCTTAAAGTTCGCCACGAAATCGAAGAAAAGTAATATAATATAATTAAGCCGAGTTTATTTCTCTCTTTTGAGTTTTAAGCTCGGTTATTATTTATGTATGTAATTAAAAATCCCGACAGGCATCAATAAATTTTAGACCATCGGGAAATTGATTTATTAAGTTATTTTGAAAGAATTTCACAAATATTTTTGCTGTGTTCGATAGGATCATCGATCGTTCTGCCGGCAATTAAGCAAGCCTCGCCATAAAGAATTTTTGCATAAGTTTTCACCATATCGGCATCCTCAGAAATAGATTTAAGTTTCTCAGCAATAGGATGATTTATATTAATTTCAAGCACAACAGTTGCCTTAACTTTATTATCACCTGCACCGGGCATTGCATTAAGTGTTTTTTCCATATCAAGAGAAACCATACCCTCAGTTGTAAGGCAAACAGGATGCTCGTTAAGCTTATTGGTAAATCTAACCTTATTAACCTTATCTCCTAATGCATCTTTCATTGAATTAAGCAAAGCTTCGGAAGATTTATTTTCTTCTTCAAGCTCTTTCTTCTCTTCATCAGTGGAAACATCGAACTCTTCATCGCAAATATTTATAAACTGCTTACAATTATATTCACCGAGAGTTTTGACAACAAACTCATCAACATACTCTGTAAACATAAGTACTTCCAAGCCCTTTTTAACAGCTGAATCATACTGGGGAAGCATTTTGATTTTTTCGGCAGTTTCACCGCTGGCATAATAAATTTTTGTATCATCCTCTTTGAGTCTTTCACAATACTCGGCAAGAGTGGTCATTTTATCTTCATAAGATGATTTGAAAATAAGCAAATCTTTAAGCTCATCTTTATGAACGCCATACATATTATATACGCCGAATTTTAACTGAATACCGAAAGCTTTGAAAAATTCCTCATACTTTTCTCTTTCATTCTTAAGCATTTTTTCAAGCTCGGATTTAATCTTTTTCTCAACTGTTTTTGCAATAAGCTTAAGCTGACTGTCATGCTGGAGCATTTCACGGCTGATGTTAAGTGATAAATCTTCGCTGTCAACAAGGCCTTTTACGAAGCTGAAATAATCGGGAAGCAAATCGGCACACTTATCCATAATGAGTACGCCCTTTGAATAAAGCTGAAGACCTTTTTCATAATCTTTTGTGTAGTAATTATAAGGAGCATGAGCGGGTATGAACATAAGTGATTTATAAGTTGCATTACCTTCAACGCTGGAATAAATAGTTTTTATGGGATTCTCGTAATCGTAATATTTCTCTTTATAAAAATTATTATATTCTTCTTCCGTTACCTCGGATTTACTCTTTTTCCAAAGAGGGATTCTGCTGTTAAGAGTTTTAGTTACAACAACATCTTCAAATTTGCCTTCTTCGCCCTCAACGGGTTTAGACTCGGTAACATCCATCTGAATCGGATGGCGAATATAATCAGAGTACTTCTTAACAAGAGACTGAATAGTGTAATCCTCAAGGTATTTACTGTAATTTTCATCCTCTGTATCTTCTTTAAGGTGCATTGTTACGGTAGTGCCGAAGGAATCTTTTTCACACTCACCTATTCTATAGCCGTCAACACCTTCGGATTCCCATCTATATGCTTTATCGGAGCCGTATGCTTTTGAATCAACGGTAACTTTATCGCTAACCAAAAATGCAGAATAAAAGCCAACACCGAATTGACCGATAATATCTACATCCTCTGCTTTTTCATTTTCATTCTTAAAAGCAAGAGAACCGCTCTTTGCGATAGTGCCGAGGTTATCGTCAAGCTCTTCTTCAGTCATACCACAGCCGTTATCTATAACCTTTATTTCTCTTGCATCCTTATCAACTTCAATCTTAATAACAAAATCATCTGCATTAAGACCGATGCTACTATCGGTTAATGATTTGAAATAGAGCTTATCAAGAGCATCTGATGAGTTTGAAATAATCTCTCTTAAAAATATTTCCTTATGGGTATAGATTGAGTTAATCATTAAATCCATAAGTCTTTTAGATTCAGACTTAAATTTTTTGTTTTTCATATTTTATCACCAATCCTTATGCATGATATTATATAGCCACGAGCATAAGTTATTGTTAAATAATTATGAACAAGTTATGAATTTTAGCACTCTATTATTGAAACTGCTAATTCTACGGTGTTAAAATTAAGAATAGAGAGATAAAATAGCTGATAAATCTTTACTAAATTATGATTTTGTGCTAAAATAACAGTCAAGGAGGTCGAGAAAATGAAAAATATTATGGACTATATTGATTCCTCGATGAAAAAGCTCCCTCAAAACAAAGATACTGAAAAATTCAGATTAAATCTTGTAAGTGAGGTAACGGAAAGGGCAAACGAAATTACTCATGCAGGTTTGAGCAACGAAAAAATCATTGATGATATTATTATCAGTGAGCATCCGGATATTGTGCAAGAATATAAAGACTCTGTTAATTTTTCCCTTAAAAGAAAAAGACGCAGACAAATTTTTATGGGACACATTTTATTGGCAGTTGCTTATTTTATTGCCGTAACATTCGGCTATTTGTTCATGAGTTTTTCCACAAAAGATTGGGGCCACACTTGGGTATTCCTTGTAGGTGCCGTGCTTGTTTTCATTACATTTATTTTAATTCATCTTGTTTCTGTTCTTCGCAGAAAAGAGAATTTTGTTGTTACGCAATTACCCAGACTTTTGCTGCCGATGATTATTTTTCTTGATGCAACAGCTATATTTTTACATATCCGCATCCTCGGTGGTTTTGAAGACGCTTGGGTAACATTTATTGCCGCAGTAATTGTTATGTTTACCGTTGATGGCATATATGTTGAAAAAACAGCTGAAAGATTTGCTATTATTTTCCATTTGCTTTATATAGTGCCTGCATTTGCAATGTTTTATGTATTCTTCTCAGGCCTTGGAATTATTCCGTGGAGCCGTGGCTGGATTATGATCCCATGCTCAGTAATAATTTTAATCGTTGCGATTGTAATCAGACTTGTTATTCACAGCAAAGCAGATAAGAGATTGGAGGTTGAAGACGAATGGCAGAAAGAAGATTAAAAGCCGAACTCTGGGATAAAATGCATTACCTTTTCAGAGACTTCAACGACAGAATGGTTCACGTTGAGCTTGAATATGATTATAAAATTGATATAGATGCTCTTAAGACTGTTCTTATCTGTTTCTTTGAAAAAATTCCCGTTTTACATTCGAGCTTTGTTGATAACCATGTAAATCCTTATTGGGTTGTTAATTCATACACAATCGACGAAGTTTTAACCGTTAAACAGAGCAGCGAAAAAGTCATTGCAAATGATGTTGACGAATTTTTAACTCAATATATTCCGCCGGAGGCAAACGTTCAAATGAAAGTTGCTGTTTTCTTCCATGGCGATAAATCCACTCTTTGCATTGTGGAAAATCACATGTGCATGGACGGCGGCGATTTTAAGAGCTTTTGCAAAACTCTTTGTAAGAATTACAATGATTATGTTGAGAGCGGTATCTCCCCTATTGCCGTAAGAGAAGGAACAAGATCATATAAAGCGGTTTATAAGGATTTTAAAGGCACAGACAAAAAGGCCGCTGAAAATCTTTACAGAAACATCAACAAAGCAGATAAACACAGATTCCCATTTGCAGAAAGCACAGATGAAGACAAATCATTTATAGCAAGAAAAATTATTTCTCCTGAAAAGTTTTTGAAAATCAAAACAGAAGGAAAAAAATACGGTGCAACAATTAATGATATGCTTATGGCAGCATATTTCTATTCACTGTATGAGCTAGCAGATTATGGTGCAAGCGAAAGCATTTGTATTTCCAGTGCCATAGATTTAAGAAGGCATATTAAAGACACTTCAGATACAGGTTACACAAACCAAACTGCATGGATGCAATGTAAAATTCCCGAAAGAGGCAGAGATATTTTTGAGACTTTACAATATGCAATCAGAAGTGCAAATCAATTTAAGCAAGATAAATTTATGGGCCTTCACGGTTTGCCCTTGCTTTCATTGGGCTATAAAATCATGCCCCTTGCAGCAAGCGAAGAAATAATCAAAATAGGCTATTCTAACCCATATTTCGCAATGAGTAACATTGGAATACTTGAGGTTGAAAAGCTTGCATTAGATGGTCACGAGCCTCTCAGAGGCTTTATGAGTGGTGCTGTTAAGTATAAGCCTTATGTACTCCTCTCTGCCACAACAATGAGAAATGAGCTAACTCTTTCAATCTGCTGCAGAGGTAATGATGAAGATAAAAAGATAATCAACAATTTCTTTGACTTAATGGAAAAGAATTTAAATACTTTAATCGGCGAAGGCGATTAACAGCCTATTAAACAAAAACACCGTTGAGAAGCAAAATTCTGAACGGTGTTGATTTTTAGCGATAAAGCTTCAAAATTATCTTCAATTTATGCACCGGCAAATGAAATAAAGTCAATATTTC
The DNA here is from genome assembly GCA_963652165.1 of bacterium. Lineage (GTDB taxonomy): Bacteria > Bacillota > Clostridia > Oscillospirales > Acutalibacteraceae > CAG-177. Next base: position 1,711 of record CAVJRM010000008.1, on the reverse strand, counting down.
AAGAGAAGGGTGCAAGAATAGTCAAGCAGTGGGACGCTACTCTTGACGCCCGAACGAGGAGCAGCCACGCAAGAGTTGATGGTGAGTTAAGAGAGAATGACGAGAAGTTCTCTAACGGCCTGCTCTACCCGGGTGATCCATCAGGCAGCGCAGCCGAGGTCATTAACTGCAGGTGTGCATTGCTGCAACGTGCTAAATGGGCGCTTGATGATGACGAACTTAACACTCTTAAGGATAGGGCCTCTTATTATGGGCTTGACAAAACAGATAGTTTTAATGACTTTAAAGTAAAATATCTTGACGCAACAAAAGATGTAGCGTATAATATAGCTGCATCCGGTCCTATGACTTCTTCAACTGACCCTTACTACAATGAACTTTTACAGACAGCGGACAGCTATAAGCTCGAATATAACCCTGTGTCTAATTTTTCTATACAACCTACTGAGGGCGAAATTGTTGACGCGCTATCCGGTGGTGACCTCACGGAGGGCTCTTGCGCCTCTTTGTCTTTAGCTTACATAGGACAAAAACAAGGTTGGAATGTTACTGATTACAGGGGTGACAATTCGCGAGCCTTCTTTGCGGGCTCGCGAAGGCTAAGTAAGTTATCTCATGCGGAAGGAATAGTTAGCTTAAGCGGCAAAGGAGCAGATACTATAAGCTTTGGATACAGTCTGCTAAAGCAATGCCAAAATGGAAAAGAATACTTATTATGTGCGGGCAAACACGCGTCAATCGTACGAAGAACCGACCAAGGTGTTCTGCAATACCTTGAATTGCAGGAAGAAGATTCGAGCGGTTGGAAAAACTTCAGCCGTAGAACCTTAAAAGAAAGGTTCGGCTGCTCTACTGTGCGCAAGGATCGTTTTGGCAGAAGTCCCGCCAAATTTGATTTCATGGTGGATATAGAAGCAAGCGATTTTTCCACCGACGAATTTAAAACACTTCTCGGGTATCTCAACACTGAGGGCACGAAACAAATGAAAGGAGCTGGCGGTTTTGCCAAGTAATAAATTCTATCACGCAAACGAAAATGACGCTATATGGTGGCTCTGCAATGAAAACGAGGAGAAAGGTGCGTTTGTGTTTTCCTTCGACCAAAAAAAGTTGTATAATTTGTTTCGTGATTACCCGTACGCATTAACAAGGGAAGAAAAAGAACTTTTCGACTCGGAAAATCCTTTCTGGAAAGATTTTTTCCGTGACCGAATAAAATAATAACCGCCTTGAGAAATCAGGGCGGTTTTGTTATGGCGGGCGGTAGGACAGTCGGTGCACGGTTGGTAGCCTTAATTATACCCGCCCAACGAGTTGACGGCATATAAAAGCGTATAAAAAAACGCCAAGCCTATTGGCTTGACGCTTTGGAGGTACCACCCAGATTTGAACTGGGGAATCGCGGTTTTGCAGACCGCTGCCTTACCACTTGGCTATGGTACCATAAAAAAATGGAGCGGATGACGAGGCTCGAACTCGCTACCTCCACCTTGGCAAGGTGGCGCTCTACCAGATGAGCTACATCCGCATTTGGTGCCTTCGGCCGGAATCGAACCAGCGACACGTGGATTTTCAGTCCACTGCTCTACCAACTGAGCTACAAAGGCATAAAAATGACCTGTATAATATTTAAATTATACAGGTCAATGGCGACCCGGAACGGGCTCGAACCGTCGACCTCTAGCGTGACAGGCTAGCGTTCTAACCAACT
>CAVJRM010000007.1:0-76472 GCA_963652165.1 bacterium | reverse complement strand
CAAGTTGTTTAACAAGTGCCTGTGCCTGAGCGAGTGCCATACCGTAACCGGGAACGAAAATAACTTCTTTTGCACTCTTTAGTATAGATGCTGTTGAATTTTCTTTTGGCTTTTCTTCCTTTTCGGCAGCACTTTCGGACTCATCCATTGCAGAAAGTAATTTCATAAGAGTATCTTTTGCATCGCCTAAAAGAATTGTAACCCCATCTTCTTTAGAATAAAGAGGATTTTCAACTCCCGCATAGCCGGGCTTTAAATCGTAGTTACAAATGATTATATTCTTTGCATCTGCAACATTAAGAATCGGCATACCTGAAATAGGAGTATTTTCCGTTTCTTTTGCCGCCGGATTCATAACATCGTTTGCGCCTATTACAATAGCCACATCCGCATTCTTGAAATCATCGTTAATGTCCTTCATTTCGTAGAGCTTTTCGTAAGGAACATCAACCTCGGCAAGCAAAACATTCATATGTCCAGGCATACGGCCTGCAACGGGATGAATTGCATATTTTACGGTTGCACCGTTCTTTTCAAGCTTATCTTCAAGTTGTTTAACAAGTGCCTGTGCCTGAGCGAGTGCCATACCGTAACCGGGAACAAAAATTACATCTTTTGCATTTTTAAGAATTGCGGAAAGTGAATTTTCTTCTTTTTCTTCTTCGGGTGTTTCTTTGACTTCTTCTTTTTCTTCTTCTTTTATCTCAGGGGCTTTAACCTCTGCGGGCTTTTCAGCTTTTTTGCCGTGAGATGATGTTTTGCCGAGAAGAATGTCAAACAAACTGCGGTTCATAGCCTTGCACATAATCTGTGTAAGAATAAGTCCCGATGCACCAACAACACCACCGATTGCAACAAGCAATACATCTTTAATTGCAAGGCCTGCAATGGCACCTGCAACACCTGAAAAGGAGTTAAGAAGTGAAATGGTAATGGGCATATCTGCACCACCTACTCTTATGGAGAAGAGCAAGCCAAAAGCGAAAGAAAGTACAAATGCAATTATAGCAATGGGTACATAAGCCGGCACAAAAATTACTGCTACGCAGACTGCAAGAGAGCCTATAAGAGAAAGAGCAGTCAAAAAGCTGTGGCCTTTAAGCACAACGGGTTTTGACTTCATTATACCCTGTAATTTTGCGGCGGCAATAAGAGAACCGATAAGTGTTACAACGCCTACAACAATGGCAAGCACAGCCGTTGAAACGCTGAAAACATCTTTATCGCCTGTGAAAAGGGCAAGGGCGCCTACAAGGGCAGAAGCTCCGCCACCAAATCCGTTAAGCAACGCAACCATTTGGGGCATTTGAATCATTTTAACTTTTTTGGTTATCCATGCGCCGATTGCCGCGCCTATCAGTAACGATATAATAATTACCGCTAAGGCAGATTTAACATCTGAGCCGAAAACTTCATATTTAATCATGGTTAAGGCAATGGAAAGAGCCATGGAAACAGCCGAAAGACTGTTGCCGAAATAGGCTTTTTCGACCTTACTCATAAGGTAAATACCTATCAAAACCATAAGAACAAGGAAAGCACTTGCAACATAATAGATAATATCGGGCATTACTTTTTATCCTCCTTGTCCTTTGATTTGAACATTTTGAGCATACGCCCTGTAACTCCGAAACCGCCCACAACATTTATCATTGCAAGCACAAGAGCAAGGGAGCCGAAAATGTATCCGAGTATTGGTTCTTCAGCCCTTACGGCGATTATCGTGGATGAAATTGCACCTAAAACGGTAATGCCTGAAAGAGCGTTCATACCGGACATAAGGGGCGTATGAAGAAGGCTGGGAACATTATTTATCAGTTTGTAGCCGATAATCATGGAAATAAAAAATACAACCACAAGGATGATTTCGGCAATAATATCTTTATCCATATAAAATACTCTCCGAGTTCAACACATATTTAAAGAAAGCGCGGCTTCGGTAACCGGAGTCGCGCTAAATTGCGAAGGTAGGGATTAAAGGCCCATAGCCTCAAGTGCGCCTGCATGAACAATCTTACCGTCAATGGTAGTAAGTGATGATTTAATAATAACATCATCCATATCAAGCACAATCTTACCGTCTTTTGTCATAAATTTAACAAGTTCAAGCATATTGTTTGCAAACATCCAAGTGGAGCTTGTGGGAAGAATACCGGGGATATTCTTTGTACCTATAATGGTAACACCGTGCTTAACTTCAATATCTCCCTTAGGAGTGATTTCACAGTTGCCGCCCTGGTCAATTGAAATATCAACTATAACTGAGCCGGGCTTCATATTTTTAACCATTTCTTCTGTAATAAGAATGGGAGCAAGTTTTCCGGGGATAAGAGCTGAGCAGAAAACTATATCCATTTCGGGAAGAATCTTTGCAAGAGTTTCTCTTTCACCTGCAAGCACATCATCGGGAAGTCTGAGAGCGTAGCCGCCTTCGCCTACTGCAAGAGCAGGGTCAATGCCAAGGTCTACTATCTTTGCGCCAAGGGACTGTGCGTTTTCCTGACCCATAGGTCTGATATCTGCAGCGTGAATAACACCGCCAAGGCGCTTGCCTGTTGCAAGAGCCTGCATACCTGCAACGCCTGCACCAATAACAAGAATGTTAGCGGGCTTGATAACGCCAACTGCACAAGCTGTCATGGGGATAAACCAAGGAAGTCTGTCAGCAGCCATAATAATACCTTTATAGCCTGCGCAGGTGCTCATTGATGTAAGAGCGTCCATAGACTGTGCTCTTGAGATTCTGGGGATACCATCAAGGGTGATTGAAATAACGCCCTTTGCTGCCATATCCTTAACCATCTGATGATTTACGGGTGATGCAGGATGAATAAAAGTAATAAGGTACTGACCTGCGTGCATCATGTCAATTTCATGCTTGCCTTTTGCATCGTTGAAAAGAGGCTCTTTTACCTTAAGGATAACTTCAGCCTGGTTGTAAAGGTCTTCAACATCGGGGATGATTGTTGCACCTGCGGCAGCGTACTGCTCGTCAGTAAAGTGTGCACCTGCACCGGCCATTGTTTCAACAAGAACTTGTGCGCCGATGGCAATGTACTGCTTAACGGTTTCTGGGGTAGCCGCAACGCGGTCTTCTTCATGCATAATTTCTTTTGGAATTCCGATAATCACTGGGTAAACGCCTCCATTAAAATAATATTTATAGCACAAAAGCGTGGCCACGGTAATCTGGGCCACGCTGTCCTGCTGTTATCAATATATCACAATGAAAGCATAATTTCTATATGTAAAATAGTCAAAATTATTCACAATTATTTAGCAATTTTGCCAAATGTAACAAAAAACAAGGTGCTGTTTTTATATAAAAATACTACAAATTAGATTTTATTTAAGACCGTAAAATTCTCAAAAATTTTTTGAAATAAAAAGTAAAAGGCCACAGTTCAATTTGAACTGTGGCCTTAAATATGATTTGTTTTAATTATGCCTTAGGACAGTGATTTGTTGCAACAATATTTATACCGGTGCCGCATACGTTTTCAACAAGTACATCACCGAGCTTAATGGGAGCATTGGCACTTGCTTTGTTGATTTCTTTCATGCAGTCAAAAATTTTCTCTTTGGGAAGAGGACCGGCTGATTTGCAAGGAACAACATTATGAATACCGCCGTTTACTCTAACGGTTGTCGCAAGGCTTCTTTGAGGATGAGTAACCTCGTTTTTAGCGTAGATTTCGCCACGCTTGCAGGTGTTGCCTGTTACGCTGATAACTTCGCCCTTGTCGTTAAGCTCTACTGTAATGCTGCAACCCATGGGGCATGTTACGCAAGTTAAATTCTTAGTCATTTTTTCACGCCTCCACTGTAATTTCTATTACGCCGTCTTTTGCGAATGTTTTAAGCATATCATTCTTAATAACAACATTTTCCATTTCGCCGGGGGCAAGACGAGGACGCTTGCGGCTGATGATTTCTTTGCCGTTATAGGAAACTTTAACTGTAGCATTTTTGAAGGTTGAACCAACTCTGAAGAAGAGTTTTACATCGCCCTCATTTTTAATGTTTACTTTCTGAGGAACAATATAGCGAACTGCACCTACACCCTTTGTGGTGATGTATTCGGCGTTTTCTTTTTCGCCCTTAACAAACTTTGCAGCGCCTTCACCTGCAATTTGACTCTCCTGTGTAACAAAGTCAACCAAATCATGAACATGAAGAACGTTACCGCAGGCAAACACACCTTTGTGGTCTGTTTCTCTGTATTCGTCAACAACAGCACCACGAGTAACATTATCAAGGCTTATGCCCACGTTTTTGGTAAGCTCGTTTTCGGGAATAAGGCCAACGGAAAGTAAAAGAGTATCGCATTCAATGTCTTCTTCGGTGCCGGGAATGGGTTTAAGGCGATCATCAACCTTGGCAATTGTAACACCTGTAACTCTCTCTTTACCCTTAATGTCAATAACCGTGTGGCTGAGTTTAAGGGGAATATTAAAGTCGTTAAGGCATTGAACAATATTTCTTGTTAAACCGCTTGAATATGGCATAAGTTCGCAAACGCATTCAACCTTTGCACCTTCAAGTGTCATACGGCGAGCCATGATAAGACCAATGTCACCGGAGCCGAGAATAACAACTTTTTTGCCGGGCATATAGCCGTCAATGTTAACATATTTCTGTGCTGTGCCGGCAGTCATAACGCCACTGGCTCTTGTGCCTGCAATATTAAGAGCACCTCTTGGTCTCTCTCTGCAGCCCATGGCAAGAATTACTGCTTTTGCTTGAATTTCAAGAAGTCCGTCTGTTTTGTTTACGGCATAAACCTTGTTATCTTCAGTAACTTGAAGAACCATGGTGTCAATTTTGTATTCTATTTTTTGCTCATAAACCTGCTGAATGAATCTGTCAGCATATTCGGGACCTGAAAGTTCTTCACCGAAATATTGAAGGCCGAAGCCTGTGTGAATACACTGCTCAAGAATACCGCCGAGTGTTTCGGCTCTTTCGAGAATGAGGATGCTGTCAACACCGCATTCTTTTGATTTTAAGGCTGCTGCCATGCCTGCAGGGCCGCCGCCTACTACAACTATATCATAATTTAGCATTGCGTATCCTCCTCCTTATTTTGTTCTTTCATAAAGTATTTTTGAATTACCGCCGAATTTGGTAATTTGATTTATTTCCACACCAAGTTCTTTGGCTAGAAGCTCAACGACCTTTGAACCGCAGAAACCGCCTTGGCAGCGCCCCATACCTGCACGGGTTCTTCTCTTAACACCGTCAACGTCTCTTGCACCGGCAGGGGCATGAATAGCGTCAAGGATTTCACCCTCGGTGATTGTTTCACAGCGGCAAATAATTCTGCCGTAAGCGGGATTTTTCTCAATAAGAGCTTTTCTTTGCTCGTTAGTCATATGTCTGAAACGAACAGGCTCTTCTCTTACGGGGTTGAAATCTGCTTTTTCTTCTGCCTTAACATCCTTCATAAGAAGTTCTGCAACATATTTAGCAATAGCCGGAGCAGAGGAAAGACCCGGGCTTTCAATACCTGCTACATTGTAGAATTGACCGTTCTTCTCGCTCTTTTCAATGATGAAATCATCTTTGTCACAATGAGCTCTAAGGCCTGCAAAGGAAGTGATAACCTCTCTTGTATTAAGAACGGGAACACTCTTCTTGGCAATTTCAAGAATTTCGGCAAGAGTGCTTGCTGTGGTGGAAACATCATCTTTGTCTTCTATATCAAGAGCGCTTGGGCCGATAAGAAGGTTACCGTCAACGGTAGGAGTAACAAGTATACCCTTGCCCATCTTTGAGGGACATTGGAATATTGTATGTTTTGCAAGTCCGCCGATGGACTTATCACAAAGCATATATTCACCCTTACGAGGTGTGGTATGAATTGAATTATCACCGATAAGAGCGGCAATTTCATCACAGTAAACGCCTGCGGCATTGATAATATACTTTGCGTTTATTGTGGTTTCACCGTTTGAAAGGGTAAACATACCATCTTTAAATTCAATGCTCTTAACCTCAAAATTACGGATGAAATCCGTGCCGTTTACTACTGCGTTTTCGGCAGCTGCAATAGTTAATTCGTAGGGGCAAACAATGCCGGCAGAGGGTGCCCAAAGAGCGCCTTTTGCTTCGTCACTGATGTTCGGTTCCTCTTTTTTGAGCTTTTCTTTGTCGTAAATTTCAAGGCCGGGAACACCGTTTTTAACGCCTCTGTCAAGAAGCTCTTTAACGGTTTCCATTTCATCGTCTGAAAAAGCCACAACAAGTGATCCAACAGGCTTAAATGGAACATGGAGAGTTTCACAGAGCTTCGGCATAAGTGCCGTGCCTTCAACATTGAGTTTTGCTTTTAAAGTTCCGGGTTTTGCATCAAAACCTGCATGAACAATAGCTGAGTTTGCCTTTGAGGTGCCCATAGCCATGTCATTGCATTTTTCAAGCAGAGCCACTTTGATGTTGTAGCGGCTAAGTTCACGGGCTGTAAGTGAGCCGATGACACCTGCTCCTACAACTGCTACATCGTAGTTCATAATATGACCTCCGGTTTATTTATTTACAAATTATAATTTTATCACAATGTTTTTTATAATACAATAGTTTTATAGGCAAAAATTAAAAAATGTGAATAGTTATATTTCTATTTTGGACATAATATCTCCTAATTTTTCGTTAATAACAAGGCCGAAAAGCCCATCCATATCTGTTGCCTCTTTGTTGATTAAAACAAGATTTTTACCTCTGAAATATCTTATAAATCCTGCTGCCGGATATACTCTCAGCGAAGTGCCCGCAACTATCAGCATATCCGCATCTTCTATTGCGTTTACTGCTCCTACAATACATTTTTCGTCAAGCTGTTCTTCATAGAGAACAACATCCGGTTTTACGATTCCGCCGCACTCACATTTCGGGATTCCGTCGCTGTTTACAACATAGGAAATATCATAAAATTTATGGCATTTCATGCAGTAATTTCTCAGAACAGAGCCGTGAAGTTCGTAAACAATTTTACTGCCTGCAGCCGTATGTAATCCATCTATATTTTGAGTGACAACTGCACTCAATTTCCCTTTACTTTCAAGCTCTGCCAGCTTTTGATGGGTGATATTCGGCTTTGCGTTCGGGTAATAAAAATATTTCTTGTAAAATTCAAAAAATTCCTTTGGATGAGCGTTGAAAAAGCTACGACTGATTATTTCTTCCGGTGGATATTTATAATCCATCATATATATGCCGTCTGCAGAGCGAAAATCCGGTATTCCGCTTTCTGTTGATACTCCTGCACCGCCGAAAAATACAATCTTATTGCTTTCTGAAATCATACGGTTTAATTCTTTGATTTTTGCCATATCCATATTATCACCTCTGCCTTTATGATATCACTGTAAATTGTATTTTTCAATTATCTAAATCACAAAATATGGTATAATTTTTGTTGATTTATTTTTTTATATATGTTATAGTACCAATATATATGCAATTTTGTTCATTTATCTTAAGGGGATGAATTCAGTGGCAAACACCACACAAAATAAAAATTCAAAAGCCAGGAAGCCTTCACAAGCAAAAACTTCTTCCGGCAAGAATAATAAACAGACTAAAGCAGAGCAAAGCACGGTAAGTAAACAGTGGGCTGCCATTGTTTTAGGGTGCTTTACCGCCCTTTTTGCCTGCCTTGCATTTGTTGAAGGTGAAAGCGGATGGGCTGTGTGCCATACTTTTGTGTTCAGAGTTTTTGGCTCCTGCGCCTATGTTTTGCCTTTCATTCTCCTTTACATTACAATTATTTGTGCCAAAGAACAACCTCAATCTAAGCTTATAAGCGGAGTTATCAGCTCCACAGGACTATTTCTTTTCATAGATATTGCTTTTCATATTTTTCGTAACACGGCTGAATACTTTATTTCAAACGAAGTTTCCGCTCAAATTATTGAAGCATGGAAAAACGGTAAAAACGGTGGCGTAGTCGGCGCCGCCTTAGGTGGACTTATTTGTAAAGTCCTCGGTAAAACCGGAGCAAGTATTATTTCCGTAATTTTACTTATAGGTTTTATTTTGTTTACCACAGGCACTACTCTTGCTCAGTTATACAACTGGATTAAGAAGCCTGTTAAAAAGGTATCTAAAATCACTAATGAGAAATTTCAGGAAAGAGTTAATCAGCAAGAAGAACTCCGTGCTCAAAGAGAGAAGGAAAGGGAAGAACGCAAAAACAGACAGCCTCCCGCATTGCCCGATGACTCTTCATCCGGCAAAAAGTCCGCGCCAAAAATCAATAAGCCTTTGGATGAGCCGGATATGCCCGTTACTTCCTCAGTTGTTTCGGCAGATGCAACAGGCTTGCCAAAGCCCATAGCCGATAATAAAGATTCTCTTGTTCCCTCTCTTGAAGTTAATGAGCCTCAAAAAGAGGCGGAAAAGCCAAAGCCGGAGCGCAAAACTTCCCAAAAGAAAGAAAAGAAAAATGAGCTTTCGGAAGAAGAAACATTTACTCCGCCCAAAGACGAAGAAAAACCTGTCAGCGTGGGCGAATACGTCCTTCCTTCTTTCGAATTGCTTGATAAAAGAGAAACAACCGGCGTAATAAATCCCGAGCTTGAAATGAGAGAAGGAGCTAAAAAACTCGTTGATACCCTTGCAAGTTTCAAGGTTGGTGCAACGGTTTCAAATATTTGCCGTGGCCCTGCCGTTACAAGATATGAACTTGTGCCGGATGTAGGTGTTCGTATAAACAAAATTACATCTCTTTCCGATGACTTGGCACTGCGCCTTGCAGCTGAGAGCGTCAGAGTTGAAGCTCCCATACCAGGTAAATCAGCCATCGGTATTGAGGTTCCCAATAGTGAAAAAACCATGGTATCAATGCGTGAAATCATTGATACAGATGAATACAGAGCCGGCGCTCGTAAGAGTAAGCTAAATGTTGCTTTGGGCAAGGATATAACAGGCAGAATTATTACCGCCGACCTTGCCAAAATGCCCCATTTGCTTGTTGCCGGTACTACCGGTTCAGGTAAGTCCGTTTGCCTCAATTCCATGATTGTAAGTATTTTATGCAACGCAACACCGGATGAGGTTAAGCTCCTTATGATTGACCCCAAAATGGTTGAGTTTACCGTTTATAACGGCATTGCTCACCTTGCCGTTCCCGTTGTTTCAAATCCCCGTAAGGCTGCCGGTGCACTCGGCTGGGCAGTAAGCGAAATGGAAAAGAGATATAAGCAATTTGCCGAAACGGGAGTAAGAGATTTCAAGGGATTTAATAAGCTTGCCGAATCAAGAGACGACCTCGTTAAAATGTACCAAATCGTTATATTTATTGATGAGCTTTCCGATCTCATGATGGCAGCACCTAAAGAAGTTGAGGATTCTATTTGCCGCCTTGCCCAAATGGCAAGAGCGGCAGGTATGCATCTTGTTATTGCCACTCAAAGACCATCCGTAGATGTTATCACGGGTATAATTAAGGCGAATATTCCTTCAAGAATCGCTCTTTATGTTTCATCGCAAATAGATTCAAGAACTATTCTTGATCAAAGCGGTGCGGAGAAACTTCTCGGTAACGGCGATATGCTCTTTAGCCCTGTCGGTTCTTTCAAGCCTACAAGAGTTCAAGGCTGTTTTATTTCCGATGAAGAAGTGGAAAGAATCGTTGGCTACATCAAGAAACAGCGTGACGCCGATTACAATGACGAGGCTGAAAAAGAAATGGATGCAAAAGCCGCGGCTATGGGCGGTAAATCCTCAAATAACGATGATGAAGAAGAAAGTGACCTTGACCCAATGTTCAATCAGGCTGCGGAAACCATCGTTACTACAGGCAAGGCATCTACAACCTATCTCCAAAAGAAATTAAAGCTGGGCTATGCAAGAGCATCAAGAATTATGGATCAGCTTGAAGAAAACGGCATTGTAGGCCCTGCAGACGGCGCAAAGCCTCGTGAAATACTCGTCAGTAAGCAGGAATGGTATGAGCGTCAAGCTCTCAGCGAAAATGCGCCGAAAACTCAGAAAGATGAGCAACTCAGCTTTGATACTATGCCCACATCTTCATCAAAAGAGCAGAGTTATGAATATGATTATGAAGATGAATACGATGAAGACCCTGCCGCAGAAGATATTGAAGACGAGCTTGACGAAAAATATGCCCAAAATGATGAGCCTATTGAAGAAATAGAAATTGAGGAACTTCCCGAAGACACCACCGATGATGATTTTGAGGAAGAGCCCAAAGAAGAATATTACGAAAAAGATGAATACAGCTTTGAGCCCGAAGAATATGAGGGCTTTGATGAGTACACTCAGGATTTCGCAGATGAAGAATATACGGATTACGAAGAAACAGACGAAGATGAAAGCGAAACCGAGGATGACGAGAATACAGAAGACGAGCTTGATGACTTTGATGAAGATTACGACAAAGACGATGAAGAGATAGACGATTTTGACGAGGATGATACCCCTGTTGAAATGAATTTAGATTTTGATGACGATGATGACGATGATGACGATGACATTGATGATTATTTCAATTAAGGAAGATTTATGAGCTTTTTACCGGTATCAAAACAGGATATGCTTAATCGAGGATGGGACAGCGTGGATTTTGTCTACGTTTGCGGTGACGCTTATGTTGACCACCCTGCCTTTGGCACGGCTATAATCACCAGAGTCCTTGAAAATGCGGGCTTTAAGGTGGCTATGTTAGCCCAGCCGAATTGGAAAACAAATGAGGATTTTCAGCGCTTCGGCAAACCTCGCCTCGGCTTTTTAGTCAGCAGCGGCAACATTGATTCTATGGTTGCTCATTATACGGTTGCAAAAAAACATCGCTCAACAGATTATTATTCACCCGGTGGAAAAATGGGCTTAAGACCGGATAGAGCAGTTATAGTTTATTGCAACAAAATCCGTGAAATTTACGGCAAAATTCCCATTGTTATTGGTGGATTGGAGGCGTCTTTACGTCGCTTCGCTCACTATGATTATTGGGATGATAAAATCCGCCGTTCAATTCTTTTTGATTCTCAAGCAGATTTAATTTCTTACGGTATGGGCGAAAGATCTATAGTTGAAATTGCTCAGCGGCTTAATGCAGGAGAGGATATTTCTCTCATGCGTGACATAAGAGGCACCTGCTATAGCTGTGATGTGCGTGAAACTCCTTATGAAGGGGCTGAGTGCCCGTCTTTTGAAAATGTTGTTAATTCCAAAAAAGAATATGCTGTTTCCTGCCGAATACAACAGGATGAGCAGGATTTTTTCAGAGGTAAAACTGTAAAACAGCGCCACGGCAATAAAATGCTTGTTCAAAATCCGCCTTCAATGCCCTTGTCTACCGAGGAATTTGATGCAGTTTATGCTTTGCCTTATGAGAGAGCGTATCACCCAATGTATGAAAAAGATGGCGGTGTGCCGGGTATAGAGGAAGTTCGTTTTTCAATCACTCACAACAGAGGCTGTTTTGGTGGCTGTAATTTCTGCTCCTTGGCATTTCACCAGGGAAGATATATCACATCAAGAAGTAAAGAATCCATAGTAGAAGAAGCAAAGAAAATTACAAAAATGCCCGGATTTAAGGGCTATATTCACGATATAGGTGGGCCTACCGCTAATTTTAGGCATCCCTCATGTAGCGGTCAAGAGCAAAGAGGACTTTGCAAAGGCAAACATTGTCTTGCCCCCACTCCGTGCCCACGCCTCAAAGCCGACCACAGTGAATATCTGGATATTTTAAGAACTGTAAGAAATTTGCCTAATGTTAAAAAAGTTTTTATCCGTTCGGGAATCAGATATGATTATCTTCTCCAAGATAAAGACGATACGTTTATAAAAGAACTTGTAAAATATCACGTCAGCGGTCAATTAAAGGTTGCTCCGGAGCATTGTTCTGCAGCGGTTCTTGATAAAATGGGAAAACCTCACATAGAGGCATATATTGAATTTTCAAAGAAGTATTTTTCTTTAAGTGAAAAAGCAGGTAAAGAGCAATACCTTGTGCCTTATCTTATGTCATCCCATCCGGGAAGTACCATGAAAGAGGCTGTTGAGCTTGCTTCATTCTTGAAAAAATTAGGTATAAGGCCTGAGCAGGTGCAGGATTTTTATCCTACTCCCGGCACAATTTCTACTTGTATGTACTATACGGGCTTTGACCCCTATACTATGAAAGAAGTTTATGTGGCGAAAAATCCTCATGAAAAGGCTTTACAAAGGGCACTTTTGCAATATTATAACCCTAAAAATGCAGACCTTGTTCGTGAGGCGCTCATAAAGGCAGGCAGGCGTGACTTGATAGGCTACTCCGATAAATGCCTCGTTCCTCCCACAAAACAAAATTTTGATAAGAGTAAACCAAACAATAATCACGGAAAGGTACAAAATTCTAAATATGGCAAGGCGAAGAAAAAATAAAAAACTGCTGTCAATATTAGCTGCACTGATATTAGCTGTTGCCGGCTCTCTGTGCTTTTATTTCAATCCGAGTCTCCTTGATGGCGTTGAAAATACTCTCGGCAGCAGTTCAACTGTACAAGACGGTAATTTTACAGTTTATTTCGCAGACGTAGGGCAGGGTGATTGCTCTCTTGTTATCTGTGACGGAGAGTCAATGCTTATTGATGCAGGGGAAAACGGCTATGAGCAGGCAGTTCTTAAACTCCTTGACTCTCAAGGGATAGATACTCTTGATTACGCTGTTGCAACCCATCCTCACTCGGATCATATCGGGGGCATGGCAGAGGTGCTTGAAACCTTCGGAGCAAATACTTTTATTTTGCCCGACGTTAGCAGAGATTATATTACAGCAGAAAAAACATATTCGAATATGATAAATGCCGCCAAAAATTGCAATGCAAAAATCAAAAATCCAATAGTAGGCGATTCTTTTGAATTAGGCTCTGCAAAGGTTGAAATTGAAGGCCCTATTTCAATGGACGGCACGGAGCTTAACAATTATTCACTGGTAATAAAAATTACTTATGGTGATACAAAATTTCTCTTTTGCGGAGATGCCGAAGCAAATGAAGAAAATGAAATTCTTGAATTCGGCTCGGATGTTGATGCCGATGTGCTAAAAGTAGCTCACCACGGATCTTCCGGCTCGTCAACCAAAGAATTTCTTGAGGCTGTTTCACCGAAATATTGCGTTATATCCTGCGGTGAAAATAACGATTATGGCCATCCCCACAAGGCAACTCTTGAAAGACTGAAAAAATACACAAACGAAATTTATCGCACGGATATTTGCGGCACTATAAAGGCTGAAAGTGATGGGGAAAATATCACATTCTCTTATTGAATTTATCAAACTCGCTTAAAAATTTACTTTACAAACTATAAAAAACGACAAAAAGCACTGTTTTATTCATTTTGTTCTTGAATAATGCGGTGCTTTATAATATAATATAATAAATATGGCTAATTAGCGGAGGTTTATCCTTTGATTTCAGTAAATAAATTTTCTGTACCTGCAGAAGAACTTGAAAAACAAAAAGAATATACAGAGCTGGCAAAATCTTTGATAGAGCTTAAATTTCAATCACCACCCAAAGCTTTTGTTCACACTTACGGCTGCCAGGGAAATGTTGCCGATGGTGAAAGGCTCAAGGGCATGCTTGAAAATATCGGCTATGTGTTTACGGACGAACTTAATGAGGCAGACCTTGTTTTATATAACACCTGTGCTGTCAGAGAACATGCGGAGGACAGAGTCTTCGGAAATGTCGGGGCGCTCAAAGCTCTTAAAGCAAACAACAAAGAAATGAGAGTTCTTCTTTGTGGGTGTATGATGCAGCAGCCTCACATAGCAGAGAAAATTCGTAAAAGCTACCCCTTTGTTGATGTTGTGTTTGGCACAAATGTTACGCATAGATTACCCGAGTTTATCTATAAATCTCTTTCCACCGGCAAAAAGATTTGTGAAATTCCTTCCGGAGACGGTGTTATAACCGAAGATGTACCCGTTCACCGTGACAGCGGCTTTAAAGCGTGGGTTCCCATTATGTACGGTTGCAATAATTTTTGCACCTATTGCATAGTGCCCCATGTAAGAGGCAGAGAGAGAAGCCGTGACCCACAGCTCATTATTGCAGAGGTTAAAGATTTAATTTCAAAGGGCTACAAGGAAATAACACTTTTAGGTCAAAATGTAAATTCATACGGCAAAACTCCCGATTATGGCTATAATTTTGCAAGACTCCTTAAAGAAATTAATGATTTAGATGGTGATTTCATAATAAGATTTATGACATCACACCCGAAGGACTGCTCAAAAGAGCTTCTTGATACAATGGCAGAGTGTGATAAAGTAGCAAAGCATCTTCATCTTCCTTTCCAGTGCGGAAGTGACAGAGTCCTTAAAAAGATGAACAGAGGCTACACCGCAGAGAAATATCTCAGCCTTCTTGATTATGCTTACAACGTTATGCCGAATTTATCCGTTACCAGTGATGTTATTGTAGGCTTCCCCGGTGAAACATACGAGGACTTTCAGCAGACTGTTGAGCTTGTGAAAAAAGCAAACTTCACATCAATGTTTACTTTCATTTATTCCCCAAGAGAGGGTACGCCTGCTGCCACATGGTCGGATCCTATTTCAGCGGAAGATAAGGGCAAATGGTTTAGAGAGCTTCTTAAAGTTCAGGAATCCATCGCAGCAGAACGCACAAAACTCAGCCTCGGCAAAACTTACAGAGTCCTTTGTGAGAGCGTAAGTAAAGGCGGACTTATTGAAGGCAGAACCGAAGGCAATATAATTATAGAATTCCCCGCCGATAAATCGGTTATCGGCACATTTCAAAATGTAACTGTCACTGAGTCTTTAACATGGATTCTCAGAGGGCAGCTTGCAGAAAACTAAGTATTTTAAGCGTATGCTTTTAATAAAATTATTTCATTTGATTGGAGAAAATTTATGGACGACGCAATTATTGCAAAAGCAAGAGAACTCGGTGCGCTTCTTCAAAAAGACGAGCGTTACTTAAAGTTCCTTGAAGCCCAAAAAACAAACCAGAACGATAACGAGCTTAACGAGCTTATTGCTAAGCTTCAGCTTGCACAGATGACCTTCCAGCAGGAAGCAAGCAAAGAGGAAAAGAACGATGCAAGGCTCCAAGAGCTTGATCAGGAATTTGGCCAGCTTTATAACAGAATCATGTCAAATCCCAATATGCAGGCTTATGAAAAGGCTGCAGCAGAAATTGATACTCTTATGAAGTATGTAAACGGCATTTTCACTCTTTGCCTTCAAGGCGAAGATCCTGCAACTTGTGAGCCTCATGATGATGAGCATCATTGTGGTTGCGGTTGTGAAGATGATCACTGTGATTGCGGCTGCGGAGATGACGGCTGCCATCATCACTAAGCAAAAATTTATGGTGCAGGGTAAATCCCTGCACCGTACAATCGGTATTTTTTGAAAGGTCAGGTAGTTAAATCGTGGCAGAATATACACCCATGATGAAACAATATTTTGAAATCAAAGAGCAGTACCCGGACACTATTGTTATGTTCCGTTTGGGCGATTTCTATGAGATGTTCTTTGATGATGCCAAAACCGCATCCGCAGAGCTTGAGCTTGTGCTTACAGGTAGAGATTGTGGCCAGCAGGAGCGTGCACCTATGTGTGGCATACCCTATCACGCTTGTGACAGCTATATTGCCCGCCTCGTGTCAAAAGGCTATAAGGTTGCAATTTGTGAGCAACTCGAAGACCCTGCACTTGCAAAAGGCATTGTTAAAAGAAATGTTACCAGAGTTATCACTCCCGGCACTGTTATAGAAAGCACAATGCTTGATGAAGGTAAAAATAACTTTCTCGGCTGTATATGTTATACAGCTAACGGCATAGGAGTTTGCTTTGCGGATGTTTCAACAGGAAGTATTCACGCCACACAGTTTGAAAACAAAAACTGTCAAAAAAACATTATAAACGAGCTTGGTCGCTTTTCTCCGAGAGAGGTTGCCATTAACACAGATGTTCTTGAACTTACAGAGGTTACAAGTTTTATAAAATCAAGGCTCAATAATGCCTCTTGTGAAATTCTTGACAGTGAATGTTTTGACCTTTCAAAAGCTACCGCAACAATCCTTAAACAATTCAAAATTACTTCCGTTTCTCAAATAATGCCTGATTCTTCCGTTGCGGCAATATGTGCCGTTGGGGCGGCTGTTGATTACCTCCGCTCGGTCCAGAAGAATGAGCTTGAAAATATCACATCTCTTGATTACTACGGCGAGGGCAGCTTTATGCGCCTTGATGTGTCCGCTCTCAGAAATCTTGAGATAACCGAAACTCTCCGTAACAGAGAAAAAAGAGGTTCTCTTTTATGGGTGCTTGATAAAACAAAAACTTCCATGGGTAAGCGTATGCTTCGCACATGGATTGAACAACCTCTTTTGAATATCGGCGGTATTACAAAGCGCCATAATGCAGTTAAAGAATTATACGACCTGCCACTTTTACGAAATGATATAGTAGAATCTCTCAGTGGTTGCCAAGATATTGAAAGGCTTATCACAAGGATTTCTTACGGTACCGCCAATGCAAGAGAACTTAGGGCACTTTCGGCATCTCTTTTGAAAATGCCCGGTATAAAAGGATTCCTCAATTCTTGCAATTCTTCTTTGCTTAAAGAAATAAACAGCGGCATAGAAACCCTTGATGATATAACCGAACTTATTGAAAATGCCATTGTGGATGAACCTCCGTTTTCCGTGCGTGAAGGCGGTATGATAAAAGACGGTTTTAATACAGAACTCGACGAATATCGCGATATTGTTAATAACGGTAAAGGCTATCTTGCCGATATACAAGCGAGGGAACAGGAAAGAACTGGTATTAAAAAACTGAAAATCGGTTATAACCGAGTTTTCGGTTACTACATAGAAGTAAGCAATTCTTTCAAAGAGCTTGTGCCGGATGATTATATCAGAAAACAAACGCTCACAAACTGTGAAAGATTTATAACTCAAGAGCTTAAAGAGCTTGAATCAAAAGTTTTGAGTGCTCAAGAAAGAATAGCACACCTTGAATTCGAAATTTTTGATTCTGTCAGAAAAAAAGCCGCTGATAAACTATATGAAATTCAGCGAACAGCTTCAAGCATTGCTTCTCTTGATGTGCTTTGCTCCTTTGCAAATGTTGCATCTGAAAATAACTACACATGCCCCGAAATGAATGCAGGCAATGAAATAATAATTTCAGAGGGCAGGCACCCTGTTGTTGAAAAAATGATAGATTATCCCTTCGTACCAAATGATACTGTCCTTGACGGAGAGGATAACAGATGTGCAATTATTACCGGCCCCAATATGGCAGGTAAATCCACATATATGCGTCAGGTTGCCCTTATATGCTTGATGGCACAGGCAGGATCTTTTGTTCCCGCTGCATCCGCAAGGCTTTGTATTGTGGATGGTATTTACACAAGAATCGGCGCTTCCGATGACCTTGCATCAGGCTCATCAACTTTTATGGTTGAAATGAGTGAGGTTGCGGATATTCTTAAAAGTGCCACCTCAAGAAGCCTTATTATCTTTGATGAAATCGGCAGAGGTACTTCAACCTTTGACGGTATGAGTATTGCAAGAGCTGTGCTTGAATATTCATCGGATAAAAAGAAACTCGGCGCAAAAACTCTTTTTGCAACTCATTATCACGAGCTTACAGAGCTTGAAAACAAAGTGAGCGGAGTTAAAAACTATAACATCGCCGTAAAAAAGAGAGGGGATAACATAACATTCCTTCGCCGTATTGTCCCGGGTTGTGCTGATGGAAGCTACGGTATTGAGGTTGCAAAACTTGCAGGTGTGCCAAATTCCGTTGTGGAAAGGGCAAAGGTTGTGCTTAAAGAAATAGAGAGTGAAACGGGCAGACCTATTGTCTTTGAAGAAAAATCCAAAGAGGATGAAAGCTTGCAAATTTCATTTTCATCAAATAATGATGAAGCAATTAGAAATAAACTGAAAAATATTGATATAAATACTATAACTCCCATTGAAGCTATGCAAACTCTTTATGAACTTATTTCAATGGCAGAGTAATAAACTGAGAAAGGAGAGCCTTTATGCCGAAAATAAATGTAATGCCAAAGCATCTTGCAGAGCTTATTGCAGCCGGTGAAGTTGTTGAAAGACCGGCATCAATCGTAAAGGAGCTCCTTGAAAATTCCATAGATGCAGGAGCAGATACCATAACCCTTGAAATAAAAAACGGCGGTATATCTTATATTCGCATTTCGGATAATGGCTGTGGAATAGCCCGTGAGGATGTTCATAACGCTTTTGTAAGTCACGCAACAAGTAAAATTACAACAGCTGAAAATCTTAATTCAATAACCACTCTCGGTTTTAGAGGTGAGGCGCTTGCAAGCGTGGGAGCCGTTTCAAGGGTTGAAATGCTCACTAAAACAGCCGACGAAACTATAGGCACAAGGTATTGTATAGAATTCGGAGAGGAAACTCTTATTGACGATGCAGGTTGCCCAACAGGTACCACAATTACCGTGCGTGATTTATTCCTTAAAACTCCCGCTCGCATGAAATTTCTAAAAAAAGACGTTACAGAAGCCAATGCTGTTGCACTTGTTATGGATAGAGTTGCTCTTTCCCATCCCGAAATTTCTTTCAGATTTATCAGAGAAGGCAAGCAAACACTTATGACAGGCGGTAAAGGAGATCTGTTTACCTGTATAAGCGAAACTCTTGGCAAAGAATTTGCCTTTCAGCTTATTTCATGTGAGAATGAAACGGGTGGCGTTAAGGTTACGGGCTTCATTTCAAAGCCCCAGTACTCTCGTCCAAACAGAAATATGCAATATTTCTTTATAAATAACAGATTTATTAAAACCGGTACAGGTTCTGCGGCAATTTCCGAAGGATACAGAAACAGTATAATGGTTGGAAAATTTCCTTCCTGTGTGATAAATATTGAGCTTGACCCATCTCTTGTGGATGTTAACGTTCACCCTGCCAAAACAGAGGTCAGATTTACAGATGAAAGGCCTGTGTTTAATGCAATTTTCGGCGCTTGTAAAAATGCATTGGCAGAAAAAGATACTCGCAAACAGCTTGTATATCCGCAAAAGCAATATACAAAAGAATATATTGAGAGTTTAACCAAAGAGCCTGAAAAAGCACCGGAGCAAATAAAAATGCCTGTTAAAAAATCAGATTTTTGGCAGCATTATGCACCATCCGGTGAAAAAATTGAACAAAAATCAAATAAATCTTTTGATAATAGGAGCACGGTAGTTGAAGAACCAAAACCCTATATTCCCAAAACAACAGTTACGGCAGCATCTCCCAAAGAGAACTTATCTCCTGATGATAACAAAATAGATTCAATGGACGATATTCTTCTTAATTCAAGGCCGGTAAAGGCTGCGGAGGTTACTCCCAAAAAGGTTGAAACCGTTACCGAACCTGTATTACCGAAAGATATAAATGAATTTGATGAGGAAGAATTTCACCTTGTTGGTGAGGCCTTTCGCACCTATATTATTTGTGAATACAAGAAAAAACTTGTTCTTATAGATAAGCACGCCGCACATGAAAGAATTATTTACGAAAGATTAAAAAGAGAAAACGGTGAAAGAAGCGGTCAAATTTTGCTTATGCCAGTGACCGTTACACTTTCAAAAGAAGAGTATTCGGCCGTGCTTGAAAATGCAGAGCTTATAAATTCCTCAGGGTTTGAAGTTGAAGACTTCGGAAACGGATGCATAATTGTAAGAGAATGCCCAATGGAACTTTCTACGGATGATGTGCCTGATGTCATAGCTGAAATTGCGGGCAGATTTGTAGAGAAAAAACAGGATGTTTTATTTGAAAAAATGGATTGGATTTTCCATTCAGTTGCTTGCCGCAGTGCAATTAAAGCCGGAGATTTCACATCAAGGCTTGAAATGGAAAACTTTGCAAAACAGCTTTTATCCATGCCGGAGATAAGATACTGCCCCCACGGCAGACCTGTACTTCTTGAAATGTCACAGAGGGAGCTGGAAAAAAATTTTGGCAGAATACAATAAAATACCTCTTCTTGCGGTTGTAGGTCCTACTGCTTCCGGAAAAACCGCACTCGGCGTAAGCATTTGCAAAAAAATACAGGGCGAGGTTGTTTCCTGCGATTCTATGCAGATTTACAGAGGAATGAATATTGCGACAGCAAAACCTTCGGCCGAGGAAATCAACGGTGTGCCACATCATTTAATTGATTTTGTGAATCCGGATGAAATATTCAGCGTGGCAAAATATTGCGAACTTGCAAAAAATGTTATTCAAGATATTACAGCTCGTGGGAAAATTCCCGTTTTAGTAGGCGGAACAGGGCTTTATTATTCTTCTCTTGTGGATAATATAAATTTTCTCGATGAAGAAACAGATTTTGAGTATCGTGAATTTCTAAAAAACAGAGCAGATAATGAGGGCTCTAATGTATTGCTTGAAGAGTTGAAAAAGGTAGATCCAAAAACCGCTTTAAGGCTTCATGCAAATAATACAGGCAGAATTATAAGAGCTTTGGAAATATATCATACCACCGGTAAAACAATCACAGAACAAAATGAATTGTCAAGAGCAAATCCATCACCCTATGATGTTAAAACTGTTTGTCTAGATGCAAAAGATAGACAATTCTTATATAATCGAATAAATTTACGAGTAGATCTTATGCTTGAAGCTGGGCTTGTTGATGAAGCGAAAGCTTTTTTTGAAAAAAATGCAGGCCGCACCGCAGTTCAGGCAATAGGGTATAAAGAATTAAAACCGTATTTTGATGGCACGGCAACTCTTGACGAATGCGTTGAAAATCTTAAAATGCAAACAAGGCGTTACGCCAAAAGACAGCTTACTTGGTTTAGGCGTGATGAGAGAATAAAATTTTTGTATATTGATGAATATGCTTCTTCAGAAGAATTAACAAAGGCAGCTCTTGCTGCTATGGGAAAGGAGAGTGATTGATTTTGAAAGCAGACAGAATAATGCGTATAGTCGCAGTTGTTCTGGTGACATTTATTGTTGTTTTTTTGGCGATAAATGTTATAAGCTCTGCCGGTAACAGCTATAAAACATCAACGGCAATGATAACAACGGTTGCAGATACCATTGATGCAGATATGTTTATTATTCGTGATGAAATAGTTGTTGAGGGTAGCGAATCCGGCGTCGTTGTCCCTCTTGCTGTCAACGGCGAAAGAGTCGGAAAAGGCAGTGAAATTGCAGCGGTGTTTTCAAGTGAAACTGCAGCTGAAAATTATTCATTATCCACCACTCTCTCGAAAAAACTTGAAACATATAAGAAAATAGACAGTCAAGTAAGGCTTGCAAACCTTGATCTTGAGAAGCTCAGCACAGATGTTTACACAGATTTTTATGCTATGCTTGACAGCGTTTACAGTAATGATTTTTCAAATATTACTGAGGATGAGCTTTCATTTAGCGAAAACTTGTCAAGAAAAAATATTTCTTTAGGCTATGATGTTGATTGCACATCTCAAATAGAAAGCCTTGAGGCTGAAATCGCTTCTCTCTCTGTTTCGGAGCCCACAAGTGTTATTTCTGCTGAATCCTCGGGCTATTTTGTGAGCCGTCCCGATGGCTATGAAAATATTCTTACAACAGCAGATGTTGATTCTTTAACGGAAGAAAAGCTTGTAAATGCTCTTAAAGCAGAAAAATCTGAAATATCCGATACAGCAATGGGTAAGATAATTACCGGCTATGAATGGTATATTGCCACCATAGTCAGCTCAGCAGATATGGCAGATGTTGAGGCAGGAAAATCTATGAGCCTAATGCTCGGAGACGGAGAAAACGAAACCGTAAAAGCAAAATTGTATTCAAAAAATATAATTGATGATAACAGAGTTATTTTGATTTTTAAAACATCATATATGAATGAGGAGCTTGCAACTCTTCGTAAAGTTAACGGCAAAATTCTTGTTAGAAACTACAAAGGTATAAAAATTCGCAAGGATGCTGTTCGCTTCATAAATGATGAAGATGGGAACCAAGTGGAAGGCGTATATATTGTTGAAGGCAATGTTATAAAATTCAACAGAATTGAAGAAATCTACTCCAATGATTCGGTTGTTGTTGCTTCAACGGATAAGTCGGGAACGGCCGGATGGCTTTCTCAATATGATGAGATAGTAATTTCAGGAAAGGAGCTTTCAAATGGAAAAGTTATCGCCTGATCCGAAATTTACGGATATCGAAGAAAATCTTAAAATTATCAAAGAAAATATTGCAGATGCCGCCGTAAAATCCGGCAGAAAACCGGAAGATATACATTTTATGGCTGTAACCAAAACTATTGAGCCGATTTATATTAACCACGCTTTAGAGAATGGCATTGATTTAATCGGTGAAAACAGAGTACAGGAATTTCTTGAAAAAGCACCAGATTTAAATCTGGACGGCGTTAAGGCTCATCTTATAGGCCATTTGCAAAGCAATAAAGCAAAGAAAATTGTGGGTAAGGTTGATATGATACAGTCTGTAGATACTGTTAATATTGCCAACGAGATTGCAAAGCATGCTCAAAATCTCGGTATTACCCAAAAGATCCTCATAGAAATAAATGTCGGTAACGAATGGAGTAAGTTCGGATTTGATCTTTCCGAAGTGAAAGAAAAAATTTATGAGATCTCTGAAATTGAAGGAATAAGCATAAAAGGCCTTATGTGTGTGGCTCCTATATGTGATAACAATGACGAACTTATGAAAGTTTTTTCAAATATGCATAATATGTTTATTGACATAAGGGATAAAAATATAGATAATGTAGATATGAGCATTCTGTCGATGGGAATGTCCGGCGATTATGAGCAGGCAATTCTCGGAGGCGCAAACCTCGTTAGAGTTGGTTCGGCAATTTTCGGACCTCGTATTTACAGAGACAAACATTAAATTATAAGTGATGCCGCAAAGCGGCTTGCATAAACAAGGAGGAAACCACAATGAAAGCTTTTGACAAAATTAAAAATTGGATTAATTTTTCCGATGACAACTATGTTGAGGGAGCAGATCAAGATTATGAGGATGATTTTGATTTTCAGCCCGGTGAAGAGGCACAACCTCAACCTGCTCCTAAAGCACAAGTATTTCATACTAAATCAAGCAATAATGTTGTAAGCATCAATGCTTCAAAACCCACATCAACAAAGCCTCGCGTTGTATTTCAAAAAATAGACAGCTTTAACGAAGTTAATAAGGTTGCGGATATTCTTAAAGAGAAAAGAATAGTAGTGCTTAATCTTGAAACTTGCCCGAATGATGATGCTCAAAGAATAATTGATGTTCTTTATGGCGTTTCATATGCTAATGACGGCGAATTTAAGAAGGTTGCCGGCAGAGCTTATATAATTACTCCAAACAATGTTCCTGTTACCGGTGAGCTTGGTGAAGATCTTATCGGTTCAGATGAGCAATATTAATAGAGAGGTCAGGTGTCACAAATGATTAGACCGGAACAAATTTCAAATGTTAAATTTACCCCTGTAAGTGCGGGAACATACAGCGCCGAGGAGGTTGATGCTTTCGTTAAAGAAGTTGCTGCAGCTTATAAATCGGCGTATGATGAAAATGCTGCTCTTGTAAAAAAGATTAGTATTCTTGCTGAAAAAGTAGAAAATTATCGTAAAGATGAAGAGGCTATTAAAAGCGCCCTTCTTGATGCCCATAAGATGGCAGATAGTGTTACAAAATCTGCAGACAGCAAGGCATCAACCCTTCTTTCCGATGCTCAGGCAAAAGCAAAAGCAATTTCCGAAAGTGCAGAGAAACAGGCTTCTGATCTTGCTGAAGCTGCAAGAATTCAAGCCGGTGACATTGTAAATAACGCAAGAACAGCCGTTGCCTCTCTTAAAGAAAGAGCTCAAAATGAGGCGGATAAAGTCGTTGATTCTGCTAAGGCTAAAGCCGCCGAAATTATCGGCTCAGCCAACAAAGAAGGCGACGCCATAATCGGAGAAAGCAAAAAAGAATATAATTTTTACAGTGCCGAGCTTGAAAAAGTCAGAGCTGAGATGGAAAAATTCAAATCAATGGTTATAGATCTTTGCAATGGCAAAGTTACAATTCCACAGGTAGCAAATTTTGTGGCCGAGGAAAAGAAAGAAGAAACTGTCGTTGTTGAGGAAAAGCCTTTTGAGATTCCTGTTACTCCCGTAGCTCCCGTTATTGAAAAAGAGCCTGAAATTCCTGTGATTCCTTCTGTAGCAGATGAAAAAGAAGAGGCTCCTTCTATTCCTGAAATTCCTACAGCTGAGGCTGAACCTGTAGCTCCTGTTGCTGAGGAAGCAGAAATTGATGACGATGAAGATCTTGATGATCTTTTTGACCTTTTTGATGAAGGCGAACAAGCTCCTGCGGTAGATTTTGCAGATAATCTTGACAGCTTTGTCCCCGATTTTAACCAAGTTTCAAATGATGAAGATGTTGATGACCTTGACGTTCCATCACCTACTCCTGCTGCTCAAACAGAACCTAAAGCTTCCGCAGAAAACGAAAAGTCTAATGATGAAGATATTGATGATCTTTTCAACAGCCTTGGCATTGATGATGCAGACGATGCAGATGATGATGACGATATCACATCTCTCTTTGACAGCCTTTTTGATTAATAATTTATGTTTCAATTTATTTCGATTATTATAATTGCCGCCTTAGTCGGCCTTGATAGAGTAAGCAAGATTGTTGTAGTTAATAACGTAAAAGGCGAAGAACCTATAAAATTTCTTTTCGGTGCTTTTCAGCTTAGATATACAGAGAATACCGGGGCGGCATTCAGTGCTTTTTCCGATAATACCGTTGTGCTTGCGGTTTTTACCGTGCTGGTTATTTTCCTGTGCCTCTTTATGTTACTTGCTCGCAAAGTCAAATCAAAATTTGCTTCTGCATGTCTCATACTTATTATATCCGGCGGTATCGGTAATGCCATAGATCGTATAGTAGATGGCTATGTTGTAGATTTTATTGAGCCGTTATTTATGAATTTTGCTGTTTTTAATGTGGCGGATATTTTTATAACTGTCGGAGCTTTTATGCTCATCGGTTATGAGATATATGAACTGATAAAAGAAAAGAAAGAAATTAAGGCAAAAGAAAATGATTGAACCAATAAGCTCATTTGAATATAATGAACCTATTTCCTTCCTTGTTGATGAATCCTTTTCGCAGGAGAGAATTGATAAAATCCTCTCCTGTGTTCTTGAGGGTTACTCTCGTTCATTTATTCAAGGCTTGTTGTCAGATGGGCTTGTTAAATGTAATGGTAGGGCCGTTAATAAAAGCTTTAAACCTAAAAATGGGGATAAAATTGAGTTTGTTGTAAATGAACCTGAGACTCTCTCTGTTGAGAAAGAAAATATTCCTCTTGACATTATGTACGAAGATGATGATTTGCTTGTTGTAAATAAACCGAGAGGAATGGTTGTTCATCCTGCCCCGGGGAATTACTCCGGCACTCTTGTTAATGCTCTTTTATATCACTGTGACGGAAATCTGTCCGGGATAAACGGAGTTATTAGGCCGGGTATAGTTCACAGGATTGATAAAGATACCAGTGGACTTCTGCTGGTGGCAAAAAATGATGTAGCACATATTTCGTTGTCAGAACAAATCAGAGAACATTCTTTAGATAGAGAATACAGAGCTGTTGTTCATGGCAAATTAAAGGAATACAAGGGAGTAATTGATGCTCCCATAGGCAGAAATCCATTAGATAGAAAGAAAATGTGCGTTACCGATAAAAATTCAAAAAATGCGGTAACACACTATGAAATAATAGAAGAATACAGTAATTTCACTTTTATAAAGTGTATCCTTGAAACCGGACGAACTCATCAAATAAGAGTTCATATGGCTTATATCGGTCATCCGGTTGCCGGTGATATGGTGTACGGGCCAAAGAATGGAGTCACTTACCTTAACGGTCAGTGCCTTCATGCAGCTGTGTTGGGATTCACCCATCCCGTTACAGGTGAAAGAATCAGAATTGAAGCACCATTACCGGATTACTTTACCGATTTTTTAAGGAGGATCAAATGACAGAAGATAAACCATATTCAGATTGGCTGGTTGCATCGGATATAGATGGTACTCTTAACAATAAGAAGAGAAAATTGCCCCATTGCAACCTTGAAGCCATCACTGATTTCGTAAATAAAGGCGGACATTTTACTTTGGCATCAAGCCGTAATCCACAATCAATGTATCGCCATTACAGAAATCTGCCAATTTCAACGCCCGGCATAGTAACGAACGGGGCAGGTATCTATGATTTTTCAAAAAAAGAATATGTACAATTCTCACCAATGAGTGAAAAAACCATTGAACAGATTTGTATGCTAAAAAAAAAATATCCTACTCTTGATGCTGTTATAGTTACAAAAGATATGCTCTATATTTCAGGCATAGGCCTTTGGAGTGTTTTTTATGTAATGATTGACAGACTCACTCATAAATATTTTCCTGATATAAACCGGGTTCCTAAGGAGAATTGGGGCAAGGTTATTATTAACGGCCCTTGGTGGAGAGTAAAGAAAGCAAAGAAAGTTTTTGCAAAAGTAGAAGACAGAGATTTTGACCTTGTGGACACATCTTTTGTATCTTTTGAACTTTTGCCAAAAGGCGTAAACAAAGGCTCGGCGGTTTTAAAACTTGCGGAAATGTTAGGCTTAGATAAAAAGAATACCGCCGCCATAGGTGATTATTATAACGATCTCAAAATGCTTAAAGCTGTGGGAGTATCGGCTTGTTGCGGTCAAGCACCCAACGCAATGAAGGCAATTGCCGATTATGTGGCTTGCCATTGTAATGAAGGCGCAGTTGCTGATTTCCTTAACTATCTTGAGAAAAACATTATCAAAAAATCATAAATTCAGGAGGTGGCTGCAATGGACGCAGTTGTAAAAAAACAGTTAAAAATTGACGCTTGTAAAGCCAGAATGGGTATTATTGAAGGTGTATACAATGCAAAGTCAGGTCATCCGGGCGGATCCCTTTCTTGTGTTGACATCATCACTTACCTGTATTTTAACCACATGAGAGTAAATCCTGCCGATGAAAAGAGCCCTGACAGAGACAGATTCGTTCTTTCCAAAGGCCATGCTGCCCCCGCACTTTATGCTGTGCTTGCACTTAAAGGCTTTTTCCCTGAGGAGTGGATAAAAACCCTCAGAAAGAGTGATTCAAGACTTCAAGGCCACCCCAGTATTCAATATACCCCCGGCGTTGACATGAGCTCCGGCTCTCTCGGACAAGGCATTTCAGCTGCTTGCGGTATGGCTCTCGGTGCAAAGCTTTCAAAAAAAGATTTCAGAGTTTATACAATTCTCGGTGACGGAGAAATTCAAGAGGGTCAGGTTTGGGAGGCAGCTATGTATGCTTCCGCAAAGGGCCTTGATAATCTTGTAGCTGTTGTTGATAATAATAATCTTCAAATTGATGGCACCTGTGCCGAGGTTAACTCTGTGTATCCCATCAACGAAAAATTCAAAGCATTCGGCTGGAATGTTATTGAAATAGACGCTCATTCCTTTGATGAAATCGATGCAGCATTTAATGCAGCAAAAGAATTCAAAGGCAAGCCCACTTGCATTATTGCAAAGAGCATAAAGGGCAAGGGCGTTTCTTATATGGAAAATGTTTGCGGTTGGCACGGCTCTGCTCCCAATCAAGAGCAATATGAGCAGGCTATGGCAGAACTTAACGCAGCTCTTAAAGAGCTTGAAGCATAAGAAAGGACAGGTGAAGAAAATGGCTGATGTAATTAAAATGGCTACCCGTGAAGCTTATGGTAAAGCTCTTGTTGAACTTGGTGCAATAAATGACAAGGTTGTTGTTCTTGATGCCGACCTTGCTGCTGCCACAAAAACAGGTATGTTCAAAAAAGCATATCCCGATAGATTTATAGATACAGGTATTTCAGAGGCAAATATGATGGGCGTTGCCGCAGGTTTATCAACCACCGGTTACACTGTCTTTGCAAGCACTTTTGCAATGTTTGCTGCAGGCAGAGCTTTTGAGCAGGTTAGAAACTCAATAGGCTACCCTCATCTTAATGTTAAAATCGGTGCTACTCACGCGGGTATTTCCGTTGGTGAAGACGGCGCAAGTCATCAGTGCTGCGAAGATATCGGCCTTATGAGAACCATTCCCGGCATGACCATCATTAACCCTGCCGATGCAGTTGAGGCAAGAGCAGCAGTTCTTGCTGCAGCCGAGTATGTTGGCCCTGTATATATGAGATTCGGTCGCCTTGCCGTTCCATGTATTTTTGATGATAGTTATAAGTTTGAATGGGGCAAGGCTGTAACGATAAAAGAGGGTAAAGATGTTACAATTTGTGCAACCGGTCTTCTCGTAAATGAAGCTGTTGAGGCCGCAAAAACTCTCGCCGCTGAAGGTATTGATGCTGAAATTATCAATGTTCATACTATTAAGCCTCTTGATGCTGAGACAATTTGCCGCTCCGCATCAAAAACAGGGTGCGTAGTTACAGCGGAAGAGCATAATATTATCGGTGGACTTGGTAGTGCAGTTTGCGAAGCGATTTGCGAAAGTGGCAATCCTGTTCCCGTTGTCAGACTTGGCGTTAATGATAAATTCGGTAAGTCCGGCCCGGCTGTTGAGCTTCTCCATATTTTCGGCCTTGATGCCGCAGGTATAGTTGCTAAAGCGAAACAGGCTATCTCAATGAAGAAATAAGGAATTAAACATGAGCAGTGACGCAGTACTTAAAAAAACTCTTTTTGGTGGATTCAAAAAGAGTGATGTAATAGATTATATTGAGCAAATTCAAAAAGAAAATTGTTCATTAAAAAATGAGCTTCAATTAAAGGAAACGGCTTCATCTGAGCTCGATGAGCTGAAAAAAGAGTATGAATTGCTCAAAGCAAAATACGATGAGCAGAGCAAAATAACAGAAGAATTGCAAAATAAGAATAATTCTCTTATGACAATAAATGCTGAGTATTCTGTTAAGCTTGAAGAAAAAAATGCAGATGCCCAAAAAGCAAGCGTTGCTCTTGCAGATGCAGAAACAAAATATAATGAGCTTGTTAATGATTATAATCAGCTCTCCGGTGATAAAGCCAATGCTGTTATAAAAGATGCAATGAAATATGCAGACAGCCTTGTAGCTGCAGCCAAAGAATCGGCAGCACAAATTTTAACAAAGGCAAACAATGCAATTTCTTCTGCTTCCTCTGAAATTAGTGATGCAAATGTAAGAGTAAAAACAGCTCAAAGTAATCTTAATTATTCACTTGATTCTGTTCAATCCGGCGTTGAGTCACTGCTTAATAATTTATCAAAATATGCAGGCGAGCTTAGAGGTGATTGATATGGCTACTTATAATATCAACCTTGCCGATATCCGCTCTGAAATTCCAAAGCTTAGAGCGGGGGACAGGGCTGTTTTAAGTGGCGTTTGCTATACCTCAAGAGATGCCGCTCACAAAAAGATATTTTCAATCCTTGATAACGGTGGAGAACTTCCATACGATTTGAAAGATGCCTGCATTTACTTTGCGGGCCCTACTCCTGCTCCGGAAGGAAAACCGATTGGCAGCTGTGGGCCTACAACAAGTGGCAGAATGGATCCCTTTTCTCCTCGTTTGCTTGATTTAGGCCTTGCTGCTATGATAGGTAAAGGCGGTAGAAGCGAAGAAGTGAGGCAGGCTATTATTCGTAACAAAGCTGTTTATTTTTGTGCAATAGGCGGAGCAGGTGCTCTCTACGCAAGCTGTATAACAGAGTGTAAAGAAATTGCGTTTAAAGAGTTAGGCCCCGAAAGCGTTAAAAGATTAGTGCTGAAAGATTTTCCTGTATTTGTCGGAATTGACAGCTTTGGCGGTACAATATATAAAGAGTAAGTGATATTATGCATTTATTGGCTATGAATCCTATTCTGTCAATTTCAGCCATAATTCCTGCTGTATTTCTTCTTGTGAAGATTTATAAAGCTGACAGAATAGAAAAAGAGCCTATTGGGCTTCTTTTATCCTTGGTTATTATCGGAATTTTTTCAACATCGGTGGCAGTTGCACTTGAAACCTTGGGAAAAACAATTCTTTCAATGTATTTTGTTGAGGACTCAACAGTCTACAATATAATAATGTATTTTGGTGTGGTTGCCTTTTCCGAGGAAGGTTCAAAATATGTTCTTTTGAAAAGCAGAACGTGGAAAAACAGAAATTTTAATTGCCGGTATGACGGCGTAGTTTATGCAACATTTGTTTCCCTTGGTTTCGCTTTATGGGAAAATATAGGATATGTTGCTTCTTATGGTTTTTCCACTGCCCTTGTCAGAGCGGTTACCGCTGTGCCCGGTCACGCGTGTTTTGGCGTGTTTATGGGCGTTTGGTATGGTACAGCAAAGGTATATGAGGCAAGAGGAGAGTACGAAAAATCAAAAGCAGCGCGAGTTAAATCTTTGCTCCTTGCAGCCTTTATGCATGGTTCATACGATTTCTTGACTACTCTTCAGCATGATTCACTCGGATTGATTTTCTTTACTTTTGTTGCTGTTATGTTCTTGCGTGCCATTAAACTTGTAAAAAAGACAAGTGCACAGGATGAATATATTTACGATAACAATGATGATTTTCCCATTTGATAATTGAGATATGAGTCAAAAAACAGCTCCCTGAGATTTCTCTCAGGGAGCTTTCGTATATCCATATGTTATGCGGTTAAGTTTGAAAGGAAGTACTTAAGAATTGTACCAAGTGAACCTTTAAGAAGCTGAGAAATTGTTGTTTGCCAGTCAATCTTTGAAAGGAATGAGAAGTTCTTATTCCACCATGCGCCCCAGTCCATCTTTTTAATTGTGGACCAAAGATTATCCCAGCTATTACCACTCGAATCAGTGCTTGTGCTACTGCTTGATGGTGTGGCTTTTTCTGCAGAGATTTGGTATAAAACACCATTATTATCACTTGATGGCGTAATTACAACATAATATGTGCCTGCAGCTTTATCTGCAAGTGAAATTTCTGCTGCTGAAGAAGCTGTAACTGTTTTTGAAATTACTTCGTCTCCCCAATTTTCTCCGCTGCCTTCTTTGTATACTGTTACTTTCCAAGAACCTTCAAGTGTTTCTTCTTTTGTGTTGAATTTTGCAACTTTAATTGTTGAACTTTCTTTTGTGGTGGTAGTAATTTTAAAACAGTCTATATCATCAGATGCTGATGTTGAACCAAGTAAGCTACTACCGTTTGTAATAACGTCTGCATAAGCCTTTTCGTTATTACGTTCGGATTCCATATTACTGTTTGCTACGGCGAACACACCAATACCGTATGTTCCGGTTGAGCCGGAAACTTTGATGAAATAAGTACCTGCGTCAACACCGATATAAGGGCTTGAGATGAAATGCTCCTGTTTATTATTTTCGGTTGTTGTATCATCAGCAGATAATGTTAAAGTGCAGATTCTTTCAAGTGTCGGTGTAATTGCATTAGTATATTGCAAAACTTCAAATTTGAAATTGGAGTTTGCTGCACCGCTGCTCAAATAACTGCCATTAACAAGATTCAATGAAATGTAGCCCTTAGATGTGCTGAAAGAATAATAATCAACATCATCTGTAGCTGAGCTGATCGTGCCAACATACAAATTGTCATCAATTGATGTTTTTGAAGTTGTTTTAATAGGAGTTGCGGTGATTTCATTGTTATTTGGCTCAACTTCATATGAGTATTTATCCGCAACATTTTGAATTACAATTTTGTAATCAGCTGAATCACGTCCACCTTTACCTTCAGCTACTGAAATGTAGTAGTCGCCGGCTTCGAGTACACCTAAATCTAATTTTGTGGTGGCGTCGCTATCAAGAACAGCAACTGTTTTAATTACTTTTGCAGCATCAGGTGCACTGTAGACTGCAACAGTGTAAAACTGTGAGTCAGTACTGCTCTTAATGTTGTGTGTAAATACGAGCTGAACAGAGCTCTTCTTTGCTTGCGTAAATTTAAAATAGTCTACATCACCGGTGGATGAAAGATTTCCTGTTGCTCCGTAAGTAGGGTAGGAAATTGTGGTTGCTGTTTCAAAACTGTTGTTGCCTTCAGATTCCGGTGTTACCGATTCAGCAGCAAAAGCTACTGCTACTGTACCACATATAAGAAGAACTGAAAGAACAAGAGCGAGAACGCGTTTGAAATTTTTCATTTTTTAGTCCTCCAAAATTTCTATATTTGGGTGTATTTTAACACAATAATACATAAAGGTCAAATATAATGAAAAAAATTAAAAATTATTTAACTTTTGAACAATATATATGCGTGAATACGCCCGTTTACCATATAAGTACGATTTTTTTATAGAATTGTTTCAAAAATTTTAAAAAAGCTATGTTAAATGAAAATATATTCCAATAACATAGCTTTAAATATGTGCTTTTTAGAATTCAGGGAAGCATTCGGGTTTGTCAACCTTAAATATCATCTTTGAAAGATTATCATTATCGCCAAAAATAGAATACATATATTCAATACTTACCCCTGCATCTGCAATCTTTTTGAGGGCATGGTTAAGGCTGCCAACTTCATTTTTAACGGCAATTTCCTGCACATCATTTACTGAAATTACATAGCTTGCACCAATGAGTGAATCAGTTGCAAGAGCAACATCATCTGCAATTATTCTAACAATGCCGTAATCTTTTGTTTCGGCAATGTTAAGTGCAATAAGATTTACTTTTGCACCGGCAAGTAATTCTGTAAGGTCTTGAAGCTGACCCATTTTGTTTTCAAGGAATACGGAAATCTGCTTAACTGTCATAGTGGTTTCCTCCTTATATTTTTCTCTTGTCAATAACTCTTACGGCCTTGCCTTCACTTCTTGTAATGGTCTTGGGAGCAACAAGATGAACTTTTGCATAAATACCAAGCATGGATTTAAGAGCGAGTGTAAGCTCCTTTTCCATTTCTGCAACAACACCGAGGTTATCAGTGAATTTTTCGGGAGTCATTTCAATGTTAACATCAAGAGTATCGGAATTATTAACTCTGTCAACAATGATTTG
Organism: bacterium; assembly: GCA_963652165.1. Classification (GTDB taxonomy): domain Bacteria; phylum Bacillota; class Clostridia; order Oscillospirales; family Acutalibacteraceae; genus CAG-177. The sequence continues at coordinate 43,453 of CAVJRM010000007.1, read as the reverse complement.
ATAGTTTGCCTGATAGCCTTGTGCTATTAAAACGGATTCAATCTGTGAGGGGAACACGTTAACACCCTTAACAATAAGCATATCATCGCTTCTGCCTCTGGGCTTAACCATTTTAATGAAAGTGCGGCCGCAGGAGCACTTCTTTCTGGTAAGCACGCAGATATCTTTTGTCCTGTATCTGATAACAGGGAATGCTTCTTTATCAAGGCATGTGAATACAAGTTCGCCCTCTTCACCCTCGGGAAGAACTTTACCTGTGTCCGGGTCAATTATTTCAGCATAGAAATGGTCTTCATTTATGTGCATGCCTGTTTGCTCTTCGCATTCAAAGGATACACCGGGGCCGCTGATTTCAGTAAGGCCGTAAATATCATAAGCTTTGATACCGAGAGAGGATTCAATATCCTTTCTCATTTCTTCACTCCAAGCCTCTGCACCGAAAATGCCGGCTTTAAGTTTGAGCTGATCTTTAAGTCCTCTTTCCTTAATGCTTTCACCGAGATATGCAGCGTATGAAGGAGTGCAGCAAAGAATTGTGGAGCCAAGGTCAATCATAAATTGAAGCTGTCTATCTGTATTACCCGAACTCATGGGAAGAGTAAGAGAACCAAGCTTATGTGAACCACCGTTAAGGCCTGCACCACCGGTGAAAAGACCATAGCCGTACGAAACGTGAACAACGTCATCTTTTGTTGCGCCGGCAGCTACAAGAGCTCTTGCACAGCAGTCTTCCCAAAGGTCAATATCATGCTGTGTGTAATAAGCAATAACTCTTTTGCCTGTTGTGCCGGATGTAGACTGAATTCTTACACAGTCTGTGAGAGGCTTTGCAAGCATTGCATATGGATAATGTTCTCTCAAATCGTCTTTGCTGACAAAGGGCAATTTATAAATATCATCAATGCTCTTAATATCGTCAAGTGTAACTCCTGCCTCATCCATCTTCCTGCGATAATCCGGACAGTCATTCCAAACGTGCTCTATCTGTTTAAGAAATTTTTCGTTTTGCAACTTTTTAATTTCTTCAACAGGCATTGTTTCTAATTCTTTTTGAAAATAATTGGACACGGGGCGTTCCTCCTTTTTATTTTGCGGCTTTTCCAAGCATAAATGCTTTTTTATTTATCTCAAGGAATTTAGGAGGTACGGAAGCTTCAATTGCCTGCATCCATTCTTCCTCTGTAAAATCATAGTAATTTGAAAGTTTGCCCAGAAGTACAAGGTTAACTGCTTTTGCGGAGCCTGCTTCTTCTGCAAGACTGAGAGCGTCAAAACAATCAGCGTTAATGCCGAGAGCTTTGATTTTTTTGTCAAGATTTGCAGGATATTCTGCTGCACCTGTAATAACGGGCATGGGGTTTGTTTGCTGAGTGTTTGTTATAATTCTTCCGCCTTCGGCAAGGTACTCAACCCATCTTGCTGCCTCAAGAAGTTCAAATGAAAGAATTAAATCTGCTTCTCCCTTGTCAATAATGGGGGAGTATACTTTATCACCGTATCTTACATAAGTTACAACGCTGCCGCCGCGCTGGCTCATTCCGTGAACTTCACTTACTTTAACATCATAACCTTTAGTTAAAAGAATACGTCCGAGAAGCTTGGAGGCAAGAAGTGTACCCTGACCGCCAACGCCTACAATCATAATGTTTTTGGTTTTCATGGTTTTTCCTCCTTACTTTCCTAATGCATCTTTCGGGCAGAGCTGCTCACAAACGCCGCAGCCTGTGCAAAGAGTGTTATCTATAACGGCTTTACCGTTTACTATTGAAATAGCAGGGCAGCCTATCTTCATGCAAGATTTACAGCCTATGCACTTATCCTGATGGCACTGAATTGGGCCGGGATGCTTAACGTATTTAAGCAAAGCACAGGGCCTGCGTGAAATAATAACAGAAGGCTCTTCTGCTGCAAGCTCTTCTTTAAGAGCAGTGTCACATTCTTTAAGATTATATGGGTCAACTACTCTTACTCTCTTAATGCCGATGCTCTTGCAAAGCTCTTCAAGGTTAATCTTTGTGCAAGGATCGCCTTTAAGATTATAACCTGTGGTCGGGTTTTGCTGATGACCGGTCATACCTGTAATGGAGTTATCAAGAATGATAACCGTTGAATTGCTTTCGTTATAAGCAATGTTTACAAGGCCTGTAATACCGCTGTGCATAAATGTTGAATCACCGATAACGGCAACACTCTTGCTTTCGCTTTCTTTTCCTGCAAGCTTGTTAAAGCCGTGGAGACCTGAAACTGATGCACCCATGCAAATAACGGTATCAACTGCACTCAAGGGAGCAACTGCACCGAGGGTGTAGCAACCAATATCTGCAATAGAATTTACTTTATTCTTTTTAAGTGTATAGAAAAGTCCTCTGTGAGGGCAGCCTGCACACATAACGGGAGGCCTTCCGGGAATAGCTTCATCAAGTGCTTTACATTTAGGCGTTTCTACGCCCATTTTTTCGGCAATGTAATTTTGACTGAATTCACCGATAAATCCGAAAAGTTCTTTGCCAACGCATTCAACGCCGATTTTTTTGCAGTGGGTTTCAATAATATCATCTAATTCTTCAATGATAACAACTTTTTCAACTTTTGCGGCGAAATCCTTGATTTTCTTAACGGGAAGAGGATTTATCATACCAAGCTTAAGAATCGGATGCTTATCACCGAATACTTCTTTTGCATATTGATATGAAGTCGAGGAGGTGATAATGCCTATTGAATTATCGGAGCCTTCTTCAATCCTGTTAATATCAATAGTTTCCGCAAGCTCGGTGAGAGCAGCTGTTCTTGCCTCAACAACGGGATGTCTCTTTTTTGCGTTGCCGGGCATCATAACATATTTGGCAATATTCTTTTCGTAGGGCTTTGGTTCAAGCTCTTTTCTTTCACCTGTCTCTACAACACTTTGAGAGTGTGCAACTCTCGTGCACATTTTCATAATAACCGGTGTGTCGTATTTTTCGCTGAGCTCATAAGCAAGCTTTGCAAAATTAAGAGCCTCTGCACTGTCTGATGGCTCAAGCATCGGAAGCTTAGCAGCTATGGCATAGTGACGGCTGTCCTGCTCGTTTTGTGATGAATGCATACCTGCGTCATCTGCAACGGCAATAATCATACCTGCATTAACACCTGTGTATGAAATGGTGAAAAGTGGGTCTGCGGCAACGTTAAGGCCAACGTGCTTCATACCGCAAAAGCTTCTTCTTCCGCTAAGGGAAGCACCAAAAGCACTTTCCATGGCAACCTTTTCATTGGGTGCCCATTCTGCATAAATTTCCTGATATTTTGCGGCACATTCGGTAATTTCCGTGCTGGGTGTGCCGGGGTAGGATGAAACGAAGTCACAGCCGGCCTCATAAAGACCTCTTGCAAATGCTTCGTTACCAAGCATAAGTTTTTTCATGTGTGTATCAACTCTTCCTTAAAATAATTAACTTCTGTTTTGCTCTTCAACAAGCCTTCCGTGGCAATAAATTTCACGAAGCCTTGGTTTTTCAATTTTACCGGTTGGGTTACGGGGAACGTCTGCAAATATAATTTTGCGCGGTCTTTTATATCTTGGAAGTTCCTGACAAAATTCGTTTATTTCTTCTTCTGTGCAGGTCATGCCTTCCTTGATTTCTATAATTGCGGCAGTGATCTCACCAAGACGTTTGTCGGGAAGACCTATAACTCCAACATCCTTGATTTTATCATTCTTTCTGAGAAATGCTTCAATCTGAACGGGGTAAATATTTTCACCACCGCTTATTATAACATCTTTTTTACGATCTACAAGAGTGTAAAATCCGTCTTCATCTTGAACTGCCATATCACCGGTGTAAAGCCAGTCGCCTTTAAGAATTTCATCTGTGGCATCGGGATTTTTATAATAGCATTTCATAACGCCGGGGCCTTTTACGCAAAGCTCACCAACTTCACCTACGGGAACAAGATTGTCGTTTTCATCAACTACCTTAGCTTCCCACTGGTAACCGGGAATTCCGATTGCTCCCACTTTGTCGATATTTTCAACGCCAAGGTGAACACAGCCGGGCCCTAAGGATTCCGAAAGACCGTAGTTTGTATCATATTGATGGTTTGGAAAATACTTTTTCCATCTGCGAATAAGGCTTGGCGGAACAGGCTGAGCACCAATGTGCATAAGTCTCCACTGATCATAGAGATAATGACTTAAATCTATTCTGCCGCTGTCAATGGCATCAAGAATATCTTGAGCCCAAGGAACAAGAAGCCAAACGATTGTGCATTTTTCTTCGGTAACAGCACGAAGAATCCATTCCGGTTTAACGCCCCTTAGAATAACAGCTCTGCTGCCTGAGATAAGAGAGCCGAACCAGTGCATTTTTGCGCCTGTATGATAAAGGGGAGGGATGCAAAGAAATACATCGTCCCTTGTTTGACCGTGTGCATGCTGCTCTGTAAGGCAAGCGCTGTAAAGACCTCTGTGGTCGTGTAAAATGGCCTTTGGAAACCCTGTTGTGCCGGATGAAAAATAAATTGCGGCATAGTCATTTTCGTTCATTTCAATGGGTGGTGCCACTGAAGAACAGAAATTTATCAGTTCCCAACAATTTTCTGCATATTCGGGAGTGTTATTGCCAATATAGAATAATTCATTGATTTTGGGCATGTGATTGTGAATGCTGTCAAGTCTGCTTATAAATTCTTCACCGAATACAAGCATCTCAATATCCGCAAGATCAACGCAGTATTGAATCTCATCAGAGGCATATCTGAAGTTGAGGGGAACGGCAATGCAGCCTGCCTTAAGAATACCGAAATAAATGGGTAGCCATTCAATACAGTTCATAAGCAAAATGCCAACTTTAGTGCCTCTTTGCACACTTCTGCTGAGCAAAAGGTTTGCAAATCTGTTTGCTTTGGTGTCAAATTCTGACCAGGTGATTTCTCTGCGATAGGGAACACCTGCTTTTGCGGTTTCAATAAGTGAAGCCTCACGCCATGTTTTTGCCCTGTCGCGCTCATCTGTGGGATTAAGCTCCACAAGAGCTACCTCATTTTTGTAAAGACGGGCATTTCTTTCAAGTAAATCAGTAATAATCATTTTTTTATCCTCCTTTGCTCAAAGGGCATAAAATAAGCCCTCGGAGCCCGTTTGCTCTGAGGGCGGGTGATTTTAACCCGCGGTACCACCTCAATTTACCGCCTAAGCGGCCTTACGGCAGGTGAACTGCACACGCTTTAACGGGCGCACCCGATACTGCCTAATAACAATAATGCTTTCAGCAGTATAGCTCGGAAATGTATTCGATTACCCTTCTTGCAGTGCCTTGCACCAACCGGCATTTCTCTGAGCAAGCCGTGATAATTTACTCTTTTTCGTCATAGCCTTTTTACTGATTAAAAAGTATTTTATCATTATTATATAGCGTTGTCAACAAATTAAAAATTTATGTTAAATGTCAACAAATTTAACGTGTTGTTTTAGTGCGTTAATACAATAAAACGACGAATTATTTTACCGCTTGTCGAATTATTATCCATGCAAGATTACTTAGAAAGCAAAAAATTATTTCATGCTGTCATATGGGTTCGGGAAATTTTAAATATCTTTTTGTCTTGTTATTTTTTGGCTTAACAGTTAACTTCTCTGCATTTTTGCATTTTTAATATCTTCATCGGTTAGTGGCTTTATTTCGTGGGCAACTGTATTGTCGATTTAAGCCTTTTTGATTTTAGCAGTTTAACAAAGAACTCAATAGAAACAAGAATATTTCATGTACAATAGAAACAAGAATATTTCAATTCTTGACAAATTAAAATGTATAATATATAATTTATACTGTATCAAGATGCAGTTTACCGTAAATGGTTATTTATAATCCGAGAGATTAATTTAACTGTTTGCGGTTTTTTGCGGGCAATGAAAACTTTTAGTTTAAGAAGGTTTAATATGAAAAACTATGATGTAATCATTATCGGTGCAGGCCCGGGCGGCATTTATTCCGCTTATGAAATGATTAAGAAAAATCCCAATATAAATATTGCCGTTTTTGAGGCAGGTAATACTCTTTCAAAGCGTAAATGCCCAATTGACGGCGATAAAGTAAAGAGCTGTATCAGCTGTAAAACTTGCTCCATTATGAGCGGATTCGGTGGCGCAGGCGCTTTTTCAGATGGTAAATATAATATTACAAATGATTTTGGCGGCACTCTTTATGAGTATATAGGCAGAGAAAAAGCTATTGAGCTTATGAAGTATGTTGATACAATCAATATGGCAAATGGCGGTGAGGGCACAAAGCTTTACTCCACAGCCGGCACCTCATTTAAAAAGAAATGCATTGAAAATAAGCTTACTCTTCTTGATGCTTCTGTTCGCCATTTGGGCACTGATAAAAACTATGTTGTTCTTGAAAATCTTTACAGTCAAATGAAAGATGTAATTGATTTTTATTTTATGACTCCCGTTACATCAATCAAAAAGATTGATGAGGGCTACGAAGTGTTCTATAAAGATGGCTCGGCAAGTGCAAAATATTGCATCATTTCCGTTGGCAGAAGCGGAAGTAAGTGGATGCAGACAGTTTGCGAGGATTTGAATATTCCCACAGAGTCAAACCGTGTTGATTTAGGTGTCAGAGTAGAGCTCCCGGCAGTTGTATTTGAGGATATTACAAAGGAACTTTATGAGGGCAAAATCGTATACAGAACTCAAAAGTTCGAGGATAGAGTGCGTACATTCTGCATGAATCCCCACGGCGCAGTCGTTAATGAAAACACAAACGGAATTATCACCGTAAACGGCCATAGCTATGAGGACCCTGCAATGCAGACGGATAACACTAATTTTGCTCTCCTTGTAGGCAAACATTTTTCATATCCCTTTGAAAACAGCAATGAATACGGTGAAAGCATTTCTCGCCTTTCAAATATGCTTGGCGGTGGCGTTATTGTTCAAAGATTCGGTGACCTTGAAAGAGGCCGCCGCAGCACAGTGAGTCGTATAGAAGAAGGCACTGTAAGGCCCACCCTTAAGGCAACTCCCGGCGATTTGAGCCTTGTTCTTCCAAAGAGAATTCTTGACGGCATAATCGAAATGATCTATGCCCTTGATAAAATTGCTCCCGGTACTGCCAACGATGATACACTCCTTTATGGTGTTGAGGTTAAATTTTATAATATGGAGGTTAAGGTTAACGAAAACCTTGAAGCTTCTTACCCCGGCCTTTATGTCATAGGTGACGGCAGTGGCGTTACTCACTCTCTTTCACACGCCTCCGCAAGTGGTATTTTTGTTGCAAGGCAGATTCTTGATAAAATTCAATAATAAAAAATGCCATAGCTTACACCTTTAACAAGCTATGGCATTGCCACTTTTGTATAAATTCTTTCAAATATTGATTTATTCAAATTTTTTATATATAATACACATAAAAGGAGTGAGCTTATGTCTGAAGAAAAAACTAAAAAGTCCAAAAAAGAAATAATAAAAGATATAATTTTTTTAGCTGTTGCAGCTCTTTTAATTGCCTTTGTTTGCTATTGGTTTTTCGGCGGTAACTGTAAATATATAAAAAACGGTGATGGTTATAAGCTTATAAGATGTTTTGATGAAAAAGACGTAACAGAGCTTAATATTGACTATGTGAATGGAAATAAAAATAAGCCGGTAAATGCCATTTCTTCCCGTGCATTCGGTAGTAATAAGTATCTTAAAACAATCAATATTGGCGAATCTGTAAAAGAAATAGGCGAAACCGCTTTTTGCGAGTGCTCAAGCCTTGAGCGAATTGTTGTGGATGAAGGTAACACCGCATACAGTGATGATGATGGCGTGCTTTATGACAAAGAGCAAACAATCCTTATGTGTTACCCTGTGGACAGATATGTTTATCTTATGAACAAATACGGATATACGGAAAAAGATGAAGTAAAAAGCAATACATCTTATTTTTGGTCGAATGTTTACACTTACTCTATTCCCGAAACTGTGGTAACCATAGGTGAAAAAAGTTTTGCGGGAGCAAAAATAGCAACTGTGAAAATGACTTATAATTTGAAAACCATTGAAGACAAAGCCTTTTACAAATGCACGTTCTTGGATGAAATTATAAGTAATGGTGATAATAGCAAAAGCAACTATTCTCTTCCAATCAACCTTGAATATATCGGATCAGAAGCTTTTAGGTATTGCGAAAAACTTGGATTTGTGTTGATACCGTCAAAAGTTACATATATCGGAACTTGTGCTTTTAGAGATACGGGGACAAATATAGATACTAAAGAGTATTCAGCGTTTAGTGTCGTTTTAAGTAAAGACGAATTTGAAAATAAGGTTGAAACCGGCAAAAATTGGTATAGAGGAAACGAAGAAGATATAAAGTATGGTGTTAGCGATTAATGATGTAGATTGTAAATTTATAACGATTAAATGAATTTAAAACCATTCTTTTAGGCAATTTTGCATAATTGTCGTACAAAACTCCGTTGACAGCTTGATGATTTAGTGATAATGTAAAAATACAGTATTTATACTGAAAAAGAAATGGGAGGAATAAAAATGTCAATTTCGGATATCGCTTCAGCAGCTGTAGGGCTTGCTCAGAAAATCACATTCTTAACAGGTGATTGGGAAGCATCAGCAATTCTTGCTCTTGTAAAGAATTTCCTTTCCGGTCTTAACCTCGGCACTCTTGCTGATGTTGTAAATGGCCTTTTAGGTATGCAGATTCTTTAATCTAATTCAAAAAAAGCACCGCTTCGGCGGTGCTTTTTACTTATGTTATTTAGATTTCTTTCTTGCCGAAAGGGGAACTTCGTTTTTTAAGTAAGTGTCCCAAACATTCAATCTGTCACCTTCATCTATTTCACGGATTACCTTTGCCGGTATACCGCCGATTATACTGTTTGCGGGCATATCACGGGTTACGACTGCACCGGCGGCAACAATGCTGTTCTCTCCTATTGTAACGCCACCGCATATTGTAGCACTTGAGCATATCCAGCAATTATCTTTAATTGTTATGGGTGCCGAATATTCAAGATCGTGAAATCCGTCCGGGTAATCAGCACAAATTCGTTCCTCAGCTATAAATGGGTGATTTGGCGTGGCGAGGGTAACGTTTGCTCCAAGCCAAACATTATTCCCAAGCGTGATAGGGGATACATCAAGAAATGTGCAATTATAGTTTACGAAACATCCTTTGCCTACATGAATGTTTATTCCGTATTCGCAATAAAACGGTGCAAATACTCCAAGGCCTTTGCCTTTTGCCGATGGAATGAGCTTTTCTAAGGCACGCAGCTTCGTTTTATATCTCCATAAAGCAATTCTATTAAACCTGTCACATCTTGTCATACCCAAAATATGATTTTTCATTAAATCCTTACTTGAAGAATTGTAGAGCTTACCCTCGGTCATTCTGTCCCATTCATTGATATTGTTATACATTGCTTTCCTCCAATTAACTATTTGTTATTTTTCAATAACTCTGTTATCGCTTAAAATATCAGGTTTATGTTTCATGCTGTCTTTATCCGTGATCTCTCTTACAACGTGGCACGGAACACCTACAGCAAAGCTGTTTGCCGGAATATTTTTTGTTACAACACTACCGGCTCCTATAACACAGTTATCACCTATGTTTACACCCGGGCAGACAGTTACGGATGCGCCAAACCAGCAATCATTTCCTATATGAACCGGCTTTGCATAGCACATATGCTTACTTTCACCTTCTGCCGTTAACAATTCACGGCGTTCATTAGGAAGCATTGGATGAATTGGCGTCACAATAGTAACATTTGGGCCAAAATTACAATTATCACCTATTATGACCTCTGCATCATCTTGAATTACTAAATTAAAATTACCGAAAAAGTTTTTTCCGATTTTTGTGTGCTTTCCGTAATGAAAGGCAATTGGGCCCTGAATAAAACTGCCTTCACCAAGCTTTCCTAAAATCTCGGAAAGAATTTTTTCTCTTTTTTCGGTTTCGTTCTCATAAGTTTTATTGTAATCAATATTTAAATTATGAGTCTTCAATTTAATGGCTTTTAATTCCGGATCACCGGGGCAAAATAAAATTCCTGCCATTATTTTTTCTTCCTCTTTCATCTTTGCCTCTCCATTGACGAATTGTTTTACATATGATACAATTATATCGTGCAAAATAAGGTATATCTATAAAAATAGTACCATATTTAATAACAATCCTGCGAGGTGAGTGCGATGGAGTTAAAAGATGACCGCTCTGAAAAAGTTAAGTATGATTATATTGACTACCCTGTCTACTCTCACAGGGCTTATCTTTCGTCATTTCCTGACTATGCTGCTCCTTCGCATTGGCATGATGATATTGAATTTGTTGTTGTTTTGTCAGGAAAGATGCTTTATAATGTCAACGGAGAAATTGTATTTCTAAATGAAGGTGAAGGTATTTTTGTTAATGCAAAACAAATTCATTTCGGCTTTTCCGAGGATAATCGTGAGTGCGATTTTATTTGTACTTTGCTTCATCCCATGATGCTTTGCGTAACTTATGCGTATGAAAGAGATTATGTGATGCCTGTTTTGCATAACAGAGACGTGGGTTACATAAAACTTGAAGACGGCAATTCGTGGCAAAAATCAATAATTGAAAGTGTGAAAACAATTTATTCAATTAAAGACAATGAAGATGCACCTTTAAAAATCCAAAATCTTTTTTCTAATATTTGGATTCAAATTTATGAAAATATTGAAAAAGAAAACAATGTTAAAAGAAAAAGTGCAGAGATAATAACCATAAAAAATATGATGGGTTATATACAGAAAAATTACTCAGAAAAAATGTCACTTTCAGATATTGCGTATTCCGGCTCAGTAGGGCAAAGCAAATGTTGTAAATTGTTTGCAAAATATATAGGCCAAACGCCAAATGAATATTTAATAAAATATCGTCTTGATAAAAGTGCGTCTCTTTTGAGTTCTACGGATATGAGTGTAACCGAAATAGCAAACACGGTAGGGTTTAACAGCAGCAGCTATTATGCCGAGACCTTTCGAAAGTGGTATAAAAAAAGCCCATCGGAGTACAGAAAACATCAATAATATGAATATTACAAGAATTATGTGCTAAAGTATATGGTAGTATACAAGGGAGGAATCTTTATGAAAAAATTATTGGCTTTATTAACAAGCTTACAGTTGATTTTGCTTGCTTTAGATCCTATAAAAGTTGCCGAAAAGCCTTCAGCGGTTCAAACAAAAGATCAACCTTTTGTCAGCTGTAAAACAGGGGATAGCGAAAATTTCAGAATACCCGCTATGGTTACATTAAATAACGGCAGAATCGTTGTTGCGGCTGACGCAAGATATAATAATTCTCTTGACGGCGGTGGGCTTGACACAATAGTTGCTTACAGTGACGATAACGGAGCAAATTGGTGTAGCTATGACGCAAACTATTTAGGCGATAACGGTAACGAATTTAATAAAAAATCCACCGCATTTATCGATCCCGCTTTATTAACAGACGGGGAAAATGTATGGCTTATTACCACTTTTTATCCCGGGAATCGTAATTTAGGTTCTTGGACCGGAATCAAAGCTGCTACAGGGGATGACGCTTTTAATGATGACGGCACTTTAAAACTTTCCAAAAATTACGGGCTTAATTATCGTTATAAAGTTGATTTAAATGCGTTCAAAGATGGCTACTCGCCTATTCTTGATAAAAACGGTAATGTTACAGATTATAAGATTGATGAGTACTTTTATCTTTATGATAAAGGCGGTAAACTGCTTGGCAATATTTTTTATGTTAAGAGCAAGACTTTATTTTCTGTTGTTCCCACAACATATTTATATTTGACCAAATCAACAGACGGCGGTGAAAGTTTCGGCACACCCACTCTTTTGAATCTTAAAAACGATGGCGAAGAATTTTACGGTGTAGGTCCCGGCCATGGGCTTTGCACAAAAAACGGCACATTGATATTCTCTGCTTATAAAAGCACATCTACAGGTGTAAATCAGGCAACGTCTTTTATTTATTCAAAAGATGGTGGCAAAACTTGGCGAAGAAGTGAAAATTTGCCTACTGTATCAAGTGAAAGTCAAGCTGTGGAATTACCAAATGGCAATATTCGCACATTTTATCGTAATAAAACAGGCAAGCTTTGCTATGCAGATGCCGCAGAAACAAATAACGGATTTACTTGGGCAACACCCGTTGTAACAGATATAAACACCTCATCCACCTGCATGGTAACGGCGATTTCTTACAGTAAGGATAGTAAAAATTATATTCTTGTTTCCTGCCCAACGGGTTCAGCCGCAGGGGATATGCAGCGCACTAACGGAAAACTCTTTACATTTGATGTTGAAAATGATGGCTCAATGGAACTTGTCAAAACAACAAAAATAAATGATTCAACATTCCAATATTCTTGCTTATCTGTTTTGAATAACGGCAATATAGCATTGCTTTATGAAAATGATACCGCAAAAATCACTTTCACAACATTTCCATTTAGTATTGATTAAATAGAGGAGGTAAAAATATGATAGGTGCAATTATAGGTGACACAGTAGGCTCGGTTTATGAGTTTGATAACATCAAAACAAAGGACTTTGAATTTTTAACACCTAAGTGCTTTCCAACGGATGATAGCATGATGACACTTGCTGTTGCCTGTGCAATACTTGATTCCGAGTGTGATTTTGCCGGCTTTGAGGATAATCTCATTGACCGTATGAAAGAAATAGGCAGAGAAAATCCCGGTGCTGGCTATGGTGGAAGATTCGGGGGATGGCTTCGTAGTGACAACAGAGAACCATATAATAGTTGGGGAAACGGCTCTGCAATGAGAGTCAGTCCCTGCGGGTTTGCGGCAAAAAGCCTTGAAGAAGCAGAAAAACTTGCCGAGAGAAGCGCTGCGGTAACTCATAATCACCCTGAGGGAATTAAAGGCGCTAAAGCTGTGGCGGCTGCAATTTATCTTGCCAAAACAGGCAGTTCAAAAGAAGAGATCAAAAAATATATTGAAGATAATTATTACAAACTTGATTTCACTCTTGATGAAATTCGCCCCACATATCCTTTTGATGAGTCTTGCATGGGCACTGTTCCACAGGCTCTTGAATGTTTCTTTGAATCAACGAATTTTGAAGATTCCATAAGAAACGCGATTTCATTAGGTGGTGACTGTGATACCACTGCCGCAATGGTCGGTGGAATCTCCGAGGCGTTTTACGGCGTACCTGAGGCCTACTGTAAGCAAATAAGAAGTTATTTGGCCCCTAAATATCTTGAAATTATTGACAATTTTGAAAGCAAATACCAAAGATAAATATAATTTTAAATCGGCAGTAGCCTAAGCGAACGGTTACTGCCGATATTTTTGCTGTAAGATTATAAAAAATACGAGCTTCAAATTATATTAGTCACTGAAAGTATACTTTTTAAACAGACTTTTAGTGAACGGTTAATTTTTTATATTTTACATATTCAATTGTAGTTAATATAAAATACGTTTTAATTCCGGAATGAACTGCTTTACGTCAATGTTTTTAAGCTCATGCGCATCAGTTCCAATATTAAAAACAACACCGACTTCTTTACCAATTTGAAAATATCTTTTGTAAAAAACGGGATCTTCAAAAACAGCCGGAACATTAAGCTCCCAAGTGATTTCGTGCTCTGTTGCTTTTTCCATAATATCGCCTATCTCATTATCTTTGAATGAGGCAGTAACAATCCTGAAATCTTTAAAACAGCTTATATATTTTGCCATAAAAGGGTGCGCAAAAGCGTCTGCTCTGCCGCTGTCTATAACTTTGTCCATTATGGCAAGCATTAGCTCGCAATAGGCTCTCGGAGTTTTCTCCTTTGGATGAGCCCAGTATTTTTGATGAAAGTGGTTAGTTGTGTAAAGTTTCCAATCAAGAGACATATCACAGCTAATGTCATCTGCAAATTTTCCCACATCATAGGAAGAAAGCTCAGCTCCGATAAGCACTTTAACATCTGTTTGGCAATCTTTGATTTGCCTTAATAGCTCAAATCTCTGCTGTGCTACCCAATTTTTTTGCTCCGGGTAATTGTGGTCAGTAATGGCAAGCACTTTGATTCCTGCTTTTTCTGCAGCTTTTATCATATCAACGGCAACCATTTCTTTTTTTGCACAATGTGAAAAATTGGAATGTGTGTGAGTATTATAAATTGTTAAATCATCAAGATTATATGTTTTTCCGTGTAAAAACATTTATTAAAGCTCCAATCCGAAAAGAGTGTTTGCGTTTTTGCGGGTAAGGTTAAGAATTTCCTCTGCTGTTGTGTTTCTCACACCGGCAATTATCTCGGCTGAATAGGGGATGTAAGAAGAGTCGTTTCTTTGGCCCCTGTAAGGAACAGGTGTCATATACGGGCAGTCTGTTTCAATTACAAGCCTGTCATCCGGCACGAAAGCTGCCACTTCAATCGGCTTTCTGGCATTTTTAAAAGTGACTGCACCTCCAAGGCCAATATACATACCCAGCTTTATAACCTCTTTTGCCATTTCAACAGAGCCCGAAAAACAATGAACAACTCCTTTTGGTTTGTATTTTTTTAATAAGTTCATTGTATCCTCATGTGCCTCTCTGTCGTGAACTATTATGGGAAGATTTAGCTCATTGGCAAGAATAATTTGCTCCTCAAAGAATTTTAATTGCACATCACGAGGAGAAAAATCATAGTGATAATCAAGGCCTATTTCTCCCACTGCAACACATTTTTCACTCATGCATAGCTTTTTGAGTACGGAAATATAGCCCTCTTTGCATTTGCTTGCTTCATGTGGATGCACTCCGCAGGCTGCATATATATAATTGTATTCGTCTGCAAGCTCAAGACAAGTTAAAGATGTTGCAAGGTCACTTGCACAGTTAACTACACCGCAAATGCCCCGCTGAGGCAGGGCATTTAACAGCTCTTTGCGGTCCTCGTTAAAATCTTCACTGTCATAGTGAGCGTGACTGTCAAAGATGTTATTCATAATTTTCAGCTTATTTTACTTCCTGCGGGCACACCGTCAAGGAAGATAACCTTTACATCGTTTTCTCCGGCTGTTGCTGCAAGAATCATACCACAGCTTTCAACACCGCAAAGGGTGGCGGGTTTAAGGTTTGAAACAAGAACAACAGTTTTGCCGATAAGTTCATCGGGCTTATAATAATTTGCTATGCCGCTGGCAACGGTTCTGCTTTCGCCTGTGCCGTCATCAAGGGTGAGCTTAAGAAGCTTTTTAGCCTTTTTGATCGGCTCACATTGAATGATTTTTGCAGCTCTTAAATCAACCTTTGCAAAATCATCAATTCCGATTTTTGCAACTCCGAGAATTTCTTCTTTAAGGGAATTTTCTTCTTTTTTAGGCATAGTAGCTGCAAGCTCTTCAAGCTCTTTTTCAAGATCAATTCTCGGGAATATAATGTCACCTTTAACAACTGTATATGTTTCCTCTTTGCCGAATTCGCCGCATTCGTCCCAAGAGATTATATCGCCAAGGCCGAGTTGATTACGAATCTTAACAGAAGTATCGGGCATAAAGGGCGCAATAAATACAGATATAATTCTGATGCTTTCGCAAAGATTATACATAACTTCCGCAAGGCGAGCTTTTGAATTTTCGTCTTTTGCGAGTGCCCATGGAGAAGTTTCATCAATATATTTATTTGTTCTTGAAATGAACTTCCAAATATTTGTTAATGAATCACTGAAATAGAGATTGTCAAGACATTCCTCGGCTTTAACTTTTGTTTCAGCAGCAAGATCTTTAAGTTGAGAGTCAAGCTCATCACTTTCACGCTCTGCGGGAATTGTGCCGTTAAAATATTTTTGAACCATGGCAACAGTCCTTGAAACAAGGTTGCCAAGATCATTTGCAAGATCGGAGTTGATTCTGTTAATAAGATTTTCGTTTGAAAATACACCGTCTGCTCCGTACCCTACTTCACGAAGGAGATAATATCTAAGGGCATCAACGCCGTATCTTTCCGCAAGCTTAACAGGGTCAACAACGTTGCCCTTTGATTTGCTCATTTTTCCGCCTTCAAGAAGTACCCAGCCGTGGCAGTACACTTTTTCGGGAAGAGGAAGGTCAAGACTCATAAGGAATGCAGGCCAGTAAATGGTGTGGAATCTTGTAATGTCCTTGCCGATAAGATGAACATCTGCAGGCCAGTATTTTTTGAAAAGTGAATCATCATCACTGCCATAACCCAGGGCAGTGATATAATTTGTAAGAGCATCAAGCCAAACATAAATAACATGCTCGGGATTTATAGGCACTTGAATGCCCCATTTAAATGTTGAACGGGAAATGCATAAATCCTGAAGTCCGGGTTTAATGAAGTTATTAACCATTTCAGCTTGTCTCATTTTTGGAGCAAAGAAATCGGGATGCTTATCATAGTAATCAAGCAATCTGTCTGCATATTTTGAAAGCCTAAAGAAATATGCTTGCTCACTTGCTTTTATAACCGGTCTGCCGCAGTCAGGGCATTTGCCGTCAACAGCCTGAGTCTCAGTCCAAAATGATTCACATGGCTTGCAATAAAGGCCTTCATAGCTGCCAAGGTAAATGTCACCGTTGTCATACATTTTCTGGAAAATCTTTTGTACGGCTTTTTCATGATATTCATCTGTGGTACGAATGAATTTATCATTGCTTATGTTCATAAGCTTCCATAAATCTTTAATTCCGGAAACAATGTTGTCAACGTACTCTTTTGGAGTTACGCCTGCCTCTTTTGCTTTATCTTCAATTTTTTGACCGTGTTCATCAGTGCCGGTTAAAAAGAATGTGTCATATCCGCGCATTCTCTTGTATCTTGAAATAGCATCAGCTTGTACGGTTGAGTAAGTGTGGCCTATGTGAAGTTTATCCGATGGATAATAGATTGGTGTGGTAATGTAAAATTTTTTGTCGCTCATTTCTTTTCCTCCGGGATTAAAGTAATGCAGCAGCATCTTCATCAAGGAAGATTATTGCATCATTATGCTGCTGTAAAATTGATGCAGGGCACTGTGGAGTTACAGGGCCTTTAATCATAGCCTTAATTGCTTCGGCCTTTGATGAACCTGTAGCAATAAGAATAATTTTCTTTGACCTCATAATTGAACCTATACCCATTGTAAGTGCATGGTGAGGCATCGGAATATCATCAAAATAAATTGAGTTTGCATCTATGGTAGATTGGGTAAGTGTAACTTTCCAAGCTTCGTCGGTAAATTCATTTGAAGGCTCATTAAATGCAATGTGACCGTTTCTGCCTATGCCGAGAAGCTGAATATCAATTCCACCCTTAGCCTTAATAGCTTCTGCATATCTTGCGCTTTCTTTTTCAGGATCTGCATTACCATCAAGAAAGTCAACATTATCCATATTGATATCTACTCTTGAAAAAAGATTTTCGCACATGAATGTATAGTAGCTGTTTTTATGATTTTTCGGAAGATCGCAATATTCATCAAGGTTAAATGTTTTAACATCCTTAAACGAAACCTTGCCGTCTTTGTATGCATCTACAAGGCAATTGTATGTTGGCACAGGAGTTGCTCCAGTTGCAAACCCTAAAACACAATCCGGCTTTGAATTGATAAAATCAACATAAAGTTTTGCACATTCTTTACCTATTTCTTCTGCACTCTTCAAAATTTTGATATCCATCTTTTTACCTCACTTGTTAAATTCATATTCCGTATAATAATAAACCATATAATTTAAAAAGTAAAGGATTATCAAAAAATCTTTTAAAACTTTTAAAAATCCTTGAATTAATACCGGCTGTTTGATAATATAATATCATCTTAATTATTAGGAGTGTTATTATGGCAAGATTTTCAATTGGCGTTATTATTGATTCTTTCCGCACAGATACAGTTACAGCTGTTAAAAAAGCAGCAGCCTGTGGTGCACAGGGTATTCAAGTTTATGCAACTACCGGTGAAATGGCACCGGAAAACATGAATTCCAAGAAAATCGCCGAGTTTAAAGACCTTGTAGCATCTAACGGCCTAGTCGTTTCTGCTCTTTGCGGCGACCTTGGTGGTGGATTCACAAATCCGGAAGAAAACCCTGCAAGAATCGAAAAATCAAAAAGAATCCTTGACCTTGCAAAAGAAATTGGCACGGACATTGTTACAACTCATATAGGCGTTGTTCCGGCAGATAAAAAACACGATAGATATAAAATTATGCAAGAGGCTTGCTATGAGCTTGCACATTACGCAGATACTATTGATGCTCATTTTGCTGTTGAAACCGGTCCCGAAACCTCTGCCGTACTCAAAGAATTCCTTGATTCTCTTGACTCAACAGGTGTATCGGTAAATCTTGACCCTGCAAATCTTGTTATGGTAACAGGGGATGATCCTGCCGGCGCAGTAATCAATCTTCAAAAATATATAGTTCATACCCATGCAAAAGACGGTAAACAACTTTTTTACAGAGATCCTGAAATCGTTTACGGTTTAGTTAAAGATCCTCTTGTTACAGGCCGTAGCTTTCTTGAAGTTCCTCTCGG
This sequence comes from bacterium, assembly GCA_963652165.1. GTDB lineage: Bacteria > Bacillota > Clostridia > Oscillospirales > Acutalibacteraceae > CAG-177. The sequence continues at coordinate 24,936 of CAVJRM010000007.1, read as the reverse complement.
TGAGGGCAGTGTGCCATGGGATAGATATCTTGACGCTCTTGAAAGCATAGGATATAAGGGCTTCCTTACAATTGAACGCGAGGTTGGTGATGACCCCGAAAGAGATATTAAAGCTGCTGTTTCATTTCTTAAAGAACGCATCTGAGAGGGCTGAAAAATGAAAATCGGAGTCAGTAGTTATAGCTTTGATCAGCTTATATCTTCAAAAAAAGAAACTCAACTCAGCGTTATAAAAATTGCTTCTGAAATGGGCTTTGAAGGCATTGAATTTACGGATTTGATTCCCCCCAAAAATATGACAGAGGCTGAATATGCCAGTGAAATTCGCTGTGAATGCGATAAATATAACCTCCCTGTTATCAGCTATACAATAGGGGCAAATCTTCTTAATCTTGATGAAAATCTAAGCAATAAAAAAGAGATTGAAAGAATTTGCCGTAAAATTGATATCGCTTCAATTCTCGGCGCTCCCACCCTTCGCCATGATGCGGCAAGCAGTGTGCCCGAAAACATGAAAGGATTTAACGGCTTTGATAATGTGCTGCCTTTTATAGTTGATGGCTGTAAAGAAATAACCGAATACGCAAAAACAAAGGGCATAATCACTATGGTTGAAAATCACGGTACTTTTTGCCAGCAAAGCGATAGAGTTGAAAGAATTGTTACCGGTGTTTCAGATAAAAATTTCGGAGTGCTTCTTGATATAGGTAATTTCAGCTGCGCCGATGAAAATAATGCTGATGCAGTAGGCAGACTTTTGCCTTACGCTAAACATATTCACGCAAAGGACTTCCATATTAAAAGCGGTAACGGTATAAATCCGGGTGAAGGCTTCTTCCGCTCAAGAGCCGGCAACTATTTAAGAGGAGCAATTATAGGCCAAGGCAATGTGCCTGTGTATCAGTGCCTTCAAAATATCAAAAACAGCGGATATAACGGTTTTATCAGTATTGAATTTGAGGGGTTAGAAGACTGCTTAAAGGGCATAAGAATAGGTTATGACAATCTTAAAAGATTTTTAGATTAGTTAGGAGAGGTACAATGACGGATTCTGAGCTTAAAGCTTTAATTGCGATGGGCGAATCGGAAGAGCTGAATGATGAATACAGAGCAAAATACAGTGGCAGCTATGTAAAAACCTCTATGGGAATAACTCACTATGAGCTTAAAGGTGAGGGCGAGGCCATTGTGCTTGTTCATGGCTATTCAACACCTTATTTCATTTATGATAAACTTGCAGACGGCCTTGTAAAACTCGGTTATAAAGTCCTTCGTTATGACCTTTTCGGTAGGGGATTTTCCGATAGACTTAAAGGAAAAAACGACCAAGCATTTTTTGCAAAGCAGCTTGATGAAGTTACAAAAGCTTTATTGGGCGAAGAAAAATTCATACTTGTCGGCACATCAATGGGTGGCGCAATTACAACTGCATATTGTTTGCACTACCCCGGAAAAGTAAAAAAGCTTATTTTACTTGCTCCCGCAGGTATGGATTCCTTTAAACCGCCTTTTTATATGCATCTTTGCGGTGCTCCGATTCTCGGCGATATTCTTTTTCCACTTATCGGTGATAAAATTCTTATAGGAAACACTCAAAAAGAACTTTATTATTGCTCGCAGGAGGATAAAGATTACTATACCCGCAGCTTTGCGGAAGGCTGCAAATATAAAGGTTTTCTTAAAAGCACTCTCTCATCTCTCAGAAATACCATTCTTAAAACAGATGTTTCAATGAAAGGCTACAGGACTGTTGCTGAGCAAAAAATTCCTTTGCTCTTAGTGTGGGGGACTATTGATAAGACCATGCCTTATTATCAGCACGAAAAACTTCTTGAAACCTGCCCGCAGGCTGAATTTGTTACCTTTGAAAATTCAGGCCACAATTTTGTTTTTGATGAGGGTGAAAAAACCATTAAGGTTATAAAAGAATTTCTTGATAAATGAAATCATTCCCGGCAGTTGTTCAAAGCATGAATATACTGCCGAGGATTTTTCTGTGCTAAATATGTAAAACAAAACGAGAATCGCTTTTTATTGCAAATTAAATACCTACGATTATTTTTTTGTAATTTCTCTTATTTAACTAATAAAATTCTTGAATTAAAAAGGATTCTATTATATAATTACACAGAATGTGTTTATAATTATTTTGCAGAGGTGCTATGATGAAAAAAATCGGATTTGATAATGAACTGTATTTAAACAAACAATCTGAAATGATTATCAAAAGAGTTAGTGAGTTCGGCGGTAAACTTTACCTTGAGCTCGGCGGCAAATTATTTGATGATTTTCATGCTTCAAGAGTTCTTCCTGGCTTTAAACCTGATACTAAACTTCAAATGCTTAAAAAACTTGCCGATGATATAGAAGTAGTTATAGCAATAAATGCAAACGATATCGAAAACAATAAAATTCGCAGAGATATTGGTATTACCTACGATGCCGATGTTTTGCGTCTCATAGATGCTTATAGGGCTGCTGGCCTTTATGTTGGCAGCGTTGTTCTCACTCAATATAGCAATCAGCCCTCCGGTAATGCTTTTAAATCGAAACTTGAAGGCCTTGGCGTAAAAGTTTATATTCACTATCCGATTGATGGCTATCCTTACAATGTTGCACATATAGTAAGCGATGAAGGCTTCGGAAAAAATGAATATGTTGAAACAGAAAGAAGAATTATCATTGTTACTGCTCCGGGACCCGGAAGCGGTAAGCTTGCAACCTGCCTTTCCCAGCTTTATCATGAAAATAAGAGGGGAATAAAAGCCGGTTATGCTAAATATGAGACCTTCCCAATTTGGAATCTTCCACTTAAACATCCGGTAAACCTTGCTTATGAAGCTGCAACAGCTGATTTAAATGATGTTAATATGATTGACCCTTATCATCTTGAAGCTTACGGTGAAACTACCGTTAACTATAATAGAGATGTTGAGGCTTTCCCCGTATTAAACGCAATATTCCAGAAAATTGAGGGAAGATCCCCTTATAAATCACCTACAGATATGGGCGTTAATATGGCCGGCTATGGTATCTGTGATGATGAAATATGCAAGCAGGCATCAAAAGATGAGATTATTCGCCGCTATTTTGCCGCTCTATGTGATGTTAAACAGGGCAGAGGAAAGCAAAGCGCTGTTGATAAAATTGAAAGTCTTATGACTCAAGCAGGCATTTCTGTTGATGATAGGCCCGTGATTGCGGCAGCTCTCAAAAGAAGCAAAGAAACCGATAATCAGCCTGCCGTTGCAATTCAGCTTCCCAATGGCCGAATAGTAACAGGTAAAACTTCAAATCTTTTAGGCCCATCCTCTGCAGCTTTTCTTAATGCAGCAAAGGCTCTTGCCGGCGTACCCGAAGATTTGCTTACAATCGCTCCCACCATTATTGAGCCTATTCAAAAGGTTAAAACAGGTATTCTTAAAAATCACAATCCAAGGCTTCATCTTGATGAAACTCTTATTGCTCTTGCTATGAGTGCAAATACAAACCCTGTTGCCAAAAAAGCACTTGATGCTATTGGCGACCTTGCAGGTTCAGAGGCACACTCAACAGTAATTCTTTCACAGGTTGACCAAGATGTTTTCCGTAAGATGGGCGTAAATCTTACTTGTGAGCCTATTTATCAAACTAAGAAGCTTTACCATAGATAAGGTGATTAATTTGAAATTTATCGATAAAATAAATGTATATTCAGATGCTCCGCTGTCAAATTTTGCTGCGGAGCTTTTCTGTAATGAAATAAACAATAGAATAAACAGCTTTGCTTATACAACCTGTGATAAAACAATTGCCCATATTTCTTTTGTTACAGATGATAACATTTTGAGGGAATCATACACAATTGAATATGGAAATAATTTGTGCGTGTTTGCATCTGATAAAAGAGGCTTTATTTACGCTATAGGTAAATTCTTGAGAAAAGCAGAAAAGTGTGACAAAGGCTTTATTATTAATGATAATATCTGCGGCACATATTCTCCTAAAAAATCCATCAGAGGTCATCAACTTGGTTACCGTTCAAAATCAAATACATATGATGCATGGAATTATGACCAGTATAAAAGATATTGCCTTGACCTTATGTATTTCGGAATGAATACGGTTGAGTTCATTCCTTATGAGAACGGTGTTTCAAATAGAAATTCTCTTATGAAATATGATGAAGAAGAATTTTTAATTGAATTGTGCAAAATGGCAGATTATTATGACCTTGATGTTTCTTTATGGCAACCTAACATTGATGGGCAATCTGTAGAAGAAATGAATGCAAGATTAAATTTGCTTTACTCAAAACTATGCAGGTTAAATTATATTTTTGTCCCCGGTGGAGATCCCGGTAATTTGCCGGCAAAAGAGTTTGTTGAGAGATGCAAAGTGGTTTCAAATACAGTAAAAAATTATCATCCTAACGCACAGGTGTGGCCGTCGGCACAAGCACCCCATGAAATTGAAAATTGGGGCAAAGAATTTATTGATTGTTTAAATAAATGCCCTAAAGAAATATCCGGTGTTATATACGGCCCGAATCATGCCTTTCCGCTTGAAAAGCTCAGAGAAAAATTGCCTGGTAAATATCCGATAAGATTCTATCCCGACATAACTCATAACGTAAGGTGTGAATATCCTGTTCATTTTGATAAAAATGATTGGCATTTTGCTTTCACAACAGCCTTAGGCAGAGAAAGTACAAATCCACGCCCGAACGAATATACTCATCTGTATAATTTGACAAAAGATTTTGTAATAGGTTCAGTTTCTTATTCCGAAGGAATAAATGATGATGTCAATAAAGCTCTTTGGTCTGCACTTGATTTTGACGATAATATCAGCACAAAAGAAGCTGTTGATGATTATTGCAGGCTTTATTTCTTTGGCACTGATACTGACAAGATTTCCGATTTAATCTTTACACTTGAAAATGATTGGAACGGGGATCCTGCAGAAAATAAAGGAATTGATGACGCATACTTATCTTTTAAAAGAATTTATAACGAAAATAAAATTTTATCTGAAAATTGGAGATTCTTACAGCTTTTGTTGTTATCGGCCTGTAATAAATTAATCAGAGACAGAAGAATATTTGAACTTAATCTAATAAAAGAATCAAAGCAATTACTCATAGAGGATAAACTTAACGAAGCTTACAAAGTATTAAAATCGCAATTTCCCGACGATTATAAAAAATTAAGAAAAGAAATTGATGTTCTATGCAAAAAATTATTTGATATTATCGGCCTGCAAACAGATGTCAAAAATTATTGCGCAGATAATTATGAAAGAGGCGCAATTTTAGAAACGATAGACTTACCCGTTACGGATAGATATTATTTGCTTGCAAATTGGAATGATAATATATTGGATTTCTATAACCGTAATAATGAAAATGATGGTGAATTTTATTTTTCTGTAGCCCTTGACGGCGTTAAAGAAAAGCAAACAGGAGAGCCGTATTTTAACTTCAAAGGTGATAATCCCAATGTAAATAACGGTAGTATTCCCGCTGCTTTATTTAATATTTATGATAATTACTCTTTTGTAATCAATATAGACAATCTTGATTCAGACAGCGATTATATACTTAGAATAACTTATCTTAATAAAACAGACGATAACGTAACCGAATTAAAAATAATTGCTAATAATAATGTTATTTACTGCGGTAAACAATTTGGTGAGATTGACAAAGAATACTCTGAAAAATATTGCAGTAAAGATTTTATAACCGCAAAATATATTTTGCCTGCAAAGTATATCAATAATGGAAAAGTTAAACTTGAATACAGTGAGCCGATAATGGGCGTAATGTTTGCCGAATTTTCACTAAAAAAATAATACACTTTACAAATACTTTACAATGTAAAGATATTGCAGCTTACAAGTTAACAGTATTATTAGAATAATAAAAGGAGGAAATAAGATGATTTTTTGCGTTGAAGACGATAGCGGAATCCGTGAGCTTATGATTTATGCTTTAAATGCTGCAGGATACGAAACAGTTGGATTTTCCGAAAGCTTGTCTTTTTGGGAAAAAATGAAAACGGAATTGCCTCAGCTAATAATACTTGATATTATGCTTCCCGGCGAAGATGGTATTTCAATCCTTCGCAAGCTTCGTTCATCTCCGATAACCTCTGATATACCGGTGATTGTTGCTACTGCAAAAGGCTCGGAATTTGATAAGGTTATAGGCTTGGATCTCGGCGCGGACGATTATCTTGTTAAGCCTTTTGGAATGATGGAAATGGTTTCCAGAATTAAAGCTGTATTTAGGCGTACTCAGCCCAAAAATGAATCTCCGATTTTAAGTGTTGGCTCAGTAATGATGGATGAAAAAAGACACATCGTTTTTTCTGATAACAAGGAAGTACCTTTAACGCTTAAAGAGTATGACCTTTTGAAACTTTTTATGACTAATAAAGGAAGGGTATATACCAGAGATCAGCTTCTTTCTGCAATTTGGGGAATTAATTTTTCCGGAGAAACAAGGACAGTTGATGTTCATATAGGTACGCTCAGAACTAAGCTTGGTGATGCAGGTAATTTGATAAAAACAGTGAGGGGCGTTGGCTATAAAATGGAGGCTGATGTATGAGCAAAAAAATTTTCCGCTCAATTGTTTCGGTTGCTATTATTGTTCTTGTTGCCTCTTTGATAATTATATTTGGTATTCTTTATTCCTATTTTGCCGGCATTCAAAAGAATAACCTTAAATCTGAATTACAGCTTGCCGCCAGAGGCGTTGAGCTTAACGGCGTTGATTATTTTAATCAAGTTGAAATTAAAGACTATAGAGTAACTTTGATTTCAAATGACGGCACAGTTTTGTATGATTCCTTGGTAAACTTCGATAAAACCGAGAATCATCTCGAAAGAGAGGAAGTTAAAGAAGCATTTGAAAGCGGATATGGCGAAAGTGTAAGATATTCTGACACTTTATCAGAAAAGCAATATTATTACGCTAAGCTTTTGAGCGATGGTAGTGTGCTTCGCCTTTCAGGTGAGCAAAACACAATATGGACTCTTATGCTCGGCTTTGCTCAGCCGATTTGTATTGTTATTTTAATTGCAATTGTAATTTCATTTGCGCTTGCTATAAGGCTTTCAAAAAAGATTGTTGAACCGATTAATGAGATTGAACTTGATTCTCCCGATAAATACAGGAAAAATGATGAGTATAAGGAAATAAAACCATTGCTTGACAGATTAGCACATCAGCAAGAGCAAATAAAAAAAGATAAAACCGAAATTGAGAAAACAGCATTAATTCGTCAAGAATTTACTGCAAATGTATCTCATGAGTTAAAAACTCCTCTTCATGTCATTGCCGGATATTCGGAACTTATCGAGAATGGCATGGTCCGCGAAGAAGATATAAAACCTTTTGCCTCAAAAATAAGAGCTGAATCAATAAGAATGGGCTCTTTAGTAGAAGATATTATAAATTTGACTAATCTTGACAGTGGAGCGAAGGATTCTGAAAGAGAAAATACAGATCTTTACAGAATTGCTCAAAATGCTATGGACAGTCTTCAGCCTGCTGCGGATGAGAAGAAAATATCTTTAGCTTTAACCGGTGAATCCGCAATGATTTATGGGGTGCCCTCTGTTTTGTATAGTATTGTTTATAATCTTTGCGATAATGCTATTAAATATAATTCTGAAAACGGTAAAGTTAATATTTCTATTGAAAATCATAATGATAAAATTATTCTTAGTGTGAGTGATACCGGTATAGGAATTTCAAATGAGAATAAAGACAGAATTTTTGAGCGATTTTACAGGGTGAATAAAAGCCATTCAAAGGAAGTGGGAGGTACAGGCTTAGGCCTTTCAATAGTTAAGCATGGCGCTATAATTCATAATGCCAAAATTGAGGTTGAAAGTGAAGAGAGAAAAGGCTCAACATTTAGAGTAATATTTAGAAAAAATTAAATTTTTTAAGGGATAACGGTAAATGACTGTTATCCCTTTTCTTTTGGTAAAATATATAAATATAGCAAGTATAGTTCTAATTCGGAATAATAAAGGCCTTATTTGGAGATTTTGCAAATTTTGCAATATTATACAAAAAAGTTCGTGAAAAGTTCTACTTATTTTAATTTAGTTTATTCAGATTTGGAAAATAGTTTGATATGCTTTGTGCAAAATAAACAAAAATTCATCTTAAAAAAATTTGACAAGATACAAATTTATGAATATAATACGCCGCGTCCTGAAGAAAATAATGTGCATGATGATTTGAACATATATAAATTGTTCTGTAATAGTGCACTAAGCTAAAGGAGAATTATATGCCGATAAAGATTTTATCGGGGTCAAACAAATCCGGAAAAACAAGTTTTAGATTACTTGCTTTTTTCCTTTGCATTGTTGTTATAGTTTCTTCAAGTTTAACGGTTTTTGCCGTTGCGGATAAAATTGAGGTTACTGTCACGGATGAAGATAACAGTGTAACGATTAAAACAGATTTAAAAGACCCTAAGCAAATCGTCGCTGCGGCAGGCTTTAATCTTGATTCAAATGATGAATTGAATCTGGAAAATTTTTCTGATTCTAAAGGTGGCACAATCATTATCAACCGTGCTAAGCTTGTTAGAATCGAAGACAACGGAATAGTAGAATACATAATCAGTTGTAACGATTCCATTAAGGAATTGCTTGATTACAGCGGAATCGTTCTTAATGATGGAGATGAGTATAATTATTCTACTGATGTCTATGATGGAATGAGGCTTTTTATTAAGCGTGCTTTTACCGTAAGCATAAATTGCGATGGTAAAAAGCAAAAATTAAGTGTTGCATCCGGTACTGTTAGAGATGCAATAGAAAAATCCGGTATAAAACTTAGTGATGAAGACATTGTTTCACCTTCCCTTGATACTCCGTTATTTGGATTTATAAATATTAATATTAAAAGAGTAAGTTACAAATTCAGGACAGAAACAGAGTCCATTAAGTATAAAACAACCACTGTTAAGGATTCTACAATGAATGTAGGGAAAACAAAAGTTGTCACTAAGGGCAAAAACGGAGAAAAAAAGGTAGTTTATATCGATAAGTATGTTGATGGTGAACTTCAAAGCTCTGAGATTAAATCGGAAAAAGTAATTACAGAATCTGTAAATAAGGTTGTAAATGTTGGCACAAAAAAGGTAAATAACCTTTCTGCTTATGCCAATTCAAACACTTCAATTTCCGAGCTTAAAGCTCCGTCATCGTTAAAGCTTAATGAAAAGGGTATACCGACAAGTTACAAAAAATGTATTTCCGGCAAAGCAACCGCTTACACAGGAGATACCACAACAGCAACCGGAATTACACCTAAGCCCGGGTATATCGCCGTAAATCCCAAAGAAATACCATACGGCTCGGAACTTTATGTTGTTTCAGCTGACGGAACTTACGTTTATGGATATTGCATTGCTGCCGATACAGGCGGATTTGTTAAAATGGGCAATACGGATATTGACTTGTTTATGAATAATGAACAGATGTGTCTTGATTGGGGCAATAGAAACGTTAAAATTTATGTGCTGTCTTAGCTTTACTGCTGCATTGTTATTTTACAATGCAGCTTTTTATTATATTTTTCTTGAATTTACTGCTAAATTGTGATATATATACTGTATGAATAAATTATACAAATTTTTAATTTTAAACTTCCTTTTGCTGTTTTCATTAAGCTCTTGCAGTATTAGCAATTCAATTGATGTTACAAGTAATGAATCGGTTACAGAATCTACCTCTAATACAGTTAAGGTTACTTTTCCGGAGGGATATACGGTTGCTGATATTGCTTTAAAGCTTGAAGAAAACGGAGTTTGTTCAGCTGATGATTTTATGTCTGAGGCGAACAATGCCCAATATCTTGATGAGTTTGGTATTGAATTATCTGAGCCTGATAAAAGAGCTTTTATTTTAGAAGGATATCTTTTTCCGGATACTTACGAGTTTTATCGCAATGAAAATCCTTCATCGGTTATAAAAAGATTCATAAGAAATTTCAATAGTAAAATCACTGACGAAACGAAAAACCGAGCCGAAGAACTTGGATACAGTTTAGATGAAATATTGACTATCGCTTCTATTGTTCAAGAAGAAGCCGGTAAGGTTTCTGAGGATAAAAATGTTTCTTCTGTAATACACAACAGGTTGAATAGCAGTGATTTTCCTAAACTGCAATGTGATGCCTGCACTTTCTATTTGAGAGATAGCGTAAAACCGTATGTTTCCAAAGAGAAATATGAGGAATTGTTGCAAACATACAGCACTTATAATTGCTATGGGTTGCCTGAAGGCCCAATAACAAATCCGGGCCTTGATTCTATCAATGCAGCTCTTTATCCTAATGATACAAATTATTATTTTTTTATTTCAGATGATGATGGCCAATATTACTATGCTTCAACTTGGGATGAGCATCAAGAAAACATAAAAAATGCCGGTCTATAATATTCTTGGAGGATATATATATGAAAAGATTTTTTTCAATTTTTCTCGCTATTTTAACTTTAACCTTTGCGTTTGCTTCGTGCTCAAAGATTAATTCAGATTCAAGTAGTGATGATGGTGGTGTGCTTACAGAAGGCAATTATACATACGAACTTCTTGAGGATGGCACTGCAGCAATTACTGCTTATACAGCAGCGGAAACTTATGATGAATTGGAAATACCCGATACACTTGGTGGCGTAAATGTCACGGTCATCAGTAAGAATGCTTTTGCCGGAGCTACTACTCTTTTGAGAGTAACATTTCCAAGGTACCTTACAACTATTGAAAATTCTGCCTTTAAAGGTTCTTCTATTAAATATGCAATGATGAACTCTTGCAGAGAGCTTGTTATAATCGGGGAGGAAGCTTTTTCAGATTGTGCTAACCTTGTTCAAGTTGATATTTCAAGTAGCGTAACTACAATCGGTAAAAATGCTTTTGCCAATGATACTGCTCTTATGGTATTTACACTACGTGGGGATACTGAACTTAATAAAAATATGTTTGAGGGTTCTAACAGATTTACAATTTGGGCAAACGAAGATGCAACTACTGTTGAAAAATTTGCAGATAAGAACGATTACGAGTTTAGAAGCTTACCTAAAGGCTAATTAACTATTAAAAAGCCATCGGTTTTCCGGTGGCTTTTTTGGTGAATGTATAGATTTTTTGTTGATTTTTAACATCATATATGTTAAAATCTTAATGCTATGGAGGCGTAGCTCAGCTGGTCAGAGTGCCTGCTTCACACGCAGGAGGTCCACGGTTCGAGCCCGTGCGTCTCCACCAAAAAATCCCCTGACAATTTGTCAGGGGAGATTTTTTATATTTTCATTGCAACTTCATATGCTCTCCAAACAACAGAGCGAAGGTTTCCGATCGCAAGGCAATCGCCAACAAGATAAACATTTTTAAGCTTTTCTGTTGTAAGAGGTGCCGGAATATAACCTGCACTGCTGATAACTGAATCGCAAGCAATTTCAATATCTTTTCCGGATTTGTTTTTGCAAATTATCTTTCCGTCTTTAACTTCCTTTAATGAGGTTTCAAGATATACGGGAACTTTATTCAAAGCAAACCATTCTCTTAAGTATGAAGAGTTAGCAAGGCAAACACCTTTTTGACTTACAAGGTCATCCTTCATTTCTACAATGATAGGCTTTTTGCCTTTAAGAGCAATTTCATAAGCTATTTCGCAGCCTGTAAGTCCGCCTCCGATTACGGCGACTGTTTCGCCAACTTCTTTACCGTTAAGGAATTCGCAAGCTTCAATCATTTTTTCGTGTCCGGGTACATTCTTAAGAACTCTCGGAGTTGAACCTGTTGCAATTATAACGGGATCTTTTCCGAATTGAGAGATATCTTTGATTTCATCATTAAACTTAATTTCAATGTTAAGCTTTTTCATTTCATGCTTGTACCACTGAAGCAGCTCACGAAGCTTGCCTTTGTAGGATTCCGCACTTGCGGGAATAAAAGTACCACCGAGGACATCGGATTTTTCATGAATAATCGGATTATGGCCGCGGAGCTTAAGAACTCTTGCAGCTTCCATGCCACCTATGCCGCCGCCGATAATGTGAACGGTTTTGGGACTGGATGTTTTAACGGTTTTATGCTTATTCCATTGCATTGTTTCGGCATTAACCGCACATCTTGAAAGGTGTAATGAATCTGATAATTCCTGATCGTTTGGAACACCTTTATAGTGGCACATATTAAAGCATCCATTGTGGCAAAGAATACAAGGCCTGATGTCTTCTTCTTTGTCGTTAATCATCTTTGTTACCCATTCTTGATCAGCAAGGAAAGGACGAGCAAAGCCTGCACCGTCAATTTTATTTTCGGCAATAGCTTCTGCAGCAACTCTCGGATCCATACGACCTGCGCAAATAACGGGAATATCAACAAATTTTTTAATATGCTCTACATCTGCGAGGTTGCAGTTTTCGGGCATATAGATCGGAGGATGAGCCCAATACCAAGCATCATATGTGCCGTTGTCGCAGTTTAAGCAATCATATCCTGCATCTTGAAGATACTTGGCTGCTTTTTCACTTTCTTCCATATCTCTTCCGGCCTCAATATAATCTTCACCCGGAAGGGCGCCCTCACGGAAACCTTTAGTTTTTGAAAGAACGCTGTATCTGAGAGAAACGGGAAAATCATCGCCGCATTCTTTCTTAATAGCTTTTACTATTTCAACAGGGAAACGGTATCTGTTCTCAAATGAACCGCCATATTCATCGGTGCGCTTATTAACATATTTAAGAGTGAATTGGTCAAGAAGATAGCCTTCGTGTACGGCATGAATTTCAACACCGTCTACACCTGCATCCTTAAGAAGCTTTGAACATTTTGCAAATGACTCGATAAATCTGTTGATTTCTTTTTTGGTCATTTCTCTTGACGGTAATTTGTCGCTCCAGCGGTTAGGAGAGGGGCTTGCAGAAGCGGTAATTTTATCAAGATTCATTACAGGCTTGCTTAAAACATTAAGCACGGGATTATTGTACAGCATTTCCATCATGCTGCTTACTGTAAATGAACGACCGAATCCTGCTGTGAGCTGGACAAAAAGCTTTGCTCCGGTTTTGTGAAGCTCCGGGAGCCATTTAGCAAGGTCTTTATACATCTTTTTGTTGTTTTCAAGCCAAGAACCAAACATGGGGTTATAAACAGGCTGACAACCGGGCAAAACAAGACCTACGTTATTTTTGGCCACTTCCATGATGAATTTTGCACCGTCTTTATCAAAATGGTTTTTTTCCATCCATCCGAAAAGATCGGTACCACCCATACTTGTAAGTACGATTCTGTTTTTGATTTCACAATTTCCTATTTTCCATGGTGTAAATAAAGGCTCGAGTTTTTTATCCATACATAACCCTCCTGTAATGTTTAAAATGCCTTTAAATTCATTATAACATAGGTTTGCAATAAATCAATTATAAATTTTATATCATTAAATTAAAAACAGATGATAAAAAATATTTTCTGCATTATTTTGCTTTATTTTTGTGAATTTAGATGATACAATAGCAATGCAAATTTTCAATATTAATTTTGGAAGGTAGAATATGAATATAGTTAAATTAGTTTTTGCATTTATTTTCTCGCTGTCCACAATTATCAATCCTTTTATCCAATTTGCATTTCATGGTGGAATTGACTCTTATTTTGATAAATGGTCAAAAGATGATAAGTTCACATCTGATTATGCTGTTGAGTTAAAGAAAGATCCCAATAAAAATTTTGTAATCTTAAATCTTGCAGATATTCAGCTTGACGCCGAAAAGGTATTCCGTGAAGAAGGGGAGTATACCGAAAAGCTGATTAGGCAGGCAATCGAAGAAGTAAAGCCCGATTTAATCACACTTACAGGCGATAATTCATTAAGCGCTGTAGGTTATATTGAATTAATCAAATTACTTGATTCATATAAAATTCCTTGGGCTCCTATTATGGGAAACCATGATGGCGATAACGGCAACAGAATTTTAGAAGCATGGGATTCTTATCTTCTTTCAGATTCTGAGTATTGTTTGTTCAAATTTGGCCCCGAAAATATGGGCTATGGCAACTATATGATTAATATCACAGAGAATGGTAAAATTATTCACACTCTCTTTATGATGGATACTCATAGTGATGCTGATGATACCGAATATGGCACAATTAACTATGGTAAAAACGCAGATGGCACAGATAATATCGGCTATGATCATCTTTGGGCAAACCAAATTGAATGGTACAGCTGGGGCGTTAAAGGCGTAGCCACTCTTGCAGGCAAAACTGTAGAAAGCACAGTGTTTACTCATATTCCTAATATAGAATACAGAACAGCAAGAGATCTTATGTGTAATTATGTAAATGGTGAATGGGTGCTTAAAGATGAGTATAAAGATAAGGGCTTTGGCTCAATACAAGAACGTATTTGCTCTCCTGAAGGTGACAACGGTTTCTTTAGCACTGTTTTAGAGCTTGACTCAACAAAGAATATCATCAGCGGTCATTGTCATAAAAACGACCTTTGCCTCAATTATATGGGCGTAAATCTTAATTACGCTAAGAAGACCGGCCACGGTTCATATTATACCGATGATAAGATGGGTACTTCAATTTTAACCATCAATTCAGAGGGCCACGCAACATTCTCACATCATCCATATATTGCTCAATGATAATTAGATAACAAATAAATTTAAGCGTAGCAGTTGATTGAAACTGCTACGCTTTTTTCTATACTACTCTTTGTCGAATATGATGCCTTATTTTTTCTGCGGGCCGTTGTAGCCGTATTCTTCTTGGAAAGCGGAAATCTTATCAATAACGCCGAGAATTACATCAAAGCCCTTGCCTACTGTTTCTGCGCTGAATCTTTCAGGCATATCATGCCAAGTGTGATAGTAATAAGTAAGAGTAGGATTTTGTGCTGCAAAAGTAACGGATTTTACGCCTGCTCTTGTCATCGGAGTGCTGTCACAGCCGCCAACGGGGTTGTGAATGCAGCCGTTTGTTTTGCTTTCAATACCCATTTCATTGAATGTATCTTTGAACATTTTTTCAAGGTCGGTATCAAAACGGCAGCCCTGCCAATCGTCTTTAATAACAACTTCAAAATATTCTTCGTCTGCAACAGAGTCAATGTTAATGTTCCAAGCATTCTTTGTAAGATCGTCATTCTTATGCTCGTTTGCAAAAGCCATGGAGCCTCTGAGACCTGCTTCTTCAGAGCCGCAGTTAAGGTCAATAATACGGCATCTTGGAGGCATCTTATCAGGGTTTTCTTTGAAATACTTAATTACTTCATAAGAAAGAGCAATGCCTGTTGCATTGTCCATAGCACCTCTTGATGCGTTTTCGGGGTTAGGATCTGCCCACATAATTACAAAGAAGCAACCAATGCAGCAAATGATGGGAAGGAAAAGCATCGCAGTGTTGAAATTGTTGAAAGCATCAACATAGCCGTAGTAGCATTTTAATGCCCATTCAGCATTAAACACTGAGAGTGCAGTGTAATAAACAGCCTCAAATATTGAAGCAAAAGCCATAAAGAAGAAGCAAATTGCGCCGAATCCTACTTTGCCGTAGGTTGCAATCATACCAAGAACGGGCTTATCTTTATATTTATAAGCGTGTTCTGAGTGTTTCCAGCACCAGCTTGTATCTGTGTGGCCTGAAACAATAATAGTGTAATCATATTCGCCGTCTTCGGGTTTAAGCTCACCGTAAACGTTTTGGGATATTTGCTGTTTAAAGAACATATCAAACCATGTGCGATAAAGGAAACAACCGGCAATAAGCCAAATAATAGTTACAATCCCAAGGCCTGCCATTGCAAAATAAAGATAGGGAATTGACTTTGCAAAATAGGATGCAACGCAAAGAATAACACCTGCCCATCCTGCATAAGGGATTCCGCCGATGGATGCTCTGGGGTAAACGGCAAATTCCTCTTTAACGGGATTTATACCAATTTCCTTGAGCCTGTCACCCATGTGATTAACAAATTTCTTTTCGCCTTCTGAACCGGGAAGTCTTGAACCAACTTCTTTGGCAGCGTAGTTTACTATTTCATAAGCCTCGTCGCCGTATTTTTTTGTTTCGGGGTTCATAATATGCCTCCTTTTTATAAAATTCTTTTTTTATTTTATAACATTGTTTGATATTTTACAATAGAAAATATGAACTTTTTATGACTTTTTTCAATATTTATTTATTTTGTTGACTTATTAAATGCAAATGTCTAAAATAAATGTATAAATATACAATCGGTAGGAGATATAAACTTTGCAAAGTATAGGAGAAGCTCTTGATAAACTTGAAAAATCCACCTTTCGCTCAAGCTTTCGCTTAACTGAAAAAGATAAAGAGTATTTCAGAAAAAAAGGTGAGGATGCAATCAGAAGTCACGCTGTGGATTTTGTGAAAACTAAACTTGCACCGGCTGAGCCATATAAAGACGGTAAACAAACTCCAACCCACGGCCACCCTGTATTTAAGGCACAGCATGCAACTGCAACTTGTTGCAGAGGTTGCCTCAATAAATGGTATAAAGTGCCTTTGCATAAAGAATTAACAGAAATACAGCAGGAAAAAATCGTTAACTTAATTATGGCTTGGATTAAAAGACAAATGAATACATAAATAAAACCGCTCACATTTTTGGTGAGCGGTTTGCTGTTATATAAGATTATTTGATTTTTTCAATTACTTCGCCGCTTGTAGGCTTAATCTTATCAATAAATTCCTGAACAGCCTTAGCAGAGGGCATTGCCTCGGAGCAGCTGTGTGCAGATACAAGCATAGAAGCGGAGGCTGTGGCAAATTCAAGAGCCTTGTCTATTTCTTTGCCGTTAAGAAGTGAATAAATAAATGCACTTGCGTATCCGTCACCGCCGCCAAAGCCTTTAAGAAGTTTAACAGGGAAAGGCTTAACTTTATATGCTGTTCCGTCACTAAGATATGCGCAGGAGCCTTCTTTGCCGTGCTTGATTATAACGATCTTGTTGCCGTAGCCAAACCAGCGTGATGCAGATTCTTCGTCATCCTTGCATACGCCTTCAATTGCTTCGGTAAGGTCGAATTCTTCTCTTGAGCCGAGAATTATATCACTGTTTTTTGCGGCTATTGAGTAATAAAGAGAAATCTCGTCTTTATTTTTCCAAGTATAGCTTCTGTAGTCAATGTCAAAAATAACTACTACGCCGTTTTTCTTAGCAAGAAAAAGAGTTTTAAGGGCAGCTTCTCTTGAGGGGCTTGCGCAAAGAGCAGTGCCGGAGATTACAACGGCTTTTGCTGTCTTGATATATTCTTCATCTACATCGTCAACGCAAACTTGGAGATCTGCTACACCGTCACGATACATAAGAATACTGCTTTGAGTCGGGGAGAGTATTTCTGTAAATGTAAGGCCTAAATTCTCACCGTTTTTGCATCTGAAAACGTGAGAAATATCAATTCCGTCTTTCTTAAAATAATTTTCAACATAGTCACCGAATTGGTCATCTGATACTCTTGCGATAAATCCACATTTTGCACCGAGCCTTGAAAGGCCTACGGCAATATTTGCAGGTGAACCACCAACATATTTGTTGAAATTACTGCTCTCGCTAAGGGGCTTGTTCATATCTGTTGGATTAAAATCAATGGCAATTCTGCCAATGGGGATAACATCAAGTGGCTTGCTTTCATCAAATTTAATGTAGCTCATATTATTAACACCTTTCAGATTAAATTATTCTATACCTTTTCCGGCACAGCCGAATATTTCAATATGCTTCATTGCATTTTTATATGCACCTTCAACCTCGGCTGCCTGTAAATCATAATAACCTTTTATTTGATCATTATTATAGGCATTTCTGACTGTATTTTCAACAGAATCAAAGGTAGCTGTCGCAATGTTGATTTTATGTATTCCCAAAGAAATGCACTTTCTGAAATCATCGGGTAAAATTCCCGTACCGCCGTGTAAAACAAGGGGAACATTTACAAGTGAAGCAGTTTCTTCCAAAATATCAAAACGAAGTTTCGGAGCCTGTTTATAGTTTCCGTGAGCATTGCCGATGGCAACCGCAAGGGCATCCACATTTGAAATTTTGGCAAATTCTTTTGCCTGCTTCGGAGAGGTGCAGTTAATTGCAATGTTTTCACTGCCGTCTTCACTTCCGCCTACACTTCCGATTTCGCCTTCGCAATCGGCATTGTATTTTTCGGCAAGAGCTTTTACCTTTGCCGTGGTTCCCGCATTTTCTTCAAAAGGCAAATGAGAACCGTCAAACATAACACTTGTAAAGCCTATATCAAGGGCTTCGTTTATTTTTTCAAAAGTCTTTCCGTGGTCAAAATGTACTGCCACGGGCATGGAGCAATTCTTTGCAGCCGCAACCATTAAAGGCCCGATAACCTCAAGAGGGGATTGCTTAAGTCTTACTTCAGCTATTTGAATTATAGCCGGGCTTTTAGTTTCTTCAACGGCTTTTAACACGCCGAGAACCATTTCCATATTTGCCACACTGAAAGAACCAACAGCATATTTTTCACTCTTTGCCTTGTTCAACAGTGGACTCATTTTTACGAGAGGCATTTGGTTTCACCTTCCTAAAATATATTAACGCACAGACTAATGTAGTAAGGGGCAATGTGAGTAACATACCCATACTGCCGGCAAGAGCCTGTAAAACTTCTGCAATTATCTTTTCTTTATTTATAACCTGCTGTAAATTTGCGTTATAAGATACAAGAAGTACAACACAGGTAAGATTGCTGCCTATATAAGCAAGTACAAGGGTGTTTGCCATTGTACCCATCATATCTCCGCCGATTGTAAATCCGGATTTTATAAGCTCGGCAGGCTTAATATCCGGCGATTTTTGTTTTAATTCATAGAGTGAAGAAGAAATAGACATCGCCACATCCATAACAGCACCGAGAGCGCCTACAATAATCATGGCAAAAATTATTGCTTTTAAGTTTATGGGATTGTTTGGATAAAGCTGGTAAAGATATATTGATTCTTCTTCAAGTAGGCCTGTCATATTTAAGAATTTATCCATAACAACCGTGATTATACCGGAGCAGGCAACGCCACTCATACATCCTATACAGGCACATAATGATTTGCAATTATATCCGCTTATAAGTGCAAGAGTCATTACCGTTGTAAATAAACAGCAAAGTATACTCCAAAGGTAAATGTTTTTATCATTAAGAACTGCGGGTAAAAGCACAAGAAAAACGGCTAAGCAGGTAACCGCAAGGGAAATAACCGTTTTTAAGCCTTGGGCATGAGAAAAGCAGATAATCAAAAGGCAAAAAATAACTCCAAGCACAATTAAAGGAGTAATTCTCACGTAGTCGCCGAAATAGTAATTTGAAGTGTTGTTTTCTGTGTATGATTCAACCAAAATTTTGTCGTTTTGTTTAACTTCTCTGGGACTGAAAGCGTAGGATTTATCAATCTCTTGAATTACATTTATTGTTTTACCTCTCATTTTACCACTTAAAACCTGAGCCATAAAATACACGGTTTCAACCTCATTTTCACCTGTTACATTGTCGTTCTTTATATCGGTAACTCTTATAACTCTTGCCTTGATGGTAGAGCCTTCCATTGTGCCCTTAAATACCGTGCCGTCACCTACAATATAACTGTATGCGGCATATATGAGTAACAGCGAAACAATAAGAGTAATAACTTGCTGTATGGTTTGCTTTTTCATATCATCACTCGATATTATCATAATTTAATTTAGTATATCACAGTGATTTATAAATCTCAATATTAAAATGCGCAAAAAAGAACTGCCGCCAAAAAGACGACAGTTCTAAAAATTCTTATCAGTTAAACATAAGAAGCAAGAAGCCTGCTGCAACTGCAGAGCCTATAACGCCTGCAACATTGGGGCCCATAGCGTGCATAAGAAGGAAGTTTGTGGGGTTATATTTTCTGCCTTCAACCTGTGATACACGAGCTGCCATGGGAACGGCTGAAACACCTGCTGAACCGATGAGAGGATTGATTTTGCCACCGGTAACAACATAAAGGAGCTTGCCGAAAAGTACGCCGCCGGCTGTTGAGAATGAGAATGCCAAGAGGCCGAGAATAACAATCATAATTGTCCTGATTTGAAGGAAATCTTGACCGTTAGCAGTAGCACCTACAGTAACACCGAGCATGATTGTTACAATGTTTGTAAGAGCGTTCTGAGCTGTATCGCTGAGTCTCTCTGTAACACCGCATTCTTTGAAAAGGTTACCAAGCATAAAGAAGCCGATAAGGGGAGCAGCATCGGGAAGAAGTAAAGCAACTATTATGAAAACAGCAATTGGGAAAATGATTTTCTCGGTTTTGGTTACTGTTCTAAGCTGTTTCATTTCAACCTTACGCTCTTTTTCTGTTGTAAGGAGCTTCATAATGGGAGGCTGAATAAGAGGAATAAGTGCCATATAAGAATATGCAGCAAGAGCAATGGGAGCAAGTAACTCCGGCGCAAGTTTTGAGGCAACAAGAATTGCCGTAGGTCCGTCTGCACCGCCGATAATGGCTATAGCTGCTGCCTGTTCGGGTGTGAAACCGATTGCTTCAATTTTACCCAAGGCGATTGCAACTATAAACGCAACATAAATACCGAGCTGTGCTGCTGCACCGAGTAAAAGGCTGATAGGGTTTGCAAGGAGTGGGCCAAAGTCTGTCATTGCACCGATGCCAAGGAAAATAAGGCAGGGGAAGATAGAACTTTTAACACCTGAATAAATAAGCCTTAAAACACCGTCGTCATACCAGTGAGCACCTTCAACTGCCTGTGATGCGTCCATAAGACCGGCAGGGTCTGCCATAAGACCTGTATCCGGCATGTTAGCAAGAAGAATGCCAAAAGCAATGGGAACTAAAAGAAGTGGCTCAAATTTTTTCTTAATTGCAAGGAAAAGGAATATAAAAGAAACAAGAATCATAACTCCGTTTTGCCAAGTTAAACCTGCAAAGCCTGAGCTTTCCCATATTCCTTTCAAAATTTCAATAATCATCTGTTCAGTCCTCCTTAACCGATAACTGCAAGGACTGAACCTGTGTCTACAGTTGAACCCTTCTGAACAAGAACTTGTGCAACTGTGCCATCACATGGAGCAACGATTTCGTTTTCCATTTTCATAGCTTCAAGAATCATAATAATATCGCCTGCTTTAACAGCTTGACCTACTGAAGCACTTACAGAAAGAATTGTGCCGGGCATTGGTGAAGGAACCTGTGTGCCATTTGCAGATGCTGCGGGAGCAGCAGGTGCTGCAGGTACTGCAACAGGAGCAGGAGCAGCTACAGGAGCGGCAACAGGTGCAGCGTCTGTTACAGAGGTAATAACTGCATCTGTTTCTTCAACTTCAACCTCGTAATTTTTTCCGTTGAGATTTACTACATATTTCATAATTATTTGTCCTCCACTAATTTGATTGACTTAAATGCAAGTCTGTTAAGGGGAATACCGCTTTCGTTGCTGACTATTGCCATAATTACAGCAGCGGTTTTTTCGTCAACATTTTCAAGGTTAAGGCTGCCTGCGGATTGATTGTTCGGTAACGGATTTCCCGTTACGGCAGTAGCTGAATTATCAGCTGCGGTAGCATCTGAATTATCAGAGCTTTCCTTTTTAGTGAGGGCTTGCATAATTTTCGATAAGATTAAAATAAATATTGCTATAAGAGCAAGCTCTGCAAGCACAATAATTATACCTAAAAGAGCTATAAGAAGAGCTTGAGGTATGGACATTGAACCGCCTGCCCATATTGCTAATGGTAAAAATTTCATACTTTTATACCTCAGTCAATTTTTGTGATTTTATAAGTAAAGGTGTTTTTCTTTCTTTCATCACGTTTGTCAAAGAAAGCTTCTGCCTGTGTTGGGAATGCAATGTAAGAAAGGACATCTTCATCGCAAGTAGCTCTGCTGCCGAGATATTCTCTTGCAGCGGGAATAGCAGGCTCAAGAGTATCGGCATATCTGCCCTCGTAGGGCTTCTCGTCACCGAGAACTTTCTTTTGGAGTTCTTCGTTAATCTTGCCCGGTGCTCTGCCATATTCACCTTTAAGGTAACTCTTGATTTCTTTTGAAATGTTCTTGTATCTTTCGCCTGCAAGCACATTTGCTGTAGCCTGAACACCTACCATTTGGCTCATAGGTGTAACAAGGGGAGGATAGCCTAAATCTTCACGAACTCTGGGAGTTTCAAGAAGAACCTCGTCAAGCTTATCAAGCTTATTTTGAGCAGTAAGCTGTGCAACTAAGTTTGAAAGCATACCGCCGGGAATTTGGTATGTAAGAGCGTCTGTTTGTGTGCCCATAACAACGGGATTAAGAAGTCCGCTCTTGAGGCATTCATTTCTGTAAGGCTTAAAGAAATCGTTGATTTCTTTACAAACACCTGCATCAACGGGTACGTCATAACCATACTGCTTAAGAGTATAAATCATTGTTTCCGTTGCAGGCTGTGAAGTGCCGCCTGAGAAGCAGGAAATAGCTGTATCAATTACATCTGCGCCGGCCTCAACACATTTAAGAAGTGTCATAAATCCGAGGCCTGTGGTTGAATGTGTATGAACCACAATGGGAACTTTAACATTCTCTTTAAGAGCCTTAACAAGTTCGTAACCTTCTTTGGGGCTCATAATGCCTGCCATATCTTTAATACAAATTGACTGGCAGCCTAAAGCTTCAAGCTCTTTTCCGAGTTTTACATAGCTCTCAAGATTGTGAATGGGGCTTAATGTGTAGCAGATTGTGCCGGATGCATGAGCACCGTTTTTAAGTGTTTCATCAACTGCAACCTCAATGTTTCTTACGTCGTTCAATGCATCAAATATACGGATAATGTCAATGCCGTTTTCAATGCTCTTTTTAACAAAAAGACGAACAACATCATCGGGGTAATGCTTGTAACCAAGGAGGTTTTGGCCTCTTAAAAGCATTTGAAGTTTTGTGTTAGGGCATGCTGCTCTGATTTTACGAAGTCTTTCCCACGGGTCTTCGTTAAGATAACGGAGGCAGGAGTCAAATGTTGCTCCACCCCAACATTCAAGTGAGTAATAGCCGGCTTTGTCCATAGTTTTGAGTATGGGCTCAAATTCGGAAAATGGCATTCTTGTGGCTATGAGTGACTGGTTGGCGTCACGCAATACGGTTTCGGTTAAGTTAACTATATGTCTCATTCCCTTCAAGCGGTTAAAACCGCATTATTTTCAGAAGTTAATTTTTGAAGAAATATACTCTTCAAGAGAATCAATTGAAATTCTTTCTTGCTGCATAGTGTCTCTGTCTCTTACGGTCACGCAGTTATCTTCAAGAGAATCGAAGTCAAAGGTAATGCAAATCGGTGTTCCGATTTCATCCTCACGGCGATAACGCTTGCCGATGGAGCCTGTTTCATCAAAATCAATCATGAATTTCTTTTGAAGCTTTTCGTAAACTTTAAGAGCATCATCACTGAGTTTCTTTGAAAGAGGAAGAATTGCAGCCTTATATGGAGCAATTGCGGGATTAAGATGAAGAACAACTCTTGTATCGTTCTTTTCTTCATCAAGGACTTCCTCATCGTAAGCTTCGCAAAGAAGTGCAAGAATGGTTCTGTCAAGTCCGTAAGTGGATTCAATAATATAAGGAATAAACTTTTCGTTTGTTTCGGGATCAAGATATTCAAGATTTTTGCCACTGTATTCTTGATGTCTTGTAAGGTCAAAGTTTGTTCTGTTGTGAGTGCCGTTAATTTCACCCCAGCCGAATGGGAAAAGAAATTCTATATCGCAAGCCGCTTTTGCATAGTGAGCAAGTTTTTCATGATCGTGGAAGCGAAGATGCTCTGCGGGAAGACCTAAATCCATAAAGTAATTACGGCCGTATTCTTTAAAATAATCGTAAAGCTCGCCGTCTGTGCCTTCTTTGCAGAATGTCTGGAATTCCATTTGCTCAAATTCAATTGTTCTGAATGTGAAGTTGCCGGGAGTAATTTCGTTTCTGAAAGCTTTGCCTATCTGACCTATGCTGAATGGAAGCTTTGCTCTCATGGAACGCTGAACATTAAGATAGTTTACATATTCACCTTGTGCATTTTCGGGGCGAAGATAAATAACACTCTTAGAGTCATTGGTTACGCCTCTGAATGTTTGGAACATAAGGTTGAATTCTCTGATTTCAGTAAAGTTATGTTTACCGCAATGAGGGCAGGGGATAGAATGAGCTTTAATGTATTCAAACATTTCCTGTTTTGTCATTCCGTCAGCGTGAGCATTGGGGTCAAAGTCGTCTATAAGATTATCTGCTCTGTGACGCATTTTACACTCTTTGCAGTCAAGAAGAGGATCTGAAAAGCTTGCAACGTGGCCGCTGGCTTCCCAAACTCTTGGGTGCATAAGTATATCTGCATCAACCTCGTAGCTGTTCTTTCTCTCTTGGATAAATCTTTTGCGCCAAGTGTCTTTAACGTTGTTTTTCATTCTTGCGCCGAGTGGACCGTAATCCCAAGTATTTGCAAGACCACCGTAAATATCACTGCCTGCAAAAATGAAGCCTCTGTTCTTGCAAAGAGCAACGATTTTTTCCATTGATTTTTCTTCATTATTCATAAATACCAAATCTCCCGCATTATAATTTAACATTCCATATATTACATTATTTTTTGATTTGTGTCAATGCAACAAATGCTAAAAAATCAGCCCGATTTTAGTTAAAATAATAGTAATTTTGCAAAAGAAAAGAGCACCGAAATAATCGATGCTCTTAAATACCTTTTTGGGCTTTAAGATGATAACTGTTTACCTTGTAAACACTCTCTTTATTGATGCGAATATATTTCTAAAGAAATCGGCGACTTTTTGGAAGAATGTGCGGGTAGCTTGTTTAACTGTTCCACCGGTTGTGGCACTTACGCCAAGGGAGGTATAGGTTTC
>CAVJRM010000006.1:0-89928 GCA_963652165.1 bacterium | reverse complement strand
ACATTCTTCAAAGACGGCTCAAAGGTTTATCATTGCACACATGATGGCTGCACCGAAACCAGAACAGAAATAACCCTCTCTACCATCAACAGAATTTTAGCGTGGTTTAGAAATATCTTTTCATTTAAGTTCTGATTACTAAATATACAATAAAAATCCCGACAGTGTTCATTTTGAGCTACTGCCGGGATAATATAATTTAGATTGATACTATTTATATTTAATATTCTAAGCTGTTATCATTCAGCAGAAAGTCATAAACATTCATAATCAGCACACCGGACTCATTGTAATGCGGTGCGGGTGTATCTTTGGTGATGATAATTCGCTTGAAGAAATCTCCGGTTAACATTAATGAGCGCTGTTCCTGCTCCATTTTTGCTTGGTCGGGAATTGCATAAGCGGATTGAATATAATAGCGTTTAGAGCCTTTATTGCATACAAAATCAATTTCCAGCTGTTTGCGGATGCTGTTGCCTTTTTCATCGGTATCATATTGCACAACAACCCCTACATCCACATTAAATCCCCTCATTTTTAACTCATTAAAGATGATGTTTTCCATGCTGTGAGTTTCTTCAATCTGTCGAAAATTCAGTCTGGCATTTCTAAGCCCCATATCCGTAAAATAATATTTTACAGGTGTATCAATGTATTTCTTTCCTTTCACATCATAGCGCAATGCACTATCAATCAAAAAAGAGTCACAGAGATAGTCAATATATCGCTTAATTGTAGCATTACCGATTTTCTTTTTCTTAACTGATTGGAATGTGGCTGAGAGTTTTTCGGGATTAGTTAATGAACCTATTGCTGAGGACAGAATATTCAAAAGTTCCTCAAACTCTGCTTTATTGCGAATATTATGCCTGCCGACAATATCTGAAATATATGTTTCTTCAAATAGAGATTTCAAAAACGCAATTTTCTGCTCCGGAGTTGTAAATTCAAGCACCAAGGGAATGCCGCCATAGAGCATATACTCATCCCAGCCGTCTTGTTTTGTCCCTTGATAAACGGACATAAACTCAGCAAAGCTCAAAGGATACATATGAACCTCGTCGCCACGGCCTCTAAACTCGGTAATAACATCCTTGGAAAGAAAGCGCGCATTACTCCCCGTTACATAAATATCCACATTTTTCATTCTTATAAGGCTGTTTAGAATAGACTCAAATTCATCCAGCAGCTGCACCTCGTCAAGCAGCACATAGTACATACCATCATCCTTGATTTGTTCCTTTAGATACGGATACAGAACATCGGGATTGCGAAATTTCTTGTTTTCAAAGGCGTCAAAAGCAATTTCTATAATGTGATCTTCATTCACACCCTCGCCCAACAGGTGCCTCTTGAAAAGTGTAAAGAGAAGATATGATTTTCCACACCTGCGCATACCGGTTATAACTTTAACAAGGCCGTTATGCTTCTTGCTTATGAGAGTATTTAAGGCTCGTTCTCTTTTAATTTCCATATATTCAGCCTCCTATTTAAGATTTTTGCGGTTTACTGCACTAATTTGCAATAGAATTATACTATATTTGTGATGAGTTTGCAACCGGCTATTTAAAAATTTTGCGGTTTACTGCAAAAATCTTACGTAGACAATCTGCTTTATGAATTTTTACGCTATTAAATCACTGCTAAAATTTGTTTTATCAAAAATTTATTGAGCAAATGTATCCGAAAAAATACGCGATAAAATCCCGGCAGCCGTTTTAGCTGTCGGGATAATTTGGTTTAAGATATATAATTTATCGGGTTTTGAGTTTCACCGTTGTAAATAACTTCAAAGTGAAGGTGCGGGCCGGATGAGTTACCCGTTGAGCCTACCTTACCGATGGATTGACCTGCTTCCACATGGTCACCGGTGCTTACGGTTATAGAGCCTGAAAGCATGTGCGCATATCTTGTTTTGTAGCCGTCACCGTGGTTAATAAGCACCATATTACCGTAACCGGAGCTGCTTCTCTGTACCACTTCAACAGTGCCCGCCATAGATGCAATAACAGGTGAGCCGTTAGCCGTGCCGTCTGTTGTGCAAAGGTCAACGCCCTTGTGCCAGCCACTGCTTCGCCAGCCGTAAGGTGAGCTTATATAATGGCAATGAGGCGCAGGCCATAAGAAGCCTTTTTCGGATGCCTCGCCAATGTAAATGCCGCCGTAGGTTGTTCTTGTGCCAACAACAATAATTTCATCTGTTGCCTCAACAAGCACTTCGCTTCTTTTTGAGGTGTCTGTAAGCACATCATTTATATAAGTCTTTGTAGTAATAATTCTTTGAGTACCGTCAACGCCCTCTTGCCTTACCAGCCTGTAACCGCTGTATTTTGTGGCGTCACGCTGTTTAACGGTGTCATAAGGAATACTTGCGATTTTTGAGGTGGTATAGGTCTTTTTGATGTTGACCATTTTTTCGTAGGATGGCACGTTTATTGTGCTTCCCGCTGTTAAAGAATCAGAGGAAAGACTGCTGTTAATTGACAAAAGGTAATCTGCCGTTGTGTTATATTCCTTCGCTATGGAGTCAATGGTGTCTCCCTCCATAACGGTGTAGTAAACAGTTGCGCCTTCGCCGCCTAAAACAGTGGTTTCAAGCCTTGATGCATCCCACATTGTGGATTCATTATCGGGGTAAAGGCCTTGAACATAGTCTATATCTTCTGCAAAGCTAACAACATAGCCTTCATTTTTGGCATCTTCTTCATAAGGGGAAAGAATATTGTAAAAAACAGTTTTTGCGTCAGATTCATTTTTAACGGCGCAAATAAAATCACCGTCTATATAAATTCCGCAGGCGTTTGTAAGGTTATCAGATGAATGTTTTATCATTTCATCCGAGATGGTGCGAGCGTCATTTAATTCATCAAGGGAAACGAGAGCAAGCTCATAACCTGCATTAAGGCTTTGCACGGAAACGGAAGTTACATCCGAATTTACCGTATTTGCCGAAAGGCGGTCAATAACCATATCTTTTGCGCTTGTAAATACGGATTCATCGCTTATGTAACCTATATGTTCATCGTTGTAAATAACATCAAGGGCGAAGGTAACATTATTCCAGTAGTTAAATACGGCGATAAGCACCACAAGCGCACCAATGGGAACAGCTATATTAAAAACTGTGCGTAAAAGCTGTTTGTGCCTGTTAATTGCCTTTGCAATGTAGTGAATAAAAATGCTTGGGATTGATAAAGGATGCCTTAAAGCCCTGAAAATGTTTTTGTTGGCAGATTTTATTTCTTGCCTGAAATATACTATTTCTTTTACATAATCTCTTGCAAAAGATTTGAATTTTCTTTTTGTGCCGGCTGTGGCACTCTTAACTGCTCGCCTTATTTTCTTAATGGGAATTGAAATTGTATGTAATATAAGCCCTAAAAATCTTTCAAGCAAGCGAACTACTATATCACCCAAAGAGTAGAGAGCAATATATACTCCGTTCTTTTCTTCAAGGTCAATATATTCAATTTCTTTTTGCTTTTTCTCTTTTTTGAGTTTTGATTTTTGAGCTTTTTCTTTTTTGACTTTTTGCTTTTTTCCCGCACCGTCTTCTCTTATAGCTTCAAGGTTTATAGTGGCGGTAGGCTTTTCGGGATTTTGATTTGCGTTAGCGGAAGAAACGCCCATAATACTGTCCATATTACTTTTGGCTTCTTCAACCTGCATACTGTAACGGCGCTCAATATCCTCACGAATAGCTGCCATTTCTGCTTCACGGCGCTTTTCGTCTTTTTCGCGCATTTCTCTTTCGCGTGTGGTTTCATCGTTACCGTAAATGCGGGCAAGGTCATACATACCGTTCATAATCTCATCAAATGCATCGGTGTTGATTTCGCTTTTTTCTGCATTTTTCTGAGATTTCTGAGCAGCCTCGACTTCTTCATTATTCACTTTTTTGATATCTTCATTATCCATAAAAGCTCCGAAAAAGTTGAGAAATAACCTAATAATTATATCACATTAAAATAGATTTTTCAAATTATGCAAGATTTCCCGTTTCTTTTAAGAAACGAGTGAGGGCGTCTTTCCAATTAGGAAGCCTGCCAAAGCCTGCGGCATCAAGGCTTTTCTTTGATAATCTTGAATTAAAAGGCCTCTTTGCGGCAGTAGGATATTCATCCGATTTTATGGGTGTGATTTTTGTGCTTTTGCCGGAAAGAGTCATAATTTCTTTCGCAAATTCAGCCCAGCTGCACACACCTTCGTTAGTGGCGTGGTATGTGCCGTATTTATCGGATATGATAATATCGCACAAAAGAGAAGATAAATCCTCTGTAAAAGTAGGGGAGCCGATTTGGTCTGAAACTACGGTGATTTCATCTTTACTTTCGGCAAGGCGAAGCATTGTATATACAAAATTTTTGCCGTGAACACCGAAAACCCAGGAAATGCGAACAATAAAATATTTTGAGCAGTATTTTTTTACGGATTCCTCGCCCTGTAATTTAGTTAAACCGTAGTGATTACAGGGATTTACAGGTGCATCTGTTTCAATAAATTCATCACCTGTGCCGC
Organism: bacterium; assembly: GCA_963652165.1. Taxonomy (GTDB): domain Bacteria; phylum Bacillota; class Clostridia; order Oscillospirales; family Acutalibacteraceae; genus CAG-177. Next base: position 85,410 of record CAVJRM010000006.1, on the reverse strand, counting down.
CGAAAATATAATCTGTGCTTATGTAAAGAATTTTAATATTTTTTTCGCCGCATATTTTCGCAAGATTTTCCGTGCCTAATGCATTTATTTTTGTGCAAAGCTCTTTTTCACTTTCGGCTTTGTCAACGGCAGTATATGCCGCAAGATGAATTACCCCATCAGGCTCGGTTTTGCTTATAAATTCTTCAAGGGCAGATTTATCCGTTATGTCAACTGTGTCAATATCTGCCGAGATAACCTCTATATTATGTTTTTTCAGCTCAGGCACAAGGTCAGAGCCAAGCTGACCGTTTGAGCCGGTAACCATTATTTTCATAATGACTCTCCCTTAAAAATATCAATGTATTTTACCATATTTTTATGTGATATACAATATTTTTCAAAATAATACTGTTATAGATGGCAAAAATGTGATAGAATAACACATACAAATGATAAATACAGTCAGCTTCACCTATTACTCAATGGAGGTGATAAAATGAAAACTACTGTAAGAGCCTACGCAAAAATAAATATTTTTCTTGATATATTGGGTAAACTTGATAACGGATACCACAGCCTTTTTATGGTAATGCAAAGCGTGGGGCTTTACGATTTGGTAACTCTTGAAGAAACAGAAAAAAATATAGAATTAACCTGTTCCGAGCCGAATATTCCCTGCAACGAAAAAAATACAGCCCATAAGGCAGCAAAAGTGTTTTTTGAAAAAACAGGCATAGAAAAAGGTGTAAAAATTCACATTGAAAAGCAAATTCCCCACGAGGCAGGGCTTGCCGGCGGCAGCGCCGATGCAGCGGCTGTTTTGGTAGGATTAAATAAAATTTTCAACACAGGGCTTTCCGCTTTTGATTTATGTGAAATGGGCTTAAAAGTTGGCAGTGATGTACCTTTTTGCATAGTAGGCGGAATGTGCCTTGCCCAAAACACAGGGGGAGTTCTTTCGCCTTTAAGACCTCTTACCGATTGCGCAATTGTGCTTGCAAAGCCCGACAAGGGAGTTTCCACCGCCAAAGCCTATGGGGATGCGGATAACACTTATATATATCATCCGGATTGTATGCACATGCTTGATGCCTGTGAAAAAGGTGATTTTAAGGCAATGTGCAAATATGCGGGCAATGTTTTTGAGCAGGTTGTGGAAGTGACGGAAAGGGTTGAAATAAAAAGAATTATGCGAGAAAATCATTGCTCTCTTACGCAAATGAGCGGCAGCGGCCCCACGGTTTTCGGTATATTTGAAAATGGAGCAGATGCCATAAACGCAGCTGAAAAAATAAAGAAAATTTGCAAAAAGGTTTTTGTCACAAAACCTGTCGCCTTCGGCACTAAAACAGAATAAATTAAATATCAAAAAGCAGGATGTTTCAGCATCCTGCTTTTATTATCAGCCGATTAGTTTCAAGGCTTTATCATAATCTTTTTTACCAACGAAAATTTTATATTCGTATGAATAATTTTGATTTATGCCGTAATTTCCCGTCATTGCCCTGTGCGCCCCTACAACTTGTGAGCTTTGCAGGTTGGTGGTTTTAACAGTATATTCAATATTGTTTGCAGATAAAATTTCTCTTACCCTTGCCTGCTTTTCAAGCTCCATAGTAACAAGCAGTTCTTTACGATTGAAAACCGTAAGCATAAAATCCCCCCTCAAAAACAGATATATTGTCTTTATTCTAACAAAGCAAATAAGAGTTTACTATCGGTATTTTATATAAATTTGCAAGGCGATAAATGTGAATAATGCATAAAAAATCGGTGCAGTTTTTTTGAACTGCACCGATACATATATCTTACTTTTTGATTTTTTCCTGAGGATTGAAGCCGTATTCGGCGAGCTTTGCATAAATTCTGTCTCTTGGGTCAAGAAGTGATGAAAGGGATTCATCATGGTTAAGAGTGTCAACAATGTATGCACAATATTTGCTCATATCAATATTTACATACCAAGGCTTTGAAAGAAGCTCAGGGGAATTGTAAATAAGATTTGTGGTGAAAACTTTTGCGATAAGTCCGTCTTCGTATGCTTTATCAAAAGCCTCAAAGCCGTTGCAGAAAAGGCCGAATGAGGAGTAAGCAAAAATTCTGCCTGCGCCGATGCTCTTGAGCTTTTCGGCAACTTCAATCATTGAACCACCGGAAGAAATCATATCATCAATAACGATAACATCTTTTCCGCCAACGGTATCGCCGAGAAATTCGTGCTTGAGAATGGGGTTTGAGCCGTTAACAACTCTTGTGTAATCACGCAGTTTGTAGAAAGCACCAAGCTCTACGCCTAAAATGGAAGCAAGGGAGATACATCTGCCCATACCGCCTTCATCGGGGGAAACTATCATAATGTGGTCATCATCAATTTGAATGTCATCTACATTTTTGCAAAGTGCTTTAATGAATTGATAGGAGGGCTGAACACTCTCAAAGCCCTTTTGAGGAATGGCATTTTGAACTCTGGGGTCGTGAGCGTCAAATGTAATAACATTATCTACACCGTAGTTGTAGCAAAGCTCACGAAGCATATCTGCGCAGTCAAGGGATTCTCTGCTTGTTCTCTTATGCTGTCTGCCTTCATAAAGCATGGGCATAAGCACGGTAATCCTTTTTGCTTTACCTTCAATTGCACTGAGTGCTCTTTTAAGGTCAGCATAATGCTCATCAGGGCCGTAGTGATGGTCTGTGCCGTACATATTGTAGGTTACGCCCCAGTTAAATGGGTCACAGAGGATGAACATATCATATCCTCTTACGGATTCACGAATAACGCACTTGCCTTCGCCTGTGCCGAATCTTACAAACTCTGCATCAATAATGTAAGAATCTTTGTGATAACCTTCAAAATGGTCGTTTGGCCTCTCTTTTCTTGACCTTACAAGGTAATAATCAATCTTTTGGGCCATTTCTTCACAGCCTTTAAGTGCAATCATACCAAGTTTGCCGATGGGCTCTGTTTTGAACTGCGGATCTGCCATAGTACTATTCCTCCCGAAAATTAGTTGTTAACACATCTATATTATAAATGAAATAATCCTATTTGAAAAGGTGCAATAACAAAATTGCAGGTACAAATTTACAATTATATTTCCGTTAAAATTGGTTAAACTGACAAATCAGTCCTCTTTTGTAAGATGTACATCAAGCTGATTGAAGGGAATGGTAATGCCTCGTCTGTCAAATTCTTTTTTGGCTTCTTCCTGCATATAGTAGAATACAGGCAAGTAGTTTCGTGGGTCACACCAAACAAAGCAGAGCAGGTTTATGCTGCTTGCTCCATGCTCATTAACAACAACCGAGGGGGCCGGCTCCTTAAAGATAAGCTCACTGCGGCTTGCAACATCAAGGAGTGCTTCACGGGCTTTTTCAATATCCGTATCATAAGAAATGGAAAAGCTCAAATCCGTGCGGCGAAGATGCTCTGCGTTGCAGTTTATAATGTTGCTTGTGGTTATGGTGGAGTTTGGGATTATAACCCTTTTATTATCAATAGTCACAAGGGTAGTGTACATTATTTTGATCTCTTTAACTGTGCCGCAAACAGAGCCTATGTCAATATAATCTCCGCTTCTGAAGGGCCTGTTTACAAGTATTTCAATACCGCTGACAAATTGACTTACGCTGTCTTTTAATCCGAGGCCTGCGGTAACGCCGCCTGCCGCAATAGCGGCAACAAAGGAATTTACATTCACTCCCAAGGTGTCAAGTGCCGTGAGTATAAATATAATTTTAAGCAAAGCGGAAACAATGGATTTTATGAAAGAGTGTATTGAGGCGTCAACGCCTTTCAGTTTAAGACCTCTTACCACCAGTTTTGCAATAAGATTTGATACTATGAATCCTATGATAACTATCATTATTGCGGCAAAGATTATGGGGAGCTTTGAAAGAATTAAAGCCTGCACGCCGTCCCAATCCCTGTCCCGTATCAGCTGTTCAAGGTCAAGAGAGTAAATTTTCATGCTATCACCTCATCTGTTGAGTCCTGTTACGACTTATTTTATCATATGTGTAACGGAATTAGCAATATTAACACAGAAAAATAATAAAATCAAGAAAATTTGTTAATTTTTTCGTTGATAGAAAGAAAAAAATTGTATATAATATAATCAAATCACTGTAAAAGGAGGAATTTTATGGCATCGGATATTGTAAACTCTGTTGTTGCCGCCGAAAAGAAGGGCGCAGATGCAATTTCATCCGCAAATGAAAAAGCCGAGCAGATGAAAATTGAAACCTCAAAAAAGGCAAAACAGATAGAATCCGATTGGAAGGCAAAAGCTCAAAAAGAAGCGGAAAAAATCAAAGCAGAGGCACAGACCAAAGCAGATAAAATATTTGCCGACGAAAAAACCTCTGTAGATGAAAAAACCGTTATAATCAAAGCGGCAGCCAAAACAAAATCAAATGATGCGATTAAGGCTGTTATTGCAGAGATTATCGGTTAAACCTCAGCATCCTTATTTTATGATAAAGGAGGTGTTTTCTTGGCAAAAGTAAAAATGAAATATGTTGAAATCGCCGCTCCTGTTGAAGAGAGTAAAAAGATTTTTGATTTTTTGCAAGTCAAATCTGTTATTGAGCTTCACGAAACAGAGCAGATTGACGGAATTTCACTTCTTCAAACAGCTCCGACTGTAATGCAGATAAATAGATATTCAAACACAGCCGAAACAGCTTTAAAAATTCTCAACAAATATTCACCGCAAAAAGGCTCTCTGCTTGATGCACTGAAACCCTTGCCCGAAATGAGTGTTTCGGACTATCTTGCAAAATCTGATGATGCGGATAAAATCTTGAATGTTTGTTATGATATTTGTTCATGTGAAAAAGCCGTTGCAGAGGCAAAAACCGCTATTGCAAGAGCCGAATCAAGCAGAGAAACCCTTGAGCCTTGGCTTCCTTTGGATGTTTCAATGAAATATCAAGGCACGGAAACCACGGCAGCATTTATAGGCACCCTGCCCGCAGATTACACTGCCGAAACCCTTACAACAGCTCTTATTCCGTTGCTTGATGGTGAAGATAGGTTTGAATGTGAAATAATATCCCGCTCAAAAGACAGAAGTTGTGTTTTCACCCTTTGCCACAGAGAATGCAGTGAAAAATTCTTAGCTGTCCTTCGCACCTTGGGCTTTGCCTATCCGGCAGACCCGACTACTCATCCACCGAGGGTGAGATATGAAGAACACGGTAAGGATATTGAAAAATTCAAGGGAATTATTGAAGAAAACGAAAATCAAATTAAGAAATGCGACCCTGAAAGAGAAAATATAAAATTCTTAATTGACTATCTTTCAATTCGCCTTGAAAAGTACGAAACACTTAATAAAATTTCCACAAGTGATACGGTGGTAATCCTAACAGGTTATGTACCCGAAAACGAAGTGGATTCTCTTACGGCACAGCTTGATGAAAAATTCACGGTGGCTTACTCCGTAACAGAGCCGGATGAAGATGCGGATGTACCTGTTATGGTTGAAAACAAACCCATTGTGGCGGCAGTTGAGCCTATCACAAATCTGTATTCCCCACCGGGTAAAGACGATATTGACCCGAATCCCGTGATGGCAGGTTTCTATTATTTGCTTTTCGGAATTATGCTTTCCGATGCAGGTTACGGTCTTTTGATGGTAATAGGCACAAGCATTGCAAAATTCAAATTTAAAGTTCAAGGCAAACTTAAGAAAACGGTTGATATGTATTTTTGGTGCGGCCTTGCAACAGTATTTTGGGGAGCACTTTTCGGCAGCTGGTTCGGTGATATTTTTGATGTGGTTGCCGAAAACTTCTTCGGTGTTGCCGATGGGCAGCTTGGTACGATTATCAACAATGCTCTCGGATTCAATCTTTTCAAAGACGGTTTGGCTTTATGGTTCCAGCCTGTAAATGACCCGATGAAGCTAATGAGATTTTCATTCCTTTTCGGTATTATTCATCTGTTTGCGGGCTTAGTCGCATCTTTCGTTAAAATGTGGAAGATGAATAACAAAGTGGGAGCTTTTTGCGATGTAATTCCCGTAATGCTTTTAATTACAGGTATAGTCCCAATGGGTGCTGAAATGCTCCAAGTTACTGTTAATCCCACACTTAAAAGCGTAGGTCTTTATATGGCTGCGGTAGGTGCGGTGCTTATTGTGCTTACCTCTGGCAGAAGTTCAAAGAATATAATCGGAAAACTCGGCCTCGGCCTTTACGGCCTTTACAATGCAGCTTCGGGCTGGCTGAGTGACATTCTTTCATATTCAAGGCTTCTTGCTCTCGGATTATGTACAGGCGTTATAGCATCCGTTGTAAACACTCTCGGATGTATACCCGAAAATCATGTGTTAAAAGCCATTATGCTTATAGTGGTATTTATATTCGGCCACGCAGTAAATATGGCAATAAATGTTATAGGCACTTATGTGCACACAAACAGGCTTCAGTATGTAGAATTTTTTGCGAAATTCTATGAGGGCGGAGGGCGTTCCTTCACCCCATTAAAAACAAATACAAAATATTTCAAAGTCAAGGAGGACTAAATTATGAGTTACGGTATGTTAATAGCAATTTTCGGCGCTGTTTTGGCAGCAGCAATGGGCGGTATCGGTTCCGCTATGGGCGTAGGTTTAGTTGGTAAGGCAGCAGCAGGCGTTGTTTCAGAAGACCCTTCAAAGTTTGGTAAAGTTCTTATTCTTCAAATTCTTCCCGGTACACAGGGCCTTTACGGTTTCCTTGTAGCCTTCCTTCTTCTTGTAAGAGTTGGTATTATGAGCGGTGAGCCTCTTGACCTTACCGTTGCACAGGGCCTTATGTATTTTGCAGCTTGTCTTCCCATGGCTTTCGGCGGACTTATTTCAGCTATTCAGCAGGGTAAAGCAGCAGTTGCCGGTGTTGGCATCGTTGCAAAGAAACCCGAAGAAAGCGGTAAAGCAATTATTTTCGCAGCTATGGTTGAAACTTATGCTGTTCTTGCTCTTCTTATTTCCATTCTTGCAATATTCAACATTACAAACATTATTGCAGGCTGATAACGAGGTAACAGAATGACAGGACTTGATAAAATAATCGGCAAAATCAATGCAGATTCAGAGTCCGAGTGCAACGCTATTATTGAGAACGCAAAAACCAAATGCGACAAAATAATCGCAGAGGGTGAAAAGAATGGCAAAGCTTTTGCCGATAAAATAATTGCCGATGCAAAGGCACAAGCGGATAAAACCGTTGCCATTGCAAAGTCGGGTGCAGCTCAGCAAACAAGGCAGAGCTTGCTTGCGGCAAAGGTGGATGTTATTAACGAAACCCTTGATAAAGTTGCCCAGTCACTTAAGACTCTTCCTGCAGATTTATATTTCAAAGCGGTTATAAAGCTGGCAGCGGATAACGCAATAAAAGGGGATTGCTCGGTTAAACTCAATTCCGAGGACCATCTTCGCTTACCTGCCGATTTTGAGGAAAAAATTTCCGATGCCTTAAAATCAAAGGGTGCAAATTGCAAATTATCATCTGAGCCGGCAAATATAAACAGCGGTGTTATCCTTGATTACGGTGAAATAGTTGTTAATTGCTCATTTGAGGCTGTAATTGAAGAAAATGCCGAAGAATACAAAGAAAAAATCAGCAAAATTTTATTTTAACAGGCGGTGAACGACCATGCGTGAAACAGAATACGCATATGGAGTGGCACGAATCAGAGCCAACGAAACAAGTCTGCTCACCAAAGCCGATTTAGAACAGCTTATCTCAGCCGAGGGCTATAAGGAAGTTTTCAGATTTCTCACCGGTAAAGGTTGGGAAAAATCCGAAAGCCTTGATATTTGTGAAAATGAACTTAATAAAGCGTGGCTTCTTGTGCGTGAATGTGCGCCGGATGCAAACCTTTTAAGAGCTTTGGTAATCGGAAACGATTTTACCAATGTTAAAGCTGCCATAAAGGCAACATTTTCAAATATTGACCCTGAGGGTTATATGACAAGCCCAAACTTATGTGACCCCTCAATAATCATTAAAGCCGTAAACGAAAAAGATTTTGACATTCTTCCGGATTATTTGAAGAATTGCGCAGATGAAGCATATCATGCCATATCCGGCGGCGGAAACGGTCAAAGTGCGGAAATGATTATTGATAAGGCTGCTCTTGAAGCTAAGCTTGAAGCGGCAAAAGAGGCAGAAAGTGAATTGCTTGTTAAAATAGCAACCCTTTCTTGCATTTCTGCAAATATTAAAATTGCAATTCGCAGTGCAAGGACAGGAAAAACAGAGCAATTTGCACTTGATTCCATGTGCAATATAGATTCATTGGATAACGATAGACTTGTAAAGGCTGCTTTTGCAGGTGAAAAACTCGGCACAATTATTGAAGAAGCCGGATTCCCTGAAATTGCAGAGGAGGCAGATAAGGATTTCAATGCTCTTGAAATAAAATGCGATAACCTTGTTACCGAGTGGATAGAGAGTGCAAAATACCTTATTTTAGGCCCCGACCCCATAATAGCCTATTATTACGCCAAGGCGGCAGAGGTTAAAAATGTAAGAATAATTCTTTCAGCTAAAGCCGCATCAATACCCACAGAAACAATACAGCAGAGAGTGAGGGAAATATATGTATAAAATTGCCGCTATGGGCGATAAAGACAGTATATACGGTTTTGCCTCACTTGGCATTGCAATATTCCCCGTTGAAGATTTCGAGGAAGGCGGAAAAATTCTTAAAAAGCTGGTTGATTCCGATTATGGTGTAATTTACATCACAGAGCAACTTGCTTCAAAGCTCAGTGCCGAGATTGCACACTATGCATCAAGACCTTTGCCTGCAATTATTCCCGTTCCCGGAGTCAGAGGAAACACAGGAATAGGCCTTCAAAATGTAAGTAAATTCGTTGAGAAGGCAGTCGGCAGCGACATTATTTCCTGATAGTCCGAAAAAATTACGAAAGGTATGATTAAAATGAGTACCGGTGTTATAACCAAAATTGCCGGCCCCCTTGTTGTTGCTTCCGGTATGCGTGATGCCAATATGTTTGACGTTGTGCGTGTTAGTGACAGTAGGCTTATCGGCGAAATTATAGAAATGCACGGTGACAGAGCTTCAATTCAGGTTTATGAAGAAACTTCCGGCATTAAAACAGGCGAGCCTGTTGAGTCCACCAATGAACCTCTGAGTGTTGAGCTTGGCCCGGGCCTTATAGAAGGCATTTTTGATGGTATTCAAAGACCACTTAATAAAATAGTTGAAATCGCAGGTAACAACCTTGTAAGAGGTGTTGAAGTTCCTGCCCTTGACCGTGAAAAAGTTTGGCACTTTGTTCCCACGGCTAAAGTAGGGGATGAGGTAAAAGGCGGAGATATTCTCGGCACCGTACAGGAAACAGATATAGTTTGCCATAAAATTATGGTTCCTCCCCGTGTGGAAGGCACAGTAGAAGAAATAGCAGAGGGCGATTATAAAATCACCGATAAGGTTGGCGTTATAAAGCAGGCAAACGGCGAGGAGTATGAATTTACTCTTATGCAAAAGTGGCCCGTAAGGCGTGGCAGACCTTATGCTAAAAAGATTTCTCCCAATGTTCCTCTTGTTACAGGTCAAAGAGTTATTGATGCACTTTTCCCCATAGCAAAGGGCGGTGTTGCTGCTATTCCCGGCCCCTTCGGCAGCGGTAAAACCGTTACACAGCACCAGCTTGCAAAGTGGGCAGAGGCAGACATAGTTGTATATATCGGCTGCGGTGAACGTGGTAACGAAATGACCGACGTTCTTAATGAGTTCCCGGAGCTTATTGACCCGCACACAGGCAAATCTCTTATGGAAAGAACGGTGCTTATCGCAAACACCTCGGATATGCCCGTTGCAGCCCGTGAGGCATCTATTTATACAGGTATTACAATAGCCGAGTATTTCCGTGATATGGGCTATTCCGTTGCTCTTATGGCAGACTCTACATCCCGTTGGGCAGAGGCTCTTCGTGAAATGTCAGGCCGTCTTGAAGAAATGCCCGGTGAAGAAGGTTATCCTGCTTACCTCGGCAGCCGTCTTGCTCAGTTCTACGAAAGAGCAGGCCGTGTAATTTCTCTCGGCTCAGAGGGCAGAGAGGGCGCACTTTCCGTTATAGGTGCCGTTTCACCTCCCGGTGGTGATATTTCAGAGCCTGTATCTCAGGCAACACTCAGAATTGTTAAAGTTTTCTGGGGCCTTGATTCAGCTCTTGCTTATAAGCGCCATTTCCCTGCAATTAACTGGCTTACCAGCTATTCAAACTATGCAGAATCTTTGGGCAAATGGTTTAATGAAAATGTTAATGAAGAATGGACTACTCTCAGAGGCCGTATGATGGCTCTGCTTTCCGATGAAGCATCACTTGATGAAATCGTTAAACTTGTTGGTATGGATGCTCTTTCACCCGGAGATAGACTCAAAATGGAAGCAGCAAGGTCAATCCGCGAGGACTTCCTTCATCAGCTTGCTTTCCATGAGGTTGATACATATACCTCTCTTAATAAACAATATCACATGATGAAGCTGGTTATAAATTACTATGATTTATCTCTTAAAGCTCTTGATGATGGTGCTTCAATAGATGATGTTGTTGCAATCCCCGTGCGTGAAGCAATCGGCAGATTTAAATATATTACCGAAGAAAATGTTAATGCAGAGTATGATAAAATTATGAGCGAGCTTAATTCTGAGCTTAAACTTGCTGTTGCAAGAAAGGAGGACTATTGATGCCAAAAGAGTATAGAACAATTCAAGAGGTAGCAGGTCCTCTTATGCTTGTGCGTGAGGTTGAGGGCGTTGCCTATAACGAACTCGGTGAAATTGAGCTTGCAAACGGCGAAAAAAGAAGATGCCGTGTGCTTGAAGTTGACGGCTCTAACGCCCTTGTTCAGCTTTTTGAAGATTCCACAGGTATTAACCTTGCAAATTCATCTGTCAGATTTACAGGCAGGCAGATGGAGCTTGGCCTTTCCCTTGATATGCTGGGCAGAGTCTTTGACGGCCTCGGCAGACCTATTGACGGCGGCCCCGAAATCATCCCCGAAAAAAGAATGGATGTTAACGGCGTGCCTATAAACCCCGCCGCAAGAACATACCCTCAGGAATTTATACAAACAGGTATTTCCGCTATTGACGGCCTTAATACCCTTGTAAGAGGTCAAAAGTTGCCTATATTCTCAATGTCAGGTCTTCCCCATGCAAACCTTGCTGCCCAAATTGCAAGGCAGGCTAAGGTAAGAGGTAAAGATGAGCAGTTCGCCGTTGTATTTGCCGCTATGGGTATTACTTTTGAAGAGAGCGATTATTTTGTACAGTCCTTCAGAAGCACAGGCGCTCTTGACAGAACGGTAATGTTCTCAAACCTTGCAAATGACCCGGCAATTGAGAGAATTGCCACACCTAAGATGGCGTTAACCGCAGCGGAATATCTTGCATTTGAAAAGGGAATGCACGTTCTTGTTATCCTTACGGATATTACAAACTACGCAGATGCATTGCGTGAGGTTTCCGCAGCACGTAAGGAAGTTCCCGGCCGCCGTGGTTACCCCGGATATATGTACACAGACCTTGCATCAATTTACGAAAGAGCCGGTCGCCAAAAGGGTAAAGAGGGCAGTATCACCATGATACCCATTCTTACTATGCCAGAAGATGATAAAACTCACCCCATTCCCGACCTCACCGGTTACATTACTGAAGGTCAGATTATCCTTGACCGTGAGCTTTACAGAAAGGGCATAAATCCGCCTATCAATGTTTTACCCTCTCTTTCTCGTCTTAAAGATAAAGGTATCGGTGAAGGCAAAACAAGAGAAGACCACTCCAACACAATGAACCAGCTTTTCTCTGCCTATGCTCGTGGTAAAGATGCAAAAGAGCTTATGGTTGTGCTTGGTGAAGCAGCTCTTACCGATATGGATAAGCTCTATGCAAAGTTTGCCGATGAATTTGAAAAAGTTTATGTTTCGCAAGGCTTTGAAACAGACAGAGATATTGAAGAAACTCTTAATATCGGCTGGAAACTCCTTTCAATTCTTCCTCGCAGTGAGCTTAAGAGAATCAGTGATAAATATCTTGATAAGTATTACGGCAAAGTATAAAAAGGAAGTGATTGCATGGCAGTAATGAATGTCAATCCTACCCGTATGGAGCTTACTAATCTTAAAAGAAAGTTAGTCACTGCCCGCAGAGGCCACAAGCTCCTAAAGGATAAAAGAGATGAGCTTATGCGTCGTTTCCTTGATATGGTGCGTGAAAATAAAGCCCTTCGTATTGAGGTTGAGGAAGAAATAAAAGAGGCAAACACTGCAATGAGTGTTGCCCGTTCCGTAATGAGCGATAAAGCTCTGGATGTTGCACTTATGCTTCCCACACAGGAAATGCACCTTGATGTGAGCGAAAAAAATGTAATGAGTGTTATGATTCCTCAGTTTGATGTAAAATTCAGAACAGCAAATGAGCATGATATTTATTCATATGGCTTTGCTGATACATCCGGTGACCTTGATACAGCCGTTAAAGCTCTTTCGGATATAATGCCCAAATTGATAAGACTTGCGGAAATTGAAAAATCCTGTCAACTTATGGCAGATGAAATTGAAAAAACACGCCGCAGAGTTAATGCTTTGGAGCATGTTATGATTCCTCAATATGAAGAAACCATAAAATATATCACAATGAAGCTTGACGAAAATGAAAGAAGCACCACTACCAGACTTATGAAAGTCAAGGATATGATGCTTGAAAAGGCACATCACTATAATTAAATTTTTACGGTCACTCAAATGAGTGGCCGTATTTTTTGTGTGGTTTGCTGTGGCTTTTATTTCTCAAATTATATGTAAATGCAAGATTTCAATATTTTTTTATTGAAAAAGTGACATTATTTCAAAACTTTTTATCTCATTTTGATACAATATTTCAAAACTTTTGCATATTTAATTGATTTATAACACAAAACAAATAGATGAAAATGCCCCTCACCGAACACGATGAAGGGCATATATTATTATTACTGCATATTATTCCACAATATACACTTCACAGGCGTGGGGTTTAAGTGTGATATTAACAAAGCTCAAATTAAGTTTTTTGGCTAAATCAGCCATACCGGCACATACCAGTTTTTTTCGTCCACAGGCAAGAGGTCATTTGCCATGCAGATAACATTTCCTGTTCCGATTTCAACCTTCAAAGATTCTAAACCTTCAAAAGACGACTTTTTGGTAACAGGTTCCAATACCGAAAAATTCTTTATAGCTGTTTTGCCGGGTGATGCCGACTTTTTAATTTCTATCGGAGAAACAGCTCCGTTTTGATAAATTAACAGATCAATTTCCTTTTGGTCTTTATCTCTGTAATAGTAAATAGGCGGCTCTATTCCTGCGTTTATATAACTCTTATAAATTTCCGAAAATACATAGCTTTCAAAGAATGCTCCCGACATGGCACCCCGCTCCAGAGCTTCGGGATTTCCCCACTTCAAAAGATATGCAGCTAATCCGGTGTCTAAAAAGTGGACTAACGGCATTTTTACAGTCCTTTTGAGTGCGTTGTTGTGATAAGGTTGTACAAGCACAATAATATGAGAGGATACTAAGATGGATAGCCATTTTTTTGCTGTTGGTGCGGAAATACCTGTGGCACTTGCCAACTCTTCATAGACAATCGGTTTTGAAGTTTGGGCAGCCACAATTGTCATAAAATTGTAGAATTGCATTTTATCCGCTACCTGTGTTAAGTCTTGAATATCTCTTTGCAAATAAGTATTCACATAGGAGCGATAATAAGTTTCCCATTCCACATATTCATCTGCGTAAAGCTCCGGCATTGAGCCTTTGAATATTCTGCGGTAAATTTCATTCAAATCTTTTTTGCTCTTAACGGACAAGCGTTTCATCAAGCTCTCTGCATCCGTTAGAAAAGGCTCACTCGGTTCTCCATAAATCTCCGCATCAGACAGCCCAAGTAGGTCCACAATTCCTACACGCCCTGCGAGACTTTCACTGACATTTTTCATCAAATGAAAAGCCTGTGACCCTGTAATCCAAAAATCACCTTTTCTTTTGGAACGATCAACACTCATTTTGATGTAAGGCAATAATTCAGTTGCATACTGAATCTCATCAATTAAAACCGGCGGAGAAAACCTTTGCAAAAACAAAGCCGGGTCATTCTTTGCCAAATATCTAATGTCGGGGTCATCAAGAGTTACATATTTGCGCTCTACGCCTTCATTTTTCTGCATCTCTGCCAATCTTTGCAGTAAAGTTGTTTTTCCAACTTGTCTTGGCCCGGTAACCATCAATACCGGAAACATTTTAGACACTTGTGCAACTGTATCTTCAGCAGCTCGTTTAATGTATGCTATAAGAATCTCTCCTTTCAACTATATTAAAATAAACATCAGCCAGAATCTCGGCCAAACTAAAATGTGAGTTTATTATAGCCAATTTTTCAATAGTTGTCAACTGTATTCTTGGCTAAACTAAAATTGCATTTTCGTTTAGCCGTACTTTTGATAAAAACAAAAAGCTATACCCCGTTATTAAAATCTCGGTAGGGGTATAGCTTTGTTTATGATAATAAAATTAAAGCGTACTGTATATTATTCCACAATATAAACTTCACAGGCGTGGGGCTTAAGGGTGATATTAACAAAGTCGGAATTAAATTCTTCTTCTCTGCGAATATCAAAAATTTTGTATGAACCTTTTGATTCAAGGTCAATACCTGCTGTGCCTGCAATGGTGCGGAATGAAATGGTTTTTGTAACGCTGAAATCGGTTTTGTTAAAAACACAAACAGCAGTTCTCTTGTTTTCCAAAGGTTTAACAAGAGTGTCAACGCCTTTTTCACTTTTGAATATTTTACAGGGCGTGCAGAGCTTATCTTGGTCTATGGAAATAAGATATTTATTTGTGAGAATTTTGTATATTACATTTTCTTTATCAACGCTGCCGTCTTCTCTTATGAATTTTCTTATATCGTTACCTAAAATAAGAGGAGCGCTCATCATACACCAAGTGGCAAAATGGCTGAAATTTTCGTCATAGGTTAATTTACCGTTGCCAACCTCAAGCATATCAGGGTCATTATAAGAGCCTACGCCTGCATATTTTCCGAGCCTTACATTGATTGAGTAAATTCCCAAAATGCTAAGCCAAGAGGCATTTATATCCGGAGTTGTACGCCATAAATTTCCGGCAACAGGGCCCCATTTATACGGACGGTTAAATCCCCATTCGCAAATAGAGTAAACAATTTTCTTTTCGGGCAAATTATGTTCTTCTGCATATTTTGCTGTTGCTCTTTTAAGTTCTTTACCCATACGGGTGTATTGATAGGCGTAGCCTTCGCTTGCAGAGCCTATGGGGTTTGTAAGCACAATGGTATTTTTGCCGGTGTTAAGTTTTATATCCGTGTGAATTTTTCCTTCGGGGCTTGGACTTTTTGTGCCGGGAGCGGTTAATTCATAAGTATCTTTACCGTTGACCGTAGCAAGCATGAATTTATCATTTTTGCCCTCTTTTTTAATTGTGAAAGTGGTGCGATAGAAACCTTCTTCTTTAACGGTAACATCAATAATTGCAGTACCGTTTCTTGAGGAGATTCCTTTAATGTAATATCCGCCTTCAACGCTGTCACAGGCTACTTTTCTTGCATTGCCCGTAAAAAATGCATCCTTTGCAAAAACTTCCGTTTCGCTTCCGTCTTCGCCTAAAAATGTAATTTTAGCTACAAGTGGAGCTTCGGTGGGCATTGGAACATGGTGGCAAAAATCGTATTTGAAATATTCAACGCCCCACTCTGCGTAGGTTTCCGCATCTTGTCTTTCGTAGCCGTAAGAGGCAGGATAATCCTCGCATGTTAAAGTGCCGTTTGATGAATATATGCCGAGCTTTAAGCCCTTTGAGTTGACATATTCAACAAGGGTTTTAATACCGGATGGGAATGTGTAAGGGTCGCATTGAATTTTACCTGTTTCGCTTCTTCTTGAATCCTGCCAGCAGTCATCAAGATTTACAAATTTGTAGCCGGCATCTCTTAAACCGCTGTCAGCCATAGCATCGGCAATCTGCTTAATTAAATCCTCACTGATTTTTGTGCGAAATAAATTCCAGCTTGACCATCCCATCGGAGGTGTGGGGCAGGCGGATTTGTCATATTTTTCTTCTTCAAAGGGCTTTAGCTGAACTGAATGAAGAATCTTTTTTGCTGCGCATATAGGGCAAAATTTTACATTTCTTTCCATTATCAATTCTCCTTTTTGTTTTCTTTGCTGCGTCTTTCTTCTTTAACTTTTGCCCAAATGGCATCATATTGATCAAGCATTTCCTGACATTTATTCTCCATAAGATAATAATGCTTGATGTAAGGAATAAGAAGAATGAGAAAAAGCGCAATAACCGCAAATAAAGGCGTATAACCTGTAACAACCTCCGTTATTATACAAGCAACGGTAAAAATTGCAAAAGCGAGCATAATAAACATATGCACAAATCTTTCGTGTTGAAACCAGCCCAGCTGCAGAATATGCTCCTCAAGGAGTTCCTCCCAGCTGTCAACAGGTATTTCGCCGTTTATGCAGCCGTTAATTCTTTTAACATAAGCAAGTATTCTTTTTTTCATAATGATTACCTCTTCTGTCAAAAATTATCGTATCTATTATATCATTCTAAAAAATTAAAGGCAATATGTGAATTAACATATTGAAAAACTTGTAAAAATTTTATACAATAAAAATATGAATATGGGGTAATATGTTTTAAGCAGGTGATTTTATGGCTCAAAATGAAAATATCCAAGAAAAATTAGCTCTTGTAAGGCAAGAAATTAAAAAGGTCATAATAGGCAAAGATGAAGTTATTGAAGCGGTGCTTATGACAATTCTTTCATCGGGCCATGTTTTGCTTGAGGATATACCGGGGGTAGGCAAAACTACCCTTGCCCTTGCTTTTTCAAAAACCCTTTCCTTAGGCTATCGCCGTATGCAGTTTACCCCCGATACTCTCCCATCGGATGTAACGGGCTTTTCAATGTATAATAAAAATACCGGTGAATTTGAATACAGAGAAGGTGCCGTAATGTGCAACCTTTTCCTTGCAGATGAAATTAACCGTACATCCCCTAAAACTCAATCCGCTCTTTTGGAGGTTATGGAGGAGGGTAAAGTTACCGTTGACGGTGTTACTCATCCATTGCCTGTGCCCTTTTTCGTAATCGCAACTCAAAATCCCTTAGGTTCTGCCGGCACTCAAAAATTGCCTGAATCTCAGCTTGATAGATTTATGGTCAGACTTTCCATGGGCTACCCTGATGCAGTAAGTGAGGCGCTTATCCTAAAAGGTGAAAATCATAACCAAATGGACAGCCTCAAAGCCATAATCAATCTTGAAGAAATAAAAGAAATGCAAAGCACTGTAAATGATTTGTATGTGAATGACAGTATATTTGATTATATTGCGGCGCTTACTCTTAAATCAAGAAATTCCGAATGGCTTAAAAGCGGTATAAGCCCAAGAGGTGCAAAAGCAATATTGAGAATGGCAAGGTCAAGAGCATTTTTGCAAAAAAGAAATTATGTTGTTCCCGAAGATGTGCTTGCCGTTATGCCTTTAACATCCTGCCACCGTGTTACCCTCAGCGCAAAGGCAAAGGCAGCAGGAAAAACCGAGGAAGAAATCATAAAAGAGATTATGGGGCTTGTGCCGATGCCCACAGTGTCTGCAAAATAATCAAAGGATGTGAATGCTATGCTTAAAAACAGAATAGAATACGGCATAGCATTTGCCACATCAATAATCTTATTTCTGTTTTACCATAATTTTTTCTTTTTCTATCTTTTATGTGTGGTAATTGCTCTGCCTGTAATCAGCTATTTTGTATCAAAGCAGGTGTGGGCAAAAATAGAAGTAAATGCAAGCATCCCTCTTATAACCGTTGCGGCAGATAATGATATTCCCATAGATTTTAATGTAAAAAATCAATCTGTTTTGCCGATGCCCGGGGTTAGGCTTGAATATATCGTAGATAATCATTTTTACCCGAATAACGAAATTCAGGAAATGAGCTTACCTTTAAGAAAGGGCGAGCATAATTATAAATGGAATATAAAATCCATTTATGCCGGCAATGTGAGAGCTATAGGCAAAAAAATGAGGATGCAGGATTATTTGGGCTTATTTGTATTTACAAGAGATTGGCAATGCGAATGTAGTGTTTCCGTAATTCCCATAGGCTCGGATGTGATAATGAGCGTTATTGAAAAAACAGTTTCAGAGGGTGACGAGCAAGAAAAGGATTCCCTTAATTCCACCGAAGATGTAACGCAAATCAAACAGTTTCGTGAATATATCCCGGGTGATCGTATGCAAAAAGTTAACTGGAAAATAAGCGCAAAGCAGGATACTCTTTATGTTAAAGAGTATGAGCAGGAATTTAATCAAACTCTTACTTTGCTTGTTGAGCTTAGGAGAGACAGGGAAGAAATAGGCTTCCTTGATGAAATAATCACAGCTTTCTACTCCGCTGCGCAAAAACTGCTTGAAATGGAAATAAAATTCCGAGTGCAGTGGTATGATTGCCGTTCCAATAGATTTATGAGCGAATTTGTAGATGAGCCGGATGGCTTGCTTGATGCTTTACGCCAAATGTATATGATGGAAAGTTACACGGAATATTACGCTTTTGAAAATTATAAAGAAGCGCCCCATAAAGAATTTGATATGGCAATTTATTTTACATCTCATACTTTTGCAGGCTCAGATGATTCGCAAAGAATAGGAACGTATAAAGAAAGTGTGGCACTGATATGCCTTTAAGTCGTAAAAAACGACAACTGAAAAAAGAGCAAAAAATGCAGGAATATAGGGATTCCCTTGCAAAAGAAACGGGTATTCTTTTTTCATCTGAGCTTACAAGTGATGAAGAGGGTTTTCCATTTCTCAAATATATTGTGAATGCCTTGATTCTTTTTGGCGCAACCTTCGGCTCACTCTATTGCTTAATTTCATCTTTTGAGTTAGAGCTTTCGGTTGGCCCGCTTTTTGTTACCTGCGTTTTTGCTGCCCTTATGTTTTCATTTATGTATGTCAGCTTTAGGGCAAAAATCATAACTTACCTTTTTATTTTGGTGAGTGTTATTACTGTTGCCTTCAGATTTTTTGTAGTGGTAAACAGCGGCATA
Source organism: bacterium (assembly GCA_963652165.1). Classification (GTDB taxonomy): domain Bacteria; phylum Bacillota; class Clostridia; order Oscillospirales; family Acutalibacteraceae; genus CAG-177. Next base: position 66,259 of record CAVJRM010000006.1, on the reverse strand, counting down.
AGTGCAATTTGGAACAACATTCTTAAATTTATAAATAATTCCGTGGATTTACCCTTTTTGAGAGAATATACAATTTATTATGACGATGAATACACGGCTATGTCCATTGCGATTTGTGTGCTTGCAGTGGGACTTATGCTATTGCAAAATATAAATGTTTCCGAAAAAATGAGCCTTCGTGGGCTGTTTCTTTTCTCTTTTCCGATAGTTCAATTCGGAATGTATTTTAATTTTGATGCCTCAAAATTCGGTATGCTTTGCGTTGTGGCAAGCTGGATTCTTGTGGCGGGAGTAAGATTTACAAACGGATATAACGGCCTCACTCATAAATTAGTGGCAAAATCCTCCGTAAAAAAACATAGGCACAGCTACGGCTTCGTTACGGATTCAAAAAACGTTTCATCCATAGCTACCGTGTGGCTTTGGCTTATTCTCGGCGTAACGGCTCTCGTTTTTGCCGTGGTGCCCGCAAATGATTTTGAGGTGGATTTGCCTACAAATTCCGTAAAAACAAGCACCGAACGAGTAGTGAAAAACTTTCTTTCTTACGGTTTCAGCTCTATGTATTCAATGAATAGAGAGGCATCAAGCCCCGGTCAACTTTCAAATACGGAAACGGTTGCTTTTGATGGGCGAACAGATTTGAAAGTTCAAACCGTTAATTATTATACCGATAGAATTTACCTGCGCAAATATGTAGGCTATTATTACGATAATTATTCACTTCAATGGAAAAGCTTTTCAGAGGATAACACAGATTACAGCATATTATATAATTTTACCGCTAAGCTGCTTAAATATGATTATGATCATGAGCAAATTGTTACTCAGAGTAAACATAAGTTTACCGTTCAGCTTGTAGATACAGAGCTCGCGGCCCAGTCCCTCAGCGTGCCTTATTACAGCATTCTTGACGAGAATAATTATTCATTTATAAGCTCCGGTGAGGCAAAAGTCAGTGATTTCGAAGATTTTGCCAAAGTTTTGGAAAAGCAAACTTATGAAGCTTATACCCTTGATTCAAGTCAGATTGATTATACTGCCCTGCTTGATGAAATAGGGGATGAAGAACTGAAAAAAGAATATGAAAGTATTCTTTCGGATATAAAAGAAGATGCATATAAAAATGCTCTTTATGTGCCGGAAAATAATGTTGAAACCCTTAAAAAATTCTGCGAAAAATATAATATTTCCCAAGATGATACAGTTGAAGAAAAAATAACAAAAGTTACAACTGCCCTTGAGGAAAATTTTGAATATACTCTTCGTCCCGGTAAAGTTCCTTACGGTGAGGATTATGTAAATTATTTCTTAAATGCAAACTTCAAAGGCTATTGCCAGCATTTCGCCTCTGCCGCAACTCTTATTTTCCGCTATCTCGGTATTCCGGCAAGGTATGCAGAAGGCTATGCCATAGACAGGGAAGATTTTTATACAGCCACTTCTCTCAGCAATGAAAATGTTGATGATTGGGTAACTACGGAATATAGGACTGATTCCGAGGTTATGGAAGTTCAGGTGCCGGATTCAAGCGGTCACGCATGGGTTGAGGTATATAAAGAAGGCATTGGCTGGGTAACTGTTGAGGCTACAACAGCTCCCTCGGAGGATAGCGGTCAAAGCTTGCTTTCATCTTTATTTGGCGCAAACAGCGGAATAAACAATACCACTCAGAGCCTTGCCGAAATGGTTAATAAAATTGATTTGTCAAACACAAAAGACAGGCTGATTTTATTATGTATTATTGTTGCTGTATTTCTTGTTTTACTCTATTTTGTAAGAATGGGCAGAGTCGTTATATCAAGGCGTCTTACTTTCAAAACAAAGAATTTGAGTGCAAATTTAAGCAGCAGATATAATCACTTGTATTCAGTATGGCAATATTCTCAAAACAAAGAAAAATTCTATATTTCTTTTTATGATTTCATAAATCTATTGAGAGCAAATAACATTCTTACAGACGAAAATGATGATTTTTGCTCTGCTTTGGAGAAAGCAATATTCAGCGGAGAAAAGCCGGCTGAAGATACTTACAAATATTTAACAAATCAAATAATTAAGTGTAAAAGACGGATAGTAAAAAATATGAAGTTCAGCCGTAAATTCAGCTACTACTTCACAAAATTTATGTGGTGAAAAATGAACGCACTGAAAGATGTTAAATTAATTGAATATTCAAAGCCTGTGGATGCTCTTAATTGCATTACACACGCCATAGGTGCAGCCCTTGCGGTTATGGGAATGGTATTTCTTGTGAAAAAATCCTTGATTCTAAGTGATACTGTCGGAGTAATATCATGTATAATCTACAGTATTTCTCTTATAGCTGTTTATGCAATTTCGGCCCTTTATCACGGCTTGCCTCAGGGAGAGGCTAAAAGAAAAGCAAGGCTTTTTGACCACCTTGCAATTCCGCTTTTGCTTGCCGGCACATCTACCCCTTGCGCTTTAATAACTTTAAGGCGAGTCAGCACGCCAAACAGTATTCTTGTAATAACTATTGCCTGGTTTTGCGCAATTTTCGGAATAATTGCAAAGCTGTTTTTCTTTGAAAAATTGAAAGCTGCTGTAATGGCAGTTTACTTTACAGGTGGTGCGATTATGCTTTTGAGCACAGTGCCGCTTTTAGAAAATATTAATAAAACAGGCTTTTTGATACTCGTATTGGGATGCGTTGCCTACACTGTCGGCGCTCTCTTTTGTCACGGGGGAATAAAGAGACCTTGGATGCATATAATTTTTCATGCTTTTACTGTTTTCGGCAGTGCGTTACATTACCTCGCAATTTACTCGTATGAGCTTAAATAAACGACTGATGTAAAGTGTAACAGCTTTACGCAAAGGAGAAGATATATGGAATGCAGAACATTATCTCATGGTGGAGAAAAAATCAGTGTAATCGGAATGGGTGCCTCTGTTATAGGAGAAAGACCTGAAAATGAGATTATAAAAACCGTAAAAACAGCTGTTGAAAACGGAATAAATTATTTTGATTTAGCCGCAGGTCACGCAACGGTTTTTGAAGCATACGGAAAAGCATTCAAAAATATCAGAGATAAAGTCTATTTGCAAATTCATTTCGGTGCAGATTACACAAGCGGTGAGTACGGGTGGACTACGGATTTGAATATGATAAAAAAATCTGTTAAATGGCAGCTTGAAAAATTACAAACAGACTATATTGATTTTGGGTTTATTCATTGCCTTGATGAAGAAAGTGACCTTGAAGCATACAAGAAAAACGGAGTTCTTGATTATGTGCTTTCTCTTAAAGAGCAGGGTATAATTCATCATATAGGATTATCCTCTCATGCACCTGCACTTGTTAATAAGATGCTTGATATGGGCATTGTTGATATGGTTATGTTCAGCATTAACCCTGTTTATGACTATGGGCAAGGGGATTATGCCATAGGCGAAAATGACGAAAGATACAGAATGTATTGTCGTTGTCAAAAAGAGGGCGTGGGTATTAGCGTTATGAAGCCTTTTAGCGGCGGCCAGCTTTTAGATGCAGCAAAATCTCCCTTTGGCGTTGCTTTAACAAAAACTCAATGTATTCAATACGCTCTTGATAAGCCGGGAGTTATAACCGTTTTGCCCGGATACGCTAATGAAAAAGAGCTTTTGGAGGTGCTTGAATATCTTAAAGCCACAGATGAAGAAAAAGACTATTCTTGTATTGGCTCTTTGGTACCAAATTCATCGGTGGGCAGGTGTGTTTACTGCAAGCATTGCCATCCTTGTCCAATGGGTCTTGATGTGGCTTTAATCAATAAATATTATGATCTTGCCCTTCTCGGAGATGAGCTTGCAAAAGAACATTATCTTACCCTTGATAAAACTGCAGAGGACTGCATAAGCTGCGGCCACTGTGATAGCCGTTGCCCTTTCCATGTTAAGCAAAGTGAAAGAATGGCAGAAATAAAAAATTACTTTAAAAAATGATAAAATAGTACCCAAGAACGGTCGTAAAAAATCCCGGCAGTATTGATTTACTGCCGGGATAAACTTTATATATGAATTTGCAAGCACCAAAATATCAGTTGTTTTCAATTATCTGTTTTGCTGTTTCGAATTTTGTGCGGCCGGTATTCATGGCCTTATGCTCAATGTATTTATGAGCTTCGTCTTCACTCATGCCTTCTTTTTCAATAAGAATCCATTTAGCCCTGTTGGTAATACGGATTTCTTCCATTCTGTCCTCAAGAGTGGCAGATTTCTTTTCAAGGCTTCTCAGCCTTTCTCTTGCAGCCTTCATCCAGCTTATAGATAAAGAAAAGATTTGGGAAGATACAGGCTTTTGCAAGGTGAAAACACCGTTACAACTTACCTTCAAATCCACATCGTCATAAATATCCGATTTAAGCATCATTAAGCAAATGGTGCTTTTGTTTTCACAGGCATCAATGGCAAATCTGTATCCTGTTCCTTCCGCAAGGGGAGCATTTATAATAACAAAATCATAAGTTCGCTCGGCAATTTCCCTTTTTGCTGCGGAAATGCTTGAAACATCTGCGATTGGATAGCAGGAAAGAGAGGCAAGAACGGATTTTAGTTGACTTGTCATTTTTTCTGACGAAGAAACGATTAACACACTGTAAGTTGTGGAATCAAATACCATGTTCTGCCTCCTTTCGTGAAATTTAAATTAATTTATCTGTAAGTATCTATGGTGATTTTCGGAAGATGAGCTTTAACGAATTCGCTGTTTACAGCAAGATTTACAGCATCATTTCTGTTCATTGGCAGTTTAACAAATTGCTCAAGAGTTTTACTGTCTGCAATATACAAATTCATATCTGCAGGGTAGGGGAGTTCAAGATTGTTTTGTATTCCGTAAAGGCCTGCATAAATAAGGAGTGTAAAAGCAAGGTATGGATTTGCCGAAGGGTCAGGTGAGCGAAGCTCGGCCCTCTTATATTCTCCGAAAGCTGCGGGGATTCTGATAAGCTGTGAGCGGTTTTCTGCACACCAAGTTACATATTTAGGCGCTTTGTTTCCGCCGAGACGCTTATAAGACTCATTGGCAGGGTTTAAGAAAAGAGTAATATCCATAATTTTATCGAGCACTCCGGCTATGGCACTTGGAAGCACAGGCTCGTCACTGCCGATCTTCTTTGCGGAAAAGTTAATATGAAATCCACTGCCCGGCTTGTTGCTTATGGGTTTTGGCGAAAAATCCGCATAAAGACCGTTTTTGGCGGCAATGGTTTTTACGGCAGAAATAAAAGTGATTGCGTTATCCGCAGCAGAAAGGGGATCTGAATATCTGAAATCAACCTCATTTTGACCCGGGCCTTCCTCGTGATGAGAACTTTCAGGATGAATTCCCATTCTTTCGAGGGTTAAGCAAATTTCACGGCGGATATTTTCACATTTATCATCGGGAGCCACATCCATATATCCTGCGTTATCATAAGGAATATTGGTAGGGTCGCCGTTTTCATCAAGCTTGAACAGATAAAATTCTATTTCAGAGCCGAATGCAAAAGAATAACCTGCTTCCGCAGCCTCTGCAATAGTCTTTTTAAGCATTGCTCGGCAATCATTTTCAAAAATTCTGCCGTCCGGGTGAGTAATGGTGCAGTACATTCTTACAACTCTGCCATGCTCAGGCCTCCAAGGAAGAAGGGCAAGAGTGTCCGGGTCCGGGTGAAGAAAAAGATCGGAGTGCACTACATCGCCGAATCCGCTGATATTAGAGCCGTCAATGGCAATTCCGTAGGTAAAAGCTCTGCCCAGCTCATCGGGCATTATTGATATATTTTTTATTTTGCCGAAGGCATCGCAAAAGGCAAGGCGAATGAATTTAACATCCTCCTCGGCTACATATTGCATAATTTCTTCCGGTGTGTATTTCATTTGAGAAACCTCCTTCAAAACAGAAGATGTGAAGAATATAATGTAATATATTATAAAAAGGGCGCACCCATACCGGTAAGCCCCTTTGCTACTTTACTTTTTAATTTTACCATAAGAAAAAAATTCTGTCAATAAAACAAAAAAATTGTTGACATATAAAAAAAGTTGTAGTAAAATACACGCTATAAAAGACAAAGGCGTCTTTGGGATTAGTGTCCCATTGACGTCTTTTTTTGCTTTTCAGAATTTTTATTTTAACAGGAGGTAAACACAATGGAAACAGTATCCGATTATTTTGGCAGTCTTGTATTTGATGACAGGGTAATGAAAATGAATTTACCCGCAGATGTTTATCAGTCACTTAAAAAGACAATTGATGAAGGAGCAAGCCTTGATTTATCTGTAGCTAATGCCGTTGCAATGGCTATGAAGGATTGGGCTATTGCCAATGGAGCTACTCACTACACCCATTGGTTCCAGCCTCTTACGGGAATTACCGCAGAAAAGCACGACAGTTTCATTTCTCCTGCTCCCGACGGTAATGTTATTATGGAATTTTCAGGCAAAGAGCTTGTAAAAGGCGAGCCTGATGCATCTTCTTTCCCTTCAGGCGGTATTCGTGCAACTTTTGAAGCAAGAGGCTATACTGCATGGGATCCTACATCCTATGCGTTTATTAAAGGCAACACCCTTTGCATTCCCACAGCATTTTGCTCCTACACAGGTGAGGCTCTTGATAAGAAAACTCCTCTCCTCCGTTCAATGCAGGCTCTTAACAAGCAGGCTCTCAGAATTCTTCGCTTGTTTGGCAACACAGATGCTAAAGCGGTTCGTTCATCTGTAGGCCCTGAGCAGGAATATTTCCTTGTTGATAAAGAAATGGCAAGGAAGAGAAAAGATATTATTTTTACGGGCCGTACCCTTTTCGGTGCTATGCCACCAAAAGGTCAAGAACTTGATGACCACTATTTCGGCGTAATTAAGCCCAGAGTTGCCGCATATATGGCAGACCTCAATAAAGAGCTTTGGAAGCTTGGCATTCTTGCCAAAACAGAGCATAACGAGGTTGCTCCGGCGCAGCATGAGCTTGCTCCTATATACACCACCACGAATATAGCTACAGACCATAACCAGCTTACAATGGAAATTATGCAAAAGCTTGCCGATAAGCACGGGCTTATCTGTCTTCTTCATGAGAAGCCCTTTGACGGTGTAAACGGCAGCGGTAAGCACAACAACTGGTCAATAGCAACAGATAAAGGTGTAAACCTTCTTTCTCCCGGTGAAACACCTTATGATAACGCTCAGTTCCTTCTTTTCCTTTGCGCAGTTCTTAAAGCTGTTGATGATTATCAGGATCTTCTCAGAATCTCCGTTGCATCTGCAGGCAATGACCACAGACTCGGCGCAAACGAAGCACCTCCCGCAATTATTTCCGTATTCCTCGGCGACGAGCTTGACTCAATCCTTGATGCTATTGAAAATGATAAGGCTTATGAAGGCACAGATAAGAATATCATGAAACTCGGTGTTCATGTTCTTCCTAAATTTCCCAAAGATAACACGGACCGTAACAGAACATCACCCTTCGCATTCACCGGCAATAAGTTTGAGTTCCGTATGCTTGGCTCTGCAAGCTCCATAGCAGATGCTAACACCGTGCTTAATACAGCCGTAGCAGAGTCTCTTAAAATTTATGCAGATCGTCTTGAAAATGCAGAAGACTTTGAAACAGCTCTTCACGATATGATTAAGAAGACAATCAAAGACCACAGAAAGATTATTTTCAACGGCAACGGTTATGATGACAGCTGGATTAAAGAAGCCGAGTCAAGAGGACTTAAAAACTACAGAACATCTGCAGATTGTGTTCCTCACCTCATTGATGAAAAGAATATTAAACTCTTTGAAAATCACAAGATTTACAGCAGAGTGGAAATTGAATCCAGATGTGAAATTATGCTTGAAAACTATTGCAAGTGCGTGCTTATAGAGGCCAAAACAATGGTTAATATGGCACAAAAACAGATTTTACCTGCAGTTGAAGCTTATGCGGCAGATGTTGCGGATGCAGCCATGAGCAAGAAAGAATTTGCCGGAGTTCCTTGCAAGTATGAAACAAGTGTTGTTAAAAAGCTCAGCGAAGATGCCGATGAGATTTGCGAAAAGGCAGCTGCTCTTGAAAAAGCAGCAAAAGACACTGCGGCTATTGAAGATTACTTCAAGCAGAGCGAAGTTGTTCGTGATGTTATTCTTCCGGCAATGGAAAAGCTGAGAGCTTACTGTGATGATGCAGAGAAGATTACATCCAAAGAATATTGGCCATTCCCAACCTATGAAGATCTTCTCTTTTATTGATTAGATTTAATAATTAAAATACAAAGGAGGCAATACAATGAATTCATCTGCTGTTTGCAATAATAATGAGATGCAATTCTTTTATGATTTGCGTCCGGATATAAATTTTATTGATGTGATAACAATTTGTAAAGAAATATTAGTCTGCGAGGATGAACAAAAAGAAGAAAACCCGACAGATTAAAAAAAATATTCCCCCAATTTGTGGGTAGATAGGAGAGATTTTATGTTTAAGAATGCTTACACACAAAAGGTTTATGATGAAACCGCAGCAAAAAACCCCGGCCAAAAAGAGTACCTTCAGGCAGTAAAAGAGGTTCTTCAATCTCTTGAACCTGTGGTTGAGAAAAATCCGATTATTGAGAAAAAAGGTATTCTTCAAAGAATTGTTGAGCCTGAAAGACAGATTATGTTCCGTGTTACTTGGGTAGATGATAAGGGCAATGTTCAAGTAAACAGAGGTTACAGAATTCAGTTCAACTCAGCAATCGGTCCATACAAGGGCGGCCTTAGATTCCATCCATCGGTAAACCTTTCTGTTGTTAAGTTTCTCGGCTTTGAGCAGATTTTCAAAAACAGCCTTACAGGCCTTGCAATGGGCGGCGGTAAAGGCGGCTCGGACTTTGATCCCAAGGGCAAGTCAGATGATGAGATTATGAGATTCTGCCAAGCATTCATGACAGAGCTTTCAAAACATATCGGCTCTGACACAGACGTTCCTGCAGGTGATATCGGCGTAGGCGGCCGTGAAATAGGTTTCCTCTTTGGCCAGTATAAGAGACTTCAAAACGTATTTACAGGTGTTTTAACAGGTAAAGGCCTTGATTACGGCGGATCTCTTGCAAGAACAGAGGCAACAGGCTATGGCCTTTGCTATTTTACCGAGGAAATGCTTGAAAATATGAAGGGCGAATCATTCAAAGGTAAAACAGTTGTTATTTCAGGCTCCGGCAATGTTGCAATTTATGCTTGCCAAAAGGCTAATCAGCTTGGCGGTAAGGTTGTTGCAATGTCTGACTCAAACGGATATGTTTATGATCCTAAGGGAATTGACCTTGCTGTTATTAAACAGTTAAAAGAGGTTGAAAGAGTTAGAATTAAAGAGTATACTAACAGGGTTAGCGGTGCAGAATATCACGAAGGTTGCAGAGATATCTGGGGCGTTAAGTGTGACATCGCTTTACCTTGCGCAACTCAAAACGAACTTGATGAAGATGCTGCAAAGAAGCTTATCGCAAACGGCGTTATAGCTGTTGCAGAGGGGGCTAATATGCCTTCTACTCCGGAGGCTGTTGAAGTTCTCCAGAATGCCGGCGTTCTCTTTGGACCTGCAAAGGCAGCAAATGCCGGTGGCGTAGCAGTATCCGGCCTTGAAATGAGCCAGAACTCCATGAGATATGACTGGACATTTGAAGAGGTTGACGGAAAACTTCAGGGCATTATGAAAAATATTTTCCACAATATTTATGATGCTGCTGAAAAATACGGTGTTAATGGCGACCTCGTAGCAGGCGCTAACATCGCAGGCTTTGAAAAAGTTTCAAATGCAATGGTTGCAGAAGGTATTACATATTAATAGATCTCCTGCATTCTGAAAAGCGTATGAGGAGAGAGAAGTAGCAGAGCCACTCACCCAAAGAGAGCGCGGGGCGGTGAAATCCGTGTGGCAGAAGCTTTGTGAATAACACTCTCCCAGCTGCAATCCGAAAGGCAACAAGTAGGTGCGCCGTGAGCCGAGCGTTAAACGGCAGGATTTTGGCTGAAATCCGATGAGAATAAAAACAGGTGGCACCGCGGGAACGGCACCCGCCCTGTTGAATGCTGAATTTTTCTTAACAGGAGAATTTATTATGTGTTCTATAATGGGCTATTGCGACAGTGATGTCGTACTTGAAGAATTTGAAGAAGGTTTTGAAAAAACCGAGTCAAGAGGTCCCGATGACAGCCGTATAATTGATACGGGCAAAGGGCTTTTAGGCTTTCACAGGCTTGCAATTATGGGCCTTCATCCGGAGGGAATGCAACCCTTTGAGCTTGATGGCAGTTATGTGGTTTGCAACGGTGAAATTTACGGTTTTGAAAAACTGAGAGATGAGCTTAAAGCAAAGGGCTATGAGTTCAAAAGTGACTCTGACTGCGAAACTTTGCTTCCGCTCTATAAAGAATATGGCGTTGAGATGTTCCCAAAGCTTGACGCAGAGTTTGCACTTATAATTTACGATGGCGACAGCGGTGAATATATTGCCGCAAGAGACCCCATCGGAATTCGTCCCCTTTATTATGGATATGATAAAAAGGGTACTATAGTTTTTGCCAGCGAAGCAAAAAACCTTGTAAAAATTTGCAGTAAGGTTATGCCTTTCCCTCCCGGACATTATTACAAAGGCGGGAAATTCATCTGCTATAACAACATATCTTCCGTTAAAGAAGTATGCCATGATGATCTTGAAACAGCTTGCACAAAAATCCGTGAAAAACTGATTGCAGGTGTTCAAAAGAGAATGGTTGCAGATGCAAAGGTAGGATTCCTTCTTTCCGGCGGCCTTGATTCATCCCTTGTTTGCGCAATAGCGGCAAAGATGATTGATAAGCCTATACGCACTTTTGCAATCGGTATGGAAGGGGACGCAATTGACCTTAAATACGCAAAGCAAGTTGCCGATTATATCGGCAGTGAGCATACAGAGGTCATAATGACAAAAGAAGAAGTTCTTTCTTCCCTTGAAACGGTTATAGCTTTGCTTGGTACTTATGATATAACCACAATAAGAGCTTCTATGGGTATGTATCTTGTGTGTAAATACATACACGAAAACACAGATATAAGAGTTCTTCTTACGGGAGAAATTTCCGATGAGCTCTTCGGCTATAAATATACTGATTTCGCTCCTTCTGCCGAAGCATTCCAGAAAGAGAGTGAAAAAAGAGTCAGAGAGCTTCACATGTATGATGTGCTCAGGGCAGACCGTTGCATTTCGGTTAACTCCCTTGAGGCGAGAGTTCCTTTCGGAGATCTTGATTTTGCATCTTATGTACTTTCCCTTGACCCGGAGATGAAGCTCAACAAATACGGCAAAGGTAAATATCTCCTTCGCCACGCCTTTGAAGGCGACTTCCTTCCCTATGATATTCTTATGAGAGAAAAAGCCGCATTTTCCGATGCTGTCGGTCATTCAATGGTTGATGACCTTAAAGAATATGCTGAAACTTGCTATTCGGATGAAGAAGCAGAAGCTCTTTATAAGAAATATGATTTTGCCCGTCCATTTACAAAGGAATCTCTCCTTTATCGTGAAATATTCGAAAAATATTATCCCGGTCAGGCAGAAATGGTATCTGCATTTTGGATGCCGAACAAAGAATGGGAAGGCTGTGATGTTAACGATCCCTCTGCCCGTGTGCTTTCAAACTACGGAGACAGCGGTAAGTAATATATTACAAAGGAAATTTAATATTTATGAAGAGAAAACAAGCGCTTATCAGTGCCGCTGAAATTGCCCTTATGACCGCCGTTATTTCGGTTTGCGCGTGGATTACGGTTCCGATGGCTGTTCCATTCACATTGCAAACTTTCGGAGTGTTTTTAACTTTGGAAATGCTCGGCGGTGCAAGCGGCACGGTAGCTATACTTGCTTATATTCTTCTCGGTGCAGTCGGTGTGCCCGTATTTTCGGGCTTTGCCGGAGGCGTGAATGTTTTGCTCGGCCCTACCGGCGGCTACATAATAGGCTTTCTTGCTTGTGGCCTTATTTATCTGTTTACCGAAAAAATACGAAAAAATACGATTATTGACATTGTCGTTCTTATTATCGGGCTTTTTGCTTGCTACGCATTCGGCACAGTGTGGTTTGCAAAAGTTATGGAAATGAGAGACAGTGCCATGGGAATCGGCACAATATTAGTTAAATGTGTTCTTCCTTTTATACTTCCGGATGCTGTAAAGCTCACTTTTGCTGTAATTATTGCAAAAAGAGTGAAAAAAGTTCTTCCAAAAGTAAGATAAATGAAGTATAATAAAGACTGGTTAATATTGTTTAATATTTTTTCATATATAAAGGAGACAGAAAAATGGCTAACAGCGCAATAGTAGGCATTAACTGGGGCGATGAAGGCAAAGGCCGTATGGTTGACCTTCTCACCAACGATTATGACATTGTTGTACGCTATCAAGGCGGCGGTAATGCCGGTCATACTGTTATTAACGAATTCGGTAAGTTTGCACTCCATCTTCTTCCATCAGGAGTGTTCCGCAAGGATGTTGTTAATATCTTGGGCAACGGTGTTGCTCTTGATGCAGAAAGCCTTTGGAACGAAATGCAGGGCGTTATTGAACAGGGCGTTCCCATTACACCGGAAAATCTTAAAATCAGTGACCGTTGCTCACTTCTTCTTCCTTGGCACCGTGAGCTTGACGGCCTTGAAGAAGCTCGCCTTGCAGATAAAAAATACGGCTCAACAAAGCAGGGCATAGCACCTTTCTATTCAGATAAATATCAGAAAAAGACCATTCTTGCAGGTGAACTTTTCTACCCAGAGCAGCTTAAAGCTCATCTTGAAGATTTGCTTGAATGGAAAAATCTTACAATAACAAAAGTTTACGGCGCAGAGCCTACCACCATTGATGGCCTTATGGCTTGGGTAAATGATTACGGTGAAAAGATTAAGCCTTTCATTTGTGATACAGCCGCATTTCTCAGAAATGCTCAAAAAGAGGGTAAAGATATTCTCTTTGAGGCTCAGCTCGGTGCGCTCCGTGACCTTGACTTTGGTATTGTTCCTTATACTACATCGTCAAATGCTGTTGCATCTTATGCTCCCGTAGGCAGTGGCCTTACAAACGCAAAGCTTGACGATGTTATCGGCGTTGTAAAGGCATATTCCACTTGCGTAGGCGAAGGCCCATTCACTTGCGAAATGTTTGGCAAAGAGGCTGAAGAGCTTCGCGAAGCCGGCGGCGAATACGGTGCAAAAACTGGCAGACCCAGAAGAGTAGGCCCCATTGATATTGTTGCAACCCGTTACGGCGTTGAATGCCAAGCCGCTACAGCCATCGCCCTTACAAAAATGGATATACTCAGTTATATGGATAAAATTCCCGTTTGCACTCATTATATTCTTGATGGCAAACAGATTGATAACTTCCCGTTCCCCACAGCTCTTCCAATGGCAAAGCCGGTTATTGAATATTTTGACGGCTGGGGCACAGATATTTCATCTGCTCGTAAATGGGAAGATCTCCCCGAAAATGCTCAGAAGTATGTTCTTTACATTGAAGAACAAATCGGTTGCCACATTAAATATGTTTCAGTCGGTCCCGAAAGAGACAGCATTATTATAAGATAAGGGGGAGAAAATATGACAGATAAATACGAATCCCCATTAAGTTCAAGATATGCATCGGATTATATGCTGAATCTCTTTTCTCATGAAACGAGAATAGTTACTTGGAGAAAGCTTTGGGTAGCTCTTGCAAAGGCAGAGCATGAGCTCGGATTACCTGTTTCACAGGAGCAGGTTGATGAGCTTGAAGCAAATGTAACAAACATTGATTTTGAAGTTGCCGCCGCAAGAGAAAAAGAAGTTCGCCATGATGTTATGGCTCATGTTTATACTTACGGTAAAGTTGCACCGAAAGCAGCAGGTATAATTCACCTTGGTGCTACAAGCTGTTATGTAACAGATAACGCAGATGTTATTATTTACCGTGACGGCCTTAAATATTTAAGAACAGAGCTTCTCGGCGTTTTGGCAAATCTTGCAGATTTTGCAGAGAAATATAAAGCTATGCCCACCTTGGGATATACCCATTATCAGCCTGCGCAGCTTGTTACCGTAGGTAAAAGAGCTACTCTTTGGATGCAGGATTTGGCAGCCGACCTTGAAGAGCTTGATTTTGTTATCGGTTCAATGAAAATGCTGGGCTGCAGAGGTACCACAGGCACCGAAGCAAGCTTTATGGAACTTTTTGAGGGCGACACTTCAAAAATCGATGAGATGAATCGTCTTATATGTTCATCTTTCGGATTTGATAAATATTTTTCGGTATGCGGGCAAACTTATCCCCGCAAACTTGACAGCAGAATACTTAATTGCTTATCCTCTATAGCACAAAGTTGCTACAGAATGGCAAACGATATAAGACTTTTACAGCATGACCGTCAGGTTGAAGAACCCTTTGAAAAGAATCAAATCGGTTCTTCCGCTATGGCCTATAAGCGTAACCCCATGAGAAGTGAAAGAATTTGTTCTCTTTCCCGTTACCTTATGGCAGATGCTCTCAATGCACCTATGACAGCTTCTGTTCAGTGGCTTGAGAGAACTCTTGATGATTCGGCAAACCGTAGAATTTCAATGCCTGAGGGCTTCCTTTGTGCAGATGCGATTCTCCGCCTTGCTCAGAATGTTACAAACGGACTTGTTGTAAATGAGAAGATAGTCGATAGGACTGTAAGAGAGTATCTTCCCTTCATCGCTACAGAAAACATTCTTATGGAAGGTGTTAAACGAGGCGGTGACAGGCAGGAACTTCACGAAGTTATTCGTTCCTGCTCAATGGAAGCTACTGCAAGAATGAAGAACGGCGAACCTTGTGCACTTCTTGAAGCACTTGCTCAAAGGTCTGAATTCAACCTTACAAAAGGAGAAATGGAAGCAGTCCTTGACCCTTCACTTTATATCGGTCGCTGTCCGGATCAAGTGGATAAATTCCTCAGTGAAATTCGTCCGCTTATTGCCAATGTAACAAATGCAAACCCGGAGATAAATGTATAAGAGGATAAAGAGATGGATAAAATACTTGTGCTTGATTTCGGCGGTCAGTATAATCAGCTGATTGCAAGGCGTGTGAGAGATCACCATGTGTACGCCGAAATCAGAGCTTATAATAAAATTACAGTTGATGAAATTAAAGCTGAAGGCTATACGGGTATAATTTTTACCGGTGGCCCCAACAGCGTATATGATGAAAAATCACCCCACTTTGACAAAGAAGTATTAAATATAGGTATTCCCGTGCTTGGTATATGCTACGGCTGTCAGCTTATGGCATATATGGAAGGGGGAGAAATTTGCAGTGCCGGAGATAGCAGTGAGTATGGCAAGATTACCGTAAAGGTAAAGAAAAGTGCTATATTTGATGGTATTCCCGAGGAAAGCATTTGCTGGATGAGCCACACAGACTTTGTTAAGCAAGTGCCTGCAGGTTTTGAAATTATTGCAAATACAGATCATTGCCCCTGCGCAGCTATGGCAAATGAGAGCAGAAAGCTCTATGCTGTTCAGTTCCATCCGGAGGTTACTCACACAGAGTACGGTAAGCAGATGCTCTATAATTTCCTTTATAAAGTTTGCGGATGCAAGGGCGACTGGACTATGGACAATTTTGCCGCAGCATCCATTGAAAAGTATAAAAAGGAGCTTGCAGGCAAAAAAGTTCTTTGCGCACTTTCAGGTGGCGTTGATTCCTCTGTTGCAGCAGTAATGCTTCAAAAGGCTATTGGCGATAACCTTATATGTGTTTTTGTAGACCATGGTCTTTTGCGCAAAGATGAAGGCGACATAGTAGAAAAAACCTTCAAAGAAAAAATGGGCCTTAACATTATAAGAGTTAACGCAAAGGATAGATTCCTTTCAAAGCTCGCCGGTGTTACTGAGCCTGAAAAGAAACGCAAAATAATCGGTGAAGAATTTATCCGTGTCTTTGAGGAAGAAGCAAAGAAAATCGGAAAAGTTCAAGTGCTTGTTCAGGGCACAATTTACCCCGATGTTGTTGAAAGCGGCAACGGTGACGCAGATGTCATTAAGAGCCATCACAATGTAGGCGGTTTACCCGATGTTATAGATTTTGATGAAATAGTAGAGCCCCTTCGTACACTCTTTAAGGATGAGGTCAGAGCAGTCGGCCTTGAGCTTGGCATTCCTTATGACCTTGTTTGGAGGCAGCCTTTCCCCGGCCCCGGCCTTTCAATCAGAGTTATAGGTGAAATCACCGAGTATAAACTCAACATTTTAAGAGAAGCAGATGCAATTTTTCGTGAGGAAGTTATGAATGCAGGGCTTGAGCAAAATACCAATCAGTATTTTGCAGTGCTTACCAATAACCGCACCGTTGGCGTTATGGGCGATGCAAGAACTTACGGCTACACCATAGCTTTAAGGGCAGTTTCAACAGATGACTTTATGACTGCAGACTGGTCAAGGCTTCCCTTTGATCTTCTTGCCAAAGCATCAAACCGTATCACAAACGAGGTTAAAGACGTAAGCAGAGTAGTTTACGATATTACAAGCAAACCACCTGCCACGGTAGAGTGGGAATAAACAATAATTTCAAAGTTCTCTTGTGCCGAATTTCAGTACGAGGGGGCTTTGTCACTTTTTTAAGGATATAAAAAACGGAAGAGGAGAGTTGACAAATGACAAAGTATATTTTTGTTACAGGCGGTGTTGTTTCAGGCCTCGGCAAAGGAATTACCGCCGCATCCCTTGGCAGATTGCTTAAAGCAAGAGGGTTAAAAGTTGCATCCCAAAAACTTGACCCTTATATCAATGTTGACCCGGGCACAATGAGCCCATATCAGCACGGTGAGGTTTATGTAACCGATGACGGAGCGGAAACAGACCTTGACCTTGGCCACTATGAAAGATTTATTGATGAAAATCTTAACAAGTATTCAAATCTTACCTCAGGTAAGGTTTATTGGAATGTCCTCAATAAAGAGAGGAGAGGAGAATACCTCGGCAGTACCGTTCAGGTAATTCCTCATATTACTAACGAAATTAAAGAATTTGTTTACCGTGTAGGCAAACATTCCGATGCGGATGTGGTTATCACGGAAATCGGCGGCACAATCGGTGATATTGAAAGCCAGCCCTTCCTTGAGGCAGTTCGTCAAATCTCCCTTGAGGTTGGCAAAGAAAACAGTCTTTTCATCCATGTAACTCTTGTTCCTTTCCTCAGAGGCTCCGATGAGCATAAGTCAAAGCCTACTCAGCACTCTGTAAAAGAGCTTCAAGGCATGGGCATCAATCCGGATATAATTGTTTTGCGCTGTGATGAACCTCTTGAAGAATCAATATTCAAAAAAATCTCTCTTTTCTGTAATGTTGAAGAAGATTGCGTTATAGAAAATATCACTCTCCCATATCTTTATGAAGCACCTCTTATGCTTGAAAAGGCAAATATTTCTTCCGTTGTTTGCCGTAAACTTAAAATTGATGCTCCGAAGCCCGACCTTACCGAGTGGGAAGAAATGGTAGAACGCATTAAAACACTCAGCGGCACTGTTAATATCGGCCTTGTAGGTAAATACACTCAGCTTCACGATGCATATCTTTCTGTGGCAGAGGCTCTTCGCCATGCAGGTTATGATTATAGCTCGGATGTTGAAATACATTGGATTGATTCAGAGCTTATTACAAGAGAAAACGCTGCCGAAATGCTTAAAGATGTTGATGGCATAATCGTTCCCGGCGGATTCGGCAACAGAGGTATTGAAGGTATGATTGCCGCCGCAGAGTATGCAAGAATCAATAAAGTACCCTACTTTGGAATTTGCCTCGGTATGCAAATCTCCGTTATTGAATTTGCTCGCCATGTGGCAGGCATTGAGGATGCCCACTCCGGCGAATTTGATGAGCTTTGTGCCAACAAAGTTATAGACTTTATGCCCGGCCAAAGTGAAGATATTGATAAGGGCGGTACTCTCCGCCTTGGTGCTTATCCCTGTAAGATTAAGGAAGGCACAATGATGGAAAAATGTTATGGCACTCTTGAAATTTCCGAGCGTCATCGCCATCGTTATGAATTTAACAATAATTACAGAGAGCTTCTCCAAAGCAAAGGCCTTGTTCTCAGCGGCTTATCACCTGACGGCAGACTTGTGGAAACAGTTGAAATTCCCGACCATCCGTTCTTTGTGGGAGTCCAGTACCATCCGGAATTTAAGTCCAGGCCCAATAAGCCTCATCCTCTTTTTAAGGGCTTCGTAAAGGCTTCCATAGACCACAGCAATAAATAATTCAATACAAAATACATCGGCAGTAACCTAAATAGGCTACTGCCGATTTTACATCTATAAAAGGCCAAAATACAAGTCAATCGTATTTTGGCCTAAATTTCTGTTGACTTTTTTTAATATTAAGGCTAAAATATAGATGAATCGTATTTTAGCCTAAAAAGGAGGCGGCGTGATGTATATTGAAAGAACTCTTGAAAAAAAGTTTATGGATATAAATAAGGAATACTCTTGCATATTGCTGACCGGCCCCCGTCAAGTCGGAAAGTCAACGATGCTTCGGCATTTAATGGAGGGGACAGATAGAACAGAGGTTTCATTGGATGACTTAGAGGAGCGAAAGCTCGCCAAAACCGATCCGGCAATGTTCCTAAAAATTCACCCTGCCCCTGTGCTTATAGATGAAGTTCAGTATGCACCGGAATTGTTTTCCTATATAAAAATTGCCATTGATAACGGTGCCGCTCCCGGCTCTTTTTGGCTTACAGGTTCGCAGGCCTATCGTCTTATGGAACTTGCACAGGAATCGCTTGCTGGCAGAACGGCAATTTTGCGTATGTCTGCACTGTCTCAATCAGAGATTTGCGGCGCAAAAAATAATTCTCCCTTTGAATTGGAGCTTGATAATTTGCAAGCAAGGAAAAAAGAGCTTTCTTCTGCTTCACCCGATGAAATATATCAAAGAATTTGGGAAGGCTCCCTTCCCGGATACAAAAGCGGAAAGTATAAGGACAGAAATGTTTTTTACAGCAGCTATATTCAAACTTATATTGACCGTGATGTTTCTACCGATATTTTGGGAGTGGATAAGGTAATGTTTGCAGATTTTATCCGTGCAGCAGCTTGCCGCAGTGGTCAAATGCTGAATTTGCATGATATTGCCGGAGATGTGGGTATAAGTGATGACACTGCAAAAAGATGGATAAAAGAGCTTGAAAAGTCCGGAATTATATATTTCTTACATCCATATTCCAACAATCTTTTGAAAAGAACTGTTAAAACCCCTAAAATGTATTTTTTTGATACCGGCCTTGTTAGTTATTTAACCCGTTATTCAAGCCCTGAAATTCTTATGAATGGTGCTATAAACGGGGCTGTTCTTGAAAACTATGTGGTATCGGAAATAATAAAAACATATAATAACAATGCCGAGGAATGTTTACTTCACTATTATCGGGATAAAAATAGTAACGAAATTGATTTGATTATGGAAAGCAACGGAGAACTTCATCCCATTGAAATCAAAAAAAGCATAAATCCTCCTACTCAAATTACGGGTGCGTTTAAGCTCCTTGATAAAGCATCAGTGCCAAGAGGAAATGGTGCGATTATATGCCTTAGAGAGTCCCTCGGCGCTATAGATAGCAACACATATATAATACCTGTTTGGATGATATAAATAACACAAAAGCTGTCACCTATGTGGTTTCATAAGTGACAGCATAATTTTTTAATCCTTAACTCTATTTAATTTTATCTTTTCAATAATTTTACTTATGCCTTTTTCTATTGCCATACCAATAAGCGCACAGATAAGACCTAAAATAATTCCTCCGAGCACATCCGTGCAGTAATGCACATGAAGATAAATTCTTGTGAATCCTACAATCGCTGAAAGAACTATTGCAGCCCAGCCCATAACTTTTTGCCACTTGCCTTTTGCCATAAAAAGCATGGCGAATGAGGCACAAAAGCAGGAAGAAGTGTGGCCGGAGGGAAATGCATATCCATGTGAATAATGATAGCCGATTTCATAAGGATAATGATAATTTGAAAGCCATTTATTTATAAATTCTTGAGAATAATTTTTCATCTCATTAACTACTTGCGTAAGGTAGCTTTCTTTCATCCATCCTTCTACAAATTCACCCTTTGTATCCGTGTAGCCTTTAATACATTTCTCGGCAACTTCCGGATTGAAAAGAGCAAAGGGCCTTGTGCGGCTGAACAGAGCTTTTATGGGGTTGCTCACACAATATCTTACAAGAGAAGCCGCAAGCACGGCAATACCGATTTTTCTTGTTTTTTTCGGAATTAAAAGCACAGCACCCAATATGGGCCAAAACCAGCCGTCGCCAAACCATGTGAGTATGGGCATAGCAGGGCTTAACCAAGGGACAGCTGCAATGAGCTTATCCATAAGGGTAAACACATAAAGGTCAAAATTCAAGATTGTTTCCATAATTCCCTCCCACATCTAAAAAAGCCGTACCGCTTGCAAAAAGCAGTACGGCCTGTAATATTGATTTTATTCTTGTGTCAAATCAAACTTAAATGCAAAGCCTACTGAGTCTTCACCGTCGCTCTTTGCACTGCAAGAAGCGAAAGAACCATCGCTTGAAAGGGTTGCACCGCTAACATAAACGGTTGCCGCCGATGAGCCCGTGGAGCAAATGGATTGTGCTCTGTCTGCTTTAGCACCGCCAAATGATGTGATAGTTGACAGCTTTCCGTATTCTGAAACAACGCCAACAAATGAGTCATAATCGCCCCTGTTTGTAAAGGCAAAGTCTCTGTTTGTTGAGGTGGTGTATCCGCAAAAAGCATATCCGCCGCTTACGGGGGTAATACCGGTTACATAATCACTTTGGAAACCTATAAGCGGAAGCATCCAAGAAACATCGCCGGAAGGTGTCATCTTGATTATCATTCCGTCAAAAGTTCCGGTAGAGCCGCCGTTGTAAATGCCCTCAAATGAGCCGTTATTTGATGTTTTTCCGGCTGAATAAGAGCCTGCAACTACACAGCCGCTGTCGTTTGCTGCGGTAATATAATTTAATTCAACATTGCCGATATCCCAAAATGTTTTTTTCCAGTTAATGTTGCCATCGGTAATTTTTAATACTACGGTATATCTTCCGCTTGAAGGGCGCTCAAGATTTTCAAAATCTCCGTCTTTGCAAGGGGTCTGTATAGTGGCATATACTGTGCCGGATGAAGTAGCTGTAACACCTTTAACAGCGCATGAAAGGGAGCCACCTAAAGATGTAATCCAGGTTTGGTTTCCGTCTGCATCCATTTTGGCAACAAATCCGTTATTAGCTTTACTATTAATAGTTTTAAGGTCAAAATCGGTGCTTGTTGTGCTGCCACCGATTACAAAGCCTCCATCGGCTGTCGGTGCAACAGCATAAATTATGTCACCGCCACTGCCTCCGAAAATCTTAGTCCAAATTAGTTCCCCTTCTGAACTATATTTTGAAATGACTCCTTCTACAGTGCCTTTACATTTGTAAACAGAATCTTTAACCAAGTTTTCGGCTAAAGTTTCGCCTACGGCTACAATACTTCCGTCTGTGAGCACTGCAACATCATTAAATTTTGTGATTTCATTGCCGCTCAAAATTTTATACCATATTTGCTTGCCTGAATCATTAAATTTTACTACAAGGCCGTTTGCCGTGCTGCCGACTTTTCCACTCGAGGTAATAAATGTGTTGCCAACTGAAATAACGCCATCTGATGTGGCTGCATTGGCAGAGAAAAGGCAGTGAGCGTTGCCACCGAAGGTATTGCCGCCGGATGCGGTTATAGCGGTTGTGGTCTTCTTATAAGTAGCAATCGGAGTGGTGCCGGTGGTTGTTTTGATAGAGCTTCTATTTTTTGTTGTGCCTACAGGTGAGGTTGAGGGCACGTACGGTGCTGTTGTAGTTGTATTTTTTTCTGTAGTTACGTTTGAGGCTTGAGATTCCGTTTGCTTTGCAGTGGTTGAAACAACTGTTGTTTCAACGATCGTAACGTTTCCTTTTTCATTGGTAATTGCAGTTGCACCTTTTTCCTCTGCTGCTTTTGAAATTTCTTTGTACTGCTTATCCGATACGGTAGTTCCTGTATCTACATTTGCCTTTGAAAAAATTTCACTTGCTTTTTCGTCTGAAACCTCGGATACCTGAACGTTGCTGTTTTTCTTTATTTCGGTGTCACCGTTGTCTTCTTCTTCAATTATATATCCTTTTTCTTCAGCAACTTTTTTAACTTTTTTCAGCTGATCATCAGTAAGAGATGAAAGGTCACCGTTAAAGCCCGTAGCTTCATCACCTAATGCTTCTGAAACAATTGCTACAAGTTCGACATCCGTAATATCAACAGGCTCATAGGTGTCCTCTGCTCCCGACCATGAATCGTCCGGAATAGAGGTCGATGTATCTTCGTCGCCTGCTTTCTTTATAGAACAAGCGGATAAAACGGAAATGACCATAAGGATGCATACTGTGATTGAAACTATCACTGTAAGTTTGTTTTTCATGGTAATTCCTCCTAATATATATTGGCACACAATAACAATATCACATTTTACCTTTTAATTCAATATTTTTCTTATTATAAGCAAAAAAATTACAAATATGTTTATTTTTTTCATGATGTGCTGTATAATCTACAAATAAAGATTGAGAGGTAATTATGAAAAAGAAAGATATTGCAATTGCTGCCGTAGAGGCGTTAAAAAATAAATATCCCGAATCCTTATGCTCACTGAATTCAGAAAATCCATTACAGTTGCTTATTGCTACTCGCCTTTCTGCTCAGTGCACGGATGCAAGGGTTAATTTAGTTACACCTGTTTTGTTTGAAAAATATAAAACCGTTGAAGATTTTGCTGCTGCAGATGTAAACGACATAGAAAGTATAATACATTCCTGCGGATTTTTCAGAGCGAAAGCGAAAGATATAGTAGGAATGTGTCAAAAAATAATAAGTGATTATGATTCTCAGGTTCCGGATACTATTGAGAAGCTTACATCTTTGCCCGGCGTCGGCAGGAAAACAGCTAAC
Organism: bacterium; assembly: GCA_963652165.1. Taxonomy (GTDB): domain Bacteria; phylum Bacillota; class Clostridia; order Oscillospirales; family Acutalibacteraceae; genus CAG-177. Next base: position 43,250 of record CAVJRM010000006.1, on the reverse strand, counting down.
TTGATTATGGGGGATGTTTACCGTCAGCCTGCAGTTGTAGCGGACACGCATTTAATCAGAATTTCAAATTTATTGGGGCTTGTAGACTCAAAAAATCCACTTAAAGTTGAGATGGAATTACGCAAGCTTTTACCACCTGAAGAGAGCAATGATTTTTGCCACAGATGTGTTCTTCACGGCAGAGAAACTTGCGTTTCATCAAGGCCGAAATGCTCGGAATGTTGTTTAAATTCCTTTTGTTCACATGGGGTGAAAATCTTAAAAAAAGTGAATAACTGAGTGAATAGGGTGAACAAAATCCCCCAAAACCCCTTAATTTCCACACTTTTTGGGGGTGAAAAACCCATTTTTCGCTCAAATGAGGACAAACTATGAACAAAAATAAATTCTACATATTGCACAAAAATTGCCTTGATTTTTCTCTCACTGTTGATTGCGGTCAGTCATTTAGGTGGAGAAAAAATGAAGATGGAACCATTCACGGAGTAGCTTTCGGCAGGGCAATTACAATAGAAGATAAGGGCGACACAGCCATACTTTACGGAACAGATGAAAAAGAGTTTAATGAAATTTGGCGGAGCTATTTCGACATTGACAGAGATTATGAAAAAATCCGCAAAAAATTATCATGCGATAAATATCTTGCAGCAGCGATAAAAGAATATCCCGGCATAAGAATTTTACGCCAAGAACCCTGGGAAGCTCTTTGCTCATTTATCATTTCTCAAAACAATAATATTCCCAGAATAAAGGGTATTATTGATCGTTTATGCACTAATTTGGGAGACGATTTGGAAAATGGCGATTATTCTTTCCCGTCACCCGAAAAAATATTGCAGGCAGGTGCTGAAGGCTTGGCCCCTCTGCGTGCAGGATTTAGAACAAAATATATCCTTGACGCTGCCGAAAAGGTTATAAGCGGAGAAATAGATTTTGATAAAATAAATAACAGCACCATCGGAATAGGTGCGGAAGAACTGAAAAAAATAAAAGGCGTAGGTGATAAAGTTGCGGCGTGTACCTTGCTTTACGGATTCGGAAAAGTTGATGCCTTTCCCATTGATGTTTGGGTTAAACGAATACTTGCCGAAATGTATCCGAAGGGCTTACCTGAATGTGCAAAAGGCATAGAGGGTATAGCTCAGCAATATCTTTTTCATTGGCGCAGGCAACAAGCAGAATAATAAATCGGGCTGCCACATTTGTGGCAGCCCGTTTGCTGTATAATAGTCTTATTTATGCTTTCTTTGCAGTAATTTTTTTGATTGTCAAAAGCGTAGCAACTGTAAGGATTGCACCGATTGGGAGTGAAAGAATTGCAAGACCGCTTGAAGCGAGGAGGCCGGCGATAATATAAGTTACAAAAGCGATACCCGCAACGGTTAATGCGTAAGGAAGCTGAGTTGAGACGTGGTTAATATGGTCACACTGTGCACCGGCAGAAGACATAATGGTTGTATCTGAAATAGGTGAGCAGTGGTCGCCGCAAACAGCACCTGCCATGCAAGCAGAGATTGAAACTATTTGGAGCGGGTTGTTTGCTGAGAATACACTGAGTACGATGGGAATAAGAATACCGAATGTGCCCCATGATGTACCTGTTGCAAAGGAAAGAATAACAGCAATAACAAAGATAATTGCGGGGAGAAGCATTTGGAAACCTGCAGCAGAGCTGTTTACTATTTGAGAAATGAAAATCTTTAAGCCGAGGGAATCGGTCATAGCTTTAAGAGTCCATGCGCATGAAAGAATGAGAATAGCGGGAACCATTGCTTTGAAACCTTCGGGAAGAGAATCCATAATATCGGTAAATTTAATTGTTCTTCTGATTAAGAAGTAAACAACTGCAAATACAAGGGCAACTGCAGAGCCGAGGGCAAGGCCTACGGATGCATCGGAGTTTGAAAATGCGGTAATGGGTGAGTGGTAATATTCGGGATTGCTTGCATCAAAGAAACCACCGGAATAAATCATACCGATAACGCAGCAAACAACGAGAACCGCAACGGGAATAACAAGGTCAATAACTTTACCTTTTTCGTTTATCTGCATTTCTTCTACGGCTTGCTTTGTGCCACTGGTGAATAAATCACCTTTTTCTATGGCGTTCTTCTCATGAAGTTTCATGGGGCCGTAATCAAATTTTCCAACGGCAATAACAATCATCATTAAGATTGTGAAAAGAGCATAGAAGTTATAGGGAATTGCACGAACAAAGAGGTGAATACCGTTTGTTTCGCCTGCACTCTTTGCAAAGCCGGCAACAGCTGCTGCCCAAGAAGAAATGGGAGCAATAATACAAACGGGAGCTGCGGTTGCATCAATGAAGTATGCGAGCTTTGCTCTTGAAATTTTGTGGCTGTCTGTAACAGGCCTCATAACAGAGCCAACTGTTAAGCAGTTAAAATAGTCATCTACGAAAATAAGCACGCCAAGGGCGAAAGTTGCAAGCTGAGCACCTACTCTTGATTTGATGTGTGTGGTAGCCCATCTGCCGAAAGCGGAAGAACCGCCCGCCTTATTCATCATGCTTACAAGAGCACCGAGAAGAACAAGGAAAATGATGATACCTATGTTGTAAGAGTCGGCAATGCTTGAAACAAAGCCGTCTTGAATTGCATGGGTAAGTGTGCCGGTAAAATTACCGCCGGCATAAATAACGGCACCGGTAAAAATACCGATAATAAGTGAAGAATAAACTTCTTTTGTGATAAGAGCAAGCACAATTGCAACAAGTGCGGGAACTACTGCAAGAGGCTTTGCGTAAGTGCCGATGTTCTCACGAATTTTGGCAAGAGCCATATCAATGTGAGTTTCAAAGTTTTCGTCACCCGTAAGGTTGTCGGCGTAGTTGTCGGCGTATTCGTGAGCAGAATCATAATCTGAAAGATCGTACTCAACATCGTTAACGGTGAAAACTGTGCTTTCGGCTGTTTCTGTTGCTGCAGCATCTTCATCTACAGCGCCTGCGAAAAAGGTAAACATGGATGTGACTAATGCAAACATAAATATAACTGCAATCAGCCATCTTCTTCTTTTGTTCATAGAAGACCCCTCCGTATAAAAATAAAATCAGCTCCGATAACACACAGTCAGCGGAGCTTTAAAGAATAAATATCAAAAATAAAAATTCTTCTGAGATAGCTCTCCACAAGCTGTGACAGTCCGAAACATATTCTGCAGCGGACCGGCTATCTTTCTCCTTGGGCAGGATTAAGACGCCTCGGCGAATTTTCCTTTTGCCTTTTCTCATTTCCCGTAAAGAAAAGGGTACTCATAATTTTCGCGCCTCTATCTTAGCAAGTAAGAATCTATCACTTTGGAGAGCTGTTGTCAAGAGTTATATTATGATTTAGGTGAATTTATAGATATTTATTTCTCTATTTTTGCTATTTCGGATGTAATAAGAGCAAAATCTTCCATTGTCATTACCTCTGCACGAATATTAACATCAAAACCGCAAGAGGTTAAAACTTCGGAGATTTTATCTTTTGAAATGCCCAATCCGGAGCTTAAAGAGTTTACGGCGGTTTTTCTTCTTTGTCCGAAAGCTGCTTTAACAATGGCAAAAAACAGTTTTTCATCCTCAACTTTAATTGCTTTTTCTTTTCTTATATCCATTCTGATAACAGAGCTGTCAACTTTAGGGGCAGGCATGAATGATGAGGCTTTAACATCAAATAATTTATTTGCATCGGAATAATAATCAACGGCAACCGTAACCGCACCGCTGTCTCTGCTGCCCACATCGGCACAAATTCTTTGAGCTGCCTCTTTTTGAACCATCACCGTGATCGCTTTAATGGGCAAGTTGCTTTCAAGGAGCATCATGATAACAGGGGAGGTAATGTAATATGGCAAATTTGCACATACGTAAACATTCATGCCGGCAAATTCTTCTTCGATTATCTTTTTAAGATCACATTTCAGCACATCGTCATTTATGATTTTAACGTTGTCAAAATCCGAAAGGGTTTCGCTCAAAATAGGCAAAAGTCTTTTGTCAAGCTCAATGCATACTACCTTTTGCGCCCTTTGAGCAAGCTCTGCCGTTAGTACACCTATGCCGGGGCCTATCTCTATAACGCCGCTTTCTCTGTCGGCTCCGCAGTTTTCAGCCATAAGGGGGCAGACATCGGGATTTATTATAAAATTTTGGCCGAGAGCCTTTGAAAAATGAAATCCGTTTTTTGAAAGAATTGATTTTATTGTGCTTATATCCGTTAGATTATACATATATTCCTCCGCAAATTGCCGAAAAAACTTATTGTAATTGACTGATTATTGTAAACCTCTACCGTTGATTTTTTTCTTTTGATATAATATACTATACTGAGAAAAATATGAATAGGAGAGATTTATATGTCTATTCTTGTTACAGGCGGTGCCGGATTTATCGGCTCACACACTTGTGTAGAGCTTCTTAATGCAGGCTATGACACTATTATACTTGATAATCTTTGCAACAGCAAGAGGGAAAGTGTAAATAGGATAGAAGAATTAACCGGCAAAAAAGTTAAATTTTATGAATGTGATATTCGTGACAGAGCGGGGCTTGATAAAGTTTTTGCAGAGAATAAAATTGATGCCGTTATTCATTTTGCAGGCCTTAAAGCTGTTGGTGAGAGCGTACAAAAGCCTCTTGAATACTATGAAAATAACATCGGCGGCAGTGTAACTCTTTGTGAAGCCATGAGAGATGCAGGATGTAAAAAAATAGTTTTCAGCTCCTCCGCAACGGTTTACGGTGCCGAAAATAAATCTCCCCTTACCGAAGATATGCCCGAGGGCAAAACTACAAATCCTTACGGCACTACAAAATTATACATCGAAAGAATACTTAAAGATACCTATTTTGCAGATAATGATTGGAGTGTTTGCCTCTTAAGATATTTCAATCCAATTGGTGCCCATAAGAGCGGCAGAATCGGTGAAGATCCCAAAGGTATTCCCAACAATCTTGTGCCTTATATTGCTCAGGTTGCTATCGGCAAAAGAGACCATGTAAGCGTATTCGGCAATGATTACGATACTCCCGACGGCACAGGCGTAAGAGATTATATCCATGTTGTTGACCTTGCTTTAGGCCACATTAAAGCAGTTGAAAAAGTGCTTAACGAAAAAGGCTGCTTCACATACAATCTCGGTACAGGTGTTGGCTACAGTGTGCTTGATGTTATTAACGCATTTAGCAAAGCTTGTGGCCATCCAATTAAATACGAAATAGCTCCACGCCGTGCAGGCGACCTTGATACCTGCTATTCAGACCCCTCCAAAGCATATAGAGAGCTTGGCTGGAAGGCTGAAAGAGGCATAGACGAAATGTGTGAGGACAGCTGGCGCTGGCAATCACAAAACCCAGATGGTTATTGCTGATGAAAAATTATATATGGGATTTTGACGGTATGCTGTTTGACAGCTACCCGCATATAGCTACGGCATTTCAGCTTATGATGAAAGATTTCGGCAAAGAGGCAGATTATTCAACCGCAAAAGTGCTTTTGGAGATAACCTTTGCCGAATGTTATAGTTATTACGGCGTTACGGATGAAATGGGCGAGAGACACCATTTTTATGAAAGACAGTTTGACCTTGAGCCTATAGTAAAGCCGTTTCCGAATACTTATAAGACACTTGAGGAGCTTTATAACAGAGGAGCAAAGAATTTTCTTTACACTCACAGGGGCTTTGAAACCTCTCAATACTATTTGAAAAAGTATGATATGGCAAAGTTCTTCACCGGGTTTGTGGATTCATCCATGAATTTTCCTCTTAAACCCGCACCGGATGCAGTTAATTATATTTGCGATGAATACAGCCTTGATAAAAAAGAAACCATTATGATAGGTGACCGTGAAATAGATGTGCTTGCAGGCAAAAATGCGGGAGTTTACGGTTGCCTGTTCACAAAAGATTTATCGGTTGATTCGGAAGCAGATTACAAAATAAATGACATAATTCAAGTTTTACGTATAAAAGGAGAAACGTTATGAGAGCAGTTATCACCGTTATAGGTAAGGATATGGTCGGTATTCTTGCAAAAGTTGCCAATGAGTGTGCAGAGCATAACATAAATGTTCTTGAAGTTACTCAGTCCATTCTTCAAGATATGTTTGCCATGATAATGATGGTTGAAATTACCAATTCAGATATCAGCTTTACTCAATTTGCAGATGACATAAGCAAAATGGGGGAAGAAATGGGCCTTTCAATTCACGCTATGCACGAAGATATTTTTGATGCAATGCACACAATTTGAGGTGAATGAAAATGCTTAATGCAAAAGATATTCTTGAGACCATAACAATGATACAAGATGAAAATCTTGATATCCGCACTATCACTATGGGTATTTCCCTTCTTGACTGCTGTCACAGTGATGTGGACATAATGTGTCAAAAGGTTTACGACAAAATTACCCGCTATGCAAAAGATCTTGTTAAAACAGGTGAAGACATAGAAAAAGAGTTCGGCATTCCCATAATCAATAAGAGAATTTCCGTAACTCCCGCCGCAATGATTCTTGCATCTTGTGATGATAAAGATGCCGTTAAACTGGCGAAAACTCTTGATAACGCCGCCAAAGCTTGCGGAGTTAACTTCCTTGGTGGATTTTCAGCTTTAGTTCAAAAAGGTTTCGGCCCCGGAGATAAAGAGCTTATCGAGGCAATTCCCCAGGCTCTTGCCGAAACGGATTTTGTTTGTTCTTCCGTAAATATCGGCTCAACAAAAACAGGTATCAATATGGATGCTGTCGGTATGATGGGCCATGTGGTTAAAAAGGCAGCCGAGCTTACCGCAGATAAAGGCTGCATAGGGCCTGCAAAGCTGGTTGTATTTTGCAATGCTCCTGAGGATAACCCCTTTATGGCAGGCGCATTTCACGGCGCCGGTGAGCCGGACAGTGTTATAAATGTAGGCGTATCAGGCCCCGGTGTTGTCAGAGCAGCTCTTGCAAAGGCAGGGGATTGTGACCTTACCGCAGTAGCGGATTTAATCAAGAAAACCGCATTCAAAATTACAAGGATGGGTCAACTTGTTGCTACAGAGGCTTCAAAAAGGCTTGGCGTTCAGTTCGGTATAGTAGATTTGTCCCTTGCTCCAACCCCTGCAGTCGGTGACTCGGTCGCTTATATTCTTGAAGAAATGGGCCTTGAATGTTGCGGCTGCCACGGCACTACCGCTGCCCTTGCTCTCCTTAATGACGCTGTTAAAAAAGGCGGCGTAATGGCTTCCTCCCATGTAGGCGGACTTTCGGGCGCATTCATTCCCGTTACCGAGGATGCAGGCATGATTCATGCAGCTCAGTGCGGTTCTCTTACAATTACAAAACTTGAGGCTATGACAGCCGTATGCTCTGTTGGCCTTGATATGATAAATATTCCCGGCGATACTCCTGCAGATGTTATTTCCGCAATTATTGCAGATGAAGCTGCAATAGGCATGGTTAATTCAAAAACCACAGCTGTAAGAGTTATTCCGGCTATTGGTAAAAAAGTCGGTGATGAGCTTAATTTCGGCGGACTTTTGGGCTCAGGCCCTGTTATGCCCGTTTCGACCTATTCACCTGCAAAATTCATTGCCCGCGGCGGCAGAATTCCCGCCCCAATGCAGTCACTAAAAAACTAAGGTGTGATTTATTGTGCCTAAAAAAGCATCACGCAATACTAAAAATAAAATAGTCAGCATGGCTTGGTCTTTATTCTATAAATATGGATTTGATAACACAACAATAGAAGATATTGTTTATGAATCCGGCACATCAAGAGGCTCTTTTTATCATTATTTCAGCAGTAAAGACGAATTATTAAATACTCTTTCGGATTTGTTTGACAGCAAATATGAAGAGCTGAGCAAAACTCTCAGCGATGATATGAGTGCTCTTGAAAAGTTGCTTTATATGAATAAAGAGCAGTTTGCCATGATTGATGACAGTGTGCCTCTTGATCTGCTTGCAAGGATGTATTCCTCTCAGCTTACCACATCCGGCAGCAGAAATTTGCTTGACCATAACCGCACATATTACAAACTCATAAGGCAAGTGGTTATTGAGGGCAAAGAAAAAGGGGAATTTACGGATGAAATGTCCGTAAATGATATTGTTGGTGCTTATGCTATGTGTGAAAGAGCACTTATAAGCGATTGGTGCTTATCAAACGGTGAATATTCCCTTTCACGCAAGGGAGAAATACTTTTGCCCAGATTACTGAAAGGCTTTTTGAAAAGTAAATAATATGAATAGGGCTGTATCTCAATTTGAAGATACAGCCTTAATTTTTTGATATCAATATGCACAAATGTAAAAATGCTTTTTTGTGTATTTAGCATATAGAAAAAACAAATGATAATGTATAATGTAACTAAATAAAATTAACGGAGGGCGATTCCCATGGGCTTTGAAAGTTGACATTATAATTTTATGAGGAGGAGAAAAATATGACAATTAAAATAAAGGAACCCATTGCTATAATTTTGTGCGTAATTGTAGCTGTTTCGGCAGTTTTGCTTATAGCTTATGCTAACCCTAAAATTGCTTATAACTACGGAACACCTGTTGATAAAAATTCCGAAGCATACTGTGAGATAGTCAGTGCATCTTGGCAAACTCGTTTTGGGCTGCCCTTAAATCAAAAGTCAAAGACTATGCTTTCAATGCTGAATGCAGATATGTTAATGCTTTATCAAGATTTAAAAAATTATGACAAGCAAAAGCATATAGAGGTAACATCGGAATATGTCAAAGGAAATACAATTTTTAAATATTCCGGCTATGTCTATAAAGACGGTGAAAAGATCCCTTATGAGAAAGAGTATGTAATTGAGGGAATCCTTCCTTATACCGGCAACGAGGGAAAAAGAATACCGCTTCTCATTAAGAGCTATTTCACTAAAGAAGAAGCATAACGGCATAAATTATAAATGAATAAAATAAAAGCTATATCCCATTGAAAAATCTTTGGTGATATAGCTTTTTGTCATATTAGCTTAATCGGCTGAAATTAAAGCTTTTCAACAATTTCCTTTGTGTCACGGGCAATAACAAGTTCTTCGTTGGTTGGAATTACGAACATCTTAACCTTTGAGCCGGGAACGGAAATTTCAACTTCTTCCCCTCTGATGTGGTTCTTTTCTTCGTCAATTTCAGTGCCGAGGAAAGCAATTTTCTCAGCAACTCTGGTTCTGTATTGAGGATTGTTTTCTCCGATACCGCCTGTGAATACAACCGCATCAACGCCGCCCATTGCAGCAGCAAATCCGCCGATGTATTTTGTAAGCTGATGGCAAAGCATACTCTCAACAAGCTTTGCTCTGGGGTTACCCTCTTTGGCCTCTCTTTCAATTGTTCTGTTGTCGCTTGTGCCAACAAGGCCGAGCATACCGCTCTTTTTATTCATAAGAGTGTCCATTTCGTCCGGGGTAAGATTATGAGCCTTCATAATTGTGGTAACGATAGCAGGGTCGATTGAACCGCAGCGTGTTCCCATAAGAATGCCCTCAAGAGGAGTAAGGCCCATGGTGGTGTCAAGGCATTTGCCGTCTTTAACAGCGCTGATGGATGAACCGTTGCCTAAATGGCAGGTAACAATCTTTGTGCCTTCTGCTTTACCGCCGAGAAGCTCAATGCAGCGGCCGGCAACATATCTGTGGCTTGTGCCGTGGAAACCGTATTTACGGATACCGTCATTTTCATAAAATTCATAAGGAAGAGCATACATATATGCATAATCCGGCATTGTCTGATGGAAACCTGTATCAAAAACGGCAACCTGAGGAACGTCCATAATTTTTTCACACGCTTCAATACCCTTAAGGTTTGCGGGGTTGTGAAGAGGGCCGAACTTAAAGCACTTTTTGATTGCAGCCTTAACAGGCTCTGTAACAAGAACGGAATCACTGAATTCTTCAGCACCGTGGAGAACTCTGTGGCCAACAGCGTTAATTTCGTTTGTGGAGGAAATAACACCATGATCGGCACTTACAAGAGTATCAAGAACGAGCTTGATTGCCTCGCCGTGGTCTGCCATCTTATATGGAAGATCTTTGATGTTTTTGCTTTCATCAGCAGGAACTTTGTGAGTAAAAGCAGCATTGTCATCGCCGATTTGTTCACAAATACCTTTTGCAAGGAGCTTTTCACCGTCCATATCAATAAGCTGATATTTGAGTGATGAACTGCCGCAGTTAATAACAAGAATTTTCATAAATGCACACTCCAAAATAATTTTTACTTGCAGAAATGTTTTAACTTTTGTATTATATACCCATAAATTATATTTTTCAAGTATCATTTGCTCATGGAGGTGAGAGCTTGCAGGTTGCGGGAATAATAGCAGAGTATAACCCTCTTCATAACGGACATAAATATCTGATTGAAAAACTTAGAGAATCGGGTGCAACTCATATCATAGCGGCCATGAGCGGTAATTTTGTCCAAAGAGGTGAGCCGGCTCTTTTTGAAACAAGCACAAGAGTGAAAGCCGCTCTCGCCGGGGGAGTGGATCTTGTGCTGCAACTTCCCGTTGCTTACTCTGTATCGGGAGCTGCAAATTTCGCCTATGGCGGAGTTTCACTTCTTGATGCAACAGGCGTTGCTGATACTCTTGCTTTCGGTAGTGAATGTGGAGATATCAAAGTGCTTGAGAGCGTCTCAAAAATATTGCTTTCCGGTTGCTTGGAAGAAAAGATCAGAAAAGAACTTGAAACGGGCATAACTTATGCAAAGGCAAGGGAGAACGCTTTAAGAAATGCAGATGAAAAATTGGCCGATATTTTAACTGAACCTAACAACATTCTTGCTATTGAGTACATAAATTCTCTAAAAAAATTGGATAGTAAAATCACACCGTACACGGTCAAAAGAATGGGGGCTTCTCACGACTCAAGTGAAAAAGAGAGTAATATTGCATCGGCATCCGAAATAAGAAGGATGATTGTTGATGGTGAAAATTGGAAAAATTTTGTTCCCAATTCCGAAACTTATTACGATAAAGGAAAAATAAATTTCGTCGCTTTTAACAAATTTGAAACAGCAACTTTATACAAAATGCGTATAACATCTGCCGATGAAATTGCAAAGTCTCCCGACGTGTCCGAGGGTATTGAAAACAGAATTTTTACAGCCGCAAGGCAGGCAACAACTCTTGATGAATTATATTCTCTTGCCAAAACAAAAAGATATACTCATGCTCGCATAAGACGAATTGTTCTTAACACTATGCTCGGTATTACTGCTGAGGACGCAGCTGCTACAGTGCCGTATATACGAATTTTAGGTTTTAATGATAGAGGTGCGGAACTTATTCGAGAGATGAAAAACAAAGCAAAATTGCCGCTTGTTACAAAGGCTGCGGATCTTGCTTCGTTGCCGGAAAGTTGCCAAAAAGCTTTTGAGATAGAGAGCAAAGCGACGGATATCTACTCGCTTTTTCTTAAAAATCCGGATTCTTGCGATGCTGAGGTAAAACGCAAAGTTATCATAGAAACCAAGAAAAAAGATTAACAAACTTTTTGATGCAAACGCCGGAATCTTTGGCAATATTTCACAAATTAAAATTTTTTTGAAAATAACAATAAAATATTTCTTGACTTTTATTATAAGGGCGAATATAATTCTATCCTACATTATGATGGAATGTATCGCCCTATTTTAATGCTTATTTTATCTGAATAAGGTGTCATTTCAATTTGTAAATTATTGAACGGAGGATTATCAGATGCTCAAAGTGAAGCCCGTTACAAGAGGAAGCTGCACACGCATGAGCTTTGGCAAAATCAATGAGGTTATGGATATGCCGAACCTTATTGAAATCCAAAAAGCATCCTACCAGTGGTTTATTGAAACAGGCCTTAAGGAAGCCTTCCGCGATATGTCCGAAATCGTGGATTTCTCAGGCAACCTTGTGCTTACTTTCGTTGACTACCGTTTCGACGACAAGCCAAAGTACACCGTACGCGAATGTAAAAAGAGAAGTGTAACCTACGCTGCTCCCCTCAGAGTCACCGCTCGTCTTTTAAACAAAAACACCGGTTCCATTAAGGAAGCGGAGGTTTATATGGGAGATTTCCCGATTATGACCGACAGCGGTACTTTTGTTATCAATGGCGCAGAGCGTGTTATTGTTTCACAGCTCGTTCGTTCACCCGGCGTTTATTTTGACATGACACACGATAAGACAGGTAAGGAACTTTACACAAGTACCATCAACCCCAACAGAGGTGCCTGGCTTGAGTACGAAACAGATGTCAATGACGTTTATTACGTAAAGATCGACAAAAACAAAAAGATTTTCATCACTACCTTTGTCAGGGCTCTCGGCTTAAGCTCCAACGAAGATATCCGTGAATTTTTCGGTAGCGATGAAAAGATTGAAGCTACCCTTGAAAGGGACGAAACCAAGAACACAGAAGAAGCCCTTATGGAAGTGTTCAAAAAGATGCGTCCCGGCGAGCCTGTTACTCTTGATGTAGCAGAGCAAAATATTGTTAATCTTTTCTTTGACCCATACAGATACGATATTTCAAGAGTAGGTCGTTACAAATACAACAAAAAGCTTGCTTTCTCCAACAGACTTCCCGGTCAAATGGTTGCACAGCCCGTTGTAAGCGAAGCTACAGGTGAAATTCTTGCCATGCCCGGCGATGTGATTACCAAGGAAATGGCAACAGAGTTTGAAAACAACGGCGTTTGGAGAGTTGTAATCTCTGCCGAAGACGGTACAGAGCTTACCGTTATTTCAAACCGTATGGTTGATCCCATGGCACTCCTTCCGGATTCAATCACCAAGGAAGAGCTTGATGCTATCGCCATCAATGAGAGAGTCAGCTATGCTGTACTTATGGAAGTTCTTGAAAAGTGCGGCGATGATAAGAAAGCTCTTCTTGAAGAAATGAAGAGTCGCTGTGATGAGCTTGTTCCAAAAACAATCGTAAAAGATGATATTTTTGCCTCCGTTAACTATGTTAATTGCCTTACAAAGCGTGTAGGCAATATTGACGATATAGACCACCTCGGAAACAGACGTATTCGTTCCGTTGGCGAGTTACTTCAAAACCAGTTTAAAATCGGTCTTTCGAGAATGGAAAGACTTGTAAGAGAAAGAATGGGTGTTCAGGCACAGGAAGATGATGAAAAAATCACTCCTCAAAGCCTTATAAACATTCGCCCTGTTACCACTGCCATTCGTGAATTTTTCGGTTCATCACCGCTTTCACAGTTCATGGATCAGAATAACCCCCTTGCAGAGCTTACACATAAGCGCCGTATTTCAGCCCTTGGCCCCGGTGGCCTTTCAAGAGACCGTGCAGGCTTCGAAGTTCGTGACGTTCACTACACTCACTATGGCAGAATGTGCCCCATTGAAACTCCTGAAGGCCCCAACATCGGCCTTATCTCTTACCTTGCATCCTTTGCGAGAATAAATGAGTATGGCTTTATTGAAACTCCTTACAGAAAGATAGATAAAGAAACCGGCGTTGTGCTCAGCGAAGTTGAGTATATGACTGCCGACACGGAAGACCAATATGTTGTAGCTCAGGCTAATGAACCTCTTGATGAAAACAACAGATTTGTTAATTCAAGAATAGCTGCAAGATACAGAGATACCTTCCTTGAGTGTGAACCCTCCAAAGCGGACTATATGGACGTTTCACCTAAGATGGTTGTTTCAGTAGCTACTGCTATGATTCCGTTCCTTGAAAACGATGACGCTAACCGTGCACTTATGGGCTCCAACATGCAGAAGCAAGCTGTTCCTCTTCTTAAAACAGAGGCTCCCATCGTAGGCACCGGTATGGAATACAAAGCAGCTGTTGACTCCGGCGTTTGTATTCTTGCCAAAAAAGGCGGCGTTGTTACAAAGGTTTGTGCCGATTTCATTGAAATCCTTGAAGATGGCGGCACAACCGAAAAATATGAAATTACTAAGTTCATGCGTTCTAACCAAGCTTGCTGCAACAACCAGAGACCTATCGTTTCCGCAGGCCAAAGAGTTGAAGAAGGCGAAGTTATAGCAGATGGCCCCGCAACAGATCATGGTGAAGTTGCATTGGGCAAAAACGCTCTTATCGGCTTTATGACTTGGGAAGGTTACAACTACGAGGACGCTGTTCTTATTAATGAAAAGCTTGTTCGTGACGATGTTTATACATCAATTCACATTGAAGAGTACGAGACAGAAGCAAGGGATACTAAGCTTGGCCCCGAAGACATTACAAGAGATATTCCCAACACCGGTGAAGATGCTCTTGCAAACCTTGACGAAAACGGTATTATTCGTATTGGCGCAGAGGTTCATTCCGGAGATATCCTTGTAGGTAAGGTTACTCCAAAGGGCGAAACCGAAATGACACCCGAAGAGAGACTTCTTCATGCAATTTTCGGAGAAAAAGCAAAAGAAGTAAGAGATACTTCCCTTAAAGTTCCTCACGGCGCTTACGGCGTTGTTGTTAATGTTGAGGTATTCACAAAAGAAAACAGTGATGAGCTTGCACCCGGTGTAAACAAAGTCGTTCGCTGCTATATTGCCCAGAAGCGTAAGCTTTCAGTCGGCGATAAAATGGCCGGCCGTCACGGTAATAAGGGCGTTGTTTCAAGAATTCTTCCACAGGAAGATATGCCTTTCCTTCCCGATGGTACTCCTCTTGATATTGTTCTTAATCCCCTTGGCGTTCCTTCGCGTATGAACATTGGTCAGGTTCTTGAAGTTCACCTCGGTCTTGCTGCAAGAAGCCTCGGTATTAAAGTTATGACACCTGTTTTCGATGGCGCACATGAGCAGGATATTCTTGATGCTTTTGAAGAAGCTAATAAGCAGACCATTGAAAAAGCAAAGGCAGAGGCAGAAGAAAAAGGTGTAGAGTTTGATGAATCTAAGCTCAACCTTATCAGCCCAACCGGTAAAACAATTCTTTATGATGGCAGAACAGGTAGAAAGTTTGACAACCCCGTTACCGTAGGCGTCATGTATTACTTGAAGCTCCATCACCTTGTTGACGATAAAATTCATGCCCGTTCAACAGGCCCGTATTCACTTGTTACTCAGCAGCCACTCGGCGGAAAAGCTCAATTCGGCGGCCAGCGTTTCGGTGAAATGGAAGTTTGGGCCCTTGAAGCATACGGCGCAGCATATACCCTTCAGGAGATACTTACAGTTAAATCCGATGATACCGTGGGTAGAGTTGATACTTATGAAGCAATCGTAAAAGGTAATAATATTCCCAAACCCGGTACTCCGGAAGCATTCAAGGTTCTTGTTAAGGAGTTACAGTCTCTTGCACTTGATATCAGAGTGTACGACAAGAACGGTGATGAAGTAGACCTTCGCACTTCATTTGACAGCGATTTCCCACAGGCGAGTGAAGAAATGAAAGACGAATTCAAAGTTGTTAATGATGCAGAAGGCAGCACAGGCTATAACATTGATGAAGACAGCCTTGAGAATGACATCTTTGAGAATGAAAACGAAGACGATGACAGTGCGTTCTTTGATGCTGTTGACGGTATGGAAGATGACGGCTTAGATGAGCCCATGTTTGACGACTACAACTTTGATACATCATCCGAAGATGACTATAATTGATCTCCGGCACCGACTAAATTTAACGGAAGGGGCATCGTTTAATGGAAAACGTTGAAAATAACGCAAACATTACTTTTGAATCCATAAAAATCGGCCTTGCTTCACCGGAAACCATCAGAGAATGGTCTTATGGTGAGGTTAAAAAGCCCGAAACTATAAACTACAGAACCCTTAAGCCTGAAAAAGACGGTCTTTTCTGTGAAAAGATTTTTGGACCTACCAAGGACTGGGAATGTCACTGCGGTAGGTATAAAAAGGTTAGATATAAGGGCAAAATATGTGAAAGATGCGGTGTTGAAGTTACAAGAGCAAAGGTCCGCCGCGAAAGAATGGGACATATTGAGCTTGCAACACCTGTTTCACACATTTGGTATTTTAAAGGTACGCCGTCAAGAATGAGTATAATTCTTGATATAGGTGTAAAAGACCTTGAAAAAGTACTTTATTTTGCAAAGCACATCGTAACAGACCCGGGTGACACACCTCTTGTAAAAGGTCAAACTCTTGATGAGAAAGATTACGATGAATACCGCCTCAGATATGAAGATGACTTTAAGGCAGGTATGGGTGCTGAGGCAATTAAAAAACTTCTTTCAGATATTGACCTTGACGAGCTTTCAGCAGAGCTCAAGGAGGAGCTTGAAACAGCATCCTCACAAAAGAGAATCAAGCTCCTTAAAAGACTTGAGGTTGTTGAGTCATTCAGACTTTCTGGCAACAGACCCGAATGGATGATTCTTGATGTAATTCCCGTAATTCCTCCTGAACTTCGTCCTATGGTTCAGCTTGAAGGCGGCAGATTTGCAACAAGTGACCTTAATGACCTCTACAGAAGAGTTATTAATAGAAATAACCGCCTTGCAAAGCTTATTGAGCTTGGCTCCCCCGATATCATTATAAGAAATGAGAAGAGAATGCTCCAAGAAGCAGTTGACGCTCTTATTGATAACGGTAGAAGAGGCAGAGCTGTTACAGGTCCAAGCAACAGAGCACTTAAATCTCTTTCCGATATGCTTAAAGGTAAGCAGGGTCGTTTCAGACAGAACCTTCTCGGTAAACGTGTTGACTACTCAGGACGTTCTGTTATCGTTGTTGGCCCGGAGCTTAAGATTTATCAGTGCGGTCTTCCAAAAGAGATGGCACTTGAGCTCTTCAAGCCATTCATTATGAAGCGTCTTGTTGAAACCGAAGTTGCAGGCAATGTTAAGTCAGCTCGTAAGATGGTTGACCGCGCAAATCCCGCAGTTTGGGATGCCCTTGAGGTTGTTATTAAAGACCGTCCGGTTATGCTTAACCGTGCTCCTACCCTTCACAGGCTTGGCATTCAAGCTTTTGAGCCTGTTCTTGTTGAAGGTAAAGCAATTAAGCTTCATCCCCTTGTATGTACAGCATTCAATGCTGACTTCGATGGCGACCAGATGGCTGTTCACGTTCCTCTTTCAGCAGAGGCACAGGCAGAGGCAAGATTCCTTATGCTTGCTGCTAACAACCTTCTCAAGCCTTCAGACGGCAAACCCGTTACCGTTCCCACACAGGATATGATCCTCGGCTCTTATTATCTTACAATGGTTAACGATAATAATCCGAACAATTCAAATTACAATCCCGAAAACCCATATGAGCCCGGTGCTCCTCTTGAGGTTAAGGATGAGAATGGCAAGGTTATAGGCGTTCAATACAAGACTTTCAGCTCTGTTGATGAAGCTATGATGGCTTATGATGAGGGTGATATCGGCCTTCATGTTCATATAAAGATTCGTATGTCCAAAGAGTGGAAAGGTCAGCAAATTACCAGACTTGTTTGCACAACTCTCGGTAAGATTATCTTTAACACCCCAATTCCTCAGGATCTCGGATTTATTGACAGAGATGATCCCGAAAACATCTTTACACCTGAAATTGATACCCTTGTTGATAAGAAAATGCTCGGCAAGCTTATTGACCGTTGTATTAAAACTCACGGCACATCAATTTCCGCAGAGGTTCTTGATAAAATCAAGGCTCAAGGTTATAAATATTCAACATTCAGCGGCCTTACCGTTGCTGTTTGTGATGCTACAATTCCGCCGACAAAGTGGGCAATCCTTAAAGAAGCAGATGAAAAAGTTGACTCTATCAAGAAGAAATTTGACAGAGGCTTCATTACTGAAGAAGGCCGCTCCAAAGAGGTTATTCAAGCTTGGGAAGATGCTACAGCTTGTGTTTCCGATGAGCTTAAGGCAAACTTCAATGAATTTAACCCGATTAACATCATGCTTAAATCCGGTGCCCGTGGTAATGACTCTCAGCTTCGTCAGCTTGCTGGTATGCGTGGACTTATCGCCAATACCGCAGGTAAAGTTATCGAAGTTCCCATCAGAGCTAACTACCGTGAAGGCCTTAATATTTTGGAATACTTCATTTCAGCTCGTGGTGCTCGTAAAGGTCTTGCTGATACCGCACTTCGTACCGCTGACTCAGGTTACCTTACCCGCCGTCTTGTTGACGTTTCTCAAGATGTTATTATTCGTGAAGAGGATTGCCACTGCAAGGAGGGCACCTATGTTTACGAAATTCTTGATGACGAAAAGAAAAAGGATTCAAGAAAAATCGTCACCCTTGAGGAAAGACTCGCAGGCAGATACTTGCTTGATGATTATTATGATCCTGAAACAGGTAAACTTCTTGCAAGTAAAGATGAGATGTTAACTGAAGACGCTGCAAAGAAAATTGCCGCAGCAGTTCAGAAAGAACATGACAGAAAGGTAGCGGCAGGGGAAATTTCTCCCGACGAAAAAGCAAAAATCAAAATCCGTTCACTTCTTTCCTGTGAATCAGAGCATGGTGTATGCATTAAGTGCTATGGTAAAAACCTTGCAACCGGCAAGCCTGTAACAGTTGGCGAAGCAGTTGGTATTATTGCTGCTCAGTCAATCGGTGAGCCCGGTACACAGCTTACCATGAGAACCTTCCATACCGGTGGTGCCGCTGACCAGTCGGATATTACATCCGGTCTTCCCAGAGTTGAAGAGCTTTTCGAAGCTCGTAAGCCTAAGATGCTTGCCATCATGAGTGAAATTGACGGTACGGTCAGCATAGAAAAAATCAAGAATGCAGATCACTTTATTATCACCGGAGATGACGGTACAGAAAAGAAATATCTTATTCCTTACGGCTTTAAGAAAAAGGTATTTGAAGGCGAAAGAGTTAAGAAAGGTGATCAGCTCACAGAAGGCGCTCAGGATCCCAAGGATATTCTTGCTATTCTCGGTGTTGAAGCTGTTCATGATTATCTTATCAGAGAAGTTCAAAAGACTTATCGTCTTCAGGGCGTTGATATCAACGATAAGCATATCGAAGTTATCGTTCGCCAAATGATGAGAGAGGTTAGAGTTACCGATCCGGGTGACACTAAATTCCTTCCCGATAAAATTGTTGAAAAACTTGAATTTAATGCAGAGAACGAGAGAGTTGCCAAAGAAGCAGCAGAAAAAGGCGTTGAGCCGAAGCTTGCAAGCTGTGTTCCCACTCTTATGGGTATCACGAAGGCCGCTCTTGCCACAGAATCATTCCTTTCAGCCGCATCATTCCAGGAAACTACAAAGGTTCTTACAGATGCAGCCGTCAAAGGTAAGACAGACCATCTTCTCGGTCTTAAGGAAAATGTTATTATCGGTAAGCTTCTGCCCTCAGGTACAGGTATGAAGTGTTACAGCGATGTTAAGATTTATCCTACAGGAAAATCTGTCACAATTGACGAAAATAAAGACTGATTATTGTGAAAAGTGTTGACAAAACATATTCCCTTGTGTTAAAATATTCAACCGTGATGTCATGGGATTTGCCGCAAAATGCGGCAAATCCTTGATATAGAATTTTATGAAAGGAGAGAAAACATTGCCTACCTTTAACCAACTTGTTCGTAACGGCAGACAGACACTTGAAAGAAAGCCCAAGGCTCCCGCTCTTTTAAAAGGTTTGAATTCTAAAAAGAATGTTATGACTGATCAGAATTCACCTCAGAAGCGTGGCGTTTGCACCGCAGTTAAAACTGCTACTCCCAAGAAGCCTAACTCAGCTCTTCGTAAAATCGCAAGAGTTCGTCTTACAAACGGTCTTGAAGTATCAGCTTATATCCCCGGTGTTGGTCACAACCTTCAGGAACACTCCGTTGTTCTTATCCGTGGCGGCCGTGTAAAGGACCTTCCCGGTGTTCGTTACCACATCATCCGCGGTACACTTGATACCCAAGGCGTTGACGGCAGAATGCAGTCCCGTTCAAAATACGGTGCAAAGCGTCCTAAGGTTAAAAAGTAATACTGCAACAAATTTTCAGACAAATCTTCTTGCAGGCTGAATTTAATTCAACCAATGCAGTGTATATATATAATGTATATTCCTCTGCGTTGGCGCCACGAGAGTTTGTCACTCGAGTACCTATGATATCATTACTATGAAGGAGGGAAGCGACGTGCCAAGAAGAGGCAATATAGCTAAACGTGAAGTTTTAGCCGATCCGCTTTACAACTCTATCCTTGTTACCCGTCTTATTAACAATGTTATGCTTGACGGTAAAAAGGGTGTAGCTCAAAAGATTGTTTATGATGCTTTTGAGATTATCAAAGAAAAATCCGGCAGAGAGCCCCTTGAAGTTTTTGAAGAGGCAATGGAGAACGTTATGCCCGTTCTCGAAGTAAAAGCTCGCCGTGTTGGTGGTGCAACTTACCAGGTTCCTATGGAAGTTCGTCCCGCCAGAAGACAGACACTTGGTCTTCGTTGGATTACCACTTATTCACGTGCTCGTTCAGAGAGAACGATGAAAGAAAGACTTGCCAATGAAATTCTTGATGCAGTTAACCAGACCGGTGGCGCATACAAGAAGCGTGAAGATACTCACAAGATGGCAGAGTCCAACAAGGCATTTGCACATTTCAGATGGTAATTTACCAATAAAAATTATTAGCACACTGTTTTATTTACCTATAACGACAGAAATCGGAGGTTGTTATGCCAAGAAAAGTTTCACTTGAAATGACAAGAAATATTGGAATTATGGCACATATTGATGCCGGTAAGACCACAACAACTGAGCGTATTCTGTTCTATACAGGAAAAACTCATAAAATCGGTGAGACTCACGACGGTGCAGCTACCATGGACTTTATGGAGCAGGAGCAGGAGAGAGGTATTACAATAACTTCTGCCGCAACCACCTGTTTCTGGAAGGATCACCGCATTAACATCATTGACACTCCGGGCCACGTTGACTTCACCGTTGAAGTTGAACGTTCACTTAGAGTTCTTGATGGCTCAGTTACAGTTCTTTGCGCTAAGGGCGGCGTTGAACCCCAAAGCGAAACTGTTTGGAGACAGGCAGATAAGTATAAAGTTCCAAGAATGGTATATGTTAACAAGATGGACATTATGGGTGCTGACTTCTATCATGTTCTTGACATGATGAAAGACAGGCTCAAATGTAACGCTGTTCCCATTCAGCTCCCCATCGGCGCTGAGGCTGATTTCAAGGGCATCATAGACCTTGTTCAAATGAAGGCCTTTTATTACAAAGATGACCTTGGAAAAGAGATTGAGGTTACAGACATTCCCGATGATATGAAAGAGATTGCTCAGAAATATCACGAGGAAATGCTTGAACATGTAGCAGAACAGGATGAAGTATTGCTTGAAAAGTATCTTGAGGAAGGAACTCTTTCCATTGACGAGATCAAGCACTGCATCAGAAAGTCAACTATAGCTAACGAAATGGTACCTGTAACTTGCGGTACTTCATATCGTAACAAGGGCGTTCAGCTTTTGCTTGATGCAATTGTTGATTATATGCCCGCTCCCACTGATGTTCCTTCTATCTCCGGTATTAACCCGAAGACAGATGAAGAGGAATTCAGACACTCATCAGATTCAGAGCCTTTCTCGGCTCTTGCATTCAAAATCACTACTGACCAGTTCGTTGGTAAACTTTGCTTCTTCAGAGTTTATTCAGGTACTGTTCAGACCGGCTCCAGTGTATATAACTCAACTAAGGATGTAAATGAAAGAATGGGTAGAATTCTTCAGATGCATGCTAACCACAGAGAAGATATAGACTGCTGCTATGCAGGTGATATTGCTGCTTGTGTAGGCGTTAAGCAGACCACAACAGGTGATACACTTTGCGATGCTAAACATCCTATTATCCTTGAATCAATGGAATTCCCCGAGCCCGTTATCAGAGTTGCCATCGAGCCCAAGACCAAAGCCGGTCAGGAAAAGATGGGTATTGCTCTTTCAAAGCTCGCTGAGGAAGACCCAACATTTAAGGCATATACAGATGAAGAAACAGGCCAGACCATTATTGCAGGTATGGGTGAACTTCACCTTGAAATTATCGTTGACAGAATGCTTCGTGAATTCCACGTTGAGGCTAATGTAGGTCAGCCCCAGGTTGCTTACCGTGAAACAATCACAAAGCCCGCAGATTCAGATACCAAGTATTCACGTCAGTCCGGTGGTAAAGGTCAATACGGTCATGTTAAGATTAAAATTGAGCCTAACCCCGAAAAAGGCTATGAGTTTGTTAATAACATCGTCGGCGGTGCTATTCCCAAGGAATATTTCAACGCTATTGAAGCAGGTATTAAGGGCGCAATGCTCTCCGGTACTCTTGCAGGATACAATGTTGTTGACGTAAAAGTAACTCTTTACGATGGTTCTTACCATGAGGTTGACTCTTCTGAAATGGCATTTAAGATTGCCGCATCAATGGCATTTAAGGATGCAATGAAGAAGGCTGCTCCCGTACTTATGGAGCCAATCATGAAAACTTCCATTATCGTTCCCGATGAATATATCGGTGATGTAATCGGTGATGTTAACTCTCGCCGTGGTCTTATTCAAGGCCAGGAATCAAGAACCGGCGCAACTCAGATTGATGCATTTATTCCTCTTTCAAATATGTTCGGTTATGCAACTACCCTTCGTTCAAAGACTCAGGGCAGAGGTCAGTATGTAATGGAGCCCAGCCATTATGCTGAGGTACCCAAAAACATTGCCGAAAAGATTGTAAGTGAGAGATAAATTTATCATTTTTGAAAAAAGCCTTAAAAAAGGCTTGAAATTTACAGTATTTACTGATAAAATCAATGTATGCTTGTGCATACTAAAATCGTTAATTATTTAAGGGAGGATATTTCCTATGGCAAAAGAAAAATTTAACCGTAGTAAGCCCCACGTTAACATTGGTACCATCGGTCACGTTGACCATGGTAAGACCACTCTTACCGCAGCTATCACAAAGACTCTCGCTATGAAGGGCGAAGCAGACTTCGTTGATTATGCTAACATCGATAAGGCTCCCGAAGAAAGAGAACGTGGTATCACAATTAATACTGCTCACGTTGAGTACGAGACCGAGAAACGTCACTATGCTCACGTTGACTGCCCCGGCCATGCTGACTATATTAAGAACATGATCACCGGTGCTGCTCAGATGGACGGCGCTATCCTTGTTATCGCTGCTACTGATGGTCCTATGGCTCAGACTAAGGAACACCTTCTTCTTGCTCGTCAGGTTGGCGTGCCCAAGATCATTGTTTTCCTTAACAAAGTTGACCAGGTTGACGACCCCGAACTTATCGAGCTCGTTGAAATGGAAGTTAGAGAAACACTTGCTGAGTATGGCTTTGATGAAGATGCTCCTATCATCAAGGGTTCAGCTCTTAAAGCACTTGAATATTCAGGCGACGATGTAAACGCTCCTGAGCTTGCTCCTATCTGGGAACTCATGGATGCTGTTGATGAGTACATTCCTACACCTGAACGTAATGAAGACCTTCCTTTCCTTATGCCTGTTGAAGACGTATTCACAATCACCGGCCGTGGTACAGTTGCTACCGGTAGAGTTGAGCGTGGTGTTCTTAAGATGGGTGAAGAAGTTGAAATCGTTGGTCTTATGGAAGACAAGAAAAAGACCGTTGTTACCGGTATTGAAATGTTCAGAAAGCTTCTTGACTATGCAGAAGCAGGCGACAACATCGGTGCTCTTCTTCGTGGTATTCAGAGAAGCGAAATCGAGCGTGGTCAGGTTCTTGCAAAGCCCGGTTCAATTCATCCTCACACAAAGTTCGTAGGCCAGGTTTACGTTCTTACTAAGGACGAAGGCGGCCGTCATACTCCTTTCTTCAACAACTATCGTCCTCAGTTCTATTTCAGAACCACTGACGTTACAGGTGTTATCACTCTTCCCGAAGGCACAGAGATGTGCATGCCCGGTGATAACGTTGATATGAAAGTTGAACTTATCACTCCTATCGCTATTGAAAAGGGTCTTCGTTTCGCTATTCGTGAAGGCGGCAGAACCGTTGGTTCAGGCGTTGTTATCGAAATCGACGAATAATAACCGATAATTTTGTGGGGACAGGCAACTGTTCCCACATTTTTTAGCAATAATAAAAGCTATAATTCTATGAAGTAATGCACTTCCGAATTATAGCTTTCTTTGCTTTTATATGCACTTATGAATGCTCATAGTAGTAATCTTCGGCTTCTTCAAGGTCATAGAAGTCATCGTAATAATAATCGTAAAAATCCTCTGCATCCGCAAATTCATCTACATCATAATAATCATCTGATTTTTTAGGCGTGTAGTAATAATATGAATCATTAGAAGAATTTTTTGTAGTTGTGACAGTTGTATATGATTTATATTCTGAATTATGAAATTTCCTTTTTGCTTTGGATAACTCCTCTGCTCTCTTTTTTTCTGCTTCCTCTTTTGATTTTTTAGGGCCGACATAATCGCCTCTTTTAATTTTGTCATACTCATCTTGCAGCTCAGCGGGTAATAGATCTCTATTAACATATTCAAGGCCTGAAGATGCCTCATCATAATAACAATCATAGTAGTCATCTGCTGCAGAGCAAAAAAACCATAGGTTCTGCACCGGGCTTGTAGATGGTTTGTTGAATTTTAATTCGTCAATTAAATCGCATAGCTCTAATTCGGCATTAAAATAATCTTTGTTAATGGCATAATTTACCGCATTTATGTATTTTGAATGGCAAAATAATAAAACGGCAGTGAGAACACCTAATATTATAATGCAAGCACAAATAGATATAATTATAGCTTTTTTATTGCTTTCAGTTTTGACTTTTACATCCTTTTCGCTGTAACTGTGAGACAGGTTGGATGAGTCGGATGAGTTTGAGACGTGTCTTTTATTATATT
The DNA here is from genome assembly GCA_963652165.1 of bacterium. Lineage (GTDB taxonomy): Bacteria > Bacillota > Clostridia > Oscillospirales > Acutalibacteraceae > CAG-177. The sequence continues at coordinate 18,467 of CAVJRM010000006.1, read as the reverse complement.
CAACCCAGTTGTAATATCTCTCATCTTCAGCTATCTTCCGCTCAAAATTATTAATTTCACCATCATGATCAAGATCGTAGTATTTTTTTTAAATAATCGTCATCGTCTTTAAAAAGCATTTCAACACCTCCTGATCATATTATATCATATATATAGTCCAATAAAACGGACAGAACTTCCGTTTTTACGAAAATAATCAAAAAAATCAACAAAAAAAGCTGTAATTGAAATAGTTTTCAGATTAATATTATGAATTATAAAATCTTACTATATCGCTGTAAACTGAGGCTTTATCAAGCTCGTTTATGACCTCGTGTTTCATTTTAGGGTAGGATATTGTAAAGATGTGAGCGTAGCCGATTTTGTTAAGTGCCTTTTTTGCTTTATGCTCTCCGATATATGTTCCTCTGAATATATCCTTTTCGCCGTTTGCCATTAAAATTGTAAGATTTTCGTTTTTACATTTATATTTTTTATATTTTACTAAATTTGCTTCTGCATCGGCAAAAACAAATGCAGCGGCGTTGGTGTATTTACAGCTTTGAACGAGAGGATCATTTCTAAATTCTCTTATGGTATATGGATTTGCGCAAACCCAGCTGTCACCGCCACTGTTGGCAACTTTTGATGCAAGGCCTTTTTGAGAATTGCCTCCGTGTAGTTTTGAGGAAAGAGTGCAAAAGAATTTACCTATGGGTGCAATGTGAACGGGGAAAACTGTGCCGGTTGTAACCAGCTTTTCTATTTCGTTATCGTGCTCCTGCAAATAATTCCTTGCAATCAAGGAGCCGAAGGAGTGGCCAAACATGTAAAGAGACTTATCCGGGACAAGTCCTTTAATAAATTTAGTTATTTCGTATTGGTCGCTGACCATTTGATCTAAGCTATCAAAATGACCGAGGAAATATTTTGCATTTATAGACATACCGTGACCTCTGTTATCGGAAACAATAACGGTGTATCCCATATTGCAAAGAAATTCGCAGAAATTATAATACCTGCCCTTATGTTCTTTTGCTCCGTGAATAACCTGAATAAGAGCCTTCGGGCTTTCACATTCAAATAAAGCACAGGAAAGCTCAAGCCCATCTTTAGCTTTTACGGTAAGCTCTCTCATAATTGCACCTCCGCTTCTGATTTTTATTCTAACATATCATTGCACAAAATAAAAGTATATTTTTTAAGCAAAAAAATGCAGCCTAAGCAATATGCTTAAGCTGCACCAAAATTAACATTTTATTTTGATTCTTTTTTCTTCATCTTGGCTTCTTTTCTCGCAGTTTTTGCTGAATTTCTCTTAATCTTGTTAGATGTGGTCTTTTCAAACTCTTCATCTCTGATTTCAACTCTGCTTATCTGCTTGTAGCCGGGAAGATTCTGGCAAGCCTTCTTTATAGCTTTAAGAACCTCTGTTGAGGTCTTAACCTCATTAAGATAAACCTCTGCAACAAGTGAATTTTCTTCGCCGTATTCGTTTAAGTCACCGTTAACAACAACTTCGTTAACATAATCGATTCCCTGAATGTAGCTTTCAATCTCTTCGGGATAAACGTTTTTACCGTTGTTAAGAACGATTATATTTTTCTTTCTGCCGGAGATAACGATCTGACCTTTTTTGTTGATGTAACCATAGTCGCCTGTGGAGAACCAGCCGTCCTTAAGAACTTTATCTGTTGCCTCAGGCTGTTTGTAGTAGCCCATCATAACAATGTCGCCCTTAACACAGATTTCGCCAATGCCTTCTTCGTTCGGCTCATCAATCTTAACTTCACAGCAGGGGAGAGGGTAGCCAACAGTTGCGCTATCATTGTTGTATTCGGGAATGTTAACGCTTACAAGAGGAGAGCATTCGGTAATGCCGTAACCGTTTATGCAGTCAATGCCGATGTCATTAAAAAATTCACCAACTTCTTCACGAAGGGGAGCACCACCGCAAACGATAAGTTTGAGGTTGCCACCGAGCATTTCGTGAATTGATTTGAATGCTTCGGGTCTGATATCAACGCCAACTTTAAGAAGGCCTTTACTCTTAACAATTGCTTTTTGAAGCTCATCAAGCATACCTTTTGCTTCAAATCCACGAATTATACGGTTGTAAACAATCTCAACAAGAGCGGGAACAACAAATATATAATCGGGCTTGTAAATAGATAAGTTTTTGAGCAGGGCCATCATATTTTCGTTTATGCAAAGAGTTGCATGGCTGTGAAAAGCAACAAAAATACCTGTAACTGCTTCGTAAGTATGATGCCAAGGCAAAACAGAAAGTCCGCATTTGCCGATATTTGCAACTTGAAGTCCGTAATATGCATCGGAAATAAGATTCTTTTCGCTGAGCATAACGCCCTTTGCTCTGCCGGTAGTGCCTGAAGTGTAAACAATCATCTTGAGCTTGTCAACTTTATCGGAATGCTGTAAATAAGCAGCTGCACTAAGCTCTGCACCTTTTTCAATAGCTTTATCAAAAGAATAGAAAATTCCGTCATCTTCCTCTCTCTCAAAGCAAATAACAGCCTTAATATGAGGAAGTTCATCTATATGCTGAGCAATAACCTTTTCCGCCTTTTCAGAGCAGAAAACAGCGCTCGCCATACAGTCATTAAGCAAATAAATAAAGTCGTTTTCCGGAAGATCCTTGTCAAGTGGAACAAATATACCTGAGCTTCTGAGCATGGAAAAGTATGCAACTATCCATTTGTAACTGTTTGGTCCTACACAGCTAACTGTTTTGCTGTCTAAGTCAAGGCTGTTAAGAAATGCACCGAGGTGTGTGAATGTGTTTGCAAATTCACCGTAAGTAACCTCAACAACGCTATCGTCTTTTTTGTACTTATAGGCAATTTTATCGCCTGCTTCAAAAACCGCAAGTTCAACCATTTCTCTAATGGATGTAATTTTTTCAACGCCCTCACGAAGATACTCTTTTTTCTTTGCCATACATAAATCCTCTCATTCACAAAAATATCGACGGCTATTTTATTATAAAAACAAAATGCAGTCAACATAAATTTTCTAAAATTTAGACATTTTTAACATTTGTATGGATTTTATAAAAATAAGGTGCCTTTTTAGGCACCTTTAAAGGTTAAACAATATCTTTTATAAGCAATAATGAGCCTTCTTTTACACTGACTTCGGCAATTTTGCCTTTAAGCACCTCATTACTTACCCCATATTGATATTCAGGGGTGATTTTGGCATTATCCAAGAGAAATTTAGCATTTTTTATGGTTATGCCTTTTGCTGTTCCGCTAATGTTTACAAGAGAAAAATACGGATAACAATCTTTAACGTAAGCAGGGGAAGAATCTATTATTTCACACTCTGAAAAATCGTCAATTAAAATTCCTTTTTTACCGTGTTTGTATAAGTATTGTAAAAGATAAATATTGCCGAGAGTGTGGTCAATTCTGCCTCCCGTTACACCTATAAGTATAAAATCTTCAAAACCTCTTTCAATGCCTTGTTTTGCGGCAAAAGTTGTGTCTGTATCGTCTTTTTCTCTAGGTAAAACAATAGTTTCTACATTCATATTGGGGTTGCTGTGAGAATCAAAATCCCCAACAATTAAATTTGGTTTTTTGCCAAGAGAATCTATATGATTTAATCCGCTGTCGCAGTAAATATAAAAATCATCATCTTGAAGAAATTTTTTTACTCTTTCATAATTCTCAATAGGCGCACCGCCTATAATCACACATCTTTTCATGTTATCACTTCTTAATTAAATTTAAGCATAAAACCGTCAAAATCATTATAGTCAGTCATATAAAAGTCTGATTTTGCAATCATTTCTTCTGTTGCTCTTTCCGTTTTTTCGCTTACGGCAACAACCTTAAAGCCGTCTGCCTTTGCAGTTTCAAGGCAATAGAGAGCATCCTCAAAAACTATTGTTTCATTTTTTTCAGTGCCGAGATGTTCAAGAGAAATCCTGTAAATATCCGGCTCATTTTTTCTTTTTCCCACATCTGCGCAGGAAAGCACCTCTTCAAAATAATCAAGAATACCGTTTAGCTTTAATCCGGCACTTACAAGGGGAGAGTCCGTTCCCGTGGCAACGGTCATTTTAATATCGGAATTTTTTAATTTTTTAAGAAATTCTTTAATGCCCGGTTTTAATGTGACTTCTGAATTGTAGAAATTGAAAATTCTCATTTTCATTTTATTCATCATTTCTTCCGGAGTAATGGGAATATTAAATTTATCGATAACATATTCACAGGCTTGAAAAGGGCTCATATATTCTATTTCGCTGTTTAATTCTTTGCTCGGCCTAACATTTAGGCTTCTTAGAGCTTCGCCCATAAGGCCGTGCCAAAAGGGCATTGAATCTAAAAGCGTGCCGTCTGCATCAAAAATAATACCTTTTACCATAGTTTTTCTCCAATCAATTTGTAAATATCATATCACAAAAAAAAGATTTATTCAATTACCTTTATTTTTCTAAATTAAAATATTGATTTTGCTGTTAATATGATATAATATATAAGTTAATGTAAGGTAATATTTACATGATACTTTGTGGAGGGATAGGAGTGTACAGAACACGAGAAACAAAAGTTAATACTCTTATTTACCTTGTCTTGCTGTTTGCCATTCCCTTCAGTAGCTTTTTATTTAATGATTCCCATTTGCTTTTGCATAATGAAAGTGTTGAATACAGCTTTCTTGTTATGGTTTGGGTTTTTGCAGTCAGATGGCGCATAGCCGATAAATATACGGTTAAATCTCTTCAAAAAATGGCGTTTTTCATGCTCCTGTTTTTTGTTTTGAGATTCACGAAATATTCTCTTGTTTTATATGTAGATTCTATTCCTCGTATTCTTTGGTACGCTTACTATGTGCCCATGATTGCCATGGCTGAGTTTTCTTTCGAACTTGCTGCCGAAATCGGCTTTGATGTGCGTAGAATTTCAAACATAGTGAAATTTAATAAAGTAAAAATTATTTGCCGCACCATAAGTGTAATAATAATACTTTTGATTCTCACAAATGATATTCATCAGTTGGTTTTCCAATTCAACAAAAATTATGTAAATTGGAATAGTGAATATATCCGTGGCCCTGTTTATATTTTGATTGTTATATGGATGACAGCACTGTTTCTTTCAACTTTAATCTTAATAAAAAATTTCCATTATGATTATGCACACGGAAAGTCTGTAATAGTTCTTGTTTCTGTATCTTTGGCGGGCTTGTTTTTGGGCGTTTTGTTTCTTATCTTTTTTCCGCAAAAGCATATTCTTCAATTGCCTGAAATATATTGTTTTTCCGTTATGGCTTTTTGGGAAGCGGCAATACAATCCGGTATTATTTCCTCAAATTCCGGTTACAATCAAATATTCAAATATTTGTCATCCCGTTCCGTAATTTATAATAATAAAGATGAGGCTGTATTTGAATCTTTAGTTCAAAGTGAATTACCGGATGAAGATAAAGTTGATCACAAGGTGCCTTTAACCGGCGGCTATCTTATATATAGCGAGGATATATCTGAGCTTAATGACATAAATGAGGCCCTTGAGGATACAGCTGACAGCCTTGAGGAAGAAAAAACTGTGCTTGAGGCTGAAAACAGACTTGCTGAAGAAGAAGCCCGTATAAACGAAAAAAACAAGATATATGATGAAATATCTCAAATCGTTTTGCCGGAAACATCCAAAATTTCCCTGCTTGCAATGGAGGCAGAGAAAAGGCCTGAGCTTTATGAGCATAATATGGCACTTATATGCTTTTACGGATCAATCATAAAACGCAGAGCAAATTTGGCAATCATTGCATCCGAAAATGATATAATTTCTTCTGCGGAAATAAGAATTGCAATCGGAGAAATATTCGGTTATCTTTCGTTGTGCGGAGTTAAAACAGCGGTTAACGGCAGTGCTTACGGCTATTTAAATGCAGAAGAGGTTATTGATATAGCCGATTATTGCCGGCATCTTTTAGAGTCCGTAATTGATACGCTTAAAGGAGTTATATTCAGCATTTCGGAGACAGATAAAGAAATCAAAATAAAATTTGCATTTGAATCATATGATGAGCCGGAGATATTAACATACAGCAACTCTATTAAAGTATCTTCTTTTCGTGAGGATGAAACGGTTTATTTCACCCTTACCGTTGGAAAAGGAGGTGCTGAAAGGTGACTTCCGGATTAACATTTAATATAGTTTTTCACAATTTGGCTTTTGTTTGGTTTTACTTTCTTGTGCTGTTAATGCTTTATTCGGTTGCTCAGTTTATTCGTCAAAGACGTGCCGGCCCCATTGTTTTGAGCGCTTTTATATCCGAAATAAATTATGTTGCCCTTCAAATTATATTGAACACAAAGTATTACGGTATGATTTTACACTATGAAGGGAAAGTCATAGTTGTTTCTTCCTTATTTTATATGATTTTTTCAACTGTTGCAGTAGCAATAATGTTGAGCAATGCAAATAAGTGGTATGATGATAATATAAGCTTAAATTCTATTAAGGAAGCGGTTGATTCTTTTCCCGTTGCAATCTGTTGTTATTACAAAAACGGCAAAATTATTCTTGTAAATGAATTAATGAAAAAATTTGCATTAACATTTATGGGCGGATATGTATTAAACGGAAATGTTTTTTATGACAGAATAATTGCAGGTAAATTTAAAAAAGGCTTTAATGTTATTTTTGAAGAGGGCCAGGTTGTTGTTTCTTCCCCAAGCGGCAATTATTACAGAGTTATAAAAAGAGAAATAAGGCCGGGTAAAAAAGGCGTTTATGAAATCGTGATAAGCAGAGTTACCGAGCTTTATATCAAAGGCCACGAGCTTACCACCAATAATGAAATGCTGAAAATTACAAATGAAAAAATAAGAGAATACAGTGACCATATTGTTGATGTTACCCGTCAGCGTGAAATAATGGAAGCAAAATCCAATATTCACGATGTTATGAATTTTATGCTTTTGCGGTCCAAAAGAAGCCTTGAAGGCTACAACGAAGAAGACAAGGCCGATCTTCTTTTGCAATGGAAAGCAAACACAATGATGCTTTGCAAGGAAGCGGATTTATATTCACACTCTTCTGTTGAAAAGTTTATAAAGGCAACCGAAGATTTAGGTATAAAGGTTAATTTCAAAAATGCTTTACCTGTTAATAATCGGGAAGTTTCAGATTTACTTTATGATGTGGGCCTTGAAATGGTAACAAATGCCATAAAACATGGCAATGCAAAAAATCTGTATATATCCTTTTTGCAGCATGATAATAAATGTATAACTACCTATACAGACGACGGAAATAGCAAAAAGTCCTTTTCCGGAGAAGGTGGCGGACTTTCCCGTTTACGCAGCAGAATTGAAAAAGCCGGCGGTGAAATGAGTGTTGATTGCGGCGAGCGTTTCACTGTTACAGTTACATTAAAGCTTAAAGAGGAGGAAGAATAATGTATAACGTGCTTATAGTAGAAGACCAAGAAATGCCGAGGCAACTATTTGAAATCTTTGTTTCATCATCAGAAAAATATAATCTTGTCGGTTCTATTACAAATTCAGAAGAGGCTTTGTCGTTTTGCAAAAAGAACAAAGTAGATCTCATATTGATGGATGTTATTACAGAGGGAAATAACAGTGGCCTTGTAGCGGCAGCGGAAATAAAAAAAGAAATGCCGCAAATAAAAATAATAATTGTTACGTCTATGCCCGAATACTCATGGATAAAAAGGGCAAAGGCTATAGGCGTTGATTCTTTTTGGTACAAAGAAACCTCTGAGGAACCCATTCTTGCTTTGATGGACAGAACCTGTAACGGCGAGAATATTTATCCGGATTCCACCCCGGAGGTTACAATCGGGCTTTCAAGTAATCATAAATTTACTGCAAGAGAGCTTGATATCCTTCGAGAATTGACTACCGGTGACAGTAACCAGGAAATAGCGGAAAGATTGGATTTATCAGCAAAAACTGTAAAGAACTATGTGCAGGGTATGCTTGACAAAACCGGTTTTCATACCCGTGCAGAGCTCGCTGTTGAAGCTGCAAGAACAGGAATTGTTATAAAAAAGAAATTACAGTGAAAATTCTTTGAGAAAACTTAAAAATTTCTTAAAAAATCCTTAAAAAATTCTTAAAATAGGGCCGTTTGGCCCTATTTTTATTTAATAAAATCCGTATAATGTAGTCATGTGGTTGAGTTAAATACTTCAGGAAGCTATATGGAAAAAGATTCTCATTTCTTTCCAAACAAAATCCCTGCCGATTAAGGCGGGGATTTTGTCGTTTACCATATTAATTGTTTTCTTTCGGCACAAATGCGGAAATTGAGATATTCGGGCAGGAAAATTCATAAGTGCCTGAGCCGAATTTTTTTGAGTAATTACCTAAATTAAAATCACAAACTGTGTTTTCGGGAATGGTGAGCCTAATATTAAGAATGTTATTTTCTCTTGCAATATGAATTTTAATTTCACCGTAAATGCTGTTATAACCGCAGTTTATATATTCCCATGAGTCGGGCAAATTCGGAGATATGGTAAAATGCTTGTATCCCGGCTTTTCTTCATCACATTTAAGACCTGCTAATTCTTGAACCATCCAATCAAGTATACAGCCGTAGGCGTAGTGATTAAATGAGTTCATATCCTTGCTCCAAAACGACCCATCGGGTTTAAGCCCATCCCAATGCTCCCAAATGGTGGTAGCGCCCTGTTTAACCGGGTAAAGCCAAGAGGGATATTCTTCACGCATTAAGAGGTATAATGCCATATCCAAGCGGCCGTAACGGCTTAAAGCAAAGCAGAGATAAGGAGTGCCTAAAAATCCCGTGGTAAGATGATTATCGTTTGCTTCTATAAGTTCCACAAGGCTGTCAATAGTCCTTTGCCTTGCATTTTTCGGCACAAGGTCAAACATAAGGGCCAATACATGAGCTGTTTGTGTGGGAACGGCAAGACGACCTGTTGCCGTGAAAAATTCTTTTTTGAAGAACTCAGTAATATTATTATGAAGTTTCAAATACTTACTGCTGTCATCATCATATCCGAGGGCAGCTGCAGCTTTGCTTAAAATGAGAGATGAATACGCATAATAAACCGTAGCTGTTAAATCATTAGGCGTTGCGCCAAAATAACTGCCTTCCTTTGCGTCCAAAGCAAGCCAATCCCCAAAGTGAAAACCTCTGTTCCAATAAACATCGTCTTCAGCAACAGAGCGGATATATTCAACCCACTTTTTCATCATGGGATAATTCTTTTTCAGCTCTGATTTATCGCCGTAGCAAAGGTATAAAGTCCAAGGGCAAATTGTTGCGGAGTCCGCCCAGCCGCAAGCACCGCCATCATCATTAAACAAATTAGGCACAATATTCGGTATTGCACCGCTTGGTTTCTGGTCGTATGCCATATCGGTAAGCCATTTTGAATAGAAAGCCCTTGTATCTCGTAAAAAACAAGCTGTTCTTATGAATACCTGTGCATCACCGGTCCATCCTAATCTTTCGTCACGCTGTGGGCAATCGGTGGGCACATCAACGGAGTTACCCTTAAAGCCCCAACTGACATTTTCCACAAGGCGATTTATAAGAGAACTTGAACACTCAAATTTACCGGTTTCAGACATATCCGAATCAAGAACAACGCCTTCAAAATTTTCAATTTCGGGTTCACCGGGGAATTCAAGAATTTTCACATACCTGAATCCCTGAAAAGTGAAATGAGGCTGTAATATTTCTTCACCGGTGCCCGACAAAATATAAATTATGTCGTTGCGGGCAGAGCGCATATTTTCTGTATAGAAATTGCCGTCTTTGTCAAGAACCTCTGCAAAATTAAGGCGAATGCGGTCACCTTTTTTGCCTTTGATTTTTACACGAATAAAGCCAACCATATTTTGGCCGAAATCAAAAACCGTTTCACCGGAAGGCGTTTTGATTTTTTTAATGGGTTTCAAAACTTGTTGCTCACGGACAAATTCACCTGTTTGCATACACATAACGGATTTGTCAAAATCAAACTTTTCACACCCCACAAAATCTCCGCTTTTTACGTTTTTACACCAATCGGAATTATCAATCCTTGCATCAAAAATTTCACCGTGATAAAGCTCGCTGTAAATTATGGCACCAAATCCGCTTTCCCAGTTTTCATCGGTTATAACAACCTGCGTCGTGCCGTCTGTATAGGTTATATGCAGCTGAACAAACAAGGCATTTTTTGAGCCGTAGTGATTACGATTACCGCTGCTTATTAAATCACCTTTGTACCACCCTGCGCCTACAATAGCACCGATAACATTTTTGCCTTGAAGTATATTTGAGGTTACATCATAGGCCTGTACCTGTAAATGATTGTTATATGACAAAAATCCCGGAGCAAAATACGCATCGCCGATTTTTTGACCGTTTACGTAAAAATCATACATACCGAGGGCGGTAACATAGGCTTTAGCTTTTTTGATTTCTTTCTTTATTTCAAAGCCGTTTCTGAAATAAATAGCATGGGAATCCTCCGGCTTATCAAGAGGGGATGAGATAAAATCCGCTGTGAAATCCTTATAATTCAAAATTCCTGTTTCAAATTTTGATACTTCCCATTCACTCATTTCACCGTGATTATCTTCTATTTTTACACGGAAGAAATATTCTGTATCGGCAGAAAGAGACTCTCCTGTGCACTCACAAAGGCGGCTTTGCTCGCTTGAAACAATTCCGCTGTCCCATAATATTTTGCTGAAATCACTACTTTTTGAAATTTGAATTTGATATGCCTTTTGCAAACAGTTTTGCAAATCACTGTGGATTTTCCAGCTGAAACGAGGCTTGCCTGTTCCAATACCTATGGGAACTATAAAATTTTCACATTCTAAATCATATAATTTCAGCATATCGGCACCTTAATCTTCTTTAATTTCTGTTAATTGTTCTTCGTCTTTTCTCTTTATTGAATAGAAAAATTTATTGTATTTTTCTGCCCATTTTATAACATTTTCACGGTTGTATTTTTCCGGAAAGACGGGCTCAACTGTTGTGGCAAATCTGCCTACCCAGCCTAATAAATTCATCATGTGGCCGCGAAATTCCGGCACATCGCCGAGAATTTTAATTTTATCTCTGATGTAAGCGGGGATTTTTGTTTTGGGCATTTCACCTCTTATGAGAGCCTCAAGCGCATCTGTTGAAATAAGTCCCATTTTGAACATATCATTTACTTCTTTTGCTGTCATAAAAGGCAAAAGATTTTTTGCAAGAGCAATATTGCAAGCTGAAAATCCGATTTCTTTGAAAAATCTTTTCTCGTAATTCCAAAGTGTTTCCGCGTTATACAGACCTTCACTGTCTTCAATAACGGTATCCGCAAGCATTTTGGCAGCCTTTATGGAGTATGCCATTCCCGAGCCTTTAACAGCGTAAGTCATGAATGCGGCATCGCCGATGGCTGCATACCCGTCTGCTACCATAACAGACAAAGGCTGACGAACGGGAATTTCCGTGAATTTGCCGCCTCTTATCATTTCCTTATCCATTTGAGGATTTAATTCATTTACGATTCTGAGACCTTCCGCTACATCCGAATAACCTAGCTCCGGGAATCTGATTAGAAGCACGTCCACAAAATTTTCTTCCGTTATAGCCCATCTAAAACCCTCGGTGCCATCCTCTAATATATAAAGATTATATTTATTTTCGGGGTCAGGCACACCGGGAATTTTCTTGAAATATGCTCTGTAAGCATGCAAGGTGTCATAGGGGCCTGTTTCTCTTTCTATGTGGGTAAATTCCGGTAAATTTTTACGAAGAGGGGAGTGAAGTCCGCACGCGTCAATAATAAGATCGCCGGTAATTTCGCCGAGATTTGTTTTAATTCCCGCAACCCTGCTGCCAAGCATAACGGGGCTTTCAATTTCCGTGTTGTATACAAACTTTGCCCCCGCCTCTTTTGCAAGGGAGATAAGATAGTTTATAAATTCTTTTCTTTCTACCGTAAGATTTCTGTAATTTTCGTTAACCGGTATGGTTACAGGGTTAACCTCTTTTTCAAGGGGAACAAATGTAATTTGATTTGAAGGCGCATTGAAATGTTCGGGTATTTCTATTCCGGCATAATCAAGGGCTGTGGCATCAAGTGAATCTCTTTGGTCAAGGCCACATTCACCCTCGGAAGATTTTTCATATACAGTTACATCGTGACCTTCTTTTGCAAGAAGCATTGCTGCCACAACGCCACCGTGCCCTGCGCCTGCCACAATTATTTTTGACATAAAATTTCCTCCTTTTTAATTTCTCTTACGGCGATTATATCATTTTTAAAAATATTAAACAACAAAAAACTCCAAATTAAATTTAATTTTTGGGGTGCAAAATTTTTTAAAAAAACTGTTGACAAAAACAAATCTTTATAATATAATGTACAAGCGCTTTACGATAAGCGAAGCGGTAAATGGCGGAATAGCTCAGTGGCTAGAGCACTCGGTTCATACCCGGGGTGTCGGCGGTTCAAATCCACCTTCCGCTACCAATACGGCCCGGTGGTCAAGCGGTTAAGACACCGCCCTTTCACGGCGGTAACACGAGTTCGATTCTCGTCCGGGTCACCAAACAAACATTAGGAGAACACCCAAGGCTATGCCTTGGGTGTTTTTCTGCCTATTATAATTATCGGCAACAGTTTCCTGCTACCGATTTTCTTGGCTTATTTGTTTTTCCACCCCAAATATTGACAAAGAGCATTTATTTTATCTAAATGATTTAACTATGAAAAAGCAAATGTAGTGAATGGACGATAATTTTATTCATCCAAATCCATTTCCGATAAATCAGGCTCCTCGTGGTCTTCAAAGCTATAGGTGTCAAAAAGATAAAGATTATCTATTCCTACGGCGTTGCGAATTTTATTGCAAAGAGAAACTAATCTTCCCGAAGGGCAAGATGAAGAACCATATATTTTGCTTTCTTTGCCATCATCAAAGAACATAGTGAGGTAATAGGTATCTCCGTCCATTACCTCCATTGTGGGTTCGTCCTTTTCAAAATAATCAAGCACATCATTTAACAGGCTCGCTGCCGTGTTTGCGTCTATGTGCTTTTTTATATCTCTTGAACCGTTTTCTAAATCCCCACCCCAAATAAGCGCTTTGAGAGAAACGTTGCCATCTGAATCAAGGATAAATTCTTGGGAAAATTCTTTGAATTGACTTTCCCAAAGAAAGCGCATATCAATATGAGTTTCAATATAAATTTTCTTTAACATAAACATTCTCCTTTTTGAAAAATGAATAAATTTTATTGCTATAATCATATTATATCATACTTTCTGTCCGATAAAAAGAACCGTGAGCATACTTTTACAAAAAAATTGAAAAATATTTGTTTGATAGGGAGATAATAATTGCTTTTATGCTGTATAATCTTGACAAAAAAATAATCAAAATGTTATCATAACTATGAGATTAAAGTGCATTTGTCGGAGTGATGAATATGGCAAAAAAATTTAAGTTAATTTCTGCTCTGTCTTTGATTGTAACAGCTATTTTGTCTGTGCTTTATGCTGTTACATTCTATGAATTTTTACTTACCCTCTCCATAACTTTCGGCACAATAGCCTATCATCTGATAATGCGTTTGCTTGTGGGATTTATATTTAATTGCACAATGAAAAATAAAGTGGACTACACAAAGTGGTGGTACCGGGTAAGCAAAGCAGAAATTAAAATTTACGAAAAGCTGAAAATAAAAAAGCTTACACGAAAAATTCAATCTTATGACAGCTCGGCATTTGATAAAACAACTCACACATGGGGCGAAATAGCCGAGGCAATGTGTCAGGCGGAGCTTGTGCATGAAACGATAGCAGCGCTGAGCTTTTTGCCCATTGTGGCAGGTGCTTTTTTCGGAGCATATCCCGTGTTTATTATTACATCCGTTTTGGCAGCTTCCTTTGATTTAATGCTTGCAATAGTGCAAAGATATAACAGACAGCGTATAATAAATCGGATAAAAAGAGAGCAAAATTAACATAGACAAAAGCGTGGCATTTGATAGTTGCTGCGCTTAATTTTTATGATTTTTATAATGCTGATATCGCAAAATATTTGCCCTCTTAAAATTAACAAATTATACATAAATATTGTCTTGATTTTTTACTGCAATACTGTATAATCGGAAACGGATGTAAAAAAGCAAAGTCATTTTTGTTGCTTAAAAATTGCTGTTTTCAACATGGGATTTTTTGTGCTTTCAGCACAGGGTAAAGAGGTCTGCTTTAATGGCGAAATCCTGTGTAATTTAAGGGGAAAGGAGAGCACAATTGGTGCAAACCCACCGCTGTTTAAGCGGTGAAAAATTGAATATGGAAAAAGAATTTTCAGAGCCCTTCATCAAGGTACAAGGCTTGGGTAAAGCCTATCGTATGGGAGAAGAAGTTGTTATTGCCCTGCGTAAGATTGACCTTGAGATTAAACGGGGAGAAATATGTTGCGTTTTCGGCGCATCGGGCTCGGGTAAAAGTACTCTTTTGAATATGCTTGCGGGCATGGAACCGCCTACAAGAGGCAAGGTGTTTATCGGTGGCAAAGAAATTACCGCTATGAGTGAGCATGAGCTTGCGGCTTTTCGTCAGGAAAATGTGGGCTTCGTTTTTCAGGCCTATAATCTTTTGCCTACATTAACTGCCGTAGAGAATGTGGCAATGCCACTTACTTTTTGCGGAATTGAGAAAAAGAAACGAGATGCCATGGCAAAATCCGTGCTGAAAAAAGTCGGCCTCGGAGATAGGATGAATCACTATCCCACTCAAATGTCCGGCGGTCAGCAGCAGCGCACAGGCATAGCGAGAGCTTTTGTGCATAAGCCGAAGTTGGTTTTTGCAGATGAACCCACAGGCAATTTGGATTCTAAAACTCAAGACCAAATAATGCGCATGATGGTAACTTTCGCAAGAAAATACAACGAAACACTTATTATAGTTACACATAACCCTGAGCTGGCTGCTTTTGCAGACAGAATCATAACCCTTAAAGACGGTGAAATTATCGGCGATAAGCCTAATGAATCCGTAATGAAGCAGTAATTAAAACATATAGAATTTTAAAAAGGAGTATCGGGGAAGGCGTAAATACGCATATTACCCAAAGAATTATGAAAGCAACAAAATTATCACTTAAAATTTTAAGCATTGTTCTTGTGATTATTATGGGCTTTGCATCGGTGGTTCCGGCATTTGCGGATACTACAGACAAATCCGATGAAACAGAAGCAGCAGCTGACTCATCACAAAGCGTTGTTGTAAGTTATACATCTTCTTCTACAAAGATAAATAAAGGTGATACGGTAACTATTGCCGTTACAATTCGTAATCTTGAGCTTGCCTCGGATTATGACACCACAAATATTGATATTACCCGCACAACAGATTCCTTCCGCTACGGCACTGCCGCAGTTGTTCCTGTTTCTCAAGAGAAGGACAATCCCATTAAAACAAAAGACAGGCTCAGATATACAGTAGTATTCACAGGTCTTGTTTATTCCGGCAGCGGTAAAGATTTAACATTTATAGTTCGCTATAAAGATAAGGATGTTGCCCCGGAAACTCTTACGGTTTCAGTGGGTGAGTGCGTTGAATATGTTGAATCCGAAAAATCAGCACCTAAAATTACAATCAATAGGGGAGAGGTTCCTTCAAATCTTAAAGCAGGTCAAAGCTTCTCCGTTAATATAAATTTCACTAACACTTCTACCACAACTGCATATAATGCTTCCGCAGTTTTTGAGGCAGGTGAGGGCCTTACTCTTGACGAAAGCAAAACTTCAAAGAATGTAGGCACACTTTTACCCGGCGTTACCCGCACGGTAGCTCTTAAATTGAAGGTTGGCAGTGAAGTTCAGTCATCACCCCAAACCTTAGGCGTAACTCTTTCTTATGACTATAATACCAATTCCGCTACTGCTCAGGGTACGGCAACAGAGAGTATTCTTATCCCCGTTTCTACTGCCGCAAAGCAAAGTAAAGTAACAGGTGCGGCTACACCTAATATTATAGTTTCAAATTACAGCTACGGCGGTTCATCCATTGCCGCAGGGGATAAATTCAATCTCTCCATCACTTTCCAAAATACAAGCAAAGACCTTGCCGTTGAAAATATTATAATGGCAGTTCAAACTGATGAAAATCTTTCCATCACATCTTCATCAAATACTTTTTATTTCAGCTCTCTTAAAGCAGGCGGCTCAAAAACCGTAACTATTGAAATGCTTGTGCCTGCAAACATTTCCGTAACCGGAGCAAGCACAGACATCAGCTTTAAGTATGAATATGTAAACGGTGACGAGCGCACATCTTCCGAATCTTCCGAGAAATTAACCGTTCCCGTATATCTTCCGGATAGATTTTCCGTTTCAGACCCCACTTGCACCGAGGCTTATGCCTATCAAGAGGCAGATATTTCCATTGAATATATAAACCGTGGCAAAGGTACTGTAAGCAATGTTGAAGCATCCGTTGTTATTGAGGATGAATCCCTTGCAACTTGTGAGCAGAGCACTCAAAACCTCGGCAATTTTGAATCCGGCAAGAGCGGCACAATAGATTTCTTTGTTACCCCGAACCAGGGCGGTGACATAAACCTTAAATTTATCATCAAATATGAAGATGAAATGACCGAGCAAAAGACAATTGAATTGCCTTTTACCCTCACCGCACAGGAAATGGAAATTGAACCCTATCCCGATGATTCCGGTGATACTACCGATGATACAGGCGAAACAAGCAACACAAAATGGATAATCGTCGCTGTTGTGGCAGCAGTTGTTGTGATTGCAATTGTTATAACTATTGTTATTGTTAAGAAAAAGAAAAAAGCAAAAACAGAAGTTCCCGAAGATATAGATTGGAACGATGACGACGAGCAGGTGTAAAACATGAGTCTTAAAGATATTTTGCTTATGTGTTTCAGCAACCTGATGAGGCGTAAGGGCAGGACTTTTCTTTCTGTGCTTGGCGTTATAGTCGGCTGTGCATCCATTGTTTGTATGGTTTCCATCGGCGTAGGTATTTCCAAATCTCAGGAAGCATGGCTTGACGATATGGGCGACCTTACAGCGATTGATGTTTATGTTAATTACGGTGGCACCGCAAAGCTGGATGATTCTTTCATTTCCCAATTAAAAACCAATGAAAAAGTAAATTTTGTTGCCGCAAAAACTTCCCCGGATGATTTGGACCTTCAAGTCAGCGCAGGCAACAACGATATATATGTGGCTCAGTATTACACAATATCCGGCTATGATGAGGAAACCTTAGATAAACTCGGCTTTGAAATGGTTGAGGGCGAGCTTCCCACCAAAAAAGGAACAGTTGCCATAGGTCAATATTTTGAATATGTACTTACAGATACCAGAAGGCCTGAGGGCAAAAATACCATTTCCAGATATGACCCGGACACATACGAGCAGTATGCCGATGATGAATTGCCTGACCCTTATATAAAACTTGTGGGCAACACTCTTACAATCGGCGCTCGTAATGGAGACGGCAATATTGTATATTCAGAGGAATTTAAGGTTGTGGGCAGAGTAAAGAGCGATAATAATATTGACTATGCCAGCGACGAAGGAATTATTATGAATTCCACAGATTTAAAAGCCTTTATGAAAAATGCCGGCTCCGCAACAGGCACAAAAGCTTCAAACTCATATAGCTCGGTTAAGGTGTATGCCACAGATATTAACAGCGTTTCATCCCTTCAGGAAGAAATCAACGGAATGGGTTACCAAACCAGCAGTATGCAGGAAATGCGTGAATCAACTCAAAAGGAAACCCGCACAATTCAGCTTGCCCTTGGTGGCATCGGCGCAATAAGTATGCTTGTTGCTGCTATCGGTATTATGAATACAATGATTATGTCCGTATCCGAAAGGACAAAAGAAATAGGCATAATGAAAGCCCTCGGCTGTTATGTAACGGATATAAGAAAACTGTTTTTGCTTGAAGCGGCAAGTATAGGATTTTTGGGCGGATTTATAGGCTCAATTTTAAGCTGTATTGTTTCGCTGGTAATTAACCTGATATATGCTATGATGCAGGGAATAGATACAAGCAGTTTCAGCACATTAGTCAGCGGCGTAATGGAAAACAGAGTTTCTATAATTCCAATTTGGCTCTTCCTTTTCGGCGTTGCATTTTCAATGATTTTCGGCCTTGTTTCCGGTGCCTACCCTGCAGAGAAAGCAGTTAAAATTTCACCTCTTGAGGCTATGAAAAACGAATAAATAAAAACGTAAGGCGTAGCTGATAAAGCTGCGCCTTATTTTCACTCCATAAATTTCCTAAGCGAATAAACCCATTCGGAGTGTAGCGACCCATCGTTACTCATTACTCGTTAAATGAAATTTGTGGTAAAAAGTAACAAAGAAAAGCCCCCGATTTTGTAACATCCTATAAAGATTTTTTTCTAATAGAATTTTGGCTTTGAGTTTGATAAAATACACTCGGTATATAGTTTTATCAAA